>CAILNT010000014.1 GCA_903835655.1 uncultured Pseudomonadota bacterium | reverse complement strand
GTAACGCCGTAGCGCTTCCAGAAATCACTTTGATTGAGGCCGGACTTCTTGCGGGTCTCCGCTACGTCGATCTTTTTCTGTTTGCGTGCCATGTCATGGGCTCCTTGGGGTTGTGTGACATCTGAATAATACAGCGTGTTGACGCGCGAATGAAAGTACCCGTTATTTTGAGCTAGTGCGCGTCGAGAATTACCCAGGGTGATTTACCTTCCCTGCTCATTTTTTGAGCAGGATTAAAAGGAGATGATCACCATGAACCAACTGGGAAGAGTTCGACGTTTGTATTACCGTGATGGCCTGTCGTTATCTGAGATTGAGAGACGTACCGGGCTTACGCGCAAGACAGTGAGGAGTTGGCTGAAGGCGGCGGAAGGGACGGAGCCGAAGTATCGACGGCGCCCCGCTGAGGACACCAAGGTTGCGCCTTTTGCTGCGCAGCTGACGAAAGCCCTGGAAATCGATGCGCGTCGTCCCAAGCGCGACCGGCGTACCGCGCTGAAGCTGTTTGGCGAAATCCAGGCTGCCGGCTTTGATGGCGACTACAGCCGGGTCACCGAGTTCGTCCGACGCTGGCGGGAGAATGGTGGGCAGGCCTTGGTCAAGGCCTATGTTCCGCTGAAGTTCGAACTGGGTGAAGCGTTCCAGTTCGACTGGAGCGAAGAACGCCTGATGATCGGTGGCGTGTGGCGCAAGATTCTGGCCGCGCACCTGAAGCTCTGCGCGAGCCGTGCCTTCGTTGTACAAGCCTACCCGACGCAGAGTCATGAGATGCTGTTCGACGCCCATACGCGGTCATTTACCGCGCTGGGAGGCATTCCACGTCGCGGCATCTACGACAACATGAAGACCGCCGTCGATAAGGTCAAGAAGGGCAAGGCGAGGATCGTCAATACGCGCTTTGCCGCCAAGGCGTCGCACGCCCTGTTCGATCCGGATTTCTGCAACGTCGCCAGCGGCTGGGAGAAAGGCGTCGTCGAGAAGAACGTACAGGACAGCCGGCGACGCATCTGGCAAGACGCGGCCAAGGAACGATTCGGCTCCTTTGCCGAACTCAACATCTGGCTTCTGGCGCGTTGTCGGGCGCTGTGGCAGGAACTTCGTCACACCGATTACGAGGACCTGACTATTGCCGAGATGCTCGAACACGAGCAGCCCAGCCTGATGCCGATGGTGACGCCGTTCGACGGCTATGTCGAGACGCTGGGCAAGGTGTCCAGCACCTGCCTGGTCATTGAGGATCGCAGCCGCTACTCGGTGCCGTGCGAACTGGTGGGGCAAATGGTCAGCATCCGGATCTATCCCGAGCGCATTGACCTGGTCGCCCATGATGCTGTGGTGGCGACTCACCTACGCAGTTTCGAGCGCAACCAGATCCGCTACGACTGGCAGCATTACATCCCGCTGATCGAGAGGAAACCAGGGGCCCTTCGCAACGGTGCGCCGTTTGCGGATATGCCGGAACCGCTACAGCGCCTGCGTCGTCTGTTACTCAAGCGCGAAGGCGGAGATCGCATCATGGCCAAGGTACTGGCCGCCGTCCCCAAGTCCGGGCTGGAGACCGTGCTGGTTGCCGTGGAACTGGTTCTGGAGTCAGGGAACCCGAGCGCCGAGCACATCGAGAATGTACTCAACCGGCTCAAGGCGGCGCCGCCGCCGGAATCTGTGGAGACGGGTCTGGAGGTCGCGGAGGTGCCCGTATCCGATACCGGACGTTATGACCGCTTGCGCACGGAGGTGAGTCATGCGTGATGTCGCTGCGGAACTCAAGGCACTGCGCCTGTACGGGATGGTCAGCGCGTGGGAGGAAATCGTCGCCCAAGGGAACTCGGTGGGGCTTCAGAACGCCCGCTGGCTGATCGAGCATCTGCTCGATACCGAGCACACCGATCGGGCCATGCGCTCGATCAGATACCAGTTGAACTCTGCCAAGTTTCCGGTGCACCGTGATCTCGCTGGATTCGAATTCGAGCAGTCGAAGGTGGACCAAGGTCTGATCAGCGACTTGGCGGATCTGTCCTTCACCGAGGCGGCGCACAACGTGGTGTTCATCGGCGGGACGGGCACCGGGAAGACGCACTTGGCCACGGCGCTCGGCGTATCCGGTATTACCCAACACAGCAAACGGGTACGGTTCTACTCGACGGTCGATCTGGTGAATCTACTGGAGCAGGAGAAGGCGGCAGGCAAGGCCGGGAAGCTGGCCTTTGCTCTGATGCGCATGGACTTGGTGATTCTGGACGAGCTCGGCTATCTACCCTTTAGCCAGGCCGGCGGCGCTCTGCTCTTCCACCTCCTGTCCAAGCTCTACGAGCACACAAGCGTCATGATCACGACCAATCTAACCTTCGGCGAGTGGGCCAGTGTGTTCGGTGACGCGAAGATGACGACGGCGCTGCTGGACCGCCTGACCCATCACTGCCATATCGTGGAGACGGGTAACGAGTCCTACCGGTTCCGCCACAGCAGTGCGACCGCGAAGTCGCGCATCAAAGCAAGGGAGCAGAGCAAGCGCGGCAAGCCAGCGGGGGAAGATGAGCCCTTCTGATACGCCGCCGCGCGGGGAAATCCGCTTCGGGCTACGCCCTACGCGGCTTTCCCCGCGCAACTGCACAATCCCTGCTACTAAATTCCATCCGAATCCAAGGAGGTGCCCAATCCAGAGAATGCGTTACACTTATCCACAGCCCCACCTATGACGAGAAGCTAAAGTCCCTGGGTAAAATTCAACGCGCACCGCTGGGTATCATTGAACGCGCGCCGACACCCGGGGTTACGCTGGGGTTACG
>CAILNT010000013.1 GCA_903835655.1 uncultured Pseudomonadota bacterium | reverse complement strand
TCAGTCTCCCGGCGGGGTCGCGCTCGGGCGCGGCCCGCTCAGGGCAGCAGCATGCTGAACACCGCACCGGCGTCGTTATGCAGCCGCAAGGTGCCGATGCGGCCCTGATTTTCGTGCAATTCGGCGATCATTTGCGCAAAACGCAGGCCCAGGCCGGTGCCCATGTTGCTGAGGAGCGCACCTTTGCCGCAGCACGACAGGATCTGTGCCGGAAAGCCGTCGGAGTCGTCGCTTACGGTGAAAGTCAGGCATCCTTCCTGCACGTCGGCTGCGATGACGATGCGCGATCGGGCATAGGCCAGGGCGTTATGGATGGCATTCAACAAGGCCACTTCGACCAGGGCGCGATCGAAGAACCAGAGATCCGGCACCTGCTCGCCCACCAGGGTTTCGATGTTGAGCCGGTTCCTCGCCAGAGAACTGGCGTTGCCACCCAGTTCGCACAGCAGGTCGAGCGGAGAATGAGCGTCGATCACCGGGTGCAGTGCCTGTCGTTCCGCCTTGTAGACGAGCAGGGCCTGCTGTAGTCGTTCCACGCTGCGCTGGCAGATCAGGCGGGCCTCATCCAGTTTCGTGTCGTGTTCGGGAATGTCCAGCCAAGGCATGCCGTCGAGCGTCATGGCCAGTTGGCCGAGATTGTTCTTGAGTTCATGCATCAACGCGGCATGCATGTCGGTGCTGTCGAACGTCATCAGACGCTCCTTCTGCGTAGGCCAAAACGGGATTCGAATTCCTGCAACTGCGACCGCAGGCCGGCGATGCGGCTATGGCCCGGATTTTGCCGTTCCGCAGCCGCGAGCAGGCTGCGTGCCTTGGTCAGTCTTTCCGTGTTCATGCCATCCAGTTCGATGCCCTTGAGTATCACCCAGACGCCGTTCATCAGGATGCGGGGGTTGAAGGGGGCCAGGCTACAGGCGGCGAGCAAGCGTTCGACGGCGGTCTGGATGTCGCCCTTGTGGGCCAGCATGACGCCCTCTGTGGTCAGTTTGCGTACCTCCCGGGTGGCTTCACTCAGGAGATGCTCGACGTCGTTCGCGCGCCCGGCCGCTTCGTAGAGGCGCTTGGCCCTGGCAAGCAGCACTTCGCTATCGTGCGCGTTGCGCGCGACTTCGCTGACGGTGGCATCGGCTTCCGCGTGGCGCTCGTACGCCAGGAAGCCCTGGGCGAGTTCCAGCAAAAAGTGGCCGTCCACCCGCGCACCGATGGCGCGCAGGCGCGCGGCTTCGTCCAAGGACTTGCGCGCCTCGGCGTGATTTCCGTTTCGGTTATGGACCTGGCCGTGCACGACGACGACGACCAGTTGGCCTTCCGGCGTCGCCTGTAGCGCCAGCTTGCCCTTGCGCAGCGTGTCCATCGCGCCGCTCAGGTTGCCCTGCTCCAGGTGGATGCGGCACAGATTGCCATAATCGCCGGGGGTGATGAAGACGGAGTGTTGGCCTTTGTCGATCGCGGTGGCAAAGGCGGTGCGGGCGGTATCCAGGTCGCCATTGTCCAGCGCCAGATTGCCCAGCTTCTGTTGTCGCCGGACCGTGCGCGCGGAGATGGCGACTCCGGCTTGAAGCGCGCGTTGCGCCCCGGTGGCATCTTTCTTCGCGAGTCGAATATCGGCGAGCACGTCGTAAGCGGTGACCAGTTGCGGCGCCCGTTCGAGCACCTCGCGCAGGAGCGCTTCCGCGGCATCGTCCTCGTTCTGCAGGTGCAAGGCTTTGGCCAGGCCCAATCGGGCCCAAGGGATGGGGCGCATGCTGATCACCCGCCGGTAGAGTTCTTCCGCCTCCGCGTAGCGCCCCAGCGCGTTGAGCGATTCACCCTTGAAGCGCAAGGCATCGACCAGATACTTGGGTTTTTCGCGGAGCAACAGGTCGCAAGCGGCGATGGCTCCGCCCAGATCGCCCTCCTCGTGGCAATGAAAAGCCGCCTCGAAAGCCTGCTTCCGTCGCAGGCTGATCTCCAGTCGGTTGCGCATCACTTCCGCGCTGAAGGGCTTGAGCAGGTAGTCGTCCGGCGCCAGTTCGGCGGTGGAAACGACTTTTTCGTAGACCGATTCGGCCGTGACCATGACGAACACGGTCTTCAGTCCGATCAGCTCGCGATAACGCAACTCCTCCAGCAGTTGCTGGCCGTCCCGGCCCTCGCCCAGATTGAAGTCGCAGAGGATGAAGTCGTAGTGCCCGTTCTGAACCTTGAAAATCGCCTCGGTGGCGGAACCCGCCAGATCGATTCTGGTTACGCCGAAGTTGGACAGGGTCATCTTCAGGGCGTTGCGCATGCCGGGAAAGTCGTCCACGACCAGCGCGCGCAACTGGCCGTAATTGAAGGGCTGTTCGAGCCCCCGGAGGGCGATCAGAGACATGGGCGACCCGGCGTGGCGAGCAGCAACTCGATGCAGCGACGCGCGATGCCGGACAAGTGGATCTCGCCGATCACGCCCACCGGCGGGTCGTAAAGGCTGGGTTGACGGGCCAGGTTGGCATTCATGGCGGCTCCTTGGTGGTGCTCCGGGGCTTACTCGTCATGCTCCTCCACCCCGAACAACTGTTTCTTCATGGCATGCAGCTTGTCGCGCAGTTCCGCCGCCTTTTCGAACTCCAGGTTTTTGGCGGCATGGAGCATGTCTTTTTCCAGGCGTTTGATTTCCCGCGCGAGATCCTTTTCGCTCATCCTCTCGTATTTTGCGCGGGATTGCGCGGCCTGTAGATCTTTCTGCGCACCCTCCGCATCGTAGATTCCGTCGATGATGTCCTTGATGCGCTTGACCACGCCTTTGGGCGTGATGCCGTGGGCCAGATTGAACGCGATCTGCTTGGCTCGGCGGCGATCGGTTTCGTCTATGGCACGGCGCATGGAGTCGGTGATCCGGTCCGCATAGAGGATGGCGGTGCCGTTGAGGTGGCGCGCGGCGCGGCCCATGGTCTGGATCAGGGCGCGTTCGGAGCGCAGGAAGCCTTCCTTGTCGGCGTCGAGGATGGCGACCAGGGACACCTCGGGAATGTCCAGGCCTTCGCGCAGCAGGTTGATGCCGACCAGGACATCGAACAGCCCCAGGCGCAGGTCGCGGATGATTTCCACCCGCTCCACGGTTTCGATGTCCGAATGCAGGTAACGCACCTTGATGCCGTGCTCGGAGAGGTATTCGGTGAGCTGCTCCGACATGCGCTTGGTCAGGGTGGTGGCCATCACGCGTTCGCCACGGGCGGTGCGCTCGCGGATGGCGGACATGAGGTCGTCGACCTGGGTGGCTACCGGGCGGATCTCGATCACGGGATCGATCAGGCCGGTGGGGCGCACCACCTGTTCCACCACCTGCTGTTCATGCGCTTTTTCGTAGACGCTGGGCGTGGCGGAAACGAACACGGTCTGGCGCATGATGGTTTCGAATTCGTCGAAGCGCAACGGCCGGTTGTCCAGGGCGCTGGGCAGGCGAAAGCCGTAATCGACCAAATTTTCCTTGCGCGCGCGGTCGCCCTTGTACATGCCGCCCACTTGCGGCACGGTGACGTGGGATTCGTCGATGAACATCAATGCATTGGGTGGCAGGTAGTCGATCAGGGTCGGCGGCGGATCGCCCGGATTGCGCCCGGAGAGATGCCGCGAGTAGTTCTCGATGCCCTTGCAGAAACCCAGTTCGGCGAGCAATTCCAGGTCGAAGCGGGTGCGTTGTTCGATGCGTTGTGCTTCCACCAGCTTGTTGTTCTTCTGAAAGAATTCCAGGCGATCGGCCAGTTCCAGCTTGATCTTGTCCACCGCGCGCAGCACGACCTCGCGCGGGGTGACATAGTGGCTGGAAGGATAGACTGTGAAGCGCGCCGCGCGGTGCAAGACCTGGCCGGTGAGCGGGTCGAACAGGCTGATGCTTTCCACCTCATCGTCGAACAGAGCGATGCGCACGGCGGTTTCCGCGTGCTCCGCTGGGAAGATGTCGATCACGTCGCCCTTGACCCGGAACACGCCGCGCTTGAATTCCAGTTCATTGCGGGTGTACTGCATCTCCGTGAGGCGGCGCAGGATGGCGCGCTGTTCCAGGCGCTCGCCCTGGCGAAGATGCAGGATCATGCCGTGGTAATCCACCGGGTCGCCAATGCCGTAGATGGCGGACACGGTGGCGACGATCACGCAGTCTTCCCGTTCCAGCAGTGCCTTGGTGGCGGACAAGCGCATCTGTTCGATGTGCTCGTTGATGCTGGAGTCTTTCTCGATGAACAGGTCGCGCGAGGGCACGTAGGCCTCGGGCTGGTAGTAGTCGTAGTAGGAGACGAAGTATTCCACGGCATTGTCCGGGAAAAATTCGCGGAACTCGGAATACAGTTGCGCGGCCAGGGTCTTGTTCGGCGCCATCACGAAGGCCGGCCGGCCCAGTCGGGCGATGACGTTGGCCATGGTGTAGGTCTTGCCCGAGCCGGTCACGCCCAGCAGGGTCTGGAAACGCATGCCGGCTTCGATGCCATCCACCAGCCGTTCGATGGCGGTCGGTTGGTCGCCGGCCGGGAGGAAGGGTTGATGCAGTGCAAAAGGGCTATTGGGATAAGTGACAGCCAAGTTAAAATCCGCGCGCTAGTAGAGCCGGCCATCGTAGCATCCCAGCGCGGCCACGTTGCAATCTCGTAAGGGCATCCTCTTGGAACTTTCCCACCGCGTCTTGAATATCAAGCCTTCGCCGACTCTGGCCGTCGCTGCCGCCGCGGCGAAACTGAAGGCCGAAGGCCGCGACATCATCGGCCTGGGCGTCGGTGAGCCCGATTTCGACACCCCGCAGCACATCAAGGATGCCGCCATCGCCGCCATCCATGCTGGTTTTACCAAATATACCGCCGTGGGCGGCACGCCCAGCCTGAAGAAGGCGGTCGTCGCCAAGTTCAAGCGGGAAAACGGACTGGAATACCAGGCCAGCCAGGTGCTGGTGTCCTGCGGCGGCAAACAGAGTTTCTACAATCTGGCCCAGGCCTGCATCGATCCGGGCGACGAAGTCATCATCCCTGCGCCCTACTGGGTTTCCTACCCGGACATGGTGATCCTGGCGGACGGCGTGCCGGTGATCGTCGCGGCGGGCATCTCCCAGGGGTACAAGATCACGCCGGCGCAACTGGAAGCGGCCATCACGGCGAAGACCCGGATGCTGGTCATCAACAGCCCCTCCAATCCGAGTGGCGCGGTCTACCGCCGGGACGAGCTCGCGGCCCTGGGTGAAGTGCTGCGCCGCCATCCGCAGGTGCTGATCGTCAGCGACGACATGTACGAACACATCCTCATGACCGATGCTGTCTACAGCAACATTCTCAACGCCTGCCCCGACTTGTATGACCGCACCATGGTGTTGAACGGCGTCTCCAAGGCCTACGCCATGACCGGCTGGCGCATCGGTTATGCCGCCGGCCCGGCCAAGATCATCGCGGCGATGGAAAACATCCAGTCGCAAAGCACTTCCAATCCCACCTCGATCTCCCAGGTGGCGGCGGAAATGGCGCTGGATGGCGATCAGGCCTGCATTGCGCCCATGCTCGCCGCCTTTCGCGAGCGGCATCGCTACGTGGTCGATACTCTCAACGCCATTCCCGATGTGACCTGTGTGGACAGCGGTGGGGCTTTTTACGCCTTCCCCGATGTGAGCGCGGCCATCGCCAGGCTGCACGCTAGCGGCAAGCTTGCCACTGCCTGCGATCTGGCCCTGGCCGAGCGCCTTCTGGAATATGGCGTGGCCCTGGTGCCCGGCTCGGCTTTCGGAGCCGAAGGGTGTATCCGCATCTCTTTCGCGACTTCCATGGTCAACCTGAAGAATGCGCTCGAGCGCATCGCCCTGGCACTCGCCTGAATCCGGGCTTCAATTCGCCAGGTGCATGCCCAGCAGGACCATGCCGATGCCCGCGAGCAGCAGGGCGAGCTGGGCCGGGAAGTCGTGGGGACGGCGGTGTTCCTGTAGTTCCGGGATCAGGTCGGCCACGGCGATGTAGATGAAGCTGGCGACTGCCAGGGACATCACGTAGGGAATCGCGCCGCTGATGTTGCGCAGGAAGATCCAGCCCAGGATGCCGCCCAGGACGGAGGCGGAGCCGGCCAGCACATTGAGCCAGAGCGTCTGTCTGCGGCTATGGCCGGCGGCCAGCAGCACGATGAAGTCGCCGATTTCGTGCGGAATCTCGTGGGCGATCACGGCGATCGCCGTGGCCAGGCCCAGGTGGATGTCCTCGAGGAAGGCTGCGGAGATGAGGACGCCGTCGACGAAGTTATGCATCGCGCTGCCCAGCACGATCATCATCCCGGTGGGTGAAGGGCCGGGTTCGTGGGCGTGGCCGGCATGGACCTCGTGGGCATGGTCATGGCGCCACAGCGCGGTCTTTTCCAGCATGAAGAACAACAGGATGCCGGCGATGACGCCCCCGCCCACGGTCTGGACATCCAGCCCCGCGGCGGCCTCGGGTAGCAGGTCGAGAAAGGCTACCGCCAGCAGGATGCCCACGGAGAGTGCGACCAGTCGATGCGCCAGATTGGCCAGCACCGTCAGCGATAGCGTGGCCGCGGCGAATACGGAAAGTATGCCGCCGGAGAAGGTGGCGAGCAGGATGAAGACTAGGGTCATGGGTGTTTGCCTGCGCAGTCGGGGCATACGCCGCGAATATCGAATTCCGCGCTGGCCAGGCGGAATCCCTGAGGTAACTCGGGCAGCGAGGGCTGCGACATGTCCAGGCAAAACACGCCGCCGCAGGCGGTGCAGCGGAAATGCATGTGGCGCAGGTGTTCGCCATCGGAGGTCGCCGCCGAGAAGCGGAATACGCCGCGCGCATCGGCGGCCTTGTGCGCCAGACCCGCGGCCGCCAGCCAGTCGAGCACGCGGTAGAGGGTGACGCGATCCATGGCCGGGAGCGCCCCGCCGGACAACAGACGTTCGATGTCGCGGTGGCACAGCGGCCCCTGGGCGTTCTGAAGCAGGGCGTACACCCTGACGCGAGAGGGGGTGACGCGCGCACCGGTTGCGCGGATGGCGGATTCGATGGCAGGGAAGGGCGCCAGGGAAGCGGCGTGGGCTGAGGTTTTCATGGGGCATTGAAACACACCCCGATCATTAACGCCACAAGGTTGCAATAAGCTCCGGTGTGCGGATTGCGCGCTATTCCTGCATGCGCAACTGTCGGGCAGCCTCTTCGGCACGGGCGTCGTCGATTTCCCGGAGGACGCCGTGCAAGTCCACCGGCTTTTTGCTTTCCGCGAAACGGCCAGTGAGTCGGGATTCGGGAGTCAGTTCGCCGTGTTCGTAGAGCGCCCAGATTTCCCGGCCGTACTGGCTGGGCAGCAATTCCGGCGCAAAGCGGCCGAAATAAGCGGTCAGATTGGCGACATCGCGTTCCAGCATGGCACGCGCGTGGTTGTTGCCGGCGGCGTCCACGGCTTGCGGCAGGTCGATGATGACCGGGCCTTCCTCGCTGACCAGGATATTGAATTCCGACAAGTCTCCATGGATGACCCCGGCGCACAGCATCAGCACCACCTGCCGCAGCAGCGCCTGGAAATGTCCGCGCGCTTGTTCCGGTGTGAATTCCATGTCATTCAGGCGCGGGGCTGCGTTGCCGTTGGCGTCGGTGACCAGTTCCATCAGCAACACGCCGGCGTGGAAGTTGTATGGTTTCGGCACGCGCACGCCAGCCGCGGCCAGGCGATACAGGGCATCGACCTCGGCGTTTTGCCAAGCCTCCTCCTGGGCTTCGCGGCCGTAGCGCGTGCCCTTTGCCATGGCGCGCGCCTGGCGGCTGTTCTTTACCTTGCGGTTTTCCGTGTAATCGACGCTCTGGCGGAAGGCGCGCTTGTTGGCCTCTTTGTAAACCTTGGCGCAGCGCACCTCGTCGCCGCAGCGGACGACAAACACCATCGCCTCCTTGCCGCTCATGAGTTGGCGGATCACGTCGTCGATCAGGCCGTCTTCCAGCAGGGGTTCGAGTCTTTTCGGGATTTTCATGGGCGCCTTCCGCGCGAAGTGGGTTCAATCGCCAGCCGGCGGGTGAGTTGGATGGTACTGGCTTTTTCTCCGCGTGCCCGCTTGCGCGCGGGCGGCGCGACCACGAATCGGGAGGGGAGCCTCGGCGCCGAGTTTATCCAGTCTGGCGTCCGAACGGGGGGGAGCTCACCGCTTCGAGGCGATCCGATGCCGACTGTTACTCGACTCAAGTGTCGATTTCTTGTCGATACCCCCTGTTCCTGCTACCTTACCAGGTGGGGAAATCACGAGTAAACATAGAGTTGTATTGTGGCTCGTTTCTTGCTTTAGATGGATGTAGGTATTTTTCAGGAGGGTTGAACGTGCGTTGTGTGATGGTCCCAGGGTTCGGCCGTTGTCATGGTCGCTAACCGCCTCAGAGTGGTGGCTACGCTCGGACTCATCGCGCTGCTCGCTTCGCAGCCGGCAGGGGCGGATGCCGCGCTTGCCAACCTGTCCATCAAGGGCGGGGTGTGTTTCGACACGGGCTACAAACCCAAGCCGTTGAAAGACACCGATCCCGAAAGAGGGGCTGGTGATGGGCTCAATTATGCCAGCACCGTCTTGGGCGACACGCTCGAGACCTTGTTCAACGTGTTCTTCAATGCCGCATTCGGTGAGGTGAAGGGTCCGGACGATCAGGGTTCCCCCGACCAGTCGGGCTCGGACTCGTACGATCCGGTCTCCGGCAAGAGGTCGGGTGAGCGCGATGGCAACGGCCCCGATGGCTTCCTGGCGGCGAGCGGCCCCGGGACCTTCTTGTTCGCCTTGTCCCACGGTATTTCGGGCGAGGCCGGGTCGCAGTTCTTCGACCCCAATCAGCAACAAAAATCCTGGATGGTGAAGGAAGGCGGCGTCGATTCCAGTCATGTTTCCCCAGCCAGTTTCGATACCCTGCTATACGCGGACGCCGCGGAGAACCTGACGAATCAGCCTGCTCCCGTGCCCGAGCCCGAGACCTGGGCCCTGTTGCTGGCAGGCCTCGGGCTGGTGGGCCTGGCGCAGCGCCGCCGTCGTGGCCTTCCCTCGCTACGCGTGTAGCAAAACGTCACGGGCCGGATCATGCCGGCTACGAGCCGGGTAGGGTGAAGCCGCATCGGGGTAAAATCGGCCTTTTCGCCGCCCCTCCCCTCCATGACCGCGTCTTTCGTCCATCTCCGTCTGCACAGCGAATACGCGGTGCAGGACAGCATCCTGCGTATCGATGAGGCGGTTCGGGCGGCGAAGAACGATGCCATGCCGGCGCTGGCCCTGACCGACCTGGCCAACACCTTCGGCCTGGTGAAATTTTATTCGGCGGCGCGCAAGAAAGGGGTGAAGCCGATCGCCGGCTGCGATCTCTGGGTGGCCCCACCTGCCTCGGTGGACAAACCCACGCGCCTGCTGGTGCTGGTACAGGACAAGGCCGGTTGGCACAACCTGTGTGAACTGCTCTCGCGTGCCTACCGCCAGAACATGCACCGTGGCCGTGCCCTGGTCGATCCGGCCTGGTTCGATGTCTGGGGCGAGGGGCTGATCGCCCTGTCCGGGGGACATCTGGGTGACGTCGGCCAGGCTCTGGTGAACGCTTCCCTGGATTCCGCCCGCGCCTTGGCGACCGAGTGGGCGCGGCGTTTCCCGAACCGTTACTACCTGGAGTTGCAGCGCGATGGTCGTCCGGAATGCGATCTGCACGTGGCGCGCGCGGTCACCCTGGCGGAGGAACTGAGCCTCCCGGTGGTGGCCACGCATCCGGTGCAGTTCCTGCAACGCGACGACTACACCGCGCACGAGGCGCGGGTGTGCATCGCCGAGGGCTTTACGCTGACCGACAAGCGCCGGCCTAAGACTTTCACGGAAGACGATTATTTCAAGTCTCAGGACGAGATGGCGGCGCTGTTCGCCGATCTGCCGGAGTCGCTGGAAAACTCACTGGAAATCGCGCGCCGCTGCAACCTTACGCTGGAACTGGGCAAAAGCAAGCTACCGGATTTTCCGACGCCCGGCGGCCTGCCACTGGACGACTACCTGCGCCAATTCGCCCGAGATGGCCTGGTGCGGCGCATGCAAGTCCTGTTCCCGGACGAGGCGGTGCGCGCATCGCGTCAGGCGGAATACGATGCGCGCCTGGAACTGGAACTCGACACCGTCATCCAGATGGGCTTCCCCGGCTACTTCCTGATCGTGGCAGACTTCATCAACTGGGGCAAAAATAACGGCGTGCCGGTGGGGCCGGGTCGGGGTTCCGGCGCCGGCTCCCTGGTGGCCTACTCCATCGGCATCACCGACCTCGACCCGCTGCGTTACGCGCTCCTGTTCGAGCGCTTCCTCAACCCGGAACGGGTTTCCATGCCCGACTTCGACATCGACTTCTGCCAGGACAACCGCTGGCGCGTGATCGAATACGTGCGTCAGAAATACGGCGCCGATGCGGTTTCCCAGATCGTCACGTTCGGCACCATGGCAGCGCGCGCGGTGGTGCGCGACGTCGGCCGTGTGCTGGACCTCTCGTACACCTTCTGCGATCTGCTCTCGAAGATGATCCCTTCGGCGCCTGGTAAGAACGTGACCCTGGCCGAGGCACTGGAACAGGTGCCGGAGCTCAAGGCCAAGGTGGACAACGAGGAGGATGTGAAGGCGCTGTTCGCACTGGCGACGAAGCTCGAAGGCCTCACCCGCAACGTCGGCATGCATGCCGGCGGCGTGTTGATCGCGCCGGGAAAACTCACCGACTTCTGTCCCCTCTACAACGCCGAAGGCTCGGAATCGGTGGTGTCGCAGTTCGATAAGGACGATGTGGAGAAGGTCGGCCTGGTGAAGTTCGACTTCCTGGGGCTGCGCAACCTGACCATCATCGACCTGGCGGTGAAATACATCCGGCGACTCGATCCCGCCTGGGACCTGAACCTGGAGACCTTGCCGTTCACCGACCCGAAAGCCTACGAGATCCTGAAGACCGCCAACACCACCGCCATCTTCCAGCTGGAATCGGATGGCATGAAGAAGCTGCTGACCAAGCTGGAACCGGACCGTTTCGAGGACATCATCGCCGTGCTGGCCCTCTACCGGCCGGGGCCGCTGGGCTCAGGCATGGTGGACGACTTCATCCTGCGCAAGAAGGGCAAGCAGGCCATCGACTATTTCCACCCGGATCTGAAAGCCTGTCTGGAGCCCACTTATGGCGTCATCGTCTACCAGGAACAGGTGATGCAGATCTCCCAGATCATCGGCGGCTATACCCTGGGTGGCGCCGACCTCTTGCGCCGCGCCATGGGCAAGAAGAAGGCCGAGGAGATGGCCAAGCACCGGGAGATCATGTGTGCGGGAGCTGCCAGGAAGGGCTACGACCCGGCCCTGGCCATGCGGCTGTTCGACCTGATGGAGAAGTTCGCGGAATACGGCTTCAACAAGTCGCACACGGCAGCCTATGCGGTGGTCACCTACCAGACCGCCTGGCTGAAAGCCCACCACGCCGCCGCCTTCATGGCCGCTTCTCTGTCCTCGGACCTCGACAACACCGACACGGTGAAGATCTTCCACGACGACGCGGTGAAGAACCGCATCCTCATCCTGCCGCCGGACGTGAATCTCTCCTCTTACCGCTTCGTTCCGGTGGATCGGAACTCCATCCGCTATGGCCTGGGTGCGGTGAAAGGGACGGGCGAGAGCGCCATCGATAACCTTGCCGCCGCGCGGGAAAAGGGTGGGGCTTTCACGAACTTGTTCGATTTCTGCAAGCGGGTGGATCGCCGCGTGGTGAACCGCCGCGCCATCGAAGCCCTGGTACGCGCCGGGGCATTCGACGCGCTCCATCCCAACCGTGCCTCCACCTTGATGAGCGTGGGTCTGGCCATGGAATGGGCGGAAAACCAGCAGGCCAACGCGGCCCAGGACAGCCTGTTCGGCGATGAGGTGGCATCCACACCCCCGCCCCTGATCAAGGTGGCGGAATGGCCGCTGAAGGAGCGCCTGGCGTTGGAGAAGACCGCGCTGGGCTTCTACATCAGCGGCCATCCCTTCGATGCCGACCGCGATTCCCTGAAAGGCATCGCCACCCGCGGCCTGAAAGAAGTCAGGCCGCAGCCGGGTCAGCAGCTCCTGGCCGGCATCGTCTCCAGCATGCGCACGCAGATGACCCGGCGCGGCAAGATGTGCTTCGTCACCCTGGACGACCGCGGCGCGCAAGTGGAAGTATCGGTGTTCAACGAAGCCTTCGAGGCCTCTCGCGCCTTCATCAAGGAGGATGAGCTCCTGATCGTTACCGGTCGCGCCAGCCATGACGAGTATTCGGGTGGGATGCGCGTCACCGCCGACGAACTCATGAGCCTGGATGCCGCCCGCACCCGCTACGCCACCGGCTTGAGGCTGGTATTGAAACCGGGGGCCGAGGTTCGTGCCCTGATGGAAGTCCTGGCAGCCCATCGCGAGGCCAATGCTTGTCCGGTGACCCTGGCCTATGGCAATGCGCAGGCCAGCTGCGACCTGATGCTCGACTCGGCATGGCGTCTGCGCCTGTCGAACGGCTTGTTCAGCGCCCTGGAAGCCCTGGGCCAAGTGGAGGTGAAATACGCAGTCACGCTGAAGAGTGGGCGGGAGCGGGAACGGGCGGCGGCGTGATCGGCGCACGGCGCGGCTGGGGCCAGGCGGCTAGAGTGTTCGCGCCACGACCCAGGCGCTGATTTCCACGGCACCGGCGCCGCGGGCGACCCTCGCCAGTTCGTTCAGGCTGCTGCCGCTGGTCATGACATCGTCGAGCAGGGCGATGCGCGCGCCCGCCGAGCTTGAGTCGCAGGTGAAGGCGCCGCGCAGGTTGCGTTTTCTCGCCTGGAGATCGAGTCCGGCCTGCGGCGGAGTGTTGCGTAGCCGCTGGCAGGCGTGGCGTACCGGCAGGTCCAGGCGCGCACCCAGGCGACGCGCGATTTCCAGCGCCTGGTTGAAACCACGCTCGCGCAGCCGGGCCGGGTGCAAGGGCATGGGTACGATGAAGTCGGGGCGCGGCAGGTTCGCCAGGCGATGCGCCAGGGCGTCGGCGAAGAGTTCGGCCAATTCCTGGGCGCCGTGGTATTTGCACTGCCGAATCAGTACATCGAGTGGGAAAGCGTAGGCGTATACGGCCTCGCAATGCTCGAACGCGGGCTGTTTTTTCAGACAGGCGCCACAAACCAGACCTCCCGTGGCGGGACGGGCACACAGCGGGCAGCGCTGCGCTGGCAGCGTCGGCAGGTCGGCGGCACAGCGCGGGCAAATGAGGCTGCCTCGCACCCGCGCGCCACAAAGCACGCAGGGTTGCGCGACGCCCATTTGCAATATATGTAGGCAGTTGTTCAGCAACGAGTCCAGTGGATTTGACAAGAACCCTCCCTTCACGCACCATGCCGCGCCTCTATCATCGACCATTTCCGCTCAATGTCCGAGAACAAGACTGAAATTCTGACGGCGGCTTCCTGTTTGCGCAGTGCGCGCCTGTTCAATTATCTGGCGGTCGGCACCACACTGTTGTCGGCTTGCCTGTTCGGCCTGGGGCTGACGATAGCCGACAAGAAGCTGGCTTTTCTGCCCATGGCCATGTCCTTGCCGCCGGTCATGATCTGGCTGGCGTTTTCCATCTTCGTCTATGCCTCCATCGCCCACCACCCCGACCTGACCGTGCGTCACTATCACAAGTGGGCGGGTTACCGTTATTACGCCGTGGTGGGGACGCTGGTCGTGTTGGCCAACGACCTCGCGCATCTGCCTACGGGCTGGCCTGGGGTGTATGCGCTCATGCTGTTTGCCCTGGTGCCCTGGGCCCTGTACGACATCTGGAAAGCCGGTCGCGAAGACTGGAAAGACATCACCGTTGAGAGTCCGCAATGACCGATCTGTCCCAACCCATCCAATCCAAGTCCTGGTCCCTGGCTGAGGTGGAAGCGCTCTACGCGCTGCCCTTCAACGATCTGATGTTCCAGGCTCAGAGCGTACATCGGGCGCACTTCGACCCCAACGCGGTGCAGCTATCCACCTTGCTGTCGATCAAGACCGGGGGGTGTTCCGAAGACTGCGGCTATTGTTCGCAGTCCGCGCGCCACGATACCGGTCTGGAGCGCGAGAAACTGCTCGATCTGGCGACCGTGGTGGAGGCCGCGCAGGCCGCGAAAGCGGCGGGTGCGACCCGTTTTTGCATGGGGGCTGCCTGGCGCGGCCCGAAGGACAGAGACCTGGGCGCGGTCACCGAAATGGTGCGCGAAGTCAAGTCGCTGGGCCTGGAAACCTGTGTCACCCTGGGGATGTTGCAGCCGGGCCAGGCGGAACGGCTCAAGGATGCCGGCCTCGACTACTACAACCACAATCTCGATACCGCGTCCGAGTTCTACGGCGAGGTCATCACCACCCACAGTCACGACGACCGTCTGGACACCCTGGCGCAGGTGCGCGAGGCCGGTATCCACGTGTGTTGTGGCGGCATCATCGGTATGGGCGAGTCGCGCCGCGTGCGTGCCGGCCTGATCATGGAGCTGGCCAATCTGCGGCCGCAGCCCGAGTCGGTGCCCATCAACATGCTGGTCAAGGTGCCCGGCACGCCGTTGGCCGCGCAGTCTGGCCCGGACGCCGATCTTGACCCGTTCGAGTTCGTGCGCAGCATCGCCGTGGCGCGCATCACCATGCCATCCTCCCATGTGCGGCTTTCCGCCGGGCGATCGGAACTGGGCGAGGCGGTGCAGGCCTTGTGTTTCCTGGCCGGTGCCAATTCGGTGTTCTACGGCGATCACCTGCTCACTACCGGTAACCCGGAAGCGGACGCCGACAGCGCCCTGTTCGCCAGGCTCGGCCTCCATGGCGAGGCGGTACGGGGCCGGCGCTGCGCCGGCTGAGTACCCCCTTCCTCGGGGGCTGAAGGGAGGGCGTCGGCCTGGCTGACGCCTTCCCTCCGGCCCTCTCCGTGCAGCCCATGCTTCCCCATCAACTCCAATCCGCCCTGTCCGAGCTCGATGCGCTGAACCTGCGCCGCCGCCGCCGCGTGCTCGACGGCGCGCAAGGCGTACGCGTGAGGCTGGATGGGCGTGAATATTTATCCTTCTCCAGCAACGATTACCTGGGCCTGGCCGGGCATCCCGAGATCGCCGCGGCGGCGCGGGCGGCCGCGGCCGAATTCGGCGTGGGCGCGGGTGCCGCGCATCTGCTCACCGGCCATCATCGTCTGCATCACGAGCTGGAATCCGAACTCGCCGAGTTTGTCGGCCTGCCCGCGACACTCCTGTTTCCCAACGGCTACATGGCGAATCTGGGCGTGCTCCAGGCACTGCTGGAGCGCCATGGCGAGGTGTTCGAAGATCGCCTGAACCACGCTTCTCTGGTCGATGCCGCCTTGCTGTCGCGAGCGAAACTCAGCCGCTACCCGCACCTCGACCTCGCCGCGCTGGAGCGGCAGCTCGCCAATAGCACTGCGCAAACCAAGTTGATCGCGACCGATACGGTCTTCAGCATGGATGGCGACGTGGCGCCGGTGGCCGACTTGCTGGCACTGGCGCAACGTTTCGATGCCTGGCTCTACCTGGACGATGCCCACGGCTTCGGGGTGCTGGGTCAAGATGGCAGGGGAGCGCTATCCAGGCTCGCGACTCGCGACTCGCAACTGATCTACATGGCCACCCTGGGCAAGGCTGTCGGGGTATCCGGCGCTTTCGTGGGCGGCAGCGGCGAATTGATCGAATGGCTGGTGAACAAGGCGCGCACCTACGTTTACACCACGGCACAGCCGCCTCTGCTGGCGGCCGCGGTGAGGGCCAGCCTCAAGCTGCTCACCGCCGAACCCTGGCGACGGCAGCGCCTGGACGAACTCATCGCCCGACTGCGGGCCGGCATGGCGGACCTGCCCTGGGCTTTATTCGACTCCGCCACGCCGATCCAGCCCCTGTGGGTGGGCGACGAACGGACTGCCCTGGCGCTGGCGGAAGGATTGCGGCAGCGCGGCATCTTGATTCCCGCCATTCGCCCGCCCACCGTGCCGGCGGGCACGGCGCGTCTGCGCATTTCCTTGTCCGCCGCGCACACGCTCGAGGACGTGGATACGCTCCTGGCCGCATTCCGGGCGTTGGCCGCCTCATGACCCTGGCCCCTGGTTCCTTGCCCCTGGTCTTTCTGCATGGTTGGGGGCTCTCCGGCGCGGTCTGGACGGAAACCATGGCGCGGTTCCCGCCCGAGGTTTCTTGCCGGGCCCCGGATCTCTCCGGCTATGGCACGTCCCCTTCGCGCACGCCTGATCGCGTGGAAGACCTGGCCGATGCCGTGGCCGCGAGCATCGCGCGACCGGCCGCCCTCATCGGCTGGTCGTTGGGTGGCATGGTGGCGCAGGCGTTGGCGGCGCGGCATCCGCACAAGGTGGCGCGTCTGGTGCTGGTGAGCACGTCGCCCGCGTTTGCCGCCCGGGCCGACTGGCCTCACGCCATGGCGCCAGCGCTGCTGGAAGAATTCGCGCATTCCCTGGCCGACGATTTCCGCGCCACGTTGCTGCGTTTTCTTACCTTGCAGGCGCGCGGCGGTGATGCCGCGCGCGCGGTGGTCGGCCAGTTGCGGGAACGATTGCGCGCACAGCCGGAGCCCTACCCGGCGGACCTGGCCGCCGGCCTGGAATTGCTGCGCACGGTCGATTTGCGCGCTCAGACCGGACGGGTAGGGTGCCCGACCCTGGTGGTGCATGGGGCCCGCGACCTGCTCTGCCCGCCCGAAGCGGGACAATGGCTCGCCATGCATCTGCCGAACGCACGTCTGACATTGCATGAGCGCGCGGCGCATGCCCCGTTTTTGTCGCACCCGGACTGGTTTGACGCCACTCTCAAGGATTTTCTGCATGGATGACTTGAAACGCGCCATTCGCCGCTCCTTCGAACGTGCCGCGGCGACTTACGAGGAGGCAGCCTTCCTGCAGAAGGAGGTGGTTCTGCGATTGGATGAGCATCTCGACGGCGTGAAACTCGATCCGGCGCTGATCCTGGATGCCGGCTGCGGCACCGGCTTCGCTTATGACCTGCTGAAGGCGAGATTCCCGAGGGCCTCCGTCCTGGGCCTCGACATCGCCCACGCCATGCTGCGAGTTGCCAGCGACCGCCACGGCCAGGCGCATGGCTGGCGTAAGTGGGTTTCCCGCCTCAACCCTCGGCCCACCCCGTTCACGCCGATTTGCGCCGATATGGAGCGTATGCCGTTGCAGAGCAACTGTGTCGACCTAGCCTGGTCCAGTCTCGCGTTACAGTGGGTGGACGATCTGGAGGCGACCTTCCGCGGGGTGCACCGGGTGTTGAAGCCGGGCGGACTGTTCCTGTTCGCGAGCTTTGGACCGGACACCCTGAAGGAGTTGCGGGCCGCGTCGAACGGAATCGATGACTACCACCATGTCAACCGCTTCATCGACATGCACGATGTGGGGGATGCCTTGGTGCATGCCGGTTTCGCCCAGCCGGTGATGGAAATGGAACACATTACGCTGACCTACGCCGAGCTCTCCGGATTGCTGCGCGACCTCAAAGCCATCGGTGCGCACACCGTCAAGCAGGGCGCACGCGGCGGCCTCATGGGCCGAGTGGCCTGGAGTCAGTTGCAGCAGAACTACGAACGCTTCCGCCAGGACGGGCGCCTGCCCGCCACCTATGAGGTGGTCTACGGTCACGCCTGGGCCGGCGCCAAAGACCGGCTGGAGGACGGCCGCCAGGTGATCCAGTTTCGTAAGCGGGGAGGGGAGATGCCGCTCTCCACTCCCCGCTCCCCGCTCTCGTGAACGGTTTCTTCATCGTTGGCACCGACACCCATGTCGGCAAGACCTGGGTGGCCGCGGCGCTGTTGCGTGCCTATGCCGCGCTGGGGCTGCGCGTCATCGGCATGAAGCCGGTCGCGGCGGGGGCCGAGTTGCAAGACGGCGTCTGGGTGAACGAGGATGTCGCGCTGCTCACGGCCGCCGGCACGGTGCAGGCGCCCGCCGCGTCGATCAACCCCTATCTCTTCCGGGAGGCGATCGCACCCCATCTCGCCGCCGAACACAAGGGGGTGCGCATCGAGATTCCCCGCATCCGCGCGGCGTGCGAGACCCTGATGGCGGACGCGGACGTGGTCGTGGTGGAAGGTGTGGGTGGCTTGTTGGTGCCTCTGTCGGCGCGCCAGGATGCTGCCGATCTGGCCGTGGCGCTGGGTCTGCCCTTGATTCTGGTAGTGGGGATGCGCCTGGGCTGCCTCAGTCATGCCCTGCTGACGGCCGAGGTCATTGCCTCGCGCGGCTTGAAGCTGGCTGGCTGGGTGGCCAATCGAATCGACCCGGAGATGCGCGCCTATGAGGAAAACCTGGACGCGCTGGTTAGCCGCATTCCCGCGCCCCTGCTCGCGTCCATGCCTTTTCTGCCGGCCTGCGATGCAGAGCGCATGGCTGCCGCCTTCGTACCCAGGCGGCTGGCGGGCCTGCTGGCCGGGCACTGAATTTCTACCTTCGTGTCCGAAAATCCTTGTTTCCGGGGAAAACCACGCCGCTATAATCGCCCCGATAACAAACACTCCCGGAGTGAGACATGGTCTTGTCGCGCACAAGCCAGTATGCAGTGCAGGCGCTGATTTACATCGCCACCCAACCGCCTGGCGATCCGGTGCTTAATCGCGACATCGCCGAGCGCCTCAACGTGCCGGCCGCCTACCTGGCCAAGATCCTGCAAAACCTGTGCAAGCAGGGGTTGTTGGACTCCTTTCGCGGTCGACTCGGTGGTTTTTGCCTGCGCGAGGGCATGTACAGAACCACGCTGATGCAGGTATTGCTCCTGACCGAGGGGCCGAATTTCACCAAGAACTGCATCCTGGGGCTGAAGGAGTGCTCGGACGAGACGGCCTGCCCTATGCATTTCAAATGGGTGCCGGTGAAGAAGAATATCCTCTCCTTGCTCAACGAGATGAATCTGGAAGAACTGGCCAAGGCGGTGCTGACCGGGAAGTATCGCCTCTCCGACCTACCCGCCGGAGCCTTGCCCCATGCGGCGTGATGCCTTGTGGCTGGGCTGGCTGCTGCTCGCGCTGCTGCTCGGGGGCTGTGAGCAGGCTGCCAAGCCGGTGTTTCGCGGCAGCGACATCAGTGGTTCGAACTTCGGCCTGCGCCTGGCATTGACCGATCACAATGGCCGTGCGGTGACGCTGGAGACTTTCAGGGGCAAAGTGGTGGTGCTGTTTTTTGGCTATACCCATTGCCCGGATGTTTGCCCTACCACGCTCTCCGATCTGTCCGAGGCGCTCAAGTTGCTGCCCCGTGGGGCGGCGGACAAGATCCAGGTGCTGTTTGTGACCGTGGACCCGGAACGCGACACGCCCGAAGTTCTCAAGGCCTATGTGCCTTATTTCCATCCCGCATTCCTGGGCCTGTACGGCACGCCGGCACAGGTGGCGCTGACGGCGAAGGAATTCCGCATCGTTTATCACAGGCACGTGGATCCGGGTGCTTCCGGTTATCTAGTCGATCACTCCGCGGGCAGTTATGTACTCGATAGCCATGGCCGTCTGCGGCTCTACCTGCCCTACGGTGACAAGATTCAGGACATCGCCGCCGACCTGGGTACCCTGCTCAAATCCGATGGATTACTGACGGGCGGGGTGTGATTCGATCTTGTCGCTCGTCGGCCGTACGTCTATACTCGCCCGACTTTTTTTTGTGCATTTAGCAGAGTCTTTCGCCATTTTCAGTGTTGAAACGATGCTCCGGGATGGTGCCCGAAGCTGCTGTAACCCTAGGAGGTCTTATGTCTGCAACCACCCTGGCTGCGGCCGAGCAGTACGATTACGAGATCATCAAGAAGTTTTCCGTCATGGCGATAGTCTGGGCGGTGGTAGGTATGGCCGTCGGGCTGTACATCGCCTCCGAACTGGCCTGGCCCTTCCTGAATTTCGATAGTCCCTACTTCTCGTTTGGCCGCTTCCGCCCAGTTCATACCGGCGCGGTGATCTTCGGCTTCGGCGGCTCCGCCCTGTTCGCCACTTCTTATTACGTGGTGCAGCGCACCTGTCAGGCACGACTGTTCGCGCCCGGCCTCGTCAGCTTCACCTTCTGGGGCTGGCAGGCGGTGATCGTGCTGGCCGCCATCTCCTACGTCCTGGGTTACAGCCAGGGCCGCGAATATGCGGAAATGGAATGGCCCATCGACATCCTGATCGAACTCGTCTGGGTGTCCTACATGGCGATCTACATCGGCACCCTGATGAAGCGCAAGCAGCCTCACATCTACGTCGCCAACTGGTTCTATCTGGCCTTCATCCTGGCGACTGCCCTGCTGCATACGTTCAACAACCTGGCCGTGCCGGTCAACCTTTTCAGCATGAAGTCCTACAGCCTGTTCTCCGGCGTTCAGGATGCCATGGTGCAGTGGTGGTACGGCCACAACGCCGTGGGCTTCTTCCTGACCGCGGCCTTCCTGGGGATGATGTATTACTTCGTGCCCAAGCATGCCGGCCGCCCCGTTTATTCCTACCGCTTGTCCATCGTCCACTTCTGGGCACTGTCGTTCATGTACATGTGGGTGGGTACCCACCACCTGCACTGGACCGCGCTGCCCGACTGGGCATCGACCCTCGGTGCGACTTTCTCCATCATGCTGCTCCTGCCCTCCTGGGGCGGCATGATCAACGGCATCATGACCCTGTCCGGGGCCTGGGATAAGCTGCGTACCGACCCGATCATGCGTTTCATGATCGTGGCCCTGTCCTTCTACGGCATGTCCACCTTTGAGGGCCCGTTGATGGCGCTGAAGGACGTGAACGCCTTGTCTCACTACACCGACTGGACGGTGGGCCATGTGCACTCGGGCGCACTGGGCTGGGTGGCGATGATCTCATTCGGCTCCATGTATCACATGATTCCCCGCCTGTGGAAGACCGAGATGTACAGCGTCAAGCTGATCAACATTCACTTCTGGCTGGCCACCATCGGCGTGCTGTTGTATATCACCGCGATGTGGATTTCCGGAATTTCCCAGGGCTTGATGTGGCGTGCCTTCGATGACTATGGCAATTTGCAGTATTCTTTCGTGGAATCGGTTGCCGCCATGCATCCCTTCTATGTCATGCGCGCCATCGGTGGCATGTTCTTCCTGTCTGGTATGTTGACGATGGCGTACAACGTTTTCCAGACCATACGCCAGGGCGTGCGTGCCGCTGAAGTCGAAAGCGTGCGTGCCGCCACCGCCACTGCCTGAGCCAGACGAGGTTAGGAATGAGCTTCAAACACGAAAAAATCGAAACCAACGCCGGCATCCTGCTGGTGTTCACCATGATCGCCATCAGCATCGGTGGTATGGTCGAAATCGCGCCCCTGTTCTTCATGAAGGACAAGACGATCGAGAAGGTCGACGGCGTGCGTCCCTACACGCCGCTGGAATCGCGCGGACGCGACATCTACGTGCGTGAGGGCTGTTACCTCTGCCATTCCCAGATGATTCGTCCCTTCCGCGATGAGCAGCTGCGTTATGGCCATTACTCCCTCGCGGCGGAGTCGCAATACGACCACCCCTTCCAGTGGGGCTCCAAGCGGACCGGCCCTGATCTGGCGCGAGTGGGCGGCAAGTATTCCAACGAGTGGCAGGTTCAGCACTTGCTCAGCCCGCGCTCGGTGGTGCCCGAGTCGGTGATGCCCAACTACCCCTGGCTGCTCACGACGAAACTCGATGTCTCCGACGTGGGCGATCGCTTACGGGCGTTGCGCATCACCGGTGTGCCCTACTCGGCCAATCAGGAAGAGTATCAGCACAACGTGAAGAAATTCGGCGAGAAGGTGGCCGACACCCTGGTGATCGCGGATGCCCAGAAAAATCTGGTCGCCCAGGCACAGGAAGGCAACTACGATGGTGATCGCTCCAGTGTTTCCGAGATGGATGCACTGGTCGCATATCTCCAGGTGCTGGGTACGATGGTTGACTTCAGCAAGGTCAAACCCGAAGACCTGGTGAAGTTCCGCTGATGGGGTGGCTAGCCGACCCGGAGATCGCCAAGCCTATCGGCATGCTGATTTTCTTCATCACCTTCTGCCTGATCCTCTTCTGGGTCTATGGCAGCAGGAAGCGGGGCGAGAAGCTGGAAGAGTACAAGAACATCCCATTACATGATGATGACGACGACGAAGTGAAGAAGGATAAGTCCAATGGCTGACAAATCTTCGAGCCTGGTCCAGACCACGGGCCACGTGTGGGACGGCGATCTCCAGGAATTCAACAATCCCTTGCCGGTATGGTGGACCTACACGTTCTACGCGACCATGGTGTTCGCCGTGGTCTACTGGCTCATCTACCCCTCCTGGCCTGTCGGCAAGAGTTTCCTGCCCGGCATGAGCCACGTTACCTACAAGAATTCGGCGGGTCAGGACGAGTCCTGGCACTGGAACACGCGTTCCAAGTTGCTGAAGGAAATGCAGGATGCCGATGTGGCCCAGAAGCCGTATTTCGACAAGCTCGCGGCCCTGCCCTATGACAAGATCGCGAAGGATCCCGATCTCAACAGTTTCATGCTGTCCGCGGGGAAGTCCTTGTTCTCGGACAACTGCGCGGCGTGTCACCAGGCGGGTGGCCAGGGCAAGATCGGGTTTTTCCCGAACCTGACCGATGACGACTGGATCTACGGGGGTTCCTACGACAAGATCAACGAAACCATCACCGACGGCCGCCACGGCTATATGCCACCCTTCGGCGAGGCCCTGGAAGCCGCTCAGATCGACGATCTGGCGAACTACGTGGCGACGCTCTCGGGTCTGAAGGCGGATGCCGCCAAGGCCAGCCGAGGCAAGGAAATGTTCCATGGTCAGACCGGCGCCTGTTACTACTGCCACGGCGACAATGCCAAGGGTCGCCAGGACATCGGTTCGGCCAACCTGACCGACAAGGTCTGGCTCTGGGCCGATGTACCCGGCGCCGCCAATGACGCGGGTAAGGTCACGGCGATCGCCAAGGTCATCGCCTCGGGTGTGAACAAGGGCGTGATGCCAACCTGGAAGGGTCGGCTGAGCCCGCAGCAGATCAAGTTGCTGACCGTCTACGTACACGAACTGGGTGGTGGCAAGTAAACCTTCCCGGAGTCGAGCCGAAAAACCCCGGCTTGCCGGGGTTTTTTTCGTCGCTGGGAAATAGTATGAACGTTCACATGAACCAGCTGTCCCATCCGGCTTTAGACCGGGCTGAAGGGTAAAAAAGTGCAAGAACTAGAATCCGGCGGCGACCCCTATTTCAAACGCATTCCCATCGTTCCCCGCTCGATCAAGGGGCCGTTTCGCCGTTTCAAGAGCGCCGTTCTCTGGCTGGGCTTCGCGGTGTATTTCCTCCTGCCCTGGCTACCCTGGTCGCGGCCGGACGCGCCGTCGCAGGCGATCATGTTCGATATTCCCGGGCGCCGCTACCTGATCTTCGATCTGGTGGTCTACGCGCAGGACATCTTCTGGCTGTCGATGTTGTTGTTCATCGCGGCCGTGTTCCTGTTCTTCATCACCGCCATGTTTGGCCGGGCCTTTTGCGGGTATTTCTGTTTCCAGACCCTGTGGACCGATGCCTTCATGCTGCTGGAAAAATGGTTCCAGGGGGAACGTCCCGCGCGCCTGCGCCTGCTGCGCGCGCCCTGGAGCGATCGTGAGAAGTTGCTCAAGGTGGGCGCTACCCGCGTCGCCTGGGTTCTGCTTGCGGTCTGGACCGCGCTGACCTTCGTGCTCTATTTTGGCCACGCTCCCGACCTGCTGCGCGCAGTGCTGACCGGCCAGGCACCGGCGGCAGCCTATATCACCACGCTCGCCCTGAGCTTCAGCACCTATGCCGCCGCCGCCCTGCTGCGTGAGCACGTCTGTACCTTCATCTGTCCCTACGGCCGTTTCCAGAGCGCGATGTACGAACCGGAAACGCTGAGCGTGCACTACGACAAGCGCCGCGGCGAGGGGACTGCGGGGCGCGCCCTGGCCCGCGCCGGGCTGCGCGCACATGGCGACCGGCAGGCCCTGGGACATGGCGACTGTGTGGATTGCGGCCTGTGCGTCCAGGTTTGCCCGGTCGGCATCGACATCCGCAATGGTCTGCAATACACCTGCATTTCCTGCGGCCTTTGTGTCGATGCATGCAACAGCATCATGGACAAGATGGGGTATCCGCGCGGCCTGGTGCGTTACGATTCGGAGACCAATCTGACCCGTGCCGTGCCCGAACCGGTGCGCTTGCACTGGAAGAACCTGAAAGTGCTGGGGTATGGCGTCGCGCTGATCCTGATGTGCGCCTACCTGGTCTACGACATCGGCCATCGCCGGAGTTTCGAGCACAGCGTCCAGCAGATTCGCCAGCCTTTGTACGTGCTGCTCTCGGACGGCAGCATCCGTAACCGCTACCAGTTGCATCTGACCAATCTGTCCGGCGCCGGGGAAGTCTATACGGTCAAGGCACGCGGCCTCCCGGCAGGGGCGCTGGACCTGGGCAATTTTCAGCAGGTGCACATCCGCAATGGCAAGAGCGTCACCATCCAGGCCAGCGTGAAGCTCGATCCCGCGCGCGCCGCCAGCCTGCATGAATTCGAATTCCTCATCCTGACCGGCAAGGGCGAGACCGTGGTCGATACGGCGCGTTTTTTCTCCAGTCGTCCATAACCTGGGAACACAAGCATGAACTTGCTCATCACGATCTTCGGCGGCATGCTGCTGACGGCGCTGCTCTACGCGGTCGGGCGGCTATTCCGGCTGACGAACTTCTGGGCCGCCGTGTCTGCGGCGGGCCTGCCGGGTACGGCCTATCTTTTCTATGCCTTCGCGCGCTGGCCGGGCCTGGACGTGGTGACGATGCACGTGGTCGCCTATCCGACCGTCGCCTTGCTGTTCTATCTGCTCTACGAGCGCAAGCCCGGCAAGGATCTGGATCTGCACTGGGCGCCGAAGTTGCTGATCGGTTTCTTCGTCGTCCTGACCGTGCTGCTCGGCAGCTTCGTCTACGTGGCGGTGAACGGTTTGCCACTGGCGATCGCCCAGATCATTTTGCCCAATGCCAAGGGCAAGATCCTGCATACCGGATTCGCCGGCGTGGTCGAACATGGCGAGGACGCCGCCCACGGCATCGCACAGCAGCGCGATATTGGCGCCCGCCTGGCCCGCCTGGGCTGGAGCGTGGAGGTCGTCGGCCTGGAGGCCTTGCGTCAGGACCGGTCCGATGAGATCAAAGTGCTGCTGAGCAAGGACGGTGCCGGCGTTCGCGGTCAACACCTGAGCTTTTCCCTGCACCGCCCCGGCCAGGAAGTACAGCCGGTGCGCTTCATGCGTGAAGTGAGTCCAGGGGACTACCGTGGCAGCGTCGTGCTGCCCGCCCAGGGTATCTGGGTGGCATCGATCACGATCGCGGTCCAGGGAGCCAGACCCATCATCCTGGAACATGACTTCGGCCATGAGTGAGCGCCGCCACCCACCTCCCGCGGGAGGTGGCAGGGTCGGGCCGGTCGCGGAGTAAAACGCATCCGGGAGGCGGTAACCTGGTGTATACTCAGCAAGTTTTCCATGGGCTTCGCGCCCTTTTTTTATTTAGACGACATGGATTTACAGACACTGATCGAACCAACCCTTGCTGGCATGGGCTATGAACTGGTTACCCTGGAACGGGCGGGCCGGGGCTTGTTGCGTGTATTCATCGACAGTCCGAACGGGATCAACCTGGACGACTGCGTGAAGGTGAGCAACCAGTTGACCCGCATGCTCATGGTCGAGAACGCCGATTACGATCGCCTCGAGGTGTCCTCACCCGGCACCGACCGCCCCCTAGTGAAGGAGGCGGATTTCGTCCGATTCAATGGCGAGCGTGCGCTAGTCAAGCTGCATGCGCCGCAGAATGGGCGCAAGCGTTTTACCGGCCTGATAAAAGGCGTGCAGGAAGGCATATTGCAGATGGACGTGGATGGTGTGCTGGTGGCGATTCCCCTCGTTGAAGTGGATTCGGCTCACCTGGCACCGCTGTTAGAGGGTTCAACCCGGAGGGTGCGATGACTCGGGAAGTCTTGATGCTGGCCGATGTGCTGGCGCGTGAGAAAAATGTGGAACCCGAGGTGGTGTTCGGTGCCCTGGAGGCCGCTTTGGCCCATGCCACCAAGAAACGCTACCAGGAAGATGTGGATATCCGCGTCGAGATCGATCGTCGTAGCGGCGAATATCAGGCGTGGCGCCGCTGGGAAGTGCTGCCCGACGAAGCCGGTCTGGAGTTTCCCGATCGCCAGTACCTGTTGTTCGAGGCGAAGGAAATCGATCCGGAGATCGAAGTCGGCGAGTTCATCGAGGAATCGGTCGAGGCTGTGGACTTCGGGCGCATCGGCGCCCAGGCCGCCAAGCAGGTGATTCTGCAGAAAATTCGCGACGCCGAGCGCGAGCAGCTGCTGAACGATTTCCTGGCACGCAACGAATCCCTGGTTTCCGGGACGATCAAGCGCATGGAGCGGGGTGCGGCGATCATCGAGTCCGGTCGCATCGAAGGCCGTCTGGAAAAAGATCAGATGATCCCCAAGGAAAATCTGCGTATCGGCGATCGCGTGCGGGCCTATATGGTGCGTGCCGAGCGCGCCGCGCGTGGGCCGCAGCTGGTGCTTTCGCGCACTGCGCCGGAATTCATCATGAAGCTGTTCGAGCTGGAAGTGCCGGAGATCGAGGAAGGCGTGATCGAGATTCGCGCCGCCGCCCGCGATCCCGGCATCCGCGCCAAGATCGCGGTCAAGTCCAACGATGCGCGCATGGACCCGCAAGGGGCCTGTATCGGTGTGCGTGGCACCCGCGTCACGGCGGTGACCAACGAACTCAATGGCGAGCGCGTCGACATCGTCCTCTGGGCTCCCGATCCCGCGCAGTTCGTGATCAATGCCCTTTCCCCCGCCCAGGTGAGCAGCATCGTGGTGGACGAGGAAAAGCACGCGATGGACGTGGTGGTGGAACCCGATCAGGTCGACGTGGCGATCGGTCGCTACGGTCAGAACGTACGCCTGGCCGCGGAGATGACCGGCTGGGCCATCAATATCCTGTCGGTGGACGAGGCTGAGCAGAAACACGAGCAGGAGGCCTCCGGCATCCGCGAGATGTTCATGGAAAAGCTGGATGTCGAGGCGGACGTGGCCGACGTCCTGGTTCAAGAGGGCTTCGCCACGCTAGAGGAAGTGGCTTATGTGCCGCTGGCCGAGATGCTGGAAATCGAATCCTTCGACGAGGATACCGTCAATGAGTTGCGTTCGCGGGCTCGCGATGCATTGCTGACGGACGCCATCGTGCACGAAGAAGAAATGGAATCGGCCGCCGCCGACCTGATCAGTGTTGCCGGCATGGATGAAGACACCGCAGCCCAACTCACCGCCCAGGGCGTGAATACGGCCGCGGATCTGGCCGACCTGGCCGTGGATGAGTTGATGGAACTCGTCGGCATGGACGAAGAACGCGCCAAGGCGCTGATAATGACAGCGCGGGCGCCGATGTTGGCGGGCGTCTGAATGGGGGTAGCATGAACGTCGAACAATTCGCCACTGAACTCAAGGTCGCACCTGCGCTGCTGGTGGAGCAGTTAAAAGCCGCCGGTGTGACGGTTGCGGGGATCGCCGATGTCCTGTCGGATCAGGATAAATCACGGTTGCTGGACTATCTGCGCGGCAAGCGTGGCGCCGAGCAGCCCAAATCCAAGATTACGCTGACGCGCAAGTCGACCAGCGAGATCAGGACCGCCGACAGCAGCGGCCGTACCCGCACGGTGCAGGTCGAAGTGCGCAAGAAGCGCACCCTGATCCGGCGTGAAGTAGGGCATGGCGAAGGGATTCCCCTGGAGAAGGCCGAAGAACACGCCGAGTTGCTCATGGGTGAAGAGTTCCCCGAGGCATTGGCCGAGCCGGTGATCGAGGTGGTGGTCGAGGCGCCGGTCGAAGTCTTGATCGAGCCGGAAGTCGTGGTGATTCCGCCGGAGCCGGTGGTCGAAATCGTGCCGCCGGAGGTGGTGGAAGTTCCGGCTCCGGTCGAAGTCGTCGCATCGGCACAGACGCTTGCGGAAACCGTGGCCGTCGAGGTCAAACCCGCTGCCCCAGCCCGTCCGGTCTCCGTGATCGGCGAGGCCGAGCGCCTGGCGCGCGAACACGAAGCCAAACGCGGAGCTACGCTGCGCGCCATCCAGGAGGCCGAACTCAAGGTCAAGCAGGATCGCGAAGCCGCGCGCCGCCAGGCTGATATCGAGGCCAAGGCCGCGCTCGCGCGCGGTCCTGAAGTCGTGGTGGCCGCGGTGAAGCCCGAGGATGCCAAACCTGCCGAGGCCAAGTCCACCGAGGTCAAGCCCGCGGTCAAGCCTTCGGTCAAGCCCAAGGCCGAGAAGGCCGCGGCGAAGAAAGGCAAGGAAGAGCCCGTCACCGGCAAGCGCCCTGGTTTGCGCACGCGTGGCGCAGTGGAAGGCGATGGTTGGCGTACGCGCAAGGGCGGGCGCCACAAGAACGAGCACGAACACGCGCAAGTTGCACCCGTAGAGCCGGTGGTGCGCGAAGTGATGGTGCCGGAAACCATCAGCGTTGCCGATCTGGCGCACAAGATGTCGGTGAAGGCGGCCGAGGTCATCAAGGCCCTGATGAAGATGGGGTCCATGGTCACCATCAACCAGGTGCTCGATCAGGAAACAGCGATGATCCTGGTGGAAGAGTTGGGCCATATCGCCAAGCCAGCACCCCTCGATACTCCCGAGTCCTATCTGGAAGACGAAGTCGTCGACCATCATGTCGAACTACTGCCTCGGGCTCCTGTGGTCACGGTCATGGGCCATGTCGACCATGGCAAGACTTCTCTGCTCGACCGCATTCGCCAGGCCCGCGTGGCCGCGGGTGAAGCGGGCGGCATCACGCAGCATATCGGCGCTTACCATGTGGAAACCAGCAAGGGCATGATTACCTTTCTGGATACCCCCGGCCACGAGGCGTTCACCGCCATGCGAGCGCGTGGCGCCAAGGTGACCGACCTGGTGATTCTGGTGGTCGCGGCCGATGACGGCGTCATGCCTCAGACCCGTGAAGCCATACACCATGCCAAGGCTGGCAAGGTACCGGTGGTGGTGGCCGTGAACAAGGTCGACAAACCCGGCGCCAACCCGGAAAAGATTCGTCAGGAAGTCTCCAACGAAGGCGTGGTGCCGGAAGCTTGGGGCGGGGACGCGATGTTCGTGGACGTGTCCGCGAAGACCGGCCAGGGCATCGACGACTTGCTCGATGCCATCCTGTTGCAGGCCGAAGTGCTGGAACTCAAGGCGGCCATCGATGCCCCGGCCAAGGGCGTGGTGATCGAGTCTCGCCTCGACCGCGGACGGGGTCCGGTGGCCACGGTGCTGGTGCAGTCCGGCACCTTGAAGCGCGGCGATGTCATCCTCGCCGGTTCCGCTTTCGGCCGCGTGCGCGCCATGCTGGACGAGGACGGCAAGCAGATCAATTCGGCCGGCCCTTCCATCCCCGTGGAAATCCAGGGTTTGTCCGACGTGCCGGGTGCGGGCGTGGACGTTTTGGTGCTGCCGGACGAGAAGAAGGCGCGTGAAATCGCCTTGTTCCGCCAGGGCATGTTCCGTGATGTCAAACTCGCCAAACAGCAGGCAGCCAAGTTGGAAAACATCTTCGAGCAGATGGGCGAGGAAGAGGTCAAGACCTTGCCGCTGATCCTGAAGGCCGACGTCCAGGGCTCCTACGAAGGCCTGGCCCACGCGCTGAACAAGCTCTCCACCGACGAGGTGAAGGTGGTTCTGGTGCATTCCGCCGTAGGCTCCATTTCGGAATCCGACGTCAACCTGGCCATCGCTTCCAAGGCGGTGATCATCGGCTTCAACGTGCGCGCGGATGCCCAGGCGCGCAAGCTGGCCGAGTCCGCCGGTGTCGACATGCGTTACTACAACATCATCTACGAAGCCGTGGATGTGGTTAAAGCCGCGTTGGGTGGCCTGCTGTCTCCGGAAAAACGGGAGAATGCGCTGGGTATGGCCGAGATTCGCCAGGTGTTCCGCATCACCAAGGTGGGTGCGGTCGCCGGTTGTTTCGTGCTCGACGGCATGCTGAAGCGTACCGCCAGGGTTCGGGTGCTGCGCAACAACGTGGTGGTGCACGACGGTGAGCTCGATTCGCTCAAGCGCTTCAAGGATGACGTGAAGGAAGTGAAGGGGGGGTTCGAATGCGGCCTCTCCCTGAAGAATTTCAACGACATCGAAGAAGGCGATCAACTCGAATGTTACGAGGTGGTCGAGGTGGCGCGGACGCTGTAAAAGACACATCAAGATGCCCAACCAAAGAAACCGCCGCGTCGCCGAACAGATACGACAGGAACTGGCCTCCGTACTCATGCGCGAGATGAAAGACCCGCGCGTGACTGGCGTCACCTTCACCGCCGTGGATGTGACGACGGACCTGGAGCACGCCAAGGTCTGGTTCACCGTGTACGCTGCCGACCATGAAGTCGCGCGCCTCGGGCTCGCGCGCGCCTCCGGCTTCTTGCGCAGCGAACTCGCACAACGCATGAGCTTGCGCACCGTACCCAAGCTCACCTTCGTCTACGACGCCTCCGTGGAACGTGGCGCCCACCTGTCCGGGCTGATCGATCAGGCCGTGGCGGAAGACAAAAAACACAGCGATGACCGCGACGAATAAGATTTCGAGTCCTACGCAGAGCAACTCCAGGAACGATCTGGCCCCCACGGGTGGCGTCTCGGGCACTTTCCCCGGGCCGGGGGCAAAACGAATCCGGCGCGCCATCTCCGGCGTGCTCTTGCTGGACAAGGCCGCCGGGTTTACCTCCAACGCCGCCTTGCAAAAGGCCAAGTGGCTCTACCGTGCGCAAAAGGCCGGCCACACCGGCACGCTCGATCCCTTCGCTACCGGCCTCCTGCCCCTGTGTCTGGGTGAGGCCACCAAGTTTTCGCAATTCCTGCTCGATGCCGACAAGGTCTACCGCGCCGAAATTCGTCTCGGTGTGCGCACCGACAGCGGTGACCTGGATGGGAACGTGATCGCGGAACGGCCGGTCGATGTCGATGAAGCGGCCCTGCGCCGGGCGCTGTTGCGTTTCCTGGGAGAAATCGATCAGCTGCCGCCCATGCACTCCGCGCTCAAGCATGCCGGCCGTCCTCTCTACGAATACGCCCGCCAGGGCATAGAGATCGACCGCCCGGCGCGCCGCGTCACCGTATTCGACCTGGAACTGGAAAGTTTCGACGGTGCGATCGCCCGTGTGCGCGTGCATAGCAGCAAAGGCTTCTATGTGCGTGCCCTGGCCGACGACCTGGGCGAAGTCCTGGGCTGCGGCGCCCATCTCTCCGGTCTCGATCGACTCAAGGTCGGTCCCTATCTTCTCGAGGATGCCGTCACGCTGGAGTCGTTGGCGGAACTCGGCGAAGCAGAGCGCGATGCGCTCCTCCTACCCGCCGACAACCTGGCCCTCGACCTGCCCCGCATCGACCTCGACCTGGAAGCCACCTGGCAGATCAACCACGGCCAGTCTATCTGGCGTGCCGGCCTGCACGTGGGCGAGTTGCTGCGTCTTTATGCCTCGGACGGCCGTTTTCTCGGTGTCGCCCTGGTCGATGAGGAAGGCAAGGCCGCACCCAAGAGATTGCTGGCAAGCGAGTAGTCTTGCGGCGCTTTCCCCTTGGCACCCCGGGTGCGCTGGCCGGCGGGCGCTTTGCCCAGGCGAATACGGCTCAAGGGTGGGTGGCCCTGGCGACCTCGGAAACGAATACGGGCAGGGTAACGGCCAACTCCTCGAGTCCTATTCTGGCTCGCTCCGCGGCATCGGGTGATTTTTGTTTGAGTGGCAATTCAATGGCCGCTGCGATTTTCTGAATGCGGATGGCCCCCAGGGTTCCTGCAACCCCTTTCAGGGTATGGGCCAGATTCTGAACCTCATTCAGCCTGGCCGAATCGAGTTCGGCACGCATGCGTTCTACGTCATCGCGGTGGTTTTCCGCAAATAGCTGTAACAAGTGTGTGTACGACGGCAACTTGTTTCTCACGGCATGCAGCCCGGCGTCCAGATCGAGCCCTTGAATCCGGGACAAAGATTCGAGCATTCCAGGCGCGTTCGTCGCCGCATCATCCACCGTGGACGGGGAAGGAACTGCCCGGTCTTCGACCGGTAGCCACCGCAGGAGCGTGCTAAACAAACCTTCCGGATCCACCGGCTTGGCCACAAAATCGTTCATCCCGGCTGCCAAACACCGTTCCCGGTCATCGCTGAATGCGTTCGCCGTCATCGCGATGATGGGGGTGTTCTTCCCGGTGGGCAGTGCGCGGATTCTTCTCGTTGCCTCGATCCCGTCCATCTGTGGCATCTGCATGTCCATCAGAATGGCCGCGTAGTCCGCGGCGGCAGACATGGCTACGGCCCTGATGCCATTTTCCGCCAGGTCGACCACAAATCCAGATTCGCCGAGGATGCCCATGGCCACCTCCTGGTTGATCGGGTCGTCTTCGGCCAGAAGCAAACGCATGCCTTGCCAGTTGTGCATCGACTCAACATCGGCGGACGCATCGCCGGCTTGCGCTGTTCGTACCTCCGTACCCTTGCGCATTCTGAGCGTGATCCAGAAGCGGCTGCCTTGCCCAGGCTGGCTCTCGACGCCAACCGTTCCCCCCATCAACTCGGCCAGCCGTTTATTGATCGACAGTCCAAGGCCAGTGCCACCATAGGCTCTCGTCGTGGAGTTGTCTGCCTGCTCGAAAGCCTGGAATAGACGCACCTGCTGCTCGGGGGTCATGCCGACCCCGGTGTCGGCGACTTCGAATCGAATCAGGGCATCGTTATTCGTTTCCTCCAACACCGTTCCCGTGAGCGTTATGCTGCCTTGCTGCGTGAACTTGACCGCATTGCTGAGGTAGTTGATCAACACTTGGCCGATGCGGTTCGAATCGCCGACCAGGTAATCGGGCAGGGCAGAGGTGTGTACCTGCATGGTCAGGCCCTTGCTGTCTATGCTGTCCCCCATCACGGTCAGTACCGAACGGATCATATCCGCGACGGCAAAATTCCTGACCTCGGTGTTCAGTTTGCCCGCTTCGATCTTTGCGATGTCGAGAATGTCGTTGATGATGCCGAGCAGATGCTGGCCGGAGAGTTTGATCTTGTCCAGTTGCATGGCCTGATGCGGCGTCAGTTGACCATGCCCCAGCAGGTGTGCCATGCCGAGGACGCCATTGATCGGTGTGCGGATCTCGTGGCTCATCTTGGCCAGGAATGCACTTTTTGCCTTGTTGGCTGCTTCCGCCTCATCGACACGCTGCTGGAGTTCGGTGTTGAGGACTTCAATGCGGGCGGTGCGTTCCTTGACGAGATCTTCCAGATGATGTCGATAGTTATCCAGTTCCTGCGCGGCGCGCTGTTTCTGGGTGAAGTAGGTCGCCAAGGCCATGCCGACCGCCGAGAGCGACAGCATGTAGAAGTAGTAGTTGCTGAGATGGGTCTTGGCGATGTCGTTGGAGAAAAACCCCGTGCCATGTTGCGCCCCGATCAAGGCCTGAAGCGCCGTGGCGGCGAGGATGAAAACCGTTCCGTGCGGCCCCAGTCGCACCGCCGCCCAGGTCACGATCAGGAACATCCAGTAACCGCGTGCAATCAGGCCCAGGGAATCATGTAACCAGTCGAGGAAGAGCACTTGCCCGACCAGCACGGACAAACCAAGGATCAGTGTCACTTCGGCCGCCATGGGCCACTTCGCCCACCTCTGTGGCCGCGTTCGCCAAACGAGCAGCATCGGCAGGAGGACGATGATGCCAAGGGTGGTGCCGGCCAGACGTTGCCAGAATGAGTAACTGCCTGGATAGGGTAATGCGAGCCATTGTTGCCCTTCAACGAGCAGCGCGTTCAAGGCACCGATAGTCAGGGCCAACCCGAGAATCCGCAGATAATCGCCCAGGGTATCCAGGTTCGGGTTGAAGCGACCTTCTCGCTTGAATAGCCATAAGCCGAAATAAAGGCTGGTCGTGTGGCGAAGCGCACCGCTCAGCGCCACGTCCACGCTCTGCCCGAGAAGGGAAAATCCCAAGAGCGAGCCGAGGAATACTCCCAGCAGGTAGCGGTTCCCATTGATGAGTACGACGGCCAGTGCAGGGCCGCTGGCCAGCCAGAGGAAACTGACGATGTTGTTGTTGCCAAAGAACAGACCCACCAACTCGGCCATCAGCAAATAGCTACCGATCAGGCCAAACGATTTCAGCAGATCTGCGCGGGTCATCAGTGAGCGTCCCTGGTCTTGACGTGCCGCAGGACCAGTGCGACCAGCGCATTCGGGTCGAGCGGCTTGGCGATATGTCCCACCATGCCTGCGGCGAAGCAGCTTTCCAGTTCCGGGGCGAAGGCGTGGGCGGTCTGGCCGAGGATGGGAAGATCGGGTGCCAGCGCCAGTATCTGCCGCGTCGCCTCGAATCCGTTCATCTCCGGCATCTGGATATCCATCAGCACGATGTCGTAGGCGCCAGGGCCATCGCGCAGCACCCGCTCCACCGCCTCGCGGCCGTTGCCGGTCATCACCACCCGGGCGCCGTCCTCGCCGAGATTTTCCTCCAGCAGCATCTGATTGATGGGTTCGTCCTCGGCCACCAAAATGGAAATCCCCGCCAGGGGCCGGTGGGCCGCGGGCGATGCCGCAACTTCAGTAGCTGACGCTGCCTCGGCCCGGGTTTCGACCCGGATGTACGGCAGGCTGAACTCGAATGTGCTGCCCACGCCGAGCTGGCTTTGCACGCGAATCTCGCCCCCCAGGAGTTCCGTGATGCGCTTGCTGATCGCCAACCCCAGGCCGGTTCCGCCATATTTCCGGGTCATCGAGCCATCCGCCTGCTCGAATGGGTGGAACAAGCGGTCCAGCTGCTGTTCGCTCATGCCGATGCCGCTGTCCGCCACCGCAAACACCAGGTGCTCCCCCTGGCGGGATACGGAGAGGGTGATATGGCCGGACGCGGTGAACTTGACCGCATTGGAGAGCAGGTTGAGCAGCACCTGACCCAGGCGCAGCGGATCGCTCAAGCAGGTTTCCGGCAGGTCCGTGGCGCGCTCCAGGCGCAATTCGAGGTGCTTGGCACGCGCCTGCTCCTGGACGATCTCGACGGCGTGATCGACGACCTGGGCCAGCACGGTTTCGGTATGCTCGACGCGGAGCTTGCCGGCTTCGATCTTGGAGAAATCGAGAATCTCGTTGATGACACCCAGCAGTCGCTTGCCCGAAGTCCGGATCTTGTCGAAGGCATCGCGCGCCTTGTCGCTGTTCAGATAGTTGCGATAACCGATCTCGGCGAAACCCAGGACGCCATTGATCGGCGTGCGAATCTCATGGCTCATGTTGGCCAGGAACTCGCTGCGCACCCTGGCCAGGTGTTCGGCGGCAGCCAGGGCTTGTTCGCGTGCCTGGGCCGCGGCGCGCTGTTCGCTCATGTCGACGAAGCTGACGACGGCGCCGATCACATGTCCGTCCTGAAGCATGGGGTGCATGGCATACATGACCGGCACCGGGTGGCCATCGGCGTGCCAGTAGACTTCGTTGTCCACGCGGACCAGCAAACCCTGGAGCAAGGCATGGTGGCTGGGACAGATTTCCTCGGGATAGGGATTGCCGTCTGGCTTGCTGTGGTGGAAGACGGCATGGGCGGACAGGCCGATGACCTGCTCGCTGGTGTAGCCCAGCAGGTCGCTGGCCGCAGGGTTGATGAAAGTGATCATACCCGCGGCATCGATACCATAGAGGCCGTCCGCGCTGGACTGAAGGATGTGGCTGGCGCGGGCCTCCGTCTCCGTCAGGGCCGCGGTGCGCCGCTGCACCAGTTCTTCGAGGTGACGGCGGTACTGTTCCAGTTCGGCTTCGGCGTGTACGCGCTCGGTGATGTCGATGAAGCCCCATAGGGACACACCCGACTCCGGATCGAGCATCGCACCCCTGAGGTCGACCCAGATAAGGCTGCCATCGCGGCGTACATGCTCGATCTGGGCGCGAAAGATCTGCCCGGACAGTAGTACGGGGTAGGCGGCGGCGCCGAGAGTCTGGTAAGCCTCTTCGCTGGGATAATTGCAACGCGACGATAATCCAACGAATTCGCCCTGTGCATAGCCCAGCATCGCCTCGAACGCGGGATTGGCCCAGAGTATTGTGCGGTCACGGACCTTGACCAAGCTGATCATGTCGTTTTCCAGGATCGCTTTCTGCTCGGACAGCAAGTGTTCCAAGCGTTGCTGAGTCTGCTTGAGCTCCGTGATGTCATAAAGCGCGACCAGGTGCTGTTCCGACTCGGCTAGGGGGGCCATGGTCGCCATCACGCTGCGTTCCACGCCGTCCCGGGTACGAATGCGCACCTCCAGCGGCTCGAATGGCGTGCCGTTGCTCAGGTTGCGTTCGATGCGTTCTTGCCAGCTTCCGATCACCCACGCTCGGTAGCCGGGATCGGGATAGGCCCGGGGCCACCAGTCCGCCAGCTTGGGAATGTCTTCCTGGACGTAGCCAAAAGTCCGGATGAATGCGGCGTTGAGATAGGTGATATTCTGTAGATCGTCGTTGATCGAGAGCGGAACCGGGGACGCTTCGATGATCGCGCGGAAACGCATCTCGCTTTCGCGCAGGGAGGCGGTGAGCTTTCCCGCGATATCCTCCGCGCGGCGGCGTGTGTTGATGAGCGCCCAGGTGATCGCGAACAGCAGCAGGCTGATGAGCAGGATGCCGGTGAATTCGGCCCAGGGTGGTTCGAACCGGGTAGCCGCGGCAAAGCCCGGCAGCGAGCGGTAGCGTAGCGTCCAGATGTGGCCGCCGAGGTCGAGCCGCGCCACTCGTGTGAAAGTGCCGGGCATGATCTGCTGGAGTTTGCCCGCCTCGCTGTCGTAGAGCAGCCTGTCGGCCAGGAGGCCCGCGCCATCGAAGATTTCCAGGCGAATGTTGTCGAGGTCTCCCTTGAACATGCCCTCGACCAAGTCATTCATGCGGTAGGGGCTGTAGACCCATCCGACCAAGGCGGCCCGGCGTTGTTCCTGCGTCAGTGGCAGGCCCTCGTTGGCGTAAACCGGGTAATAGGCCAGGACGCCCGCTTGCACATTGGTTTGCGTTTCCTGCACCAGTTTGATCTTCCCGGTGTAGGTGATCGAGCCGGTGTCGCGGGCCCGTTCCATCGCGGCGCGGCGCTGTGGCTCGGTGAGCATGTCGTAGCCGAAGGCGCGCAGATTTCTTCCGCTGAACGGTTCCAGGAAGAGGACGCTGCTATAGCGCTCGCGCGTGCCGGCCGGTTGGATTCCATATCCCGGAAAACCTTCGCGATGCAGGCTTTGAATGTGGGCGTCGAGTTGCTCCGGACGGATTTGGAGCGCAAACCCGACTCCCTGAATGCCCTGGTAGGAATGGTCGAGATCCAGCTTTTCGACGTAGCGTCGCCACCCGTGGCGCGTCACGGAGTCCGTGGCGGCGAACAACCCGGTGCCGCCGCGCAGTATTTGCGCATAGGCAAGCATATGCCATTCCAACTGGGCGCCAATGCGCCCGCTCTCCAACTGAAACCGCTCTTGCAGGGTGTTCTGGTGGTGCCGGTCGAGTTCCCTCCAGACCAGGCCCAGGGACAGGAGTGACGCCAGCATCACGGCTATGGCCGGAAGGAAATGCCAACGGTGCTGACGAAGTTCTTGAACAGGGGTGCCAGGGAACATATCGGCTGTGGCTGAAACGGTTATCGGGTCGCCGGTCCCCTCGTGGGGGCTGCTGAGCCTGATGATAGGACGAATCGGTCCGGTAGTGTGCTACATCCAGGGGTGCGCTTGTGTGCTACGACTGTGCTCCTCCGGTCGCGCGGTCTTCCGCCTGGCGCAGGCTGATGACCGGCCATCCGCGCACCTGGGCGTGCCGCCGCAAGGTGGCGTCCGGGTCCACCGCCACCGGGTGATGCACTCGTTCCAATAGCGGCAGGTCGTTCAGCGAGTCGCTGTAGAACCAGCTCTCCGCCACATCCGCCCAGGTCTTGCCCTGATGCGCCAGCCATAGATCCAGGCGCTCGATCTTGCCTTCGCGGAACGCGGGCTGGCCTGCGACCCGGCCGGTGAATTCGCCGCCGTACTCTTCCGGGTCGGTGGCGATCAGGTGGGCAATGCCAAGATGACGGGCGATCGGGGCGGTGACGAAACGGTTCGTGGCGGTGATGATCATGCGCACATCCCCGGCGTGGCGTTGCAGCAATTCCGCCGTGCCCGCGGCGACGATGGGCAGGATGCGGCTCGCCATGAATTCGCCGTGCCAGGCGTCCAGCTGCGCGCGTGGATGTCGTGCCAGGGGCTTCAGCTGGAAGTCGAGGAATTCGTGGATGTCCAGGGTGCCCGCCTTGTACTGGTCGTAGAAGTCCAGATTGCGCGCCTCGTAGACTTCGCGGTCAAGCACGCCCTGGTCGATCAGGAATTGCGCCCACTCGAAGTCGGAGTCGCCGGCGAGCAGAGTGTTGTCGAGGTCGAAGAGGGCGAGTCGCATGGTCAATCAGTGTTTTCTAATAGAATGGCTGGAAAGTATAGCGGACTTGGTCACATGATCCTTGAATCCTCAGTTGAACACGCCCGAGTGTGCGTCTGGCGAGATGTCTGGCAAGGCGTGACGACGCGCATGGCTGCTCCCTGCAAGGAGGAGCAGCGGAGTCGTTGGCGGCTAGACCACCTTACGAATCCGGCGTACCCCGCGCGGGTACAACGCAGCCAGGCGTGCAATCGGGCGCGTAGCGGGTTCACCCAAAGGGTGACCGTAGTCGGAGGCGCAATCCTTAATGCGCATGGTGTCTCACGGGGGAAAATGAGCGGTCGACTGAGGAATCAAGGATGAATATCGTTTCCAACAGCATCCCCTCCAGCTGGGCCTGGCTGCTCTGGCTTGCCAGCGCGCTGCTGGGTGGCGTGATCTTGCGGCGCGCGCACTGGTCCATGTTGGCGGACCGGCGCAACCTCAACATCTTTCTCGGCGCGACCGTGGCCGTCCTGGCGCTTTGGTTGATCAAGGCCGGGATCAAGCCGGGCCTGAACTTCCACCTCCTGGGAGCCACCGTCCTGACCTTGATGTTCCGGCCCTTGTTCGCCTTGTTTTCCCTGGGGCTGGTGATCGCCGCCATCTCCTTCTGGCATGGTGAATACGGCGCGTATGCGGCCAATCTGCTGATCATGGACGTGGTGCCGGTGGCGGTGAGTTGGGCCACCTTCCGCTACGTCGACCGACGCCTGCCCAACCACCTGTTCATCTATATCTTCCTCGACGCTTTCTTCGGCGCAGCCCTGGCGACCGCCAGCGTCGGTCTGGTCTCTACCGGCTTCGCTGCCCTCACCGGCAGTTATTCGCTGCACTACCTGCTGGAGGATTACCTGCCCTACTACCTGCTCATGGCCTGGGCCGAAGCTTTTACCTCCGGCATGATCGTCACCCTGTTGGTGGTCTACAAGCCCGAGTGGGTCGCCACCTTCGATGACAAGCGTTACCTCGAGGGGAAATAGGCTTTCTGCGGCGATCCTGGTCGCCGGGCACCGGTCGAAGGAGCCCGTCTATCCGGCGCGACCGGTCAGCTTGAACCGACTGACCACTTCAACCAACTCGCTGGCCTGATCCTGCAAGCTTTCGGCAGCGGCGGCGGCTTGCTCCACCAGGGCGGCATTCTGCTGAGTCACTTCGTCCATCTGCGCCACAGCTTGGGTCACCTGCTCAATGCCGGTGGATTGTTCACGGCTGGCGCTGGCGATATCGGTCACGAGCCTGGTCACCACGCTGAAGCTGTCCACCACTTCGTTCATTTTGACGCCGGCGTCCACCACCAGTTTTCCGCCGTTCTCAACCTTGGTCAGGGAATCACTGATCAAGGTCTTGATTTCCTTGGCGGCGGCGGCGCTGCGATGCGATAGCGCACGCACTTCCGTGGCGACGACGGCGAAGCCGTGGCCGTGTTCGCCGGCACGGGCCGCTTCGACTGCGGCGTTGAGGGCGAGGATGTTGGTCTGGAAGGCAATACCGTCGATGATGCCGACGATGTCGGCCATTTTGCGCGAACTGTCCTGAATGGCACTCATGGTATCCACCACCCGCTTGACCATCTCGCCTCCCTGGCCCGCGATTTCCGCAGAATGCCGCGCCTGCTTGTTGGTGAGCGTGGCGTTCTCGGCATTCTGCTTGACCGTGGCATTTAATTCTTCGATGGTGGCCGCAGTTTCTTCCAGGCTGCTGGCCTGGGACTCGGTACGGCTGGAGAGGTCGGAATTTCCGGCGGAGATTTCTCGCGCCGCGGTGTTGATGGTGGCGGAGGCTACCTGGATTTGCAGGACCACCTCGCGCAGGCTGGCGATGGTGATGTTGATGCCCTGTGCCGTTTCTCCGAACAGGCCGGGATGCACATTCTCGATCTGGCGGGAGAGATCGCCCTGGGCGAGAGCGCCGGCCATGCGGGAAATATCGCTCAATGATGCATTGGCTTCCGCGTTGAGGTGGTTGAGCAGTTCCGCCAGGGTGCGTGCGTAGCCCTGACGTGTACCGCTGTCGATGCTCTGGCTGAAGTCTCCTCGGGCGGCGGCATCCACCATCCTGCGCACGTCCGCGATGACGCCGTCTAGCGCCTTGACTGTCATGTTGATGGCGACCATGGTCTGACCGAACTGGCCCTGGTAGGCTTTGTCGATGGTGAGGGACAGATCGCCCGCCGAGAGCGCGCGTGAGACCCGTGTGATATCGGAGAGTCCCGCCTCGGTGGTACTGACCAGGGCATTCAGGGAATCGCTGATTTCACGTCCAAAGCCCTGCTTCCCCGCAGTAGCAATGCGTCCGCTGAAATCTCCCTGGGCGGCGCGCATGACCAGTGCCCGGATATCGGCAACGATGGACCTCAGTTCATCCTGCATCGCCTTCATGGCTGCCAGCATGCTGGTGCTGTCGCCCTGCCGGGTGATGATTTCGCCACTCAGGTCGCCCTGGGCGATACGCTTGCTCAGATCGGCGGCATAGGCCGGCTCACCACCCAACTGCTTGAGCAGATCGCGCACGATCACCCTGGCCAGGCCTACCAGCAAGAGGGTGGCGACCAGCACGGCGGCGATGAACCCGTTGCGCATGAACTGATAGTTGTTTTGTAATGCCTGGTTTGAGTCGATGGCGGATTGCCGGGCATACTTTTCGATTTGCTCGACCAGAGCATTCATTTCGGCGGTCGGCTTGCGGAATTTTCCGGGTACCAGCTTGTCCACTCTCTGGCCGGAGAGTGGATCCCTGCTATCGAAGGTCGTCAGGGCTGTGTGCAATTCGCGATTCAGGAGATCGAGTTCGCCCAGCAGAGTTCCGATTTGTCCTGTCGAGCCCCCCATGCCAGTGAGTTCCGTCTGGCTGACTTCCAATTCGTCGCGCATCTTCTTCCCGGCCGCATCGAACAGCTTGGAGTATTTGTCGAATTCCTCCAGGGTGTAGCCGCGCAATAGGATGTTCTTGAATTCCTGTGACTGGGTCTTGAACAGTACATTGGCATTTTCGATCCTGATCACGCTGCGCATGACTGCGTTCTGCGCGTCCAGTGCGTGGGTAGCAGCATCGCGCTGCTGGATCAGGGACAGCAAACCGCCCATGCCCAGCAGGACAAGTCCGCAACAGGCGATCAAGACCAGCAAGGCAAGCTTGCCGCGTACCGACATCTGGTTGTAACCGCGGGTTGTCGACATGGGATTTCTCCTTCGGTGGCGGCGTAATTATCCTTGATTCCTCAGTGGACCGCTTATCTTCCCCATGAGCGGTTTGCACCTGCGATCACGCTCACCCGCATCAGCCGGATGAACCCCGGTTCCACCGGGATTCAGGCTTCCATTGGGGTATCGGGTGGAACGCCCGCAGGCAAAGTGAATATGAAGCGGGTGCCGCCTTCTGGGCAGTGCTCCGCGCGCACCGTGCCCTTGTGCGCCTCGACGCCGGCGCGGACGCTGGCCAGTCCCAGGCCTACGCCGCCCGCCGACCGCTCATCGACGCCGCCCGTGAAGCTCTCGAACAGGCTCTCCTCCTTGCCGGGTGGTAAGTGTGTCCTGGCTGATGGAAGTGTGACGACATAGGGCCTATACACTAGGTATGTTGGTTTGCATTACGGCTGGAGGGGGTGCTATGAAAACGAAAGTGGTATCAATCGCAGTAGCAATGTCCTTCTCGGTTTCCGCGTCGGTCCTGGCGGCGGATGCCAAACTTGCCGAAGTGCCCAAGACCCCGGAAGCAATGGCCGCGGACATGTGGGACTTCACCCAAAACCCCGAGTACTTGAAAGACCCGAAGAAATTCGTGTCCTGGCTGAGCGCCGCCCTGGAACCCGGCTTCTACAGCGGCCTGGGCATGCAGATGCTGGACCCGGCGATGTGGGGACTGATGGCCAACAGCGTGATCCTTGAATCCTCAGTTGAACACGCCCGAGTGTGCGTCTGGCGAGTTGTCTGGCAAGGGCGCGGAGTCGTAGCGCTTGAGCGCGTACGAATCCGGCCTACCCCTTGCGGGTGCGCGACGACGCGCATGGTCGCCCCCTG
>CAILNT010000012.1 GCA_903835655.1 uncultured Pseudomonadota bacterium | reverse complement strand
TCGAAATACCCGCGCAGGACGGGCCCGGATGATCGGCATCAACACGTTCCAGGGACGGGTCATGGACGTAGCGCAGGCATCCTGCCTGCGTCCTTGCCTTGATCGGGTGCACGAAGCAGGCAGGATGGATGCCTGCGCTACACAGCGGTCCACGCCAGGTTTCATCGCCCGGCCAGGGCCGCCACCCGGTCGAAATACCCGCGCAGAACGGGCCCGGATGATCGGCATCAACACGTTCCAGGGACGGGTCATGGACGTAGCGCAGGCATCCTGCCTGCGTCCTTGCCTTGATCGGGTGCACGAAGCAGGCAGGATGCCTGCGCTACACAGCAGTCCACGCCAGGTTTCATCGCCCGGCACGGGCCGCCACCCGGTCGAAATGCCAGCGCAGGACGGGCCCGAGCAGGCTATGCAGCGGAGCGAGGGCGCGCATAGCCAGGCCAGGTGCGATGACGAAGCGGCGGCGTCTCACGCCGTCGAGGATGGCCGCGGCCACGGCGTCGGCACTCATGACCTGGGCAGCGCCGGCGATGGCGCGGGTTTCCGCCGGCTTGGTCAGGTTTTCCGCGGCCAACTGCGGCGTGTCGGTATCCGGAGGATGCACCACCGAGACACCGACGCCATCGCCGCGCAATTCCGCGCGCAGCACTTCGGCGAGGCCCCGCACCGCAAACTTGGTCGGCGCATAAGCGGCATAACCGTAGACGCCGATCAACCCGGCTCCGGAGGACACCAGCACCGCATGGCCGGCGCGGCGCGCCCGCATGGCCGGCAGCACCGCGCGCAGCACATGGAGCGTGCCGAAATAGTTGACCGCCATGGCCTGGACGAAATCGGCGTCGGCCAGCGCCGCGAAGTAGTCCGGACGGGCGATGCCCGCGCAGGTCAGCACCAGATCCGGCGCGCCGCAACTTTCCAGTGCACGTGCCACAGCAACGGTCACCGCGACGCGATCGGCCACGTCGACGGCATGACAATGGACGGCGGCGGCGCCCAGGCCACGCAACCCGTCGGCACACTGTTCCAGCACTTCGGCGCGGCGCGCCAGCAAGCTGAGTCGCCAGCCTGACGCCGCCAGCCGCTGCGCCACCGCCAGCCCGATGCCGCTGGAACCACCGCTGATCAGCGCGTGCGGAGGCGGACTCACGGTACGCTGACGACCGAAGCCAGCACGGCCTGCAACTGCTCGACCACGAAAGCCAGTTGTGCGGGCGTATGGTCGGCGCTGAGGAAGAAGCGCAACAGCGAGCCGTTCTTGGATACCGCCGGGTAGATGACCGGCTGCACGTTGATGCCCCGTTCCAGCAGTGCGTGGGAAACCGCCATGCAACGGTATTGATCGCCGATGGTGAGCGGCACGATGGGCGACGCCCCCTCCGGTTCGACCGGGAAGCCGCAAGCATGCATGAGGCGACGGAATTCCCGGCCCACGGCTTGCAGGCGCAGCACCCGCTCCGGCTCCCGACGCAGGATACGCAGCGCAGCCAGGGCGGCGGCGGCATCGGCGGGAGCCAGACCGACGCTGAAGATGAATCCGGGTGCCAGGAAACGCAGGTATTGCACCAGGCAGGCGTCACCGGCGATGAAGCCGCCGCAACTGGCCAGGGATTTGCTGAGCGTACCCATGTGGATGTCGACCGGCTGCCCGGACAGCCCGCAATGTTCGACCAGGCCTCGCCCTGTGGCGCCCAGGGTACCCAGGGAGTGGGCCTCGTCCATCATCAGGTCGGCATCGTGGTGATGGCAGGTTTCGGCCAGGTGAACCAGGTCGGGTACATCGCCGTGCATGCTGTAGAGCCCTTCCACCACCACCAGCACGCGACCATATTGCTTGCGATGCTCGCGCAACTTGCGCTCCAGGGCGTGAATATCGTTGTGGGCGAAGCGCTTGCGCTCGGCGCTGGACATCAGGGTGCCGCTGACGATGCTGTTGTGGGACTGCTCGTCGTAGAGGATCAGGTCGCGGCGGCCGTATAGATGGCTGATGGTGGTGACATTGGTGTTGTAGCCGCCGACGAACACCAGGCAGTCTTCGGTGCCGAGGAAATCGGCCAGTTCCTGCTCCAGTTCCCGGTGGATGGGTATTTCACCCGAAACGATGCGGCTGGCCGACACGGAGGTGCCGTAGCGGTCGATCGCATCCTTGGCCGCGTTCGAGACCTCCGGATGGCCGCACAGGCCCAGGTAGTTGTAACTGGAAAAATTCACCAGGGGACCTTGCCCCAAGTCGATCTCGGCGCCGTTCACGCCCATGTGGGGCTGGAAAAAGGGGATATGGCCGCTACGATCAAGCTGGGTGGCGATGCGCTGTTTGAGCATTCGCACACCAGTCATATGGGAAAACCGCGAGGTGCGAGTCATACCTGTGTTCTCAGGGTAAGCGGGTGAATGCACTCGCCAGCAAGGCTGGCTCGTTCATTTCATCCAGAATGCTGGCTGTGGCCAGGTGCAGATCGGCGAGTGCCTCAGCATACAGGCGCTCAAGATCGGATAGTTGCCGCTGGGCATTGCCCAGTTGATCGGCGGCATCGAGCAGAGCGGAGGGAGGCTGCTGGCCCTGATCCACCAGTTGCCGGGCCAGGCCGAGCCGCACCCGGAACGTCTCCACCACCGCGCGGGTGCGTTCGATGGTCTGGGCCGCGCCGAGGAGGCGTTTGCCCGCCATGCGCACCTCCACCTCGATCCGGCGGCGCAACTCGTCCACCTGGAGGGTGGCCAGGCCTACGTCCGCCACGCCCAATAAGCCCGCACCCAGATCACGGTTTTCACCCAGCGGTTTGGTCCAACTCAACAGCAGGCGATCGACCCCGGCTTGCACCACGACTCGGGAGTCCGCTTCCCGGCGGACGGCGCGCGCACGTTGCCGGGCCGACTCGATGCGCAGCGTCTCGCCCTGAAGGTCCAGACGCCGCGCCGTCGCATCGGCCAACTGGCCTAGCAGCCAGGCTTCGCCCAGAGCAGCGGCCGGTTTCGGGAAACTGGCATCGATGCCGGCCACTGCGGATTCGTCGGTACGAAGCAGCAAAGCCAGATCCAGGCGCGCGCTGCCCAGGTCGAGTGCTGCCTGGTCGACCGCATTGCGTCGCAGTTCGGCCCGCGCTAGCACGTCCTCGGCCGCCATCCGGGAGATCTCGCGCGCGGCCATCAGACGCAGCACGCGCCCTGCGATCTCCTCGGCGACCGCGGCCTGCGCCAGGGTCGCACGGTATTTCTGCTGGACGGCGAGGAGTTCCCAGGCGGCTTTCACCACCCGATTCAGGTAAATCTGTCGGCCATGGCGGCTGTCGAGGTGACTGGCGGCCAGGTCCGAGCGCGCCGAACTCAGGCGCAGGGCTTCCACTGGCTCTCCGAAACCGGCATCGACCGGCACATCGACTTGCAGCAGGGGCTGGCTACGCAACAGGGCGGAAGCCAGTTGCGACTGCTCGGCACCACGACTGACGATGAGACCGGGACGCACGCGGACGCCGTTGTCGAACAGCTTTTCGGCGCCGACGCTGGCGGTCAGGACATCGACGGGCTCGAGCTCCGTGGTGACGAAACCGCCGGTGTTGCGGGTCGTCTGCAGACGCCGATAGCCCCCGTTGGCTTCGGCATTCCAGTCGAAAGCCCCCTGAGCGGTATGCACCGCGCTCTGGGCGCGCTGCTCGGTGAGACGCGCACGCGCGAGATTTCCCTCTGGGCCGGCCAGGAGCGCCATGCGCATGACCTCAGGCAACGTCAGGAGCGCGCCATCCGCCGCCTGGGCCAAATCGGCGAGGGCGAGAACGCCGGAAATCACGGCCATTCCGCATGTCCAGACCCAGGGCCTCGGCGTGGCTGCGGTCTTCCAGCGTGTCATCGATATCAGAATCCGTAGGAATAAACGGGGGAAGTACACGGCCGAACAGATCGGGATGCGACCTGCCTTTCCGGCCGCTCCCCATCGTGGAGTGGCACGGGCAGCAGCGATGTACGCGCACCCCCCAGGCCGCGCGGATTATAACGTCGCCCAATGCGCGCAGTCGTGCGCTGACATATTGTTGTCATGGTTTTTCCCATAGCGATCGCCGCGCATGGGCAACGTCTATAATCCGCGCTCTCCTGCGGAGCCCCGTACCCGTCCGAACGACCGCCATGGGAGAAGGAATCCAGTCATCCCGGAATACCGGCGCAGCGGCATGACCTGCCTGGTTGGCACGGGGTCATGGGATCCCGCGGCAAACAACCACTTATTCGAGTTCCAAGATGCTGAAAATCGCAATTGCCGGCCTGGGAAACTGCGCCAGTGCCCTGGTGCAATCGATCGCCGCCGCCCGCAAAGGCAAGCTGGACGGCGTCATTCGCCAACAGATCGGCCGCTGGCAGGTCAGTGACATCGACGTCGTCGCCGCCTTCGACATCGATCGGCGCAAAGTGGGCCGTAGCGTCGGCGAAGCCGCCTTCGCGCTTCCCAACTGCGTGCAAGTGTTCGAGGCCGACTTGTCCATGTTCACAACGCCGGTCCTGATGGGGCCGGTGCTGGATGGTGTCGCCGGCCACATGAAGGAATTCCCCGACGATCAAACCTTCCTCGTGGCCGACCAGGACCCGGTCGATGTCGCCGCTGCCCTGCGCGATTCCCGCGCCGAAATCCTGGTGTGTTACCTGCCGGTGGGCTCCGAGCAGGCGGTACACCACTACGCCGAAGCCTGCCTGGCGGCAGGCGTCGGGATGGTCAACTGCGTGCCGGTGTTCATCGCCTCCAACCCCGACTGGGCGTCCCGTTTCGCCGCCGCCGCCCTGCCGCTGATCGGCGACGATATCAAGAGCCAACTCGGCGCCACCATCGTCCACCGCACCCTGGCCTGGTTGTTCGACATGCGGGGCATCAGCATCGACCGCACCTACCAACTCAACACCGGCGGCAACACCGATTTCCTGAACATGCTGGCCCGCGACCGCCTGGCGTCGAAGAAGATATCCAAGACCGGCTCGGTGCAATCCATCCTCGGCGAGCCCATCCCCGCCGGCAATGTCCATATCGGCCCATCCGACTATGTGCCCTGGCAGAAGGACAACAAGGTCTGCTTCCTGCGCATCGAGGGCACCGGCATTGGCGGCGCCAAGGTAGAACTGGAGCTACGCCTGTCGGTACAGGATTCCCCCAACAGCGCCGGTGTCGTTCTGGATGCCATCCGCTGCGCCAAACTGGCCCTGGATCGCGGCATCGGCGGCGCCCTGCTGGAAGTCTCCGCGGCCTTCATGAAGACCCCGCCGCAGCAGATGCACGACCTGGAAGCCCAGCGCCAGTGCGACGCGTTCATCGACGGGCATAGCTGACGCCACCCGTGTCGGTTCGCACCCCCATGGCGGAGAACGCGGGCGTTGCCCTCGACCGGGCTGATGCTTGGCTGGCCGCCTGGCGCCGCAGCCCTTTCCTGGTTCCCCTGCTGGTGCTCTGGCTGGTGCGGGAAGTGTCCGTCGGCGTCGTATGCTTCATCGACGCCGGCGCGTTCTTCCCCGCTCTCAAGGTCTTCCTCGCCCAGAGCCTGCTCTATGCCGGCGAAGGCCTGGTTCTGCTGGGCCTGGGTGAAACCTGGCGGCGCATCCCGCCGCTGCGCTGGATCTGGTTGCCGGTCAGCGTGTTCATGTTGTTCGGCGTGCTGTTGCTGTCCCTGATCGACCCCATCCTCTACAACATCATCGGCGACCGCCTCTCCCCCTCGGTACTGCGCCAGTTCGTCGGCTGGCATCTGTTCGTCGACAGCGATTTCTGGCAGCCGGTGATCGCCAACTGGCTGCCGGTGAGCGTCGGCGTAGCGACGCTGGCCGCTTTCCTGTTCTGGGTTGCGCGGGAACTGCTGCACCGCTCCCGACGCCACCCTCCCCCCGCGCTGCACCACAGCCTGCTGGCCGTCGCCGCCGGGGTGTTGTCCATCGGCGGGGTGGAACAAGGATCGACCGTGCCGCTGCTGGAACCCACCGAGATCGTGTTCCTGCGGGAATGGACCGGCAAGGATGCCCTGGCCTACTCGGCGCAGGAACGCAGCCAGCACATCGCCGCACTGCGGGCGCACCTGGGCCTGCCGCGTGGCGCGCGCTGGCAGGGTGAGCGCTACCCCCTGATCTACGAATTCGTCCAGCCTGGCCCGGCGCCGGCGGACCCGCCGGACGTATTCGTCTTCGTGGTGGAGTCCCTGCGCGGGGAAAACTTCGCCCCCACCAATCCCAGCGGCGCACACCTGGCGGACACCCCCCACCTGTCGGCCCTGGCGGCGCGTGCGGTGGTGTTTCCTCGCTACCTGTCCAACGGCTTCCCGAGCGGCCCGGGTTACATCGCCGTCACCTGTTCGGCCTGGCCCCACATGCGCAAGCGCATCGTCGACGAGTTCACCCGGACACCGCTGGATTCCCTGGTGCAGCGCATGAACACCCTCGGCTATCACAGCCTGCACGCGGAGGCGGAACCCCGCTTCGACAAGGTGCAGAACTGGCTACAGCCCTACCCCACCGTCCTCACCGCGTACCCCAACAACGACATCGGCAAGGACGTGCAACTGGCCGACGCCACCCTGGACTGGCTGCGCCGGTGGGATGCCGCGCAGGCCCGCACCACCCGGCCGCAGCCCCTGTTCGGCCTGTACCTGACCAAGGACCCGCACCTGCCCTACCGCTATCCGGAAGGCCAGGACCAGCACATGACCTTCGGCCCCAACCTGGCGGACAACTACGTGCGCAGCCTGCATTACGTGGATGCGCAACTCGGTCGCCTGTTCGCCTACCTGGCGCAGCGGCCGCGCAGACGCGATACGGTCATCCTGGTCACCGGCGACCACGCCAACTTTCTGGACCAACAGCAGACCCGTTCCCTGCCGGTCAACGACACGGTCTGGTCGGCTGCCCTGGTCGCCGGCCCGGAACGCTTGGTGGGGCCGGCCCGAGTCGAGCGCGGCATCGCTTCCCAGGTCGACCTGGTGCCCACCATCAACGCCCTGGTGGGAGACCGCCGCCCCTCGGCCGCTCTGGGTCGCGACCTGCTGCATGACGATGGTCGCCCCAAGGGCCGAGCGGTGGCCATCCGCAGCGGCGGTCTGCGCTACGAAACCGACCGGGGCGGCATGTTCGTGGACGCAGTCCTGCCCCGGGGCGGGATACCCAGCGGTGGCTTCCCGACGCCGGCCACCGGAACTCGGGGCCTGGACCTGGAAGCCGACGAACTGCACGGCCTGGTCAGCATCTGGACTTATCTTCTGGAACGGGGCGAGGTCTGGAACCCGGCGCTCCTGGGCGCCGCGCCATCGCACTGAAGCGACGCCGGCTCAGCTAGCCGGGGCCGGCGCCAGGCACCCGTCGATCAACTGGAGCACCCGGTCCGCCAGCGCGTAGTGGCGACTGTCGTGGGAAATCATCAGCACCGTGGCCCGCCGTTGCGTCACCGCCTCACGCAGGCATTCCAGGGTGATGGCGGCCGATTCCGGGTCCAGGGAGGCGGTGGGCTCGTCGGCCAGGATCAGGTCCGGCTCGTTGATCAGGGCCCGCGCCACCGCCACCCGCTGGCGCTGACCGGTGGAGAGTTTGCCCGGCAGGACATCCATCCGCCGTTGCAGGCCGATGCGGGTCAGCCATCGTTCCGGGCGCTCGTGATAGTCCTGCTTGCCGTAGCGTTCCCGCCGCAAGCCCATCGTCAACTGCATCGTCTCGCGCGGCGTCAATGCATCGAACAGGTGATGGTCCTGAAAAATGAAACCGATGTCGCGGCGCAACATGACCAGGGCAGCCTCGGAGGCGCCGCCGAGATCGCTGCCGAGAACGCGAAGTTGACCCAACTGGAGCCGGCGCAGGCCGCCGACCAAGGTCACCAGCGTCGACTTTCCCGAACCTGAAGGCCCGGTCAGGATCACGAACTCCCCAGCCGCAACATCGAAGCCGATGCCGCTCAGAACCGGCTGCGCCTCCGCTCCGGCCCCGTAGACATAGGAAAGATCGCTACAGCGGATGCGGGTCTGGTCGTCGGCAACGGTCATGGGCAGGATAATCAGTAGAGATCAGCGGGTTCGCAGTCTACGACCTGGCGTGACGCGGCCAGGCCTGCCAGCACGCTGGCCAGCAGGCAGGCCAGGGCGATGGCGCCGATGCGCGGTGCGGTGAACAAGATGGCCAGGCCGGTGCGTAGCGCCAGTTCCTGGTAAAGGAAATAGGCGCCGGCGAGGCCCATGAGAAAACCGCCGCTTGCGTAGAGCACCGCCTGCTGCACGATGGTGCCGATCACGAAACCATTGCTGAAGCCCATGGCCTTGAGGGTGGCGAAGGCCTGGATGCGGCGGCGGATGGCGACGTAGAGCACCTGGTAACAGATCACCAAGCCGACGAACAAGCCGGCGGTCATGCCGGCACCAAACAGCAGGCCGATCGGCGCCGCCCGCCGCAGATAGGTGATTTCACGGTCGGCCAGTTCGCCCGGTCGAAACACGTCGAGATCCTCTCCGGCCAGACCCAGGATGGTCTGCTTCACCCGCTCGATGTCGGCGCCGGGGGCAACCCGAATCACCGCCATGACCGGACGATCCATCGGTACAAAGGTGCGCAGGGTGCTCTCGCTGGCGATGAGGGCACCGTCGATCAGCAACGTCGGCCCGAGAGAGGCGAAGCCGCCCAGGCGCAAGCGCCGACCTTCCACCCAGACATCCTGGCCCACGGCGAGATCGCCGTAGATGGGCCGGGACTTACGGTCGAACAGCACCGTATTCGGCTCTCGCAGCAGGGCCAGGGTGGCCTGGTCCAGGCCCAATTCCAGGGGCGGCGCATCAGGCGAGAAGGCAAGCAGTATCAGGCGCTTGTCGGGCTGGTCGATGCCGCTGCGCAGATTTACCCCAGCCTGGTACAGGGGCAGCACCGCCGCCACCCCAGGCAGGCCGGCGATCTGAGGCAGACGGATAGGCAACAGGCTGTCCCACTTGTCCAGATGGACGCGGCGCTTGTCGAGCACCACCAATTCGCCGCGTGCCGCCTCGACGACGCGCACCTGGGAATCCAGCACCCCGTTCATGAACCCCATCTCGACGAAGGCGATCAGCACCGCCACCGCGATCCCGGCCATCGCCAACACGCTGCGCCAGGCATCGCGGGTGACCAGACGCCAGCCGAGCAAGCCCATCTCAGAACAGGCTCGCCGGGTCCGCGCGGCCCGCGCGCAGCACCGGCAAGGCCGCGGTCGCAATCATCGGCAGGCAAAGCAGGCCGGCGCCCAGCAGCAGGTGCAGATCGGTCGGCAACGACAGGTGGGTGAGCCGCTCGATCACCGCGAATACCGGGATTGCGGCAACCCAGGCCAACGCGAACGCCAGGCCGCCCATCAGGAACAACTGGAGCGTACCGACGCCGTAGACGAACCGCGACGAAAAGCCCAGCGCGCGCAATACCGCGAAATCGCGCAGGCGAGTCTCCATCTGGCTACCCAGTGCCTGAAACAGCGCCACCGCGCCGACGATCAAGCCGACCAGCAGACCGAACCGCATCATCACTCCCAACGGCTTCACTTCGACGAAGTAGTCCTGCTCCTGCGCACGCAGCGCCCGCAAGGTCATCGCGCGGACGTCCCCGGGCAGATCGGTGTTGAGCTCCGCTACCACACGGGCCGCATCACTGCCTGGCTTGAGCCGCAACAGCCCCAACTGGATGCGCTGGGGAGACTGCCCCGTGTACAGAGGAAAATCCGCAAGCGACGCCATCGCCGTGGCGGCGGCGTACATGGGCAGGCCGAGGCCATAGAAGCCGGCCACGGTAGCCCTCTGGGAGCGAATCCGCCCGACCAGACCCACCTCCAGCCGGCCTACGCCAGGGTCGGAATAACGGTCCATGAGTATCCGCCGCGGCTTCTGCAGGCTCGGCAACAATGCTCGCAGCGCGCCATCCCGGATGAACTCCGGCCCCACATCGAGGCCGATCAGTATCAAGCTGGAAATGGCCTCGGTTTCCGGGGCCAGCCAGTGGCTCGAAGCTATGCTCACCGCGCCCATGCCTGCCACCGCAGGGTGGGAATTCGCCTGGCGCAAGCGGGCCACGGGAAACTCGGGCATGTTGTAGAGAAATTGGAAACGGTCCGAGACCAGGACCACGTCAGCATTGAACAAATCGTAGACCTGGGAAGCCTTGTCCTGAACCGCGCGCAGGAAAGCCAGATGCAGGAGCACGACGAAGATCGCCACCCCCGCGCCCGCCACCGCCACCAGCACCCGCAGCCGATCGCCACGCCGAAGATTGAGCCAGGCGAAATTCAGGCAATCCGACATGGCCCGCCAGCGATGCGATCAGAGGTGCGCAGGCCGAGCGGCATTCCCGTCCACGCGGACATCCACCTGCATGCCGATGTAGCGATCGGCCGGCGAGGGCTTGTCCAGTTTCACCCAGACCTTGGCCAGCCGGTTGACCGGATCGACCACCCGACCGATGCGATCGAGCACACCATAGAGCGGCGCACCGAGCGCGCTGTTACTGACCTGCACCCGTTGCCCGGGCACCAGCCTGGGAAGATCACCCTCGAAGAAATCTGCAACCACGTACATGGCTGAAGTGTCGGCCAGGGTCACGGCGGGGCCGCCCCCCAGAGTCATGCCGCTGCTCGCGTTGACCTCGATGACGGTGGCATCGAGCGGTGCCAGCAACTGGGTCGCATCCAGTTGTGCGCTGGCCAGACCGAGATTCAGGCGCAGGCTGCGCCGCTCGCTTTCCAGGGCCTGAACCCCCTCTACCTGGCGCGCCATCGCCTGACGCAAACCGGTGTCGGCAGCGGTGACGGCATGTTCGCGCTGGCGCCGATCGCGCGGCGAGTACGTCCTCTCATCCAGCTGCGCGATGTTCGCCAGTTCCTCCTTCGCCAGTTGCAGCGACTGCCGGGCCGCCTCGACATCCAGCTCGGCGATTTTTTTCCGCGAGGCCGATTGTCGTTCCAGGTCACGCAGCCGTTCGGCAGCCAGATCCCGCTCCAGCAGGCGCGAGGGGCGCTCCCCCAACACCAGCAGCAAGGCCCCCTTGCGCACGTGCTGCCCCTCCTTGACCACGACCCTGTCCACCAGATGGCCATGAGGGCCAGACAATGCGATCACGCCCCCCGCTGGCTGAATCCGGCCGGTGCCACCAACGCCCATTCGTGCGGTCTCGGCGAACGCCGAAATGGCCGGAATCGCCATCGCCAGCAACAAGACCAGGGGTGCGAACCATCTCGGGATGGCCGGCAAGCGGGCATCGCCACCGCCCATGGGGCGGAAATACCTACGCATCGGCGCCACGTAGAGCACAGCGTAAGCATGGGCCAGGGCGATCCAGACCAGCTCGGTGACCACGAACAGTTTCTGGGTCGGGCCAGGCAGAGGATTGCCGGGCACATCCTTCAACACATAGGTCAGCAGGAACAGCAAGGCGCTTCCCACCAAGGCGCGCCCCACCTTGCGATGCGCCGGCCTCTGCCTGGCCTGTGGCGAGGCCAGTGCGGCATCGAGGCGGGGGCGACTGAGAAGATCGAACAAGATGAGAAAACTCATGCCGAAGAAAAACAGGTAGGACATCGCCATATGCATGCCGTTGTTCACGCTCAGGCTGATCGCCACATGGAAATAATGGACGATACCCAGGCCCCCGGAAAACACGGCCAGCAGCGCCAGTATCCGCATCAAGCCGGCATCGGTTCGCATCTGGCGCGCCTGTCGCCAGCGCATCACCGCCAGGGAAAGGCCACCGGCCAGGAGGCCGGCGCCAGCGATCGCCGCCAGCCAGCGATGCGACCACGCATCCCCGCTCGCCAGGGCGCGGCTGAACGTGGGCCACGCCTCGCGGAAATAGTCCGGCTGCTCCAACGCGAATTGAATCCAGGCGCTCACCAGCAACACCGCGTTGAATCCGGCCAGCACATACATGCCCAGCGCGCCCGCATGCCAGATTGATGCCCTGCCAGTATCCTGCATGAGTCATTCCTCTCCTGTCTCTCGAGTCCTTCGCCGGCCCCAGGAACGAATCGAGAGGGGGCGGCTCGGATGCTTTTGGCCGCGGCGAATTATCCTTGATTTATCGCCGCAACGGACGCATGCGGGCGGAACGACGGCGATCGCGATGTAGGCCCCAGACTTGAGTGCGCACACAGGTTCGGGGACCGGCTCCTGTTTCAAGCCACGGTTGCCGGCGCTACACTCGCCCCATGCCCCGCGCCCTTTCCCTTCTCAACGAAGTCTTCGGTTATCCGGCTTTTCGCGGCCACCAGGCGGCGATCATCGATCATGTCGCAAGCGGCGGCGATGCCCTGGCGCTGATGCCCACCGGCGGTGGCAAGTCGCTGTGCTACCAGCTTCCCTCTCTGCTACGGCCTGGCGTGGGCGTAGTGGTCTCGCCCCTGATCGCCCTGATGCACGACCAGGTGGCCGCGCTCACCGAACTGGGTCTGCGCGCCGCCTACATCAATTCGTCGCTCAGCATGGACCAGGCCAATGCCGCCGAGCGCACCCTGCTGGCGGGCGGCTACGACCTGGTCTACGTGGCGCCGGAGCGCCTGCTCATGCCGCGTTTCCTGATGCTGCTGGAGAGGCTCAGGGAACAACCCGGCATCGCCTTGTTTGCCATCGACGAGGCCCATTGTGTCTCGCAATGGGGACACGATTTCCGCCCGGAATACATCCAGCTCTCGATCCTGGCCGAACGCTTCCCCGGCATCCCACGCATCGCGCTCACCGCCACCGCCGACGCCGCGACCCGCGCCGAGATCGTCGAAAAACTCGGCCTGCAGGACGCGCGCACCTTCGTCTCCAGCTTCGACCGGCCCAACATCCGCTACCGCATCGTCGACAAGAACAACGCCCGCGCCCAGTTGCTGGAATTCATCCGCGACGGCCACCAGGGTGAAGCCGGCATCGTCTACTGCCTGTCGCGCAAGAAAGTCGATGAAACCGCCGCATACCTCAACGCCCACGGCATCCAAGCCCTGCCTTACCACGCCGGCATGGATCAAGCCACCAGGCGGCAGCATCAGGATCGGTTCCTGCGCGAGGACGGCATCGTCATGACCGCCACCATCGCTTTCGGCATGGGTATCGACAAGCCCGACGTGCGCTTCGTCGCCCACCTGGATCTGCCCAAGAGCATCGAAGGCTACTATCAGGAAACCGGCCGGGCCGGGCGTGACGGCGATCCGGCCGAGGCCTGGATGGCTTACGGGCTTTCGGACGCGGTGCAGCAGCGCCGCATGATCGAGGAAAATGACGCGGATCTCGCCTTCAAGCGGCTAGCCCATGCTCGTCTCGATGAACTCCTGGCGCTATGCGAATCCGCCACCTGCCGCCGCCAGCGCCTGCTCACCCACTTCGGCGAGGACAGCCCCCCCTGCGGCAACTGCGATCTGTGCCTGGACCCGCCGGAAACCTGGGACGGCACCACCGCTGCGCGCCAGGCGCTGTCCTGCGTCTTCCGCACGGAGCAGCGCTTCGGCGCCGTCCACGTCATCGAAGTATTGTTGGGCCACGACAACGAACGCATCCGTCAGTGGGGCCACGACAAGCTTTCCACCTGGGGCATAGGCAAAGACCTCTCGGAGAAGGAATGGCGCGCCGTGTTCCGGCAACTGGTCGCGCTCGGCTACCTGGACGTGGACGTGGGCGGCTTCGGCTCGCTGAAACTCTCCCCCGCCGCCCGTCCCCTGCTCAAGGGCTTGCAGACCCTGAGCCTGCGCCGAGCGGTGGAGAAGAAACGGGGCACTCAACGCGCCGGCCCGGCCCAGGCGCTGGATGCTTCGGGACAAACCCTGTTCGAGCATCTGCGCGCCTGGCGTGGCAAGACCGCGCAGGCGAACGAAGTGCCCGCCTATGTAATCTTCCACGACAGCACCTTGGCCGGCATCGCCGCGGCCTGCCCGGGAGACCTGGCCCTGCTCGGCCGCATCCCCTGCATCGGCGCGAAGAAACTAGAGCACTACGGCGACGCTCTCCTGGAACTGTGCCGTGCCCATGCCGAAGAAAACCGATTGCCGCTGGCCGTATCCCAACCGGCCCCAGCCACCGCCAGCCCGACCGGCCTCAACGACACCGCCAGCCTCACGCTGACCCTGCTGGAATCCGGCCTGGCCGTTCCGGAAATCGCGGTTCAGCGCAAGCTGAAGGAAAGCACCATCTACGGCCACTGCTCCGAGGCCATCGCCTTGGGCCTGCTCGACCCGCAGGACGCCATCCCACTGGATGTAGACGAGATCGAGCCCATACTCGCCGCGCTCCGAGTCCAGCGGGAAGCGGGAGAGTTGCGCCTGAAACCGGTGTTCGAGCAGTTCGCGGGACGCTACGACTATGGCCTGCTGCGCTGCGTCGCGGCATTGCTGTAAGCGTTCACCCCCCCCGCCAAGATTTAACACGCCGTCCCGCCTGGATTCATATAATCCGCGCGCCGATTGATCCATTCCCCCTGGAGCCTCACCATGCGTTTCCGCTTCCCCGTCGTCATCATCGACGAAGACTTTCGTTCCGAGAACGCTTCCGGCTTGGGCATACGCGCCCTGGCCAAGGCGCTGGAGGAAGAAGGCATGGAAATCCTGGGGGTGACCAGTTACGGTGACCTGTCCTCCTTCGCGCAGCAGCAAAGCCGCGCATCCGGCTTCATCCTGTCGGTGGACGATGACGACTTCTCCTCCGGCGAGGCCGACGAAACCATCGCCGAACTGCGCGCCTTCGTCCAGGAAATCCGCCACCGCAACACCGACATCCCGATCTTCCTCTACGGCGAGACTCGCACCAGCCGACACATCCCGAACGACGTGCTGCGCGAGTTGCACGGATTCATCCACATGTTCGAGGACACGCCGGAGTTCGTCGCCCGCCTGATCGTGCGCGAGACCCGCGCCTATCTCGATTCCCTGCCGCCGCCCTTCTTCCGGGCGCTCACCCATTACGCGGCGGACGGCTCCTATTCCTGGCATTGCCCAGGACACTCCGGCGGCGTGGCCTTCCTGAAGAGCCCGGTAGGCCAGATGTTCCACCAGTTCTTCGGCGAGAACATGCTGCGCGCCGACGTTTGCAACGCGGTCGACGAACTCGGCCAGCTGCTCGACCACACCGGCCCGGTGGCGGCCTCGGAGCGCAACGCCGGTCGCATCTTCAAGTGCGACCATCTGTTCTTCGTCACCAATGGCACGTCCACCTCGAACAAGATCGTCTGGCATTCCACCGTGGCGCCCAACGACATCGTCGTGGTCGACCGCAACTGCCACAAATCGATCCTGCACGCGATCATCATGACCGGCGCGATCCCCGTGTTCCTGATGCCCACACGCAACAACTTCGGCATCATCGGGCCGATTCCGCGCTCCGAATTCAACTGGGAAAACATCCAGAGGAAGATCGCCGCCCACCCCTTCGCACCCGACAAGCACGCCAAGCCGCGGGTACTCACCATCACCCAGAGCACCTACGACGGCATCCTCTACAACGTCGAGGAGATCAAGGCGGAACTGGACGGCAAAATCGACACCCTGCACTTCGACGAGGCCTGGCTACCGCACGCCACCTTCCACAGTTTCTATCGCGGCATGCACGCCATCGGCTCAGGGCGCCCGCGTTGCAAGGATTCCATGGTGTTCGCCACGCAATCCACCCACAAGCTGTTGGCCGGCCTGTCCCAGGCCTCGCAGATCCTGGTGCAGGAATCGGAGAACCGCAAACTCGACCGCGACGTCTTCAACGAAGCCTTCCTGATGCACACCTCGACCAGCCCGCAGTACGCCATCATCGCCAGTTGCGACGTGGCGGCGGCGATGATGGAAGAGCCCGGCGGCACCGCCCTGGTCGAAGAATCCATCGCCGAGGCCCTGGATTTCCGCCGCGCCATGCGCAAGGTCGGCGCGGAGATGGAAACCGACCCTGGCACAGACTGGTGGTTCAAGGTCTGGGGGCCGGATGAGCTGGCCGAGGAAGGCATGGGCGACCGGGAAGACTGGATGCTGCGCGCCGGCGAACGCTGGCACGGCTTCGGCAATCTGGCGCCGGAATTCAACCTGCTCGACCCGATCAAGGCCACGATCATCACCCCTGGGCTGGATGTGGACGGCGACTTCGCCGACTGGGGCATCCCGGCCGCCATCCTCACCAAATACCTGGCCGAACACGGCGTCATCGTCGAGAAGACCGGCCTGTACTCCTTCTTCATCATGTTCACCATCGGCATCACCAAGGGTCGCTGGAACACCATGGTCACCGAGTTGCAGCAGTTCAAGGACGATTACGACCGCAACCAGCCGCTGTGGCGGATCATGCCCGACTTCGTCGCCAAGCTGCCGCGCTACGAACAGGTCGGCCTGCAAGATTTGTGCACGGAAATCCACGAGGTCTACAAGGCCAACGACGTGGCGAAGCTGACCACCGAGATGTATTTATCCGAGATGGTCCCCGCCATGCGCCCGGCCGACGCCTTCGCCCGCATGGCGCACCGCGCCATCGAGCGGGTGGAGATCGATGACCTGGAGGGGCGCATCACCTCCATCCTGCTCACCCCCTATCCACCCGGCATCCCGCTCCTGATCCCGGGCGAGCGCTTCAACGAAACCATCGTGCGCTTTTTGAAATTTACCCGAGAGTTCAACGAGAAATTCCCCGGCTTCGAAACCGACGTGCACGGCCTGGTCAAGGACAAGAGCAACAGTCATACCCGCTACTTCGTGGACTGCGTGGCGTAAGGCCCGCATCGCGTCGGGGCGCCGCTCCCAAGGGCGTAAATGGCGGTAGACTTCCGGTTTTTATATTCAGACGATGAAAACCCCCGCCCGCATCGGTTTCGTCTCCCTCGGCTGTCCCAAGGCCACGGTCGACTCGGAACGCATACTCACGCAGCTGCGCGCCGAGGGATATCTCATCGTCCCCACCTATCAGGGCGCTGACCTGGTAGTGGTCAATACCTGCGGCTTCATCGACTCGGCTGTGGAAGAGAGCCTGGACGCCATCGGCGAGGCCCTGCGCGAGAACGGCCGCGTCATCGTCACCGGCTGCCTGGGGGCGCGCGAATCCGTGATCCTGGGGGCGCATCCGCAAGTACTGGCGATCACCGGCCCACACGCCATGGAAGAAGTGATGGGCCATGTCCATGCCCACTTGCCGCGCCCGCACGACCCCCACTCCGACCTGATCCCACCCGGCGGCATGAAGCTCACCCCCCGGCACTATGCCTATCTGAAGATCTCCGAAGGCTGCAATCATCGCTGCACCTTCTGCATCATCCCCTCGCTGCGCGGCCCGCTGGTTTCTCGCCCGATCGGCGAGGTGCTGGGCGAGGCCGAAGCGCTGGCGCGCGCCGGAGTGAAGGAACTGCTGGTGATTTCCCAGGACACCAGTGCCTACGGCGTCGATGTCAAATACCGCAGCGGCTTTTACAATGGCCGCCCGGTGAAGTCCCGCATGCAGGAACTGGTGCAGGAACTCGCCCGCTTGGGCCTTTGGGTGCGCCTGCATTACGTCTACCCCTACCCCAGTGTCGACCAGGTCATTCCCTTGATGGGAGTCAACGCAACCGAGGGCAAGGTTCTGCCCTACCTGGACGTGCCCTTGCAACATGCCAGCCCGAGAATTCTCAAGGCCATGAAGCGTCCCGGCGACATCGAACACACGCTGCGGCGCATCGAGGCCTGGCGCGAAATCTGCCCCGACCTGGTGATCCGCAGCACCTTCATCGTCGGCTTTCCTGGCGAGACGGAGGCCGAATTCGATCAACTGCTCGATTTTCTCGCAGCCGCGAGGCTGGACCGCGTCGGCGCCTTCGCCTATTCGCCGGTGGACGGCGCGGCCGCCAACGCCCTGCCCGATCCCGTAGCCCCACAAGTGCAGCAGGATCGCCTCGCCCGCTTCATGGAGGCCCAGGCCGACATCAGCGCGGCCAAGCTGCGCGCCCGCCTCGGCCAGGAAATGACCGTGCTGGTGGACGAAGCCGGCGGCGGTAGAGCCATCGCGCGCAGTTATGCCGATGCCCCGGAGATCGACGGCGTCGTCCATATCGCCCAGGGTCGCGGCCTGAAGCCGGGCGACTTCGTGAAGGTCAAGATCACGCGTTCGGACGACCATGACCTCTGGGGCAAGCCGGTCTGATCCGAAATACAGGCAACAGGTCTATGCCAGTATCTGGAAATACATGGACGCCATGACCCGAGAAATTCGGATATCTCGATCGCCGATGCTGGCATCATTGCCGGCATCGAGAAACCTCTGGGCCACGCCCCCTTTATTGGAATAAGGAAGCCATCGCCATGAAAACCACTACGAAGCACCGTCTAGGCGCAATCGCCCTGGCCACCTTGTTGAGTGCCTGCGCCACACAGCCGGGGAAGGAAGCCGACCAGGGTATCGGGCAGCAGATCGCCGCGGCGGAGCAGGCCGGAAACCTCGAATCCCTGTTCGAAAAATTCTCCGCCGAAGCGGGGAAAAAGGGCGTATTCGGCGAGAACAAGGAAGCCCAGGCGGCGATGAAGGAAGCCGGCATGCGCCTGGCCGCGTTGAAACAGGAGGAGGCTCAGAGCCTCATGAAACAGGGTCGCCTGCCCGGTGGACAGGTGCCCCTGGCATTGCTTGCCCAGGCCGAGTCCATCGCCGCCCGCATGCAGCGCTGGGATACGCAGCGGCAGAGCGCGTTCGTGGCGGAACTGGCGGGCCAACGCGCGCAAACCCAGGCGGCCCTGGATCGCCTGACGGCTGCCTACCGCACCCTGGAAGAGGGTGCCCTGGTTGCGCGTTACCGCTCGCTGAGCGAGAGCGCGGCCCTGACCGGCGAAACCTCCCCCGAAGGCCAGATCCTGTTACGCAATCGCGCGCAGCTCTTGCAGGAAGCGTACGAAGCCGGGGTTCATGCGCTGGAGGCGAAACGCCTGGAAGTGGCGGAAGCGCATTTTGCGGCGATCCGCGAAATCGCGCCGGACTACCCGAACCTGGACCGGCAGCTCACCCAAACCCGGGTGAGCCAGTTCGAGTTTCTCGCCGGTAATCGGCGCGACGACGCCGGCGCCGACCAGGCGTTGGCCCTGTATGCGGCGCTGCACCAGCGGGCCGATTTCGCTGACCTGAAGCCGCAACTGGCTCCAGCGGCGGAAGGTCTTTATCTCTTCATGGCCGCCAAGGGCGGGGCCGCGTCCGGCGAGGACAAGCTGCCTGAAGCCTATGCCTGGTTGCAGCGCGCGCGCACGCTGCGCAACTTGCAAGGCAGCCCGCAGGGGCTGAGCGCGGAAGAAAAGCGCTACGCCGAGCAGATCTACACGCTGGCCGATGCCGCCGGCAAGAACAACCAGCCAGGACTGGCGCTGGGTTACCTGTTCGTGGTGCAGGATGTCTATCCGGATTACCCGGAACTGCGGCGCAGCCTGCGCGAGATTCAGGACCGCACCCTGGATCGCGCCACCAAGAAGATCACCGCCGCCAACTTCTCGGGCAGTGGTGACTCCGCCCGCCTGGGCGGCTCGGTCGCCTCCAGGCTGACGCAGATCCTGTTCAGCGCCATGCCCAACGATGTGCGCATCGTCGAACGCGAGCAGCTCCAGGCGGTCATGCGCGAACAGGAAATCGTCGCCATGCAAGGTAGCAGCAACGTCAAGATCTCGTCCGCCGATTACCTGGTGCAAGGCGCCATCCTCGAAGCCACGGTGGAGAACAGCGATAAGAAGGGACGCAAGACGGTGCGCGTGGTCACCCGAAAAAACCAGATCGCCAATCCCGAGTACCTGACGTGGGCCAAGGGCGCGCGCAACACCCCGGCGCCGGCGGAATTCCACGAAGAGCCCGTCTACGAGGACATTCCCATCAACATCTCCATGCAACGCAAGGTCGGCGTGCTCAGCGTGTCCTACCGCATCGTCGATGCCAGCAACGCACGCATGGTGTTTGCCGACAACCTGACGCGCAAACGCACCGAGTCCGGAGAGAGTTCCGAAGGCGTGCAACTGGGTGAATTCACCGCGCCCATGAAGATCGCCGAACTGCCTTCCGACAGCGAGATCCTGGAAGGCCTGGTCGGCGAAGTGGCCGAACAGATCGGCAAGCAGATGATCGAATTCCTGCACGACCCGGAAGTGAAGTACGAAGCCGCCGCCGAACGCCACAAGAGCGAGGACAACCCGGCCGCGGCCGCGGAAATGCTGGCGAACGCCTGGGCCTTGACACAGAAGAAGGGCAAACCGGCGGAAACCCTGGGCAAACAGCTGCGCGACCTGGCCTTGCGCACCCACCCCGCAGCCTGAACCATGCGGCTGCAGCGCGCGCTTCTGCCATGTTTTTTCCTGCTCCTCCTGGCCTCGCCCTGGGTGGGTGCCGAGGATGAGCCCGGCTTGCTCGACCGCGCCCAGCACTCGCTGGATCACCTGTTCGATGCTGCCGACCAGGCCGTGAAACCCGCAATCAGCGATGCGCCACAGCACGTCGCCGTGCTGCCGGCCGTGGGTGAGGGCACGCCGGAGCAACGCGAGGACATCCGCACGGCGATCCACAACAGCCTGAGTTCCAGGAATTTCGAGCTGAAGCGGCCGCAGGAAACCGACCTCGCCCTGGTCACCGCCGGTGTCAATCCGGACGCGCTGGCGCTGCAAGACCCCGACCATCTGGCGCAACTGCTGGGCCTCGAAGGCCTGGTCTATGTCGATGTCCTCTCGGTGTCCAAGGTATATGCAGGAGCCTATGCGCAACAGAAGGTCAGCGTCCGCCTGCGCCTGTATTCCGCGGCGAAAAAAGCCTTCATCTGGGAGAAGGAAGAGACCCAGATCGCCCGCGAGGGTGGCTTGTCCCTCAGCCTCCTGGGCATCCTCACCACCGTGATCACCTCCACCAAGGTGCTCACCGAGGGCGTGCGCCAGACCCTGGTGGACAAACTGGCGCGCAATTTCGCCAGCGACATCCCGCAACCCGCTGCCGGCCCCACCAAGGCCGTACCGCCGTCCATCCAGGTCGCTTTCAGCAACTGGGGCGACGGACCCTTCCGCGCCGGCGACGAGGTCGTCGTCTACATGAAGGGAGAAACCGGACTAGGCGCGAACTTCGACCTGGGCCACGAGCGCGCGGGCCTGCCCATGCGCGAGAAAGCAGCGGGCGAATACCTCGGTACCTATGTGGTGCGTGAGAACGACAACGCCGACAACCAGATGGTCGTGATCCACGCTACCCGTCTGAGCCCGCGCGCCAGCCTGGATTGGAGGGTGCCGGGCCGGATCGGGCTGGACAACAAGCCACCCAGCGGCGTCGTCGACTTCAAGGCACGCCCGGTACGCGAAGGCGTGCACCTGGCCTGGAAGAACCCGGATGGCGACGACACGACGATCTTCACCCTGGAGCGCGCCGACCCGGACAGCGGCATCTTCAGCAAGCTGGCCGAAGTCGCCACCAGCGAGTACATCGACAAGAACGTCGCGGTCGGCCGCACCTGGCATTACCGCATCACACCCCACGACGCGGCCAAGAACAAGGGGCCCAGTTCCAGCCTGGCCATCGTTCCGGTTGCCCCCGGCCCCACCGTCATCAGCGGCGACATCGCCGAGAACACGAGTTTCCACGCCCTGGGCAGTCCTTATCGTCTCCAGGGGGCGGCACGGGTCGCGCGCAACGCCACCCTGACGCTGGAGCCAGGCAGCGTGGTCGAATTCGGCGAGGGAGCGAACCTGGAGGTACAAGGCGGCATCCAGTCCCTGGGCGAGTCCGACGCCCCGGTCAGTTTCACCGGCCATGGCTGGCATCTACTCGTCAGCGACAGCGGCAGCCGCGTGCAGTTCTTGCGCCAGACCCGCTTCGACGGCGGCAACCTGGAAATCCACGCCGCCACTGTCCATTTCGAGCACTGCATCTGGCGCGACATGGAAACCGGGGTGCTGGCCGATCAGGCGGCCGACATCGGTATCGAGTCGGGCGTATTCGCCCAGAACCGGACCGCGCTGCGCCTGGGGAAAAGCAAGACCAGGCTGGAAAGTGTCGAATTCCGCGGCAACCAGACCGCGCTGGCGGCCGTCCCCGGTGCCAGCCTCGGTGCGCGCGACCTGTTGTTCGACGGCAATTCCCTGCACGTCGACACCACCGCCCCCGTGGACCTAGGTGCGGCCCGCTTCAGCGACGCGGGCTACCCGGACCTGCTGGCGCACCTGCACGGCCCGGTCAACATAGACTGGGACGCGCTGCCCGCGGACCAGAACCTGCTGCGCCTGTGGAGCCGTAGCGCCTGGAACAAGGTATACACCGCCCTGGCGCGCAACGATCAGGCCAGCGCCCTGGCCGGCCTGGGCGCGCTGGAATCCACGCTAGACGCGAACGGCCGCAGCCTGCAAGCGGCTCTGGAAGGGCTGACCGGGAAGAAATCTGCGGACGAGACCGCATCCGCCACCCCCTTCGCCCGCGCGGCGCAAAACCACGGCGCCTGGATCTGGGTCCAGGAAGTGAACCTGCCCTATGAAGCCGCCCTGGCGGACGCGCCCGCCCGCCTGCTCGAAGAAGCAAAACAGCGCTTCGCGCGTGCCCTGACCAGCCAACGCTACCCGGCGGCGGCAGCAGCGGCGGCCACCCGCGCCCACAAGCTCGACCTGGCGCGCCACCAGCGTGCCCGCCTGCTCCTGCCCGGCGAACGCGACGGCGCATACTGGCACTACCGGGTCGCCTGGCTGCTCGACCGCCCCGCTCTGGAGGGCGACCTGAAGCTGGCCGGCGTGCTCGAACGCGACAAGAGCACCCTGGTGGTCGGCCTGCTCAATCAAGGCGAACGCGGCGAAGCCACGCAGCGCCTGAGCGACGTCCTGCAAAAGCAGAAGATCCGCCTCATCGACCTGGGCCAGGGCGGTTATACCTCCCGCGCCCAGGAGAAGGCGCGCGAAGCGGGCGTCCATCTGGTGCTGGAAACCCGCTATGCCATGGACGTCAGCCAGACCAAGCTCTCCGCCGATCTCAAGCGTTTCGAGGCGCACCTGACCCTGAATCTCTACGATGTCCACGACACCCTGGTGCTGCGGCGCTTCAGCGCCACCGGCAGCAGCGTCGACTTCCGCGAGAGCAGCGGCATCGAGAAAGCCCTGGGGCAGGCGTTCGGCCAGATCGAGGCGGACATACTCACCAGCCTCTGGCGCCTGGACGAGGCCGCCCGCAAGCCCACATCGACGGAGGGGGCGCATGAGTGAACACGTCTGGAAACCCCATGTTGTCGTCGCCGCCATCATCGAGAGGGACGGCCAGTTCCTGCTGGTGGAGGAACACACCGAGTTCGGTCTGCGTTTCAACCAGCCCGCGGGGCACCTGGAGGAGGGCGAATCGCTGCTGGACGCGGTGCGCCGCGAGGTGTTCGAAGAAACCGCCCACCACTTCGAGCCAGAGGCGCTGGTGGGCGTCTACCGCTGGCGCCACCCGCAAAAACCCGAGCGCACCTATCTGCGTTTCTCCTTCACCGGCCGGGTGACCGGGTTCGATGCAAGTGCCGCGCTCGACCATGGCATCGTCCGCGCACTCTGGCTATCGGCCGGGGAGATCGAGGCGCTGCGCGCCCGCCACCGTAGCCCGCTGATCCTGGACTGCATCCACGACTACCAGTTGGGGCGGCGCTATCCCCTGGACCTGATTCGCGACTATCCCGACGCGCCCGAGGTGAGGAGAGCGCCTTGAGCCGCATCGTCGTCGGCCTCTCCGGCGGGGTCGATTCCGCCGTCGCGGCCCTGCTCCTGAAGCAACAGGGACACGAAGTGCGGGGCGTATTCATGAAGAATTGGGAAGCCGACGACCTGGAGGACGATTGCCCCATCGCCCAGGACTTCCGAGACGTGCTGGAAATCGCGGAAACACTGGACATCGAGGTCGAGCTGGTCAACTTCAGCCGCGAATACCAGGAACGGGTGTTCGCCTATTTCCTCGCGGAATACCGGCGCGGGCGCACGCCCAACCCGGACGTACTGTGCAACGCCGAGATCAAGTTCAAGGCCTTCCTCGACCACGCGATTTCCCTGGGTGCCGAACACATCGCCACCGGCCACTACGCCCGTCTGGTGGGCGAGATGCCGCAACGCCGCCTGGAAAAAGCCGCGGACGCGAACAAAGACCAGAGTTATTTCCTCTACCGCCTGTCGCAAGCGCAGATCGCCCCCGCCCTCTTCCCCCTGGGTGGACTCACCAAACCGCACGTGCGCGAGATTGCCCGCCAGGCACGGCTGCCTGTGGCGGAAAAGAAAGACAGCACCGGCATCTGTTTCATTGGCGAGCGCCCCTTCCGTGCGTTCCTGCAACGCTACCTGCCTACCCAGCCGGGCGACATGGTGACCCCGGAGGGGCGAATCATGGGCAGGCACCAGGGCCTCATGTACCACACCATCGGCCAGCGCCGTGGACTGGGGATAGGCGGAGTGAAGGGTGCCGCGGGTGACGAACCCGATGGAGAGCCCTGGTTCGCCGCCGGCAAGAATCTGGAAACCAATGAATTGATCGTGGTACGCGGCCACGACCACCCACGGCTGCTCTCCACCACCGTGCGCGCCGAAGACCTCTCCTGGATCGGCCCACCGCCCCGCGTGGGGGGCCGTTACGGCGCCAAGACCCGTTACCGCCAGGACGACGCCGCCTGCGTGGTGGAGGCGATTACCCCCGACACCCTGGTGCTGCAATTTTTGCAGCCGCAATGGGCCGTCACACCTGGGCAGTCCGTGGTGTTGTACGAAGCGGACGTCTGCCTGGGTGGCGGTCTCATTCAGGCTTAGCCGGCACTGCCAAAAACCGCCGCAAACCGCTGCCACAGAGCCATGGCGACCACCTCACCGCCGACCTTCCGGAAAAATAATGTTGACCAAAACCCCACATCCGCGTACAACGCGCCCAGATGTTTGATTTCAAGTGGTTGACAGTACCGGTGTAAAACCTGATGCAGCCTTGTAATTGAACATGTACCTGGGGGTTTCCCCTTCTATCTCTTTAAGGACTGCAACAAATGTCGACTGGTACCGTGAAATGGTTCAACGAAACCAAGGGTTTTGGCTTTATCACTCCTGATGGCGGCGGTGAAGACCTGTTCGCTCACTTCTCCGCGATCCAGATGGGTGGCTTCAAGACCCTGAAAGACGGTCAGCGCGTGAGCTTCGAAATCACCCAAGGCCCCAAGGGCAAGCAAGCGTCCAACATCCAGAACGCTTGATCACGGCCCGCAAGGGTTGAAAAAAGCCGGGCTTGCCCGGCTTTTTTTATTGTCCAGGTACCCGCGAGTAAAGGGGGGCTCCTTGCTGTTGTCGCAATTGCCGCACTTGGCTCGCACCACATGCCACTCCCTAGGGTGAACGGCGCCTACAATGAGCTGTTGCCACTTCGCAATTGCGGCGAAGTGGCGGGCCAGATCGGTCTGTGGGGCTCAGCTGGAATGGTGCAGCCGCTGCCAACATGAATACCATCGCACTGGCTTGCGACGCGCTGGTCACGTGACCGTCCAGGCCCCGCGACATTTTTCAATGCCTCCTTACAAAGGGTATCCAACCATGCTCAAGCTCGTGAAATTGTTAGCAGCCGTTTCCCCGCTTCTCCTCGTAACCGTGCCCGCCTGGTCGGCCGGCAGCGACGAACTCTGGGATATGACCTTCGCCATGGACATGGGCGGCATGACCATGCCCAGTCCCACCATCAAGTCCTGCATTCCCAAGGGCGGCCAATACAAGCCAGAGGACAAGGACAAGAACAAGAATTGCAAGCTCAGCGACTACAAGATTTCCGGCAACACGGTGTCCTGGAAGATGGAATGCACCGGCAAGGAGGCCATGACCGGCAGCGGTGAAATCACCAAGACGGCCACCGCCATGAAAGGCGTGTTCAACATGCATACCCACGAAATGGACATGACCCAGAATATCAGCGGCAAGCTGGTGGGCACCTGCGATGCCGCGGAGCAGCGCCAAAAGATGAATAAGGTCGCGACGGATATCAAGCAGCGCGTCAGCGATACCACCAGGCAGACCTGTGAAAGCAGCATGAACCGCGAGGTGGAATCCGGTGGTTATGGCGAGGCCGGCTCCATGCTGTTCCACGGCGACCAGTTGTGCGCCAGCTATCAGCCGCAATTGTGCAAGCAGGCGCGCGCCTACGCCGACAGCTACAAGGGCTATGCCACTTATGTCAACAAGCGCGGGGCGCCGGAGGCGAAGCTGATGAAGTGGGGCTGGGTGCTGGCGGACTGCAAGATCGATCTCGACAAGTCGCTACCCAAGCTGTGCAAGCAGGCCGTGGCGGAAAAAGCCTGGCGCTTCGTCGGCGGCTATTGCCCGGCCGAGGCCCAGGCTTTGAGCGACCAGTCCTGCGCCGAGTTCGGCATGGCCCGCTCGCCCGACTACAGCAAGCCCAATGGGCCCATGTGCCTGGCTCTGCGCAGCAAGGGCGCAAATGGCGGCAGCCCGGGCGATAGCGACGATGTCGGCAGCGGCCCGATTCCCAGCGGCCGTTCCTACTCCAGCATGTCGAACGACAACCGCAAAGCGGCGCCGGCCCAGGACGCCGGCAGGGGTAGCGACAACCCGGCCGCCCAGGCGATGGATGCGGTGAAAAAACTCAAGGGCATGTTCGGCTTCTGAGCGTTCCATGAGGCTCGTGGCATGCGCCGGATGTCCTGGAACGTGCTTTCTTCGAACGCCAGTTCCCCTAGCATCCCTTGGCTGCCTCTGGTGGCAGGCCTCCTGGCCTATGCCAACAGCTTCCATGGGGGGTTCCAGTACGACGACTACGGTGTCATCGTCGAAACCTCCCGGGTCCATTCCTGCGCTGCCTGGTGGTCCGCCGCCAGCCACGGCGGCCTGCGCCCGCTGCTCAACCTGAGTTACACCTTCAGTTGGCTCTCCGGCGGTGGCGCGACCTTTGCCTTCCATGCCTTCAACCTGCTGGCGCACCTCGGCAGCATCGCCATGGTCCATGCCCTGTCTGCCGACTTCCTGCGCCGCCATGACCCCAGCGTCGACTGGCGCCCGGCCGCCCTCTGGGCCGCATTGCTGTTCGCCGTCCATCCGCTGCACAGCGAAGCCGTCACCTACCTGTGCGGACGCTCCACCGCGCTAATGACCCTGTTCTACCTGGCTGCCATGTGGGCCTACGCCCGCGGCGCAAGGGCGGCGACCCTGGCCCTGTTCCTGCTGGCGCTGCTGACCAAGGAAAATGCCCTGTTGCTGCCCCTGGCGCTACTGGCCTGGGACTGGAGCGGTCGTGTCCCGGCCTCACTAGTCCTGCGGCGGCAATGGCCCTACTGGATGCTGTGCGGGCTGGCGACTCTGGCGTTGCTGCTGCATCCCGGCTACTGGTCGCTGCTGTGGAACAGCACGCACCTGCGCGACCTGCACACCAGCGTGCCCACCCAGCTCTACAGCGGTGTTGCCCTGCTGGGCAAACTGGCCTGGCCGGTATCCCTCGACTTCGATCCGGACTGGCCGGTATTGACCGACTTGAGCGCAGTCCTGCCACAACTGGCCTGGCTGGCATTGGCCCTGATCGTCGCCTGGCGTGCCCGCGTCAAGCGGCCCTGGATCAGTCTCGGGGTACTGTGGGCGCTGCTGCACTTGGTGCTGGCCAACACCTTTTTCCCGCGCGCCGACGTGGCCAACGAGCGGCAACTCTACTGGGCCGACTGGGGCCTGTTCCTGATGCTCGCGGTGGAATTGCGGTTGCGCTTGTCGCGGCCCCGCGCCTGGGCGGTAGTACTGCTAATTGCTTGCGCACTGGGCGTCCTGACCCACGGGCGCAACCGTCTCTACGCCAGCGAGATCGCTCTGTGGCAGGACACGGCGCAGAAATCACCGGACAAGGCACGGGTGTTCAACAACCTGGGTTACGTCTATCAACTGGCTGGGCACAAAGAAGAAGCGCGGCAGGCTTACCTGCGGGCGCTGGCCCTACAGCCGGAATTCACCCGCGCAGCCAACAACCTGGAGAGGCTCGAAGCAGGGATGGCAAAGTGATCTGCCGAAAATAGGCGCTGGCTGGCGCGTGCGCTACAGGGTCGGGCTGATACGGCTGCGTTACGATGAAAGTCGCACAGCGGCTCACGACGCTCCCCTCGCCCGCATACGGGAGAGGGGCTGGGGCAGCCAGTGACTTGGCCGACGTATTCTGGCGGCCTAGTCGGTTGGCAGGTAGTTCCATCAATGAGGGAACCGACATGGCCGGTCTTCCATGTTACGGGGCGGCCGATCGGCCATGGCGGTTACTTGGTGTTGGCCGTTTCGGCTGCCAGTTTGAGCTCGTTGCTCGCCTGTTCCAGAGCCTCTTTGGCTTTCATGGCGTGGCCTTCCGGGTCGTACTCGTTCGCCTTCTGCGCGGCGGCAAGCTTCTCGTAGGCCTCTGCCACCAGCTTTTGCGCCGCGGCAAGGTTGGGATATTTCTTGGCGCTCGCGTTCTGTACCGGGGTTTTACTCAGAGCGACATCACTACCGATGAGCACGGTGGCGAGGAAACAGGCGGTGATCAGCGTTTTCATGGGTTGTCCTTTACTCAGGGTTTCATTGCGCCACCAGTTCCACCCGGCGGTTCCTGGCGCGGCCGTCTTCCGTCGCATTGCTGGCGACCGGCGCGGTGGGTCCGTCTCCAAAGGGGGTCAGGCGGGCCCTGGCGATCCTGTACTGGGCGGTGAGAGCGGCCACCACCGCAGCCGCCCGTGCGTTGGACAGGGTGATGTTGTGGTCGAAACCGCCGGCGTTGTCGGTATGGCCGACCACATACAGCTTGAGGCTGGGGTCGCCCTTGAGCAGTTTGGCGATCTCGTCCATGGCCGCTTGCGATTCCGGCTTGATCTCCGCCTTGTCGTTGTCGAACAGGATGCCGTAGACCGCGGCCTTGCCAGTATCCTTGATACCGGTAGCCAGGCTGTTGGCATCGGCCACCACCGCCTGGTTCATGACCTTTTTCTCGACGATACGCAGCTTGTAGATGCCGTTACCGGCCCCTTCGATCTCGGCCCAAGTCTCGGTGCCGCCCCGTGTGAACTTCATGGTGGCGAACTGGGTGCCACCATCCTCGAAGCTGTAGATGACCTTGCCGCCGGCCATCTTGGCGGCGTTCGAATAGTTGCGCGCGATCTGCATGCCGCTGGGCTGATTGGAGCCGTCGTTGAGGTAGTAGTCGTAATACAGGTAATGCCCTTCGATGTTCAGTTTCTTGCCCTTGGCGACGGTGAAGGCGTAGTTGCCGAAGTCCACATCCTCGAAGCTGCTGAGGTAGAAGCCCGGCATCCGGGTGAACAGGGCGGGATCCTTGCTATTCTGATAATCCCTCGGATCGCTGGCGGCCCAGCCATATTGGACGGCAACAGCAAGGAAAAGCAGGAACAGCTTGGATAGCAAGCGTTTCATCCTTGATTCCTCGGTCGAACACGCCCGAGTGTGCGTCTGGCAAGGGAGCGGAGTCGTCGGCGGCTGTGCCGCCTTACAAATCCGGTGTACCTCTTGCGAGCACAACGCTGCCAGACGGCTCGCCAGACGTGCAATCGGATGCGTAGCGGGTTCACCCAAAGGGTGAGCGTGATCGAAGGCGAAAACCTCAATGTTCATGGGGCCTCACGTGGGTAAACGAGCGGTCAACTGTCTCAACCCTCTCGATTCTAGCGTTGCGGGCACACAAACGGCGGGGAAATTGCCGCGTCGATACGGACACGGTTGCCAGCCTGCGTAGGGCAGATGAACCGGTGTGGCCGGCGTTATCCGCCGAATGCCAAACTCGATGGCGAGATACAGGCCGCAGCCAAAGACGATGAGACCGCGCGACGACTGCAAACCATTCCCGGAATCGGCCCGATCACGGCCACCGCGCTGGCTGCCTCGATGGGTGATAGGCCAGTGCTTCGGACACCTCATCATCATCGGTCTCCCGTTTCCCCCATCCGCCCCCTGAATCAGCATGCTCGAGCCGTTCGTCGGTCTCGGCCACCCATGTCCCCGAGGACCAGCCGCAATAGCGCTTCACCGGCCTCGTTTGGCGTCCCATCGTCGTTTTCAGAAAGTGCGGCGATCTCCTACTCAGGCACACTGCCTTCGCGCAGAGCCCGGCGCAGTACTCGAAGGATCCGCACCGGCGACCTGTGCGCGAGGAGTGTGGCGGCGCCGAAGAAGACATTCAAGGACTACGAACCGGGCTTCCTGCATATCGACATCAAATACCTGCCGCAAATGTCCGATGAAACCCAGCGGCGGTATCTATTCGTCGCCATCGACTCTACAACCACCACATCCCTCAACGCGCTTTGAACCACCAGGCACCCATCCAGGCTCTGAAGAAATGGCAATCGGAAAAGCCCGAGTTATTCGTTAAGCGCGTCTATAAACGGGCGGGACTGGACACGCGCCGCTGATGCAGGTGATTTGACGCCACTCCAGGACATCTGGCTGCGCCGACTCGACGCATAATCATCTCTTGGGTTGGCTGAAAACGGCACTCCTTGGCGTACTTATAGCTTCGAGTGTCGATTCGGCCCTGATGGGAATATGAAGTTTGTATCATCTCGTGTCATCCAATGGCCCCGAATAAAGGTGGGTACATTGGTGGGTACAGATGAAAAACGCCTCGGAAGAGGCGCTATTACTGGGATTTTGGCGGAGACGCAGGGATTCGAACCCTGGATCCAGTTTTTGACCGGATGCACCCTTAGCAGGGGTGTGCCTTCGACCACTCGGCCACGTCTCCATGCCCGTTCCAGCCGTAGCTGGGTGAGCCGCGCAAGGATAACCGGACGGCGCGGCCAAGGCAATGACGGGAAGGCGGAACAGCCAGAATAAATCCGGCCGCGGGCCAGATCAGGGCGACTCGATCTCCTGCCACTCGGAAAATAGCGCGGCCTGGCCTTGGCCCCCGAGCAGGTTCCAGACCGTCGCATTGCGGATCTGGAAGCGCCGACCGCCCTGGGCGATGCGAATCCCGCTGTAGTCGTCGATGTACCCCTGGGCCGCCACCGCTGCCAGCAGCCGCGCGCGCTCGTCCCGCGCCACCGGTTCGGCGGACAGGCGCGAGGGCAGGCCGACGATTTCAAGCCAGCGCATTTCGAAACGCGCCTGGGCCGCTAAATTCGCGTAGTCGAAAAGTGGATCCGGCGCGTCGTCGTGCGAGAGCAGGACGAAGGGGGCGAGATAGAGGCGGCGCGCGGCCTCGGGCAAGGGCAAGCCGGGATCGAGCAGATCACGGCCGGTCCAGCGGCGATAGCTGCGCAGCAGCAGGTCGGCGTGCCCGGCCTGGTAGCCGTTTTCGGGAGCAGGTTCGGGAGTCACTGCCGCCCGCGACAGGATCAGGCGACGGCCTTGTCCAGCTCGAAAGCCTGGTGCAGGGCGCGTACGGCCAGTTCCATGTACTTGTCTTCCACCACCACGGAAATCTTGATTTCCGAGGTGGAGATCATCTGTAGGTTGATGTTCTCGGCGGCCAGGGTTCGGAACATCTTGCTGGCGACGCCGGCGTGCGTGCGCATGCCGACACCGACCAGGGAAACCTTGGCGATCTTGTCGTCGCCGCTGACTTCGCGCGCGCCGATCTCGTCCTTGACCTGGTTCAGGATGTCCATCGCCCGCTTGAACTCGCCGCGGTGGACGGTGAAGGTGAAATCGGTGGTGTTATTGGCGCCGATGTTCTGCACGATCATGTCGACGTCGATATTGGCGTCGGCCACGGAGCCCAGGATCAAAGCGGCGATGCCGGGCTTGTCGGGCACGCCCAGGACGGTGAGCTTGGCCTCGTCGCGATTGAAGGCGATGCCGGAAATGATGGGTTGTTCCATGCTGTCTTCCTCGAAGGTAATCAGGGTGCCCTCGCCTTCTTCCTGGAAGCTGGAGAGCACGCGCAGTTTCACTTTGTATTTGCCGGCGAACTCCACGGCGCGGATCTGTAGCACCTTCGAGCCCAGGCTGGCCAATTCCAGCATTTCCTCGAAGGTAATGGTATCGAGCTTGCGGGCCTCCGGGACGATGCGCGGATCGGTGGTGTAGACGCCATCGACGTCGGTGTAGATCTGACATTCATCGGCATGGAGCGCCGCCGCCAGAGCCACCCCCGTGGTATCGGAGCCGCCGCGGCCGAGGGTGGTGATGTCGCCCATCTCGTCCACGCCCTGAAACCCCGCCACGACGACCACGTGGCCGCTGTCGAGATCGGCGCGCATCTGTGCCTCGTCGATGGAAAGGATGCGCGCCTTGGTGTGCGCGGAGTCGGTGACGATGCGAACCTGCGAACCGGTATAGCTGCGCGCCTTGAGACCCAGGTCTTTCAGTGCCATGGCAAGCAGGGCGATGGTGACCTGTTCGCCGGTGGCGATCAGTACGTCCAGTTCACGCGGGTCCGGCTCTTTCTGGATCTGCTGGGCCAGGGCGATGAGACGGTTGGTCTCGCCGGACATGGCGGAGAGCACCACCACGACCTGATGCCCGATCATCTTGAATTTGGCAACGCGCTCCGCGACGGTGCGAATGCGCTCGATGGACCCGACCGAGGTGCCGCCGTACTTCTGAACAATGAGGGCCATGATGAGGGAGGATGAAACGAAACCGTACATTCTACAGGAGCGGACAATTACGTCACTATTCACGAGTAACGATTGAAACTCTCGCCCCCCGCCCTTACTCTTAGTCCCGTTCTCAACCTGTGGAGACTCCACGATGCAAAGCCCATACGATAATGTCGCACACATGGACGGCTTGACCCCCGCCCTACAGACCAACAAGGTGCTACGCAACACCTACATGATGCTGGGCCTGACCATGTTCCCGACGGTGGTCGGGGCATATCTCGGCATGAATCTGAATTTCGCCTTCGCCGCCGGCCACCCGTTCATGTTTGCCATCGGCATGATGGCGGTGATGATGGGGCTGTTCTTCGGCATCTCGGCCAATCGCGAGAGCGGCCTGGGCGTGATGCTGCTGTTGCTGCTGACCGGCTTCATGGGCGTGATGCTCGGGCCGATCCTGCAGGTGGCCCTGCACCTGCGCAACGGCGCGGAAATCGTCGGCCTGGCCGCTGGCGGCACCGGCGCGATCTTCCTGACGCTCGCCGGCATAGCCAACACCACGAAGCGGGATTTCGGTTTCCTGGGCAAGTTCCTGATGGTCGGCATCGTCCTGTTGATCCTGGCCAGCCTGGCTAACATCTTTTTCCATATTCCCGCCCTGGCCCTGACCATTTCCGCCGTCGCCGTCCTGCTGTTCTCCGGCTTCCTGCTCTTCGACGTGAGCCGTGTCGTGAATGGTGGCGAGAGCAACTACGTCATGGCCACGCTGGCGATCTACCTGGACATCTACAACATTTTCATCAACCTGCTGCAACTGCTCATGGCCTTGATGGGCGATCGCGACTGACGTCCGCCCACCCGTAATAAAAAAGGCGGCCGAGGCCGCCTTTTTTTGCGCCCAGACGGGGCGCACCTCACCCGGAATCAGCCTAGCGCTGGGGCATGGGCATCTGCATGGGCAGCTGGATCATGGGCAGCGTTGGCAGGCCGTAGGGCAAGATCGGCTTCATGATGCCACCTATGGTGGGGCCGTAAGCCTGCGGGTTGGTCATGCCGGAGAGCCAGGCACCATACCAGTTGGGATTGGCCGGTGCGGCCGCCATGCTGGCCACGCGCGGGTCCAAGGGCGCGGATATCCAGTGCAGATAGACATTGGGATTGAGCGCGTTCGCGGCCAGCGCCAGCAGCTTCGGGTCCAGCGGCGCCATGACCCAGCGGATCAGTTTGCCGGGATCGACCACCACGGTCTGGGTAGCGGAGATGAATTGCGGATCCGTCAGGGCGCCGGCCCAGGCCGCGATGACGGCCGGGTCCACCGCCTTGGCGAAGTTGCCGTAGGCACGCGGATCCAACAGGGTGGAGGTGGACTGCATGTACAGATTGGGCTCCATCAAGGACTTGGCCGCGTCGAACAAAAACTGCGGCTCGGACACCACGGAAAGCGCCGCCAGGAATTTCTTCGGGTCAGCCAGCATGTCGCCGTTGCGGGTGAAATCGGAGAGGAAGGCGATCCACTCCTGGGTGCCGACAGGCATGGCTGCGGCGGGCGTATCGGCGGCGTAACAGCCCGCGGAAAAAGCCGTCAGCACGACGGCGAGGGATAGGCGGTGGGCTTGCATCCTGGTCTCCTGTTATATGAAACTCAATATTAACAACTGCTTATAAAGAAGCAGCGCGGGGGGATTGTGCCGGGAATTCAGGGGCAGGTGTCGGAAAAACGATGTATCAAATATTCCAACGCCGCTTCCAGATGAGCGCCCGCCTCCTGACTCAGGCCCTCCCCTAGCTCGTAGCACTGGCCACGTATCGCCAACACGAAGGCTGTAGGCGGTTCGCCGAACAGTTGCTGGTAGGCATGCAGCAATGCGCCAGGCGACATCTGATGACTGCTATAACTGGCGTCCTGCACCGCCACGGCGGGCAAGAAGGTGAAGGGCGCGGGCGCATCGACACTGGCATCGATGAACACCACCTCGCGCCGCGCCTGCAAATCCAGCACGAACTCCACCTGAAGCTGAAAATCGGTCAGCAGCTCCACATCCCGCATGGCAAGCGCCTCCAACCGCTCGATCAGCAGCGGTCCCAGGGCATCGTCTCCACGACTGGGATTGCCGACGCCGATGAAGAGCAGCGCCGCTCTCCCGCCTGCCGCGTGCTTCAAACCGGCTCTACGAGACGCCGGCGCCGCATCCCGCCGCGCGCGTCATCCGGTCTAACTCCTGACCTTCTGCGTCCAGCAACTCCACCTGCAAGGGCATCTGGCCCAGGGCGTGGGTGGCGCAAGACAGGCAAGGGTCGAAGGCGCGGATGGCGACTTCGATGTGGTTGAGCAGGCCTTCCGTGAGTTTGTGTCCGTCCAGGTACTGGCGCGCCACCTCGCGCACCGCCACGTTCATCGCCTGGTTGTTGTGCGTGGTGGAGACGATCAGGTTGGCGCGGACCACCTGGTCGTTCTCGTCGACGTGGTAATCGTGGATCAAGGTGCCGCGTGGCGCCTCGATCATGCCCACGCCACGCTCCTGGCGCGCACCCTTCACCACCAGGTCTTCGCCTTGCAAGTCGGGGTCGTGCAGCAATTCCTTGATCATCTCGGCGGCGTGCAGCATCTCGATCATGCGCGCCCAGTGGTAGGCCAGGGTGGAGCCGGCGGCTCGACCGGCATCGAAGGCGAGGAAATCGCGGCGCTCATGATCGGCGAAGGGCGTGGGTATGAAGTCGCATTGCGTCACGCGGGAAAGCGGACCTACGCGATACCACCCGTCTTCGGCCCCGAGCGAGCGCAGGAAGGGAAACTTCATGTAAGTCCAGGGCTTCACTTCCTCGAAGATATGATCCCAATAGTGGTTGTAATCGAGGTGATCGAAGATCGTCTTGCCGTTAAGGTCGCGCGCGCGCAAGCCGCCATGGTAGAGGTCCATCGCCCCATCGGCGCGGACCAGGGAAAGGGTGTGGGAGGGGAAACGACCGAAGCTGTTGTACTGCTCCAGGTTCTGTTCGAACAGGGTGCGCGTCATGTGCACGGCATCCCGACTCCAGCCGATGATCTGGTAGATGTCCTTGAGCAGTTCGTCACGCTCGGCCAGACTCAGATTCTTGTTCACTCCGCCAGGCACGGAACCGGTGCCGTGTATCCGCCTGCCCGCGGTGTGCCGTATCACCTCCTGGCCGTATTTGCGCAGCAGCACGCCACGGCGCGCCACCTCCGGGTAAGCGGCGGCTATGCCGACGATGTTGCGCCGTTCGATCTCGGAATCGAAGCCGAACATCAGGTCCGGGGAGGACAGGTGGAAGAAGTGCAACGCATGGGATTGCAGGATCTGGCCGTGGTGCATCAGGCGGCGCAGCTTGTCCGCGGTGGGCGTGAGCTGGTGAGCGCCGACGATCTGGTCCAGAGCCTTGGAGGCCGCCAGATGGTGCGACACCGGGCAGATGCCGCACAGGCGCTGCACCATGACCGGCACTTCCCAATAGGGCCGTCCCTGGATGAACTTCTCGAAGCCGCGGAATTCGACGATATGCAGGCGCGCCTGGTGGACGTGATCCTCCTCGTCCAGTAGCAGGGTCACCTTGCCGTGCCCTTCCACGCGCGAGAGCGGGTCGATGGCTATACGGCGCAAGCCTTCCGGGTGGACCGCAGTTTCCAGGTTCATGGCCGGCTCCCACAACGATCCACGGGTCCAAATTCTGACGTTGATCTCTTTTCCATACCCCACCACGCATGCGCTACGCAACAGCCGTCTTTATAGGCCATGTCCAGGGTGAGTAGACAAAAATCGCATCGAAACAGCGCAAACACTTTTTCTTGACCCGATCCAGTTCGTTCATCCGGGCCACGCTTGAGCGACAATCGGGTGTGCGCCGGGCCCTGCCGCGGCCGGGAATGCCGGACTATGGCTAGCGCGATCATTTTGAGCGCCCCGGACCGCCGCGGCCCTGCCCCCCGAGTTTCCTTGTGAGGACTAGAGAATGGCCCAGTACGTCATGAGCATGCTCCGCGTGAGCAAGATCGTTCCCCCGAAACGCCAGATCATCAAGGACATCTCCTTGTCCTTCTTCCCCGGCGCCAAGATCGGCCTGTTGGGGCTCAACGGCTCCGGCAAGTCCACCGTGCTGCGCATCATGGCCGGCGCGGACAAGGAATATGAGGGCGAAGTGCAGCATCTGGCCGGTATTTCCATCGGCTATCTGCCCCAGGAACCGCAATTCGACCCCGACAGGACGGTGCGCGACGAGGTGGAGTCGGCCCTGGGTGAAGTCATGCAGGCGCAGCAGAAACTGGAGGCCGTGTATGCCGCCTACGCCGAACCGGACGCCGATTTCGACCGCCTGGCGGAGGAACAGGCGCGCCTGGAAGCCATACTCGCCGCCTCGGGGAGTGATGCCGAGCACCAGATGGAAATCGCCGCCGACGCCCTGCGGCTGCCGCCCTGGGACGCCATCATCGGCAAGCTGTCGGGTGGCGAGAAGCGGCGCGTAGCGCTGTGCAAACTCTTGTTGCAAAAGCCGGACATGCTGCTGCTGGACGAACCCACCAACCACCTCGATGCCGAATCGGTGGAATGGCTGGAACAATTCCTGGTGCGCTTCCCCGGCACGGTGGTCGCCGTCACCCACGACCGCTACTTCCTCGACAATGCCGCCGAATGGATCCTGGAACTCGACCGCGGTCACGGCATCCCCTGGAAGGGCAACTATTCCTCCTGGCTGGAACAGAAGGAAGCACGCCTGGAGACTGAACAGAAACAGATCGACGCCCATATGAAGGCGATGAAGCAGGAACTGGAATGGGTGCGCCAGAACCCCAAGGCGCGCCAGGCCAAGTCCAAGTCGCGTCTGGCCCGGTTCGAGGAAATGAACTCGGTCGAATACCAGAAACGCAACGAAACCCAGGAAATCTTCATCCCGCCGGGCGAGCGCCTGGGCGACAAGGTCATCGAGTTCGATGGCGTCTCCAAGGCCTTCGGCGACCGACTCCTGATCGACAACCTGAGCTTCAGCATCCCACCCGGAGCGATCGTCGGCATCATCGGCCCCAACGGCGCCGGCAAGTCCACCCTGTTCCGCATGATCCAGGGCCGCGACCAGCCCGACAGCGGCACGATAGACCTCGGCGCCACGGTCAAGGTTGCCTCGGTGGACCAGTCCCGCGAAGGCCTGGAAGACGACAAGACCGTGTTCGACGCCGTATCCAACGGCGCCGACATCCTCACCGTGGGCCGCTTCGAGATGCCCAGCCGGGCCTATCTGGGCCGCTTCAACTTCAAGGGTGGTGACCAGGGCAAACAGGTAGGCAAGCTCTCCGGCGGCGAGCGCGGCCGCTTGCACCTGGCCAAGACACTGATCCAGGGCGGCAACGTCCTGCTGCTGGACGAGCCGTCCAACGATCTGGACGTGGAGACCCTGCGCGCCCTGGAAGACGCCCTCCTGGAGTTCGCCGGCTGCGTTCTGGTGATCTCCCACGACCGCTGGTTCCTCGACCGCATCGCCACCCACATCCTGGCGGCGGAAGGCGACTCGCAATGGAACTTCTTCGCCGGCAACTACCAGGAATACGAGGCGGATAAACGCCGCCGACTGGGCGAGGAAGGCGCGAAACCGAAGCGTATCCGCTACAAGCCGATCAGCCGCTAGCCGTCTCGGCCCCTCCCACCACCAGGCCAAGCGTCGCAACCCCTTGCCCTGCACCTACCAGCTCAGGATTCATCTGGCCGAAACGCGATTCCTGCGAATCGGCCGTCTGGGCGAGTTCGAGTTTCCGGCGGGGGACTATGTCTACACCGGCTCGGCCAAACGCGCGTTCGAGGCGCGCATCGCGCGGCATCTGCGCCACGAGAAAAAAATCCGCTGGCACATCGACTACCTGCTCGTCGCACCTGGCGTCCAGGTGACCGAAGTGCGGCGTTCGGATAGCGAAGAATGCGCGCTCAACCAGGCGACGCCGGGCACCATCCCGTCCCCGGGTTTCGGGGCTTCGGATTGCCGCCATGGCTGTGGCAGCCACCTGAAATACCTGGGGCGATAAGCCTGGCCCTCAATAGTGCGGCGGCCTCTCCTCGGCCGGCTCGCGAGCCTCCTGGGGCACCATGTCCTGTAGTTGATTGGAGAGGCGGATCACCAGTTGCTGCAACTGATCGATCTGCTCCTGCTGGCGGAACACGGTGCGGTTGAGCGCTTCCAGGGTATCTTCCGCATAGCTCAGTTTGATTTCGATCTCGATCATGCGGGCTTCCATCATTTCTCCTCGACCAGGGGTTGTAACTCACGCCAGACATTGTCCAGCAACTGCGGCTGCGCCAGGGCATCCGGGTGCAGCCCGTCGGCCTGGAAGCGTTCGCGCTGCCCGGCCATGCCCGCCAGGAGAAAAGGCACCAGGCGCACCTTCCCAGCCTTCGCCGCCGCCGCGAACGACGCCTGGAACTGGGCCGCATAGGTCGGGCCATAGTTAGGCGGCAGGCGCATGCCGACCAGCAGCACCCGGCTTTTCCGCCCTCTCGCGAGGGCGATCATGGCTTCCAGATTGCGCGCGGTTTGCCGCGTTGGCAGACCGCGCAGGCCGTCGTTGGCGCCGAGTTCGAGTATGGTGAGCGCGGGACTGTGCGCGGCCAGCACACCGGGCAGGCGGGTCAGCCCACCGGCCGTGGTCTCCCCGGAGACGCTGGCATTGACCACGCGGTAGCCGGGGAGGCGCTGCTGCAACAGGCTCACCCAGCCAGATTCGCGGGGAATACCATAGGCGGCGGATAGACTGTCGCCAAACACAAGAATGGTGGGCGCTGCGGCAGCGCCCGCCTGTAACGGCCCGCTCAAGAGCAGACAAAAAACCTTCATGCGCATCGACATCGAAAACCTCGGAAAAACGGTCCTTGTGGGCGAAGCAGCCCTGCACATCCTCGCCGATGTTTCCTTCGGCGTGAACCCCGGCGAGAGCCTGGCCATCGTCGGCAGCTCAGGGTCCGGAAAATCCACCCTGCTGGGATTGATCGCGGGGCTGGACGTTCCCAGCAGCGGGCGTGTCCTGCTCGACGGCGAAAACCTGTTCGACCTAGACGAGGACGGCCGCGCTGCCCTGCGTGGGCGCGGCATGGGTTTCGTGTTCCAGTCGTTTCAGTTGCTGTCCGGCCTCACCGCCCTGGAAAACGTGATGCTGCCGCTGGAACTCGCGGGCCGTGCAAACGCCGCGGAACTGGCACAGGGTAGCTTGAACCGGGTGGGCCTGGGTGAACGCCTGCGCCACCGCCCCGGACAGCTCTCCGGTGGCGAACAGCAACGCGTCGCCCTGGCGCGGGCCTTCGCGGTGGCGCCCAGCGTCCTCCTGGCCGACGAACCCACCGGCAATCTCGACGCCCACACCGGCGCCCAGATCATCGAACTGCTGTTCGAACTCAACCGCGCCCAGGGCGCGACCCTCATCGTCGTCACCCACGATGCGGCCCTCGCAGCCCTGTGCCAGCGGCAATTGCGGCTGGAGGCGGGCAGGATCGCGCCGCAGACCGGCGCGACCACAGGCGATGCCGCGAACGACCACGTGCCGCCGCACCCATGACCCCCCTCTTCCTGCGCCTCCTCGCGCGCGAATGGCGCGCCGGCGAAATCCGCGTCCTGCTGCTGGCCGTGGCGCTGGCGGTGGCGGCCCTGACCGCCGTGGCATTCTTCGGCGACCGGGTGAACCAGGCGCTCGGGCGCCAGGCCAACATCCTGCTGGCGGCCGATCTCGCCCTGGCTTCCGACCATCCCCTGTCTCCCGCCTTCGCCCGCGAGGCATGGCGACGCGGCCTGCAAGTCAGTTCCAGCGCGGCCTTCCTGAGCATGGCGCAGACCACCGGGCATGGTAACTGCCCCACGCCTTCCCTCCCACCCCATCCCCGAGGGAGAGGGGAGCTTCGAGAATCGCAATGCGACGCTTCCAGGATCGAGAAAAATATTCTGGCCGGCATCAAGGGCGTGGCGCCCGGTTACCCCCTGCGCGGCAGTCTGCGCATCGCGCCTGCCGCATTTGCCGAGGATGCCCCCACCCGCGCCCTGCCCGGCCCCGGACAAGCCTGGCTGGATGCGCGCGCAGCCAGCGAGCTGGGTGTGCACGTCGGGGACGAAGTGGAACTGGGTGCTGCGCGCTTTCGCGTGGCCGCCATCCTCACCTTCGAAGGCGAACGCGGCGGCAATTTCATGGCCTTGGCGCCGCGCGTCCTGCTGGCAGCCGCCGAACTGAACAAGACCGGCCTGCTCCAGGAAGGCAGCCGCGTCAGCCACCGCCTGCTGCTGGCGGGCAGCACCGCCGACCTGGCCGCCTGGCGCGCCTGGTGCGTGCCGCGCCTCTCCCATGGCGAGAAACTGGAAGAAGTGCGCGACGCCAGGCCGGAATTGCGCCAGATCCTGGATCGCGCGCGGCGTTATCTGGGGCTCGCTGCCGTGCTCACGGTGGTGCTCGCCGCCGCGGCGACCCATCTGACCCTGCGCCGCTACGTGCAAAGGCATGCCGACCAGGTTGCCCTGATGCGTTGTTTCGGCGCCAGCAGAGCGCGCGTGCTCGGCCTCTACTTCAGCCAGCTGGCCAGCCTGGGGCTGGCCGCCGGCACGCTCGGCGCGAGCCTGGGCTGGACCACGCAGCTGGCCCTGGCGGATCTGCTGGGCGGCGTGTTGCGCCTGGATTTGCCCGCGGCATCCATGCGGCCCTTCGCGCTGGGTTTGCTGGCGGGCGTGGCACTGCTCCTGGCCTTCGCCCTGCCGCCCCTGTTGCGACTGGCGCGGGTGCCGACGCTGCGCGTGCTGCGCCGCGAATCCGGCAGTGACGCCGGCCAACCGTCGAGGGAAGCCCTCCTCGCCCATCTCGCGGGCTCGACCCTGGTCGCGGGGCTGATCTACTGGCAAGCCGGCGAGGTTCGTCTCGCCCTGATCGTCGGCGGCGGCGTAGTGGGCGTGGTGCTGCTCGCGGCGGCGCTGGTCCAGGCGCTGCTGTGGCCGCTGGGCATGCTCGCACGCCACTTGCCTCCCGGACCCCGTTTAGGCTTGCTGGGCCTGAAGCAACGGCGCTGGGAAACCACACTCCAGGCCATGGCCCTAAGCCTGGGCCTGCTCGCCCTGCTCCTGCTCACCCTGGTGCGCGGCGATCTGCTCGATTCCTGGCGCAATCAGGTGCCCGCCGGCGCGCCCAATCGTTTCGTCATCAACATCCAGCCGGAACAAGTCGCGCCGCTGCGTGCCTGGCTGGTGCGCAATGGCGTGCCGGGCGTGACGATCTACCCCATGATCCGCGCCCGCCTGACCACCATCGCGGGGCGAGCGGTCCACCCCGAAGCCTATCCGGAGGGGCGCGCGCGCAATCTGGCCGAGCGCGAATTCAACCTCTCCGAACTGGGCGAGCTGCCGCGCGACAATGTACTGGAAGCCGGAAGATGGTGGGCACCGGGACAAGCCACGGGTTTCACCGTGGAAAGCGGCATCGCCAAGATCCTGAACATCCGCCTGGGCGACCAGCTCGACTTCGATGCCGGCGGCCTGCCCCTCTCTGGCCGCGTCAGCAACCTGCGGCGGGTGGAATGGGATTCCTTCCGGGTGAATTTCTTCGTCGCCACCCCCACCGGCGCGCTGGCCGCCTTACCGAAAAGCTACATCACCAGCTTCTACCTGGCACCGGCAAGCGGCGCCGTGCTCGCGGGCCTGGTCACCGCCTTTCCCAATCTGACCGTGATCGACGTCGCTCAGGTCATCAACGAACTCAGAGCCCTCACCGACCGGGTGAGTGCCGCGGTGCAACTAGTGTTCCTGTTCAGTCTGGGCGTGGGCGTGCTGGTCATGCTCGCCGCGCTCTACTCGCGGCGCAACGAGCGCGCCCGCGAAATCGGCCTGTGGCGCACACTGGGGGCTTCCCGGCGCACATTGCGCGCGGCGCTGGCTAGTGAATTCGCCCTGCTGGGCCTGCTGGCCGGCGCGGTCGCCTCGGGTTCAGCCAGTGTTCTGGCCTGGGTGCTGGCCAGGCAGGTATTCGATCTGGCGCACCGCCCCGATCCCTGGATCTGGCTGATCGGCGTCGGCGGCGGCATGCTACTGGTGCTTCTGGCCGGATGGCTGGCGACCCGAGACCTGCTCGACGAACCACCCCTGGCGGCGTTGCGCAGGGAGTAGCAAGGAAGCGCATCACTTCCTGAGTTTCTTGGTCTGCTCCATGTAAGCCCGGACAAATTCGCGCCCGAACAGCTTATCGAAGTGATCCTCCGCATCGCGCTCGATTTCCTGATACATGCCGACGAAGGCATCCCAAAGTTTTGATTTGTACAAGGCCGGCAATACGGCGCTCAGGGCACCGCCCTTCTTGATGCGCGACTCCAGGATATGGGGCTCGAAGCGTTTGATGACGCCGGCCAGGCCGGCACGCATCCCCGCCATCACGGCCAATTCATGCGCGCGCACGTCGTTGCAGGCATCCTGGATGGCTTTTACCGGGGGCAGAAACGCGGGGTTCTGGTTCTTGAACTGCATCAGGTAGACCAGAGCCTCCTCGATCGACTCGGTGTGCTTGAGCGGATTGTTCTCGCGAGAGGCGATCATGGTCCGATCCTCGGCGCGCAATTCCTTCTTGACCTCCGCCCGGAGGATCAACAGGTCATAGATGCCCTCGATCGACTGACGCAGCATCTTTCCGGCTTCAGCCATGAAAGCCTCCGCGTCTTCCGGGGCCACGACCAGATCGGGCATCCCCACTCCGGCCGCGAAAGCGGCGATGAGGTCTTGTCTGGACGGGGTGTGGCGCCGCTGCGCCACAGTATCCTGGGCGTCGGTATCAGGCACGGGCGGCGTCGGGAATACCGCGCCGGCGGCTTTGGCAGGCACGGGGCCGGAGGATTTCCCGGGGGCATCGAAGATGGCGAAGACATCCTCATCCAGCCCCGATGGGGGCACGGGAGCCGGGCCGGGAGGCGCGAATGCCGCGGTCGCGGAACCGCCCGACAAAATGGCAAACAGGCTGTCATCGATCGCGGGCCTACCGTCCGTTTCGCGCCGACCCGGGAACGGCACATCCGTGCCGCGCGTGTTCGTGGCCCTGGGAGGCTGGAAAGGCAGGTTGATGTCATGGACATGATCGCTATGCGCGCCCAGCGAGCCGGGGCTCGCCACCGCTCTCCTGGCACCCGGCAGACCCGCGCCCGCCGTGCCACCCTGGGCGAGGAACCGGTCTATGGTGTTGTCCTCCGCCGCCGTGACCATTCCGCCCAGCCCACTCATCCCGCCACCCGAGGCGACCGCATTGCCGCTCAGTATCCCCAGCAAGGGGTCGTCCTTGTTCAACCGATCCGTACTGGACACCAGGTCGCCCAGCCCCCCGCCCGACGTTTGAGGCAATCCGGACACCAGACTTCCGGTCACGGGCTCGGCCCCGCGGAAGAACGGGTCCTTCAGCGTGTCTTCTTCCCGGCTTGCGGGCCGCCGGTATGAGCTGCTCAGGCTGGCAAAGGGATCGTCGTAGGCCGGCGGCCTGGGCGCAAACACGGCAAGATCCTCGACCAGCGTAGCCTGCAATTCATAATCGCCGAGGACGACCGTATCCCCGTCCTTGATCTCGACCGCCTCGTTGAAGCCAACCGGAACATTGCTCACCAAGACCGGGTTGACCCTGGAAATGACCTTGAGCGAATAGTTGCCGGCACGGCAGCGGACCTGGACATGAACCCTGGAGATGAACTTCCTGGGGTCAGGCACGACCAGGGTGCACTCATTACTGCGCCCGATAGTTCCCCCTTCCTGCCCGAAGGTAACAGGAGCGATGGGCGCACCAGGCGGATAGCGAACTGCATGCAGCTTGAGTTGCATGACGACGGTCAGGAGGAATGGTTCAGGAGCGAAGTATAAGCAGTTGGAGCACGCCCGTACTGACTCGATCAGTCCTATGCCGACCGGATCGAGTCAACAGGCCCGGCGCCGGCCGAAAAAAGGGCGGGATGGGACGGGACTGTCCGTGCGGCGAGTTGCACGGCATTGCGCGACCGGCTACCGAAGAAGGGCATCACACCCGGTCCGATGCGGCCCCCACACGGCAGTTGCATCGTGTTCCCCGACAATGCCACTAGAATGGCAATTCACCACTGCACTCCGAACTTCTACCGGGATGAAACGCCATGAATAGCGATATCGACCTCCTTCGCTTGCTCAAGCTACGCATGCTCACCAGCGCACTGGCCGGGCATTTCGAGCGCACACTGCGGGATCATCTTTCGAATCTGGCAGTCATGCTGCACCCGCGCGCGCTGCTGGGCGATCTGATCCGCTTCGAAAAATCCGCGGTCAAGGACCAGGACGCGGGCTTGCGCGAGTTGTCGAAGCTCTACCTGCCGATCGCCCGCAACCCTGCCATCAACGTTCAGGCCGACCTCAAGCCCCCCCTCGACATCCACACCTCGACGCTCGACCTGATTCCGGCCAGTTACAGCCACACGCCGGAAGGCGGCAGCAAGCCGATCACCGTCGTCACGCCGATGCGCTGGGTGCTTTGCTACAAGGATCTCGGGCCCGCGCAGCTGCGCGAATTCGTGACCAGCCACAACCGCAGCGGCGGCGGCGAACTGCAATCCTGTTTGCTGCACTACCTCGTTTTGCACATGATCGTCGCCCGCAGCCCGGGCGTCGCCCCCATCCTGGAAGCCCTGAGATTCAGGGTCAAGTCGGAACCGAACCCGGACTTCGGCGGCCTGCCTTTCGTGACCATCACGGCACCGGTAGCGACGTTCCGCCCCTCGGACCAGATCATCCTGCAAAGCGCCCTGCTCTCGGGCTCTCCGACTTTCGAAGAGATCGTAGACCTCGAAGCCACGGCCGGCATACCCGACCCCCTGGGCGAGCAATTTCAGGCATTGGTGCGGCAGCACGAGGAAGCGGGCGCCTGAGCCGGCGCGTTCACGTCCAGGAGAGCGATCATGGCCATGCAGGTATGCAGTTCAGCGCAGTTGATGTGCAGTTTCGGCATGGCGCCAAGCGCACTGATGGTTTTGCCCGTCAACATGGTCATGACCAGCAACCAGCCTGCCGCCAACATCATGGACAACAAGCCCATGGTCAACATCATGCCCTTCGGCATGTGCACCAGCATGGCCAACCCCACGGTCGCCGCGGCAACCGCGGCCGCGATGGGCGTACTCACCCCCATGCCCTGCATCCCGAACACCACCGCGCCCTGGGTTCCTGGCGTGCCGACCGTACTGATCGGCAATCAGCCCGCCGTGGACAACACCTGCAAGCTGATGTGCATGTGGGCCGGAGTGATTCAGGTCGTCATGCCGGGACAGATGACCCACATGGTGCCCTAACCGCCGAGCCCGCGTAGGGCGGATGAGCCGGCGGCGTCTTGCCGGCGTTATCCGCCGAATGACTAACATCCGGCGGAAGGCGCAAGAAGCCGCTTTTCCGCCCTACCTTGCTAGTCGTACAACGGCGACTGCTGCTGCGGCACGTACAACAGCGACTGCGGCTGCGGCACATACAACAGCGACTGCGGCAGCGGGAGAGTCTGCAGCATCTCCATTTGTGAGTTGACGCCGTCACCCACGATGTTGTCGAGGCCAGGAGGCACCACACCGATCGTCGTCACCCAGGCGTTGTAGATCGCCGCACCCAGGTTATCCGTGCTGCTGAGGCTCATCAACATCTCCTGTTGCGCCGCGGCCAGGATCACGGCCCCCGTGGTCCCACCCAGCGACTGGGCGGACCCGTCGACCAGACTGGAGCAGTTCCCCGTGTAACAACCGAGAGCTTGCTGCGCGTTGGTCGCCCCGCCATACAGTTTCCCGCTCGTCGACGCCCTCAGGGCGGTGAAGGTCGGCTGATCGGGGACCACGAAGATCGCATGACCCGCAGGTGCCACGGTCAGCGTGGTTGAAGTCGGCACCAAGCCCAGCTCGATGCCGCCCGCGATATTCAAATTCGCAAGGACCAGGTTGGTCGTGGCACCCACATTGGTGGCATTCAATTTCAGGCTGTCGCGAACATACAACTCGGGCGTTCCCGCCGCGTCACCCTTCAAGATATCGCCGGCAGCCGTGAGATCGGCCATGAGCGCATGTATCGGCTTGAGGGTCAGGTCCCCACCCGTATTGATCGTCAACCCGGTCAACACGTTCGATCCCCCGATCACGCCACCCAGCGTCGTGCTGCCCGCGTTGAGCGACAAGGCATAAGCGCCGTCGATGGTGGAATTGAACGCCGCATTACCCGTGGTCGTCAGGTTAACGTCGCTGCCCAGGGTCACCGCCCCAAACGAAGCCGACGCGGCCTTGATCTGGCCGTTTAACGTCGCCCCGCTGTTGGCCGTCAATGCACCGCTGATCTGCGCGTTCGCTCCCCCGATGAACGTACTCGCACCGGTATCGGTCAGGTTCTTGAACGCCGTCCAGGTCACGCCCTGGCTGCTGCCCTTGTCCGCCGTCGTCGCGTCCAGCGTGTAGGTCAGGCCGGCGCCTCCCATGGTGTTGCTCTTCGCCGCGTTAGCGTTGATCGCGCTCACACCGCTGAAGCTGCCACCGATGTTCGTGGCCGTGCCCAAGCCCGTGCCCGTCAGCGTCACCGCCAGGTCGGCGTTGTACGCGCTCTCGTTCAGCGTCGTCGCCAGAACGTTGCCTGTCACGCTGCCGCCCGTGCTGAAGTTCACCGTGCCAGTCGCGTCACTCAGGTTCTTGAACGCCGTCCAGGTCACGCCGTTGCTGCTAGCCTTGTCCGCCGTTGTCGCGTCCAGCGTGTAGGTCAGGCCCGTGCCCCCCATGGTGTTGCTCTTCGCCGCGTTGGCGTTGATCGCGCTCACGCCGCTGAAGCTGCCGCCGATGTTCGTGGCAGTGCCCGCGTTCGTGCCCGTCAGCGTCACCGCCAGGTTGGCGGCGTCCGTGCTCTCGTTCAGCGTCGCCGCCAGAACGTTGCCCGTCACGCTGCCGCCCGTATTGAAGTTCACCGTACCGGTCGTGTCACTGACGTTCTTGATCGCCGTCCAGGTCAGGCCCTGGCTACTGCCCTTGTCCGCCGTCGTGGCGTCCAGCAGGTAGGTCAGGCCCGTGCCACCCACGGTGTTGCTCTTCGCCGCGTTGGCGTTGATCGCACTCACGCCGCTGAAGCTGCCGCCGATGTTCGTGGCCGTACCGGCGTTGGGCCCGGTCAAGGAAATCACCAGGGTGCTCGCATCCGTGCTCTCGTTCAGCGTCGCCGCCAGAACGTTACCCGTCACGCTGCCGCCCGTCTGGAAGTTCACCGTGCCGGTCGTGTCACTGATGTTCTTGAACGCCGTCCAGGTCACGCCCTGGCTGCTGCCCTTGTCCGCCGTCGTCGCGTCCAGCGTGTAGGTCAGGCCCGTGCCGCCCATGGTGTTGTTCTGGGCCGCGTTGCCTGTGATGGTGTCTATCCCTGTGAAGCCACCCGTGCCCGTCGCCGTGCCCTGATTAGCACCGGTCAAGCTCACCGTCACGTCATGGCTATAACCGGAATAATCCAGGGTATTGCTGCCCGTACCACCAAGCAGGTTTGCCGTCGTCGCCGCAACCACGTTGAACGTGTCCGCGCCCGTGCCGCCTTGCAACGTGGCAAAGCCGCTGTAAGTCAGCGCGTAGGTGCTGGTGTAGGTGCCGCCGGTGCCGCTCATCGCCCAGCCGCTCACCGCATCCAGGCCGGTCAGCGTGCCGGTGCCGGTCAGGCTGGTCACGTCGGTGAAGCCGGCCGACACGTTGTCGCTGGTACCGTTAAAGCCGGT
>CAILNT010000011.1 GCA_903835655.1 uncultured Pseudomonadota bacterium | reverse complement strand
GTCGAACCTTCCAAGTTCTTCGTGCATCGTCATGTCCGTCCGCAGTACGCCTGCCGTGCCTGTGAGACCGTCACAGCGGCACCGATTCCGCCGGCGGTGATTGATGGCGGCATGGCGGCTGTCGGGTTACTGTCCTGGGTGACTGTCGGCAAGTATCTCGATCACATGCCCTTGTACCGACTGGAGCGCATGGCCGCTCGGGAGGGTGTGACGCTGGCCCGCTCGACCTTGGCCGAATGGGTCGGGCGTATCGGCGTGGCGCTGCAGCCGCTGGCGGATCGTCTGGCGGCACTATTACTGGAGCGACCGATACTGCATGCAGATGAAACGCCGGTACAGCAACTGGATCCGGGCAATGGAAAAACCAAACGAGCCTACCTGTGGGCGTACATGAGCAATATGCTGGAAACCGGACCGCCGATCGTGGTGTTTGATTACCAGACCAGCCGATCCGGTGCGCATGCGCGGAATTTCCTGGGCCCCTGGTCGGGTGCGCTGATGGTCGATGATTTTGGCGGGTATAAGGCCACCTTCAGTCAGGGCGTTACCGAGCTGGGGTGCTTTGCTCACGCACGGCGGAAATATTTCGAACTGAACGAGGCACAGTCCAATCCGATTGCCCAGGAGGCGCTGGTGCGGATCGCGGCCTTGTATGCGATCGAGGCACAAGGGAAGAATATGACGATCGCTGAGCGTGAAGAACTTCGCCAGCGAGAGTCGTCGCCATTGCTCAAATCCCTGCATGACTGGTTGCTGGCAACTCGCATGACGGTGGCCAATGGCGGCGGCACAGCAAAGGCGATCGATTACAGCCTGAAGCGTTGGGCAGCATTGAGCCGCTATGCTACCAACGGCGCCTTGCCCATCGACAATAACCCCGTGGAAAACGCCATTCGACCGATTTGCCTCGGAAAAAAGAACTGGCTCTTCACTGGGTCCGAACGCGCCGGTAAGCGTGCTGCTGCAATTCAGAGCCTGCTGGCTACCGCTGCACTCAATGGCCTCGACCCTGCTGCCTGGCTGCGCAACACGTTGGAAAAATTACCCACCTGCCTCAACAGCAACATCGATTCGCTTCTGCCACTTCCCGCCTGCCTTCTACCTGAGCGCGCCGATTAAGTCGACGCGGTAGCGTTGGACGCATACGATATATTTCTCAACGAATTCGACTGGGCTAACCCGGATATTTCATAAGAAGTGGTCGGCGGAACGGCCGTAAGGCGCGTTAATACTGGTGTTCAAGACAGAATTAACGAGGTTCCGCCGATGCCAAATTGTACCGTTCAGCAAGAGATGTTTGGGAGTGTCGGCAGACGCCGGATTGAAGTGGGATTTGATGGTGGCGACGTCACTTCGGATGCTGGTTTGTTGCTGATCCGGAAGGTTGATGAACAGATGGGATTGCTATCACGGGTCGCGGCGGTACTACCGGACCCGCGTGACCCAGATCGGATTGATCACAGCATAGAAGATCTGATGCGCCAACGGGTTTATGGAATAGCGCAAGGCTACGAAGACCTCAACGATCACGACAGACTGCGCCACGATCTGGCACTGCAAACTGCACTCGGCAAAGTTACGCCGGGGGCCTCCAGTCCCACCCTGTGCCGACTTGAACAGCGCGCTGACCGCGCAGTCGCTGGCGCCATCCATGAAGTCATCATCGAGCGCTTCATTGCCTCCTATGCAATGCCACCGGCGGAGCTCATCCTCGACTTCGATGCCACCGACGATCCGGTGCACGGGAATCAGGAGGGTCGCTTCTTCCATGGCTACTACGACCACTACTGTTTTCTGCCCCTATATGTCTTCTGCGGCGAGCAACTGCTGGTCTCCTATCTACGCCCAGCCAAGATCGATGGGGCCAAGCACGCGGGCGCCATTCTCAAACTTCTGGTCAAACAACTTCGTGCCGCATGGCCGAATGCTCGAATCATCTTTCGCGGCGACTCGGGTTTCTGCCGGCGGCGTATTCTGTCCTGGTGCGAGAGAAACGGTGTTGGCTACATCGTCGGTCTGGCGCGAAATCCACGCATTGAATATCTGGCGTCCTGGTGGATGGAGTCGGCGATGGAAGCCCATGCCCTGACCGGGAAGGGAGTGCGCTGCTTTGGTGAGGTTTTTTACCGCGCAGGCACCTGGCGCGAACCGCGACGTGTCATCGTCAAAGCGGAGATCACTCACACCGCAAAAGCAAATCCGCGTTTCGCCGTCACAAACCTCACGGATCATCCGCAATCACTTTATGAGGAAATCTACTGCGCGCGTGGCGAGATGGAGAACCGGATCAAGGAATGTCAGCTCGGTCTCTTCGCTGATCGCACCAGTTGCCATCGCTGGTGGCCGAATCAGTTTCGTCTGCTGATCGCTTCCCTGGGCTATATCCTGATGCAGCAACTGCGCAGCATTGCCTTGGCGGGATCTGAACTGGCCAGCGCTCAGGCCCAGACCATTCGCGTCAAGCTCTTGAAGGTCGGTGCCGTCATTGTTCGTAATACCCGCCGCATTCGCTTCTTCATCGCTTCCGCGTTCCCGCTACGCGATCTGTTTCTCGCAGCAGCCATGCGCCTTGACGCTACGTAGTAATCAAAGAGCGCAACCCCGGCGCAATGATCATCTGGGGGTAAGGGGGAGTTGTGCCTTCAACTTGCTAATTTGCCTATTTCTTGGGCAATCACCACTGCCGATGACTGCGATCACGCTGTATCAATGCTAAAGGCATCATCGTGGTGACGCTGGTGAAACATGCGGGCTAATTCACCTCGTTCCCTACCCAAGGGGACACAGTGTTCATATCAACCGCAGACAAGACGATGTAGGAAATCTCAAACTCTGGCTTGCGAGCTGGCCTTGTGGAATCCATGGCGCCCCGATCGAGGCAACTGGCGAACTACGGGATTGGCTTTCAAATATGGAGCAAAAGGGACCGAAATAAATCCCCATCCCTGACAAGAATTGTTGCTGGTTTCTAATTTGGTAACTTCTTGCTTGCATTTGGCTTGGTCGGCATATCTTCGGGAGTGATGAAGCCGATTGGCCGCTTCGGTGGATCAGGTGGTGTCATAAGCTGGCGGATCGCCTCAAAGACTTCCTT
>CAILNT010000010.1 GCA_903835655.1 uncultured Pseudomonadota bacterium | reverse complement strand
CTCGCGAGCGAATCTGATCCCTGCGGCGAAATCCATGACGCGCTGGAGGCCGAGCCAAATGGTCTTCACGCCCGGCTCGCCATCGCCCTTGCGCGCCAGGAAGCTGCCGAGTATGGCTACCAAGCGCACCACCTCGTTCAGTCTGAGTGGGGCCTTGGGCACGAATCAGCAAGTCTGAATCGCGCGAGACCATCGTCAAACCAACGAATTGCAGGAATTATGCGGACGCGGGTGACAAGCCGATGCGGCTGATAATGTCGCTCACCGTGATGATGCCGATATCTTGGTAGCTGCCAAGTGGCAGCAGATGTCTGCGATCTCCCGAAACGATGAATTCGACCCAGGCGGCCAAAGCGGCGGCGAGGACATGATCGTCATCGGCATCGTTCAGCACGATGCGTGGTACTGTTTTTGGGACGACGAGGGACACTAGATCCCGGTAATTCTCGACCAGTGACTGTATGGAGGCCCCGGTGAGTTCAAGGCGCGCGGCAAACTTGGGGTAGCACAGGGTTTGCCGAAGTTCTTCGAGTAGCGCAGGGCTGCTGAACAGTTCTACCGCCACGCCGTCAATTGCGCACTCAATCAAGTGCCGTGGCGGACCGTTCCACAGCAACCCGGCCACCACAACATTGGTATCGAGAGTCAAGCGCATGGTTCTCGCCTGCCCCGGCATTAACTGGCCTGGTTTCGACGCTGCCTGGCACGCACAGCGACTACCTCATCACAAATTTCCTGCTCGATTTCAGGGGTAACCGGCTCTTGCGGCAACGCTCGCCACAAGGTCTTGATCGCTCCACCCGCACGCAGCCGCAGTTGTTCCCGTAGCATCATTTCCAGCGCTTCGGGTGAAAGCAGCCCGGCGTTGGCTGCGGTTTGTGCCAAATCGTCCGGCAAGGTAATTTGTACGGTCGTCATGAGCATTCTCCCTGGAAGCCGCAACATAGGCAGTCAGCCCATCAAGATGTTGCGCCGCATTGTAACGAGCAGGTACCGGGTTTGAATACTCAGTCGGGGTGTGAATGGCAGCTCAGAATTCCTTCGGGGACACTCGGCCAGGCTCACCCGAACGTCCGAAGCGGGCGGGTGGCGTGAGTTCAGACTCGTTCCAGATTGCAGTCATACGCCAGCAATCTTGAGGAGGTGGCGAACGTCGGTTTTGGTTTAGGGCTGTCCGACGTGAGCACGGCAAGGTGCCGAGACCGTGATACCGCGTGGACACCGATTTTTGAAGAAAATTATCTTCGCCAGTTGTAGCGGGTAGTTGACAACCTTCACGAATCTGGCCCACCCCTTGCGGGTACGCGACGAGAGCGGGACTGTTGCCGCTTCAGCGGCATTACAGGCCCGGCGTGCCCCATGCGGGTACAACGCAGCCAGGCGTCGCCTGCCGTGCGCGGGTGCGTGGCGGGTTCACCCAAAGGGTGAGCGCAACCGAAGGCGCAATCCTCAAGGTCCATGGGGCCTCACGAGAGAAAATAAGCGATCTACTGAGGAATCAAGGATCAATCCGCTCACCTGCTCCAGTAGGTCGGGAGCCCGGCAATCCAGCGGCGTGGCGCCTTGCCAACCACGCAGCCAGGTGATCTGGCGCTTGGCGAGCTGGCGGGTTGCGGCCGCGCCGGTCGCCGACAATTCCGCCTTGCCGATTTCGCCTTCCAGATAACGCCAGGCCTGGCGGTAGCCGACGCAGCGCATGGCCGGCATGTCCGGCGTTAGCGTATGTTTGCTACGCAGGTCGCGCAGTTCCTCCACCAGGCCCGCCTCCAGCATGGCCTCGAAGCGGGCGGTGATGCGCTCATGCAGCCAGGCGCGATCCTCGTTCATGAGAGCGATCTCGACCAGGCGGCAGGGAAGTTCCGGTACACGCGGCTGTTTTGCCAACAGCGTGGACATCGCCTCGCCGCCCGTGAGACACACTTCCAGGGCACGGCCGACACGCTGCGAATCCATGGGCGCCAGGCGTGCGGCGGTGACTGGATCGAGGCGGGCGAGCTCGGCGTGCAGGGCCGGCCATCCATCACGACTGGCGCGCACTTCCAACTCGGCGCGCCACTCCGGCGTGGCCTGCGGCAGTTCCGCCAAACCCTCTTTCAGCGCCTTGAAATACAGCATGGTGCCGCCCACCAGCAATGGAATGCCTCCGCGCGCGCCGATCTCCGAGAGCAAGCGCAGGGCATCGGCACGAAAACGGGCTGCGGAATAACGCTCGGTCGGGTCGATCAGATCGATCAGGTGGTGCGGGGCGCGCGCCAGCGTGGCGGCATCCGGCTTGGCCGTGCCGATGTCCATGCCGCAATAGACCAGGGCCGAATCGACGCTGATGATTTCCACGGGGAAACGCGCTGCCAGCGCCACCGCCAGATCGGTCTTGCCGCTGGCGGTGGGGCCCATCAAACAGAGGGCCGGGGGCAAGGGGCTAGCAGCCAACAGCATACGCTACTCGCCACTGGCCACTCGATCAGGCATAAGCCTTCTGTTCCTTCCGCTTGCCCGGCATTTTCTTCATGATCACCACGCCTTTGACCACCGACAGGCCCTCCACCGGGATGTTGGGATAGATAGGGTTGAGGGGCTTCAACATCCAGCCGTCCGGGTGCAGGACGATCTGGCGGAAGATGTACTCCTCGTTGACCCAGGCCACCACGTAGGAACCGTCTTTCGCCAGGCCTTCCGGCTCGACCACGATGATCTCGCCTTCGGTGAATTCCGGCAGCATGGAATCGCCCAGGACCATCAGCGCGTAGGGTTCGGCGCCGGCGCAGGCGGAGGCTTCCATATCTTCCGGCGAGGACTCCACCGGACGCACGGGAATGGGGAAGGGCTTGCTCATGGTTATTGTCCTCGCATGAAAAATTTGTCCAGGTCGGACAGGCTGAGTTGAAACCAGGTGGGGCGGCCGTGATTGCACTGGTCGGCGCGCAGGGTGCTTTCCATGTCACGCAGCAAGGCGTTCATTTCTGGCACGGTGAGTCGGCGATTCGCGCGTACTGCGCCATGACAGGCCAGGGTCGCGAGAAGTTCATTGCGACGAGCGTGCATCGCGTTGCTCGAACCGAATTCGTGAAGCTCCTTCAGCACCTCGCGGGCCAGGCGTTCGCCGTCGACATCCTTGAGCATCGCCGGCACTGCGCGCAAGGCCAGGTGGGTGGGCGACACGGCGGCAATCTCGAAACCCAACTGCGAAAAAACGGCCCCGGCCTCCTCGGCCGTGGCCATTTCCAGGCGGGTAGCGGCGAACACCACGGGGATCAGCAGGGGCTGGCTGGCGACGGCGCGAGCGTCGTATGCGGTCTTGATCTGCTCGTAGAGGATGCGTTCGTGCGCCGCATGCATGTCGACCACGATCAAGCCCTGGGCGTTCTCGGCCAGGATGTAGATGCCGCAGAGCTGGGCGAGGGCATGCCCCAGTGGCGTGGCCGAGGCACCGGCCTGGGGCAAGGGCGAATCGAAGGGCAAGCCCGGGCCTCCCGGCCCCACGCCCAGCGCGGCTTGAACCTGCACCGGCTCGCGCCCCAAGGCATCGGCCACCATCTGGTAGTAAGGCGCGGGCTGGTTGGCGGCATGGCCGGCGGGGTTTCCCTCCCTTCCCCAAGGGGGGTAGGGGAGATTGGGAGTGGACCGTGAGCTTGGTATGAATGATGCTGGCGGCAACGGCGCACTCTCCCCCTCCCCTCCTTGAGCATGGGGAGCGGAAGAATATACGGGGTGTTCTTGCCCCTTGTCTCTTGCTCCTTGAGCCTGCCCCAGCGCCCGCTCCAGCACGTACAAGACGAACTGGTGCACGCCGCGCCCGTCGCGAAAGCGGACTTCGGTCTTGGCAGGGTGCACATTCACATCGACTGCCTCGGGGGGTAGGTCCAGGAACAGCACATAGGCGGGATGGCGTTCCTGGTGCAGAACGTCGCGGTAAGCCTCGCGCACGGCATGATTGAGCAATTTGTCGCGGACGAATCGGCCGTTGACAAACAAATATTGCGCATCGCGCCCGGAACGCGAATAGGCGGGCAGGCCGACCAGACCGAAGAGGCGCAGCGGACCCGCGGACTCGTCCAGAGTGCGGGCGGCCTGCTCGAAGTCTTCGCCCAGTATCTCCAGCGCCCGTGCCTGCCAGTCGGCCGCCACCCATCGCCGGGCCACGCGGCCGTTGTGGCTCAGGGTGAAGGCGCAATCCGGGTGGGAAAGGGCGATGCGGCGCAACGCTTCGTCGCAATGCGCGTATTCCGTAGCCGGCGTCTTCAGGAACTTGCGTCTGGCCGGCGTGTTGAAGAACAGGTCGCGCACCTCCACCACCGTCCCCCCGGCCAGGGCCGCCGGTTCCAGCGAGTGCAGACGGCCGTCGAGCGCGCCGACCTTCCAGGCATGGGGTTCCTCCGCCACCCGGCTGGTCAGGGTGAGGCGAGCGACGGAGGCGATGCTGGCCAGCGCCTCTCCGCGAAAACCCAGGCTGGCAACCCGCTCCAGGTCGTCGAGACTGGTGATCTTGCTGGTGGCGTGCCGTGTCAGCGCCAGCGTCAACTCGTCAGGCGCGATACCGGCACCGTCATCCGCGATGCGCATGGACTTGATCCCGCCCTCCTCCAGGTCCAGGCGAATGTCCCGGCTACCAGCGTCGAGACTATTCTCCAGCAACTCCTTGAGCGCGGAAGCCGGTCGCTCCACGACCTCGCCGGCAGCGATCTGGGAGACGAGGAGGTCGGGCAGGAGGTGGATGCTAGACATGGCGATGGCAGCTACCCCGCTTTGACCGCGCCTCGATCTCGCCGCACAATCGCCGGCAAGCTGGCGCCCACGTCACGCTCTTCCCTCCAGCTCTTCCCAGCGCGCCAGATGGAGCAGGAGTTCCTCATCGATTTCACCGCCGCGCGTATTCAGGGCGGTTGCGCGCCCATGGTCGGCATACACGACGGGATCGGAGAGTTGCCGCGCGAGTTCGGCCTGCTCCGCTTCCAGTGCCGCGATGCGTTGCGGCAGGGCTTCGAGTTCCTTCTGTTCCTTGTAGGAGAGGCCCGACTTCTTCGGCTTCCCCAGGGGCGCCACCCTGGCGGGCGCGACCGCAGCCGGCATTCGGCTCTCGTCCTTGCGGCTGCGCCAGGCCAGCCAGTCGGAATAGCCGCCCGGGAGTTCCAGAAGGCGGCCCTCGCCCGCGAAAACGATGGATTGCGTGACCACGTTGTCCAGGAAGGCACGGTCGTGCGAAACCAGGATCACCGTGCCGCCATAATCCTGCAGGAGTTGTTCCAGCAGTTCCAGGGTATCGATGTCTAGGTCATTGGTGGGCTCGTCCAGCACCAGAATATTGGCCGGACGGGCGAACAGGCGGGCGAGCAGGAGCCGGTTGCGTTCCCCGCCGGACAGCGAGGAAACCTTGGCGCGGGCGCGTTCGGCGGGAAACAGGAACTCCTCGAGATAGCCGATGACATGCTTGCGCACACCGCCGATTTCCACCGTGTCGCTTCCCGGTGAAATGGTGTCGATCAGGGTGGCATCGTCGTCGAGCTGGTTGCGAAACTGGTCGAAATAAGCCACTTCCTGGCGTGTGCCGCGCTTGATCCTGCCGCTATCCGGTTCGAGATCGCCGAGAATGAGCTTGATCAGGGTGGTCTTGCCGGCACCGTTGGGGCCGATGAGCCCAAGCTTGTCGCCGCGCAGGATGCGGGTGGAGAAGTCCTGGATCAGGTTCTTGCCCGCATAGCCATGGCTGACATGCTCGAACTCGGCGATCATCTGCCCGGAGCGCCCGCCGGCATCCAGGGCAAACCCCACCGACCCCAGACGCTCGCGGCGTTCGCTGCGCTCCCGGCGCAAGGACTCCAGGCGCAGCACACGCCCCTCGTTGCGGGTACGGCGCGCCTCGACCCCCTTGCGTATCCACACCTCCTCCTGCTTCCAGAACTTGTCGAACTTGCGGTTCTGGGCGGCCTCCACTTCCAGTTGTTCCGCCTTCTTGCGCTGATAATCGGAGAAATTACCCTGATATTGACGCAACTGGCCACGATCCAGCTCGATGATGCGATTCGCGACACGATCGAGAAAGGCGCGATCGTGGGTGATGAACAGGAGGGCGCCGGAAAATTCGACGAGCATGCCTTCCAGCCACTCGATGGCGGTGAAGTCGAGGTGGTTGGTGGGCTCGTCCAGCAGCAGGAGTTCCGGTTCGGAAACCAGGGCGCGAGCCAGAGCGACGCGCTTCTTATTGCCGCCGGAGAGGGTTTCCACCGCCGCGTCGGCGGCCAGTTCGAAGCGGGCCAGGGTCTCTTCGATGCGGCTGTTGAGTCGCCAGACCTCGTGTACGTCGAGTTCATGCGACAGGCGCGCGAGCTCATCCATGTCTTCAGACGTCCCGCTGGCCGCGCGGTGAGCCGCGGCATGATAAGCCGCGAGCAGGCCATGCGCCGGCCCGGCGCCCTCGGCCACCGCCTCGAATACGCTGTGCCCGGGCGTGAAGGAAGGCTCCTGGGCCACGAAAGCCAGGTGCAGCCCGGGCTTCCTCCAGACCTCGCCGGCATCGGCCGGCACCTCTCCGGAGACCACTTTCAACAAGCTGGACTTGCCGGCGCCATTGCGGCCGATCAGGCCGATGCGCTCGCCGCGGTCGATGACCAACGAGGCGCCATCCATGAGCGGCCAGTGGCCGTAAGCGAGTTCCAGCTTGTCGAGAATTGCGAGGGGCATGGCATTTGCCCGCGAAAGACGCGGGCTTCAAGGAATACTACGGGCGGCGATTATCCCATCAAGATGCGATGCTCTGCGCGACCAGAGCAAGCAAGTCGTCGGCCCGGAATGGTTTCGAAATGAAGCCATTCATGCCCGCCTGTAGGCAGCGCTGCCGGTCGGTCTCCTGGCCGTTGGCCGTCATGGCGAGGATGGGGACACGAGACAGACCGTTTTCCTGCTCCCAGGCGCGGATGCTTTCCGTCGCCTCGAGACCATCCATATTGGGCATCTGCATGTCCATCAGCACCAGATCGAAGCGCTCTTCCTGAAATCTGGCCAGGGCTTCGACGCCATCATTGGCCAGGGTGACACGGTAGCCGCGTTTGTTGAGCAGCGTCTGCGCCAGGCGCTGGTTCACCGGCGTGTCTTCCGCCACCAGCACGTGCGCGCCGCTGCCATCGACGACGGCGGCGAGCGGCATCCGCAGCGCCGGCGTCTCGGCCTGGCGCAGGGCGACGACGAAATGGAAAGTACTGCCCTGGCCAGGTTGGCTCTCGACCCAGATGCGGCCGTCCATCATGGCCGCCAGCCTCTGGGCGATGGCCAGGCCGAGACCGGTGCCACCGAAGCGGCGTGTGATCGAATTGTCTGCCTGCGAGAAAGGAGAAAAAATCATGTCCAGCTTGTCCGCCTCGATGCCCACGCCGCTGTCGGCGACGCTGAAATGCAGATCCAGCCGTCCCGGTGTCCGCGCCGAGGTCGCCGCCAGGCCTATGCGTACGCTGATCGTCCCCTCGCTGGTGAATTTCAGCGCATTGGAGAGCAGGTTGGTGAGCACCTGGCGCAAACGGATCGGATCGCCGCATGCCTGCTGCGGCAAGTCCCGCGCCAGTTCAAGATTCAGTCCTATGCCCTTGACACCCGCCTGGGCAGAGAACAGGCCGATCGTCTGCCGCGCCATCTCGTGCAGATTGAACGTCACCTGTTCCAGATCGAGGCGGCCGGCATCGATCTTGGAAAAATCCAGGATGTCGTTGAGGATGGACAGCAGGCTTTCCGCCGAGGTATGCACCCAGGTGAGGTACTCGCGCTGCTCCTCGTCGAGCTCGGTTTCCAGCGCCAGATGCGTCATGCCGATGATCCCGTTCATCGGCGTGCGAATCTCGTGGCTCATGGTGGCCAGGAAAGTGGCCTTGGCCGCACTCGCCGCCTCCGCCGCTTCCTTGGCTGCCTGCAACTGCTGCGCGTGCAGGCGCGACAGGGTGACATCGATGAACGTCCAGAGACGACCGATGACCTGCCCCTCCGACATCACCACGGGGTAGCCGCGCGCGGTGAGAGTGCGGCCGTCGTTGCGCTGGAATTCTGCCTGCCGCTCCATGTCCTGAAGCGCCCGCGCCACCAAGCCGGGGTCCGCCGGAGGTTGTTGCGCCAGGGCCAGCAGCGGGGCGAGTTCACACCCCTGGATGGCGGCGCCGTCCGGGATGCTCCAAAGATGGAAGAAGGCCGGATTGGCGTAGATCGTCTGCCCGGAGGGGTTGAGAAACAGCACGCCGAATTCCATCGACGACAGCAGCGCACTCAGGCGGGCATGCTCCTGTTCCAGCGTGTTCGCGAGCGTGATCAATTCGTCGCGGGTGCTCATCAACTCGCCGATGCGCTCGCCCACCACGCGCGACATGGCGTTGAAAGCCGCACCCAGGCGACCGACGTCATCATCGCCCTCAATCACCGGGTCGGGCGTGTAATTGCCGCTCGCCACCGCCTCGCTGGCACGCGCCAACGCCGCCAGGTGCCGCGTCAGCCAGTAACCCAGCAGGGTCAGGAGGCCGGCGGAAAGCAGGACTTCACCGAGTGCGATGGCCACCCCCTGGGTCACCAGCTTGTGCCGCGCGGCGAGAATGTGGGAGAGATCGAGGCCATAACGCAAGGTCCCGAGTTGCTGGCCGGCAAGCTGGATCGGTCGCCCCACGTCGTAGCGGGAAATGCCGTCCTTTTGCTCCAGGTTGAAACTGGGGTCGGCTGGTGGCAGCTTCCTGTCGCGCGGCCAGCCGCTGATGGCCACCAATTTGCCGTTGCGATCGGTCACCGCCAGATAGTTGATGCCCGGCACCGCCCGGCTCTCGTCCAATATCGCCTGTACCGTGACGTAATCACTCTGCGCCAGAGGGGCGACCAGGGCCGCATTGAGCACCGGCGCCATCTGTGCGACGTGATTCTCCGCCTGCGCGCCCAGGCTGCCCTGGAGGAGACGCAGGCTGTTGCTCAACAGCAACGTGAGCATGATCGCTTCCACCGCGATCGCCGCCAGCAACATGCGGCTGCGCACGGTCCGCAGATGCGGACGCCAGAATTTCATTTTGCGGGTTTGCGCAAGACCAGCCTAACCTCATCGGCATAGCGTTCCATTTTCTCCAGTTCTCTTGGCCGCAACTTGCGGTAACCGTCCAGCTTGGTGGACTCGAAATACTGCTTTGCCTCCGGCGTCTTGGCGAACGCCCACAGCGCCTTGTCCACCCCCTTCAAGCGCGCGCTCTCACGCTGGTTGAGCAGATACACGCGCCCGGCCATCGCCTCGCTCTCCTCCAGCACACGCAGGCGGGCCTGCACGTCGGGGGCCAGTTTGCTGAAATTGGCGGTGGACATGAAGCCGGCCACGGCCTCGCCGGACAGGATCAGTTGCGCCACGCTGTCGGCGGCGCTGACATGGCGGATGGTGACCTCCTTGACGCCTTGATCCTTCAGCCAGTGCAGGCCCCACAGCGAAACCAGCGAGGTCGGGCTCAAGCCCAGCACGGTGTGGCCCTTCAGTTCATGGACGGAATGCACCGGGCCTTGGTCGGCGACCACCGCGATGGCCTTGAACTCGGCCTGGTAAGTAAGCAGGGGCAGGTAGTGGGCGTCGGCCTGCAACATGCGCGCCTGGTGACCGGTCGTGATGGCCAGGTCATAGTCCTGATTCATCGCACGGCGTGCGTATTCGGTGAAATCCGGCGCGGTCAGGATTTCCACCGGCTCGCCCAGCGCCTTTTCCAGATACAGCCGCAGCGGCTGGTATTGCTCCAGGATCACCCGGGCGCTGGTGTGCGGTGCCACGCCGATCTTGAAGGCGTCGGCCTGGGCGACCCCCACCACGAACGCAAAACAGGAGATGAGAAGACGAATCATGTGTACCTCAGGAAAATGGAAAACGAAGAGCCTCTGTCGTCAGGAGGGCGCCGACCTTGAGACGGATTTCGAGCTTCGGGTCGGCGTCCGCCGCACGCATCCGCAAACGGGCGCTCAGGCCGTGGCGTGCCGCGACAGTAACGCGCAAAGCACCCGGCGTCACATGGAACCGTGCGCCTGGCCGGCGTAGGTGTGCTCGTAGCGTTCCTGACAGGCAACGCAGCGCGTGGCGGCGGGGCTGGCGACCAGACGCGCCACGGGAATCCTGGCACCGCAATCCTCACACTCCCCATACTCCGGTTCGTCCAGGCGCTTGAACGCGGCTTCGAGTGCCCGCAGGGTCTTTTCCTCGTGATCCATGCGCGCGGCCGAGAGGTTACCCAGCGTCAACGCCAGCGCCTCATCGGCGCTATCGCCGGAACTGCGGCCGAGCACGGCGGAAAACTGGGTCTGGCCGCTCTCCTCCTGCGCGGATTGCAAGCCGCGCAGGAGCTTGTCGCGCTGTTCTTCCAGGGCCGCGCGGATGGCGAGGCGGTCTTTTTTGGTCAGGTGGCTCATGGTGGGCTCGTGTCTCTGGGGCAACGTGGGGATTATTGGCGTCTGCATCCGCGCCTTCAAGCGGGAAATGTATCGCAACATGCATCAGGTAGCGCATAGCTTACGGTAGAATCGCGCGCCTCGCGCCTCCGTAGCTCAGTGGATAGAGCATCCCCCTCCTAAGG
>CAILNT010000009.1 GCA_903835655.1 uncultured Pseudomonadota bacterium | reverse complement strand
TTGCCTGCGGGTTGCAAAGACGCAGGCAAGGATGCCTGCGCTACGGGACGAGCGTCATGAAGCATAAGGTCCATCGTATTCATTTCGTCGGCATCGGCGGCGCCGGCATGAGCGGGATCGCCGAGGTGTTGATCAACCTGGGCTACCAGGTTTCCGGCAGCGACGGCGCCAGCAACGCAGTCACCAAACGCCTGGCGGAAATGGGGGCGGCCGTGTTCCTGGGCCATGCTGCGGAACACATCCTGGGCGCCGATGTTCTGGTGATTTCCAGCGCCATCAAGGAAGACAACCCGGAAGTACGGGCGGCGCGCGCGGCCCACATTCCGGTTGTGGCGCGCGCCATGATGCTGGCCGAGTTGATGCGCTTCAAGCAGGGCATCGCCATCGCCGGCACCCACGGCAAGACCACCACCACCAGCCTGATCGCCAGCGTGCTCAACGAGGCCGGCTTCGACCCCACCTTCGTGATCGGCGGCAAGCTCCTGGCAGCCGGCGCCAATGCCCGCCTGGGACAGGGTGAATGGTTGGTGGCGGAAGCGGATGAATCGGATGCGTCCTTCCTGCATCTGTCTCCGGTCGTCTCCATCGTCACCAACATCGACGCCGACCACATGGAAACCTACGAGCACGACTTCGAGAAACTGAAGTCGGCCTTCGTGGAGTTCCTGCATCGACTCCCGTTCTGGGGCATGGCCATCGTCTGTGCCGATGACCCTGTCGTGCGTGCCCTGCTGCCGCGCATCGACAAACCGTTGATGACTTACGGCACGGGTGACGACTGCGCCATCCAGGCTGTCCATATCCGCGCGGAAGACGGGTGCATGAATTTCACCGCGCTGCGGGAGCACACCAAGGCGGGCGTGCGCTCCGCCGTGGACATCCGGCTCAACATGCCCGGTCGGCACAACGTGCTCAACGCCCTGGCCGCGGTGGCCGTGGCCTGGGAACTCCAGGTGCCGGATGCCGCGCTGCAAAAGGCGCTGGCGAATTTCAGCGGCGTCGGCCGACGCTTTCAGCGTTATGGGGAAATCACCCTGCCCACCGGCGCTGCCGCGGCGGCCCTTGCCCCTTGCCCCGTGCCGAGCGGGCGGACGTTCACCCTGGTCGACGATTACGGTCACCACCCGGTGGAGATGCAGGCCACGCTCAACGCCGCGCGCGGCGCCTTCCCCGGTCGCCGCCTTGTGCTTGCGTTCCAGCCACACCGCTACACCCGTACCCGTGACCTGTTCGAGGATTTCGTGCGCGTGCTGTCGCAGGCCGACGCCGTGCTGCTCACCGAGATCTATGCCGCCAGCGAAGCCCCCATCGTCGCCGCCGACGGTCGCGCCCTGGCGCGCGCGCTGCGGGTCGCCGGCAAGGTGGAGCCGGTATTCGTGGAAAACGTGCACGACCTGGCCGCCATGCTGGCCGACTTCATCCGCGACGGCGATGTGGTCCTGACCATGGGTGCGGGCTCCATCGGCCAGGTTCCCGCCAGGCTCGCGGAGATGGGGGTGGCCCCATGACCGTGGCGACCGGCCTGCGCGGCATCCTGGAGCATGACGTCGCGATGCGCTACTACACCAGCTGGCGCGTGGGCGGGCCGGCGGACACACTCTACAAGCCGGCGGACATGGAAGATCTGTGTGCCTACCTGAAGACCCTGCCCGCCAACGAACCGCTTCATTTCATCGGCCTGGGCAGCAACCTGCTGGTGCGCGACGCTGGGGTGCGCGGCACGGTGATCCACTTGCATGGCGCCCTGAAGACGCTGCGACTCGAGGAGCGCAATGGCAGCCAGCCTCAGTTCGGCGTGATCTACGCCGAGGCCGGCGTGGCCAGCCCCAAACTGGCGCGCTTCGCCGCCAGCCACGACCTCGGCGGATCGGCCTTTCTGGCCGGCATCCCCGGCACGGTCGGGGGCGCCCTGGCGATGAACGCCGGCTGTCATGGCCACGAGACCTGGGCTTACGTGACCCATGTCCTGAGCGTGGATCGCCAGGGAGTGACCAACAAGCGCACCCCGCGGGAGTACCGCGTCACCTACCGCCATGTCGACCCCGAGGAGCGCCGCGAGGAATGGTTTCTCGCCGCCTGGTTCCTGTTCCCGAAAGGCGATGGCGAGGCCGCGCGCGAGGAGATCAAGAGCCTGCTGGAGCGCCGCCAGTCCAGCCAGCCGCTGGATATGCCCAATGCCGGCTCGGTGTTCCGCAATCCCCCGGGCGACTTCGCCGCGCGTCTGATCGAATCATGCGGCCTGAAGGGCCGGCGGCTCGGTGGCGCTCAGGTGTCGGAGAAACACGCCAATTTCATCGTCAACCTGGGCCAGGCCACGGCGGCTGACGTCGAGTCCTTGATCGAGGCGGTGCAGGCACAGGTGCAGGCGAAGACCGGCGTCGAGTTGATCCGGGAAGTGCGGATTCTGGGAGAAATGACATGAACGACTTTGGCAAGGTCGCCGTGATGCAGGGCGGAAGTTCCGCCGAGCGCGAGGTGTCGCTCAAGAGCGGTGCTGCTGTGCTGGCTGCCTTGAGGAGCCGCGGCGTCGATGCCCATGCCTTCGACCCGGCCACGCAGCCGCTAGAGGCGCTGAAGGGTTTCCAGCGCGTCTTCATCGCCCTGCATGGACGTGGAGGCGAGGATGGCAGCCTGCAAGGCGCACTCACCCTGATGCGCATCCCCTACACCGGCAGCGGCGTGCTGGCCTCCGCGCTGGCGATGGACAAATGGCGCTGCAAGCTGCTCTGGCAAGCCGCCGGCCTGCCGATTCCCGATTACGCTGTGCTCGGGCCGGGGACGGGACTGCCACGCGCAGCCAGCGGTGACGCCGCGCCCACGGATACCGTGCCCACCCAGGCCGAGTTCGATGCCGTGGTCGCCCGTCTGGGCCTGCCCTTGTTCATCAAACCGGCACGCGAGGGCTCCAGCATCGGCGTGGTCAAGGTGAAACGGGCCGCCGACCTGCCCGCGGCCTACGCGGAAGCCGCGCGCCACGACGATCTGGTGTTGGCGGAACGGGCCATGAGCGGCGGCGAATTCACCGTCGCAGTGCTGGGAGAAGGTGCCCATCTGATCGCCTTGCCCTCGATCCGCATCGTCCCCAGCACCGAGTTCTACGATTTCGAAGCCAAGTATTTCCGTGACGACACGCGCTATCTCTGCCCGAGCGGACTCTCCGACGCGGCGGAAGCCGAAATGCGCGAGCTGGCGCAGGCCGGCTATCGCGCGCTGGGCTGTCGCGGCTGGGCCAGGGTGGATTTCCTGCTTGATGCGGCGGGCCGCCCTTACCTGCTGGAAGCCAATACCTCGCCCGGCATGACCGACCACAGCCTGGTGCCGATGGCGGCCCGGGTCGGCGGCCTGGATTTCCCCGAACTGTGTGTTTCCATTCTGGAGATGGCTCATGTGGAATGACCCCGCCTCCCTCAACCGCCTGACCCGACTGATCTTGGTCGGCGTCCTGCTGTTCACCTTGTGGACGGTGGGACGGGCAGCCGCGGAGAAGCTGGCGCCCTTCTGGCAGGTGAGCGTGAGTGGCGCTGGCCACGCAGAAACGCGAGCGGCTGCGAAACAGGCACTGAGCAAGCTGCGCGGCGGCTTTTTCGCACTCGATCTGGAAGGGGTTCGCGGGCGGTTCGAGCGCTTGCCCTGGGTGCGGCATGCGGAAATACGACGCGTCTGGCCGGGGCGCCTGGCCATCGCCCTGGAAGAGCAACGCGCGGCGGCGGCCTGGAATGATCGCGCCCTGCTCAACACCCACGGCGAAGTATTCGCTGTCGCGGCGATGGAGCAATACCTCGGCCTGCCGCGGGTGTACGCCCCGGAAGGCACCGAGCGCGAGACGGCGCGCCGCTATGGCGAATTCGTGGCGCTGACGAAGCCACTCGGCCTGCGCGTCGAGCAGATCGTGGTGAATGCCCGGCTTTCCTGGCGCGTGCGCCTGCATGGCAGTGATGCCAACAGCGTCCAGGTCGAATTGGGGCGTGACCACCTCTCCGAGCGGCTGGCCCGCTTCGCCCGTTTCTACCCGCAGGCGGTGGCGAGTCTGGGCTCCATCGTCCGCGCCGACATGCGCTATCCCAATGGTTTCGCGGCACAGATGAAAGGTACTCCGGCAGGCGGCTCGTTTACGGGCAGAAAAATGGCTAAGGATGTGAAAAAGGCATGAGCAAGATTCGTGAAAACAAGGATTTGATCGTCGGTCTCGACATCGGCACGTCGAAGATCGTCGCCCTGGTAGCGGAGGCACTGCCGGAAGGCGGCATCAACATCATCGGCATGGGGTCGGCGCCATCCCGCGGCTTGAAGAAGGGCGTGGTGGTCGACATCGAGGCGACCGTCTCGGCCATCCAGCGTGCCCTGGAAGAGGCCGAGTTGATGGCCAACTGCAAGATCACGCAAGTCTATACGGGCATTGCCGGCAGCCATATCAAGGCGCAAAACTCCAGCGGTATGCTGCCGATCCGCGACCGCGAGGTGAGCCAGTCGGACAAGGATCGCGTGGTCGAGATTGCCCGCGCGCTCAACATCCCGGCAGACCAGCAGGTGCTGCATGTGCTGCCTCAGGAGTACATCATCGACGGCCAGGATGGTGTGCGCGAACCGCTGGGCATGTCCGGCGTGCGCCTGGAAGTGAAGGTACACATCGTCACCGGCGCAGTCTCCGCGGCCCAGAACATCGTCAAGTGCGTGCGCCGCTGCGGCCTGGAAGTGCAGGATCTGGTGCTGCAACCCCTGGCTTCGAGCAAGGCGGTGCTCAACAACGACGAAAAGGATCTGGGTGTGTGCCTGGTCGATATCGGCGGCGGCACCACCGACATCGCCGTCTATACCCGCGGCGCCATCCAGCATGTGGCGGTGATCCCCATAGCCGGCGACCAGATCACCAACGATATCGCCATGACCCTGCGCACGCCTACGCGCGAGGCCGAGGACCTGAAGATTCAGCACGGCACCGCGCTGCGGCAGTTGGCCGACCCCAAGGAAATGATCGAGGTGCCGGGCATCGGCGAACGCGGCCCGCGCATGCTTTCCAAACAATTGCTCTCGGAGGTGATCGAGCCGCGCGCCGAGGAACTCTACGGTCTGGTGCTGGCGGAACTGCGCCGCTCCGGTTTCGCCGAGCAACTCTCTTCCGGCATCGTCCTGACCGGGGGCAGCAGCCAGATGCGCGGCATGGTGGAACTCGCCGAGGAGGTATTCGACATGCCGGTGCGCATCGGTACGCCGGAATATATCGGCGGCTTTTCAGAGCGCGTGAAGAGTCCGCGCTTCGCCACCAGCGTGGGACTCCTGCTCACCGGGCTGGAAAAACACGAAACCGACCAGGCGGCGCGTATCCAGGGTGCGAGCTTCAAGCAGATCCTGGAAAGAATGAAATCGTGGTTTCAACAGAATTTCTGATTCGGAGATGAGGTGTGGGGGAGGCCCCATTCTCATCACCGTTTACTTGTGTAAGTCACCGTAGGAGGGATGAACATGTTGTTTGAACTGGAAGACTTGAATACCCAGGAAGCCGTGATCAAGGTCATCGGCGTGGGTGGGTGCGGTGGCAACGCCGTGGATCACATGATCGGCAAGGGCATGACCGGGGTGGAATTCATCACCATCAACACCGACGCCCAGGCTCTGCGCCGCAACCGCGCGCCGGTGCAACTACAGATCGGCAACTCGGCCACCAAGGGCCTGGGCGCCGGCGGCAAGTGGGAGGTGGGCAAGGAGGCGGCCCTGGAAGACAAGGAGCGCATCGCCGCGCTGATCGACGGCGCCGACATGCTGTTCATCGCCGCTGGTATGGGCGGCGGCACCGGCACCGGGGCCGCCCCGATCGTGGCGGAAGTGGCGAAGGACCTGGGCATACTGGCGGTGGCGGTGGTGACCAAGCCCTTCGTGTTCGAACAACCCAAGCGCATGCGCTCCGCCGAACAGGGCCTGAAAGCCCTGTCCGAGCACGTCGACAGCCTGATCGTCATCCCCAACGAGAAGCTGATCCAGGTGCTGGGCGGCGGTGCCAAGCTGATCGACGCCTTCATCGCGGCCAATGACGTGTTGCACAGCGCGGTATCCGGCATCGCCGAAATCATCAAGAATCCGGGCATGATCAACGTCGACTTCGCCGACGTGAAGACGGTGATGAGCGAAGTGGGCATGGCCATGATGGGTTCCGCGCAGGCATCCGGCGAGGATCGTGCCCGCAAGGCCGCCGAGCAGGCCGTCGCCAGCCCGCTGCTGGAGAACGTGGATCTCAAGGGCGCGCGCGGCGTGCTGGTGAACATCACGTCCAACGATAGCCTGACCATGGACGAGTTCTATGAGGTGATGAACACCATCCAGGGTTTTACCGCCGAAGAAGCCACGGTCATCATCGGCACCGCCCTGGACGAAGCCATGGGCGAGAGTCTGCGCGTGACCATGGTGGCCACGGGACTGGGCACCGCGCTCAAGTCCGCCAGGAAGCCCGAGATTCGCATCGTCGAGCCGATGATGCGGGCTACCGGCACCGGCGATGCGCAGCCCTATGCCACGAGCTATGAGAGCGACATCGACACGCCCACGGTCATACGCAACCGTCGCAGCAGCCAGGCCGCAGTGGATGTGGTGCAAAGCACGGGCATGGACACGCTGGATATTCCGGCCTTCCTGCGCAAGCAGGCGGACTGAGGCCTTGCCGGGTGCATGCAACAAGGCTTACATGGCTTTACCTGGGCCAGGCGACCTCCCTCCCGCCTGGTCGGGGTAACATGCACCCGTCCTGTCCCCTCCTGCCGAGCACATGATTCGCCAACGAACCATCAAATCCCTGGTTCACGCCACCGGTGTGGGCCTGCATACGGGTGCACGGGTCAACCTGACCCTGCGCCCGGCGGCGGCGAGCAGCGGGATCTGGTTTCGCCGCACCGACCTGGCCGAACCGCGTGAGTTTCGCGTTTCCCCGGAAGCGGTGTGTGATACCCGCTTGTGTTCCGCGCTGGAAGGCAACGGCGCCAGGGTGGCCACCGTGGAACACCTCATGTCCGCACTGGCTGGACTCGGCATCGACAACCTGCACATCGACCTGGATGGTCCTGAAGTCCCCATCCTGGACGGCTCCGCGGCCCCCTTCGTCTATCTGCTGCAATCCACCGGCATCGAAGTCCAGAATGCCGCCAAACGCTTCATCCGCGTCAAGCGCACGGTGCGCGTCGAGGATGGCGACAAATGGGCCGAATTCGCCCCGCATGAGGGCTATACGCTGGCCTTTAAGATCGACTTCGACCACCCCGTGTTCAAGCATTCCGCGCGCGAGATCAAACTGGACTTCGCGCGCCAGTCCTACGTCCAGGAAGTGAGCCGGGCGCGCACCTTCGGCTTCATGCGGGAAGTAGAGTACCTGCGCAGCAATGGCCTGGCTTTGGGCGGCACGCTGGACAACGCCATCGTCATGGATGAGTTCCGCGTGCTCAACAGCGACGGCCTGCGTTATGCGGACGAGTTCGTGAAGCACAAGGTGCTCGACGCCGTGGGCGACCTCTACCTCGCCGGTCACCCCATACTGGGCGCCGTCCAAGCCTACAAGTCCGGGCACGGCCTCAACAACAAGCTGTTGCGCGCCCTGCTGGACGATGCCAGCGCATGGGAATGGGCGGAGTTCAGGGACGAAGGCGTGCCGGCCGGTCTGCTCAACCTGCACCCCCTGCTTACCTGAAGCGAAGATGCTGGGTATACGCCTGCTCCTGCTCCTGATCGGCATCCTGCTGGTGGTCAGCCTGCTGGGCTACGCCATCGATCGCGATCCGCGCTGGCTGCGCTTCGCCGGCCTCGGTCTCAAGGGCGGTATCGCCCTGGCCATCCTGATCATGCTGGGCTATGTGGTGGAACGGCTGGTGATGGTGATCTGAGTCCGCGGCGCGCTCCACCGAGGGCGCCTCGGGTGCGGCTACCGCGATTTGCATGGAACCCGAGCGTGTTCCTGGAAGCACATGAACACCGCCGAAAAACGACCGAGTTGCACCGCTTGCGTGCATTACCACATCACCCACGACGCCCGCTTCCGCTATGGGTGCAGGGCCTTTGGCTTCAAAAGCAAGCGTCAGCCTATCCTGGACGTGCTGGAGGCCTCCGGCGAGCCGTGCCTCAGATTCCGGAAACGGGACGCCAGGTAGCGGCGCGGCTCCCGTCGATCAAGCCAGCAACGGGTCCAGTTCGCCACCGGCATCGAGTGCGGAGAGGTCATCGAAGCCGCCGACATGATGCTGGCCGATGTAGATCTGCGGCACGGTGCGGCGGCCAGTGATGCGCATCATCTCGTCGCGTTGCGCCGGGTCGAGGTCGACGCGGATTTTCTCGATCTGGCTGACACCTTTTCTGGTCAATAGCTTCTCGGCCATGACGCAGTAAGGGCAGGTGGCGGTGCAGTACATCTTGATCGGAGGCATGGTGGGTAGCTCGTTGAGTTGAGGGTAGTGGCTACTGGCCACTAGCGGCAAGCCGATACGGCATCAGCGTTCGCGGGGCAAGTTGGCCTGTTCCCAGGCTTGCATGCCTCCGCTGAGGTTGTGCAGATTTTCGAATCCGGCCTTCTTGAGCAGGCTGCAAGCGCTGCCGGAACGGTTGCCGCTTCGGCAGACAGCAATGATCGGCTTGCCTTTGAATTTTTCCAGTTCATTCAGCCGGCCCTTCAACTGGCCCAGGGGAATGTGCCTGGCGCGGGCGATATGGCCGTCGGCCCATTCCGAAGCCTCGCGCACGTCGATCAGTAGCGCGTCTTCGTGGTTGAACAGCATGACCGCTTCCTGCGGGCCGATTTGCTTGATCCCTGAAAGCTTCCCGAGCAGGCCGCCGCCTAGCAACATGAAGCCGGAGACGCCGGCCAGGAGTATCAGCCAGATGTTTTGCAATACGAAATCCATCGTGTACCTTCTCGGTTACGGGAAAAGCGTGGAGTCTATGGTGACATCCGGCAATACGCCAATCCCTATCGTACCCTGCATTTCCCGATCCGGACGACCCTGGCAAGCGTATACCCGTCGGCTGTCGCGTCCCCGAGGATGCAACGATGGGCTGGCCGGACTCGCCGTTGCGGCAGGTCCATGCATATCGAATTCCCCGAAGGTCGTTCGCGAGATGGTCGCTTACTTGGTGCAGGCACCGCCGGCTTCCTTGAAACCCAGTTTCTTCAGCAGCAGCACCGGGGGGCAAAACCCGGTAATACCGGACTGCACCAGGTTCAGGCCGATGAAGGCGGTGAACCAGAGCCAGGAGAGGCGGGCCAGGTCGATCTGGCCGGTGAAATGAGCCAGGCCCAAAGATAGCAGGATGAAAGCGCCTGCCATGATGCGGATGATGCGTTCTATGCTCATGGTATTCCTTTGCGATGAAGGTCGCACAGCGGCTCACGACGTTCCCCTCGCCAGCATGCGGGAGAGGGGCTGGGGCAGCCAGAGATTTGGCCGACGTATTCTGTCGGCCAAGTCGGTTGGCAGGTAGTTCCATCAGTGAGGGAGCCGACATGGCCGGCCTTTCATGTTACGGGGCGGCCAGTCGGCCATGGCGGTTACAAAGTGGCCGCTCACCGTCGTGAGCGCGTGCCGCGACAATACCAAAATACCGTTGGTTGCGCTGACTATGCGCCATCCGTGGCCAGCCCTCTTTGCCAGACAAAGTAGAGCAGCGGGATAGCCACCAGGGTCAGTGCGGTGGAGGCGAAAGTGCCGAAGATCAGCGAGACCGCCAGACCACCGAACACCGGGTCGGTGGTCATGATGGCCGAGCCCAGGATGATGGCCAGGGCAGTAAGCAGTATCGGGCGAAAGCGAACGGCGCCGGCTTCGATCACCGCTTCTTCCAGTCCGTAGCCTTGCAGGCGGTACTCGAGGATGAAGTCGATCAGCAGAAGGGAGTTGCGCACCACGATGCCGGCCAGCGCGATCACGCCGATCATCGAGGTTGCGGTGAAAGCCTGATGCGTCGCCCAATGCCCGGGGAATACGCCGACCAGGGTGAGCGGGATCGCACCCATGACAACCAGGGGCAGCATGAACGACCGGTAATAGGCCACCAGCATCAGATAAATCAGGATCAAGGCGATGATGAAGGCCGACCCCAGATCGCGGAACACATCCAGGGTCAGGCGCATCTCGCCGCCCCAGAGCAGGGTGTTCTGCACCACGTCCTTGGGTGACACGGGGGTGAAGCCCAGGTTGGCCGTGGTGAAGGTCGCTCCGTTCGCCAGCTTCCTGCCGTCGAGCATCCTGTCCAGAGCCAGGACGGCGAAGACCGGGCTGGATTTGAGCAGTTCACCGCCGACCATGACCATCTCGTGCTGATCGCGATCGTAGATCGGCTTGACCGTGGGCACACGCACCACGCTGGCGATGGCGGACAGGGGCACCTGAGCGCCCTGGGGGTTGGCCACGTGCAGATTCATCAGGGTATCGGCGGCGGCGCGCAACTCGCGCGGCAGGCGCACCTTGATGTCCACCGGCTCGCGGGCGCCCTCCACGTGCAGGCTGCCGATGGAGAAGCCGGAGACGTAATCGCGCAGCAGCTTGGCCACCTGACCGGGCGCGACCCCGGACAGCAGTGCCTTCTCGCTGTCGACGTGGATGAGGTAGCTGTCGCTGTTGGCGGTGAGGGAGTCGTCGACGTTGATCATGCCGAAGATCTGCGCGAAGGCGGCGTCGACCTCGGGTGCCGCTCCGCGCAGCAGGTCGTAGTCGGGGCCGTACAGCTCGGCCAGGACTTGCGCCTGTACCGGCGGCCCAGGCGGCGTCTCGTAGAGCTTGATGCGCGCAGTGGGGAAACGCGTGCGCACGCCTCGCAGCGTTTCGTCGAGCTGGCGCGCGAATTCATGCGAGGGCTGGTCGCGATGGTGTTTGTCGACCAGGTTGACGCGGATCTGGGCCAGGTTGCTGCCGCGCTTGATCATGTCTCCACGCACCAGGGCCGCGAAGTCGATCGGCGCGGTCATCCCCAGAAAGGTCTGGTAATCGGTGACGTGGGCATGCCGGCCGAGGACTTCCCCGACCGCGCGCGCGACCTCGTCCGTGGCCGCCAGGGCCGTGCCCGCGGGCATATCGACCTGGAGGAGCATGGTGTTGGTGTTGTCGTTGGGCAGCATCTTGAGTTCGACACCCATGGGCGACAGCGGCCCGTTGAGCCCGGATGCACGGATGAACTGCCAGGCCGGCATGAGCATGGCGCCGGCCAGGAGGCACAGCACCAGCAAGAAGGTGAGGTTGCGCTTGAAATCGGACCGGATCAGCGGGGTGAGTACCCTGATATAGAACCGCTGTAGGGGATCCTGCTGGCAGGCGGCGCCCAGGCAGGGTTTGCGCTCCATTTCCTCGCGCGCGGCCTTCTTCGCCAGCCAGAGATTGGCAGCCCAGGGCACCACCATGTAGGCGATGAGGATGGAGGCAAGCATGGCCACCGGCACGTTGAACGGAATGGGCAGCATGAAGGGCCCCATCATGCCGGTGACGAAGGCCATCGGGATGAAGGCGAGGATCACCGCGATGGTGGCGACATTGGTGGGGTTGCCGATCTCGTTGGTGGCGATCACCAGCGTTTCCCTGAAGGGCCGGCTCGTGCCGTGATGCAGGTGACGGTGGATGTTCTCGATCACGACGATCGCCGCGTCCACCAGCAAGCCTAGCGACAGGATCAGGGCGAACAGGGTGATGCGGTTGATGGTTTGCCCCGCAGCCAGACCCACGGCCAGCACCACGAAGAGAATCAGGGGCACGGTCATGGTAACGATGCCGGCTTCGCGCCAGCCGAGGAAGAACACCAGGATCACCACCACCGAGGCGATGGCGATCCCCAGGTGCATGACCAGTTCGTTCACCGCGGCGTCCGCCTTCGCGCCGTCGTTGCGCGTCACCACGGCATCGATTCCGGCGGGAATTGCCTGCTTCTTCAGCTCTTCCAGTTTCGCCAACACGGCATTGGCCACGACCACGGCATTGGTGCCTGCCTTCTTGGCGATCGCCAGGGTGACGGCGGGGTGCTCCCCCGCATTCCTGGCATGGCTGGCGGGGCCGTAAGCGAAGCGTGTGGTTTCCTCGATCTCGTCGGGACCGTCCTCGATGCGCGCGATGTCCTTGAGATAGGTAGGCGCGCCGCCGGCGGATACGCCGACCACGATCTTGCCCACTTCCTCGGCCGAACCCAGGAAACCGGCCAGGCGCAGCGGCCGTGCGAGGTTGTCCCGCACCAGCTCGCCCAGGGGAGCGGCGACATTGGCGCCGCGCAGCATCGAGTCGATTCGGTCCAGGCTGAGCCCCGCGTTTTCCAGGCGCTGCGGATCGATCCAGACGTTCACCGCCTGATTGTGCCCGCCGATGATCTGGGTGAAGGACACGCCGGGGACGTTACGCAGTTGCTCCAGCAGCCGCTGGCCCACCTGGCGCAGGCGGAGATCGTCATAGTTGGCGGACGACAGGGTGAGGGTCATGATCGGCACATCGTCGACGTTGATCGGTCGCACGATGGGCTGCATCGCACCGGGGGGGACGCGATCCATATTCTGCATCAACTGGTTGTAGAGCTTGACCAGACTGTCTTCCTGGTTCTCTCCCACCTTGAATTGCACCGTGACCAGGCCGAAGTCGTTGCTGGCGTATCCGAAGGTGTGATCGACGCCGGACTGGGCGTTCATGATCGCTTCCAGCGGCTTCACCACCAGATTGCGTATCTCGTCGGCGGAGGCGCCCGGCTTGGCGACGATGATGTTGGCCGCGGGCACCACGATCTGCGGATTGTATTCGCGCGGCGTGACGACCAGCGCGAGCAGGCCGGTGAGGGTCACCGCCAGGATGAACAAGGCGGTGAGCTTGGAGGTGAGGAAGCCGCGGGCGAGCTTGCCCGCGAGATTCATTGCGGTTTCAGTGCCGCTCACTGCCGAGGAATCCTTGGTCGTCATGCCGGTCACCCGGAAACCTTGTCGCCGTTGTTGACCGACGCGGCGTTGCCCGTGACCACGCGCTCACCCAGGCTCAGGCCCGAGAGCACTTCGATCAGTCCGTCGGTTTCGCTTCCCAGGCGCACCATGCGGTATTGCGCGATGCCCTGCGCATCCACCACGAAGACGCCGGTGATGCCGGCGCGATTCAGCACCGCGGCCCGCGGCAGAGCCAGGAGATCACGCTGGCCCACCGGAAACAGCACGCGGGCGAATGCGCCGCTGGACAGGTTGGGGGCGGCGACATCGAGCTTGACCAGATACGTGTGCGCGACCGGATCGGCCGCGGGCGACAAGCGCGCCACACTCGCCGCGACCGGGCGGGGCTGGCCGTCGATCTCTACCATCACGCGCTGGCCCAAGCGCAGACCCCGGTACAAGTCCATGGGGACGCTGGTCTGCACCTGCAAACGCGACGGATTTTCCAGCAGCAGGACGGGATGGCCGGGAGCGGCGATATCGCCCTCGTTGGCCAGCTTGCGCGTCACCACGGCGTCGATCGGTGAAGTCACCGTCGCGTAGCGCATCTGTCCCTGGGCGGTGCCCAGGCCCGATCTAGCCTGGGCCATGCGGGATTCGGCAATGTCATGGTTGAGCTTCATCTTCTCGTATTGCTGCCGGGTCACCACCTCGTCCTTGTAGAGATGCTCGAAGCGTTCGTAATCGCTCCTGGCATCGTCCAGCGCGGCTTCGGCCTGCTTCAGACCTAGGCGAGCCTGCTCCACAGCGCCTTCGATATCGAGCGGATCGATGCTGAACAGACGTTGGCCCTTCTTTACCGTCTGGCCCTCGACCACGGCGATATTGCGGATGTAGCCCATCAGCCGGGAAGCGACCTGGACCGATTCGAGCGCGACGAGGTTGCCTGGCGTGGCGCTGGTGGCGACAGTCGTCGCCGTTTGTAGCACGCTCACCTGGGCCTGGACGCTGTGCGGCGTGGTCTGGGCGGGCTTTGCCGGTTCCTCGCCGGAACAGCCGGCCAGGGCGAGGATCAGGAGGGGGAAGAGGGTGAATTTAGGAATTGGGACGAATATATCGGTGGGCATGGGTGGCCTCCGGTTAAAGCGTATCGACGGTGAGCACGCCGACTGCGCGTTTCAATTCCGTGCGGTTGACGGCGAGTTCATAACGGGCGGCGACCAGGTCGGCGCCGGCCTTTTCCAGCTGAGCTTGTGCGGCAAGCAACTCGACCATCGTGCCCATGCCGCTCTCGTAGCGTTTCCTGACCCGACGTAGCGCTTCTTGCGCCTGATTGAGATTGGCCGTGCGCGCGGTCTCTCTCTCCTGCGCTTCCAGCGCGCGGCGTTGCGCATCGGTAACCTGGTAGGCGATGCCCGCCTCGGCCTGACGCAGCTTCGCCCGCCATTCGGAACGTGCGGCTTCGGCGCGGTCGACGCCCGCATTCGTCACGCCACCGTCGAAAGCCGTCCATGACAGCACGCCCGCCACCGTGTAGGCGGGCGCGGTCAGCCCCAGATCCTTGTCATTCCAGTCCTGGCGCAGCAGGACGTTGAACTGCGGTTTCTTCCCGGCGCGCGCCACACCCACCTGGGCGCCGGTGGCCTCGACCTGGGCACGCAGGGCGCGCAGGCCGGCATTGCCGGCGCTTGCCTGTTGCCTCAGTTCCGCATCGCTGCCGGCTTGCAGCCCCGGCATCACCGCTGCGCCGACTTCCAGGGGGGCGTCCATGGGCAAGCCCAGCAGGAGAGCCAGCTGATTCAGCGCCGATTTTTCCTCATCGCGCGCCTCGATCAACTTGACCTTGACGTCCTCCAGATTGACGCGGGCCGTGAGCAGGTCGCTCTTCACCACCATGCCCTGTTTGTGCAGTTTCTCGGTGATGCGCACGTATTCTTCGGCGGCGGCGCGCGCCTCCTGTGCTACCTGGATGTAGGCGCGCGCGGTGTGCACCCCCTGGTAGGCCATCAATACATTCTTGATCAATTGCTGCCGCGCCGCCTCGTCGCCGGATTGCGCCGCGCGCACGTAGGCTTTCGCGGTGTCGATGTAAGCGCGCACCATGCCGCCGTTGTAGACGGGCACCTGCAACTCGATACGGGAATTGAAGTTGTTGACGGCGTCGGGGTGATTCAGGTTCTGTGGTGTTACGCCCAACGCGCCTGGGCCGGTGAACTCCCCCGCGCCAAAGTCGTTGAAGGTGGCATTGCGTTGCCCCAGTTTCATGCCGAAGGCGTTGAGCGCGTCGTTGCTGCGGGTACCCGTCAGCGAGAGGTTCAAACGCGGCATGCGGTTACCCCTTGCCTCGCGCAGACCGGCTTGTGCCTGATCGATCCGGGCGTGGCTGATGGAGAGGTCCGGGTTCTGCGCCAGCGCCGTCTCGACGCACTGTCTGAATTCCAGCGTCTGCGCGCGCACGCCTGAGGCGGCCAGCATCACGGCGACCGTGACGGCGGCCCATCGTCGCACTTTGTTCATGACCACGCTCCTGGCAAAGGCATCCGCGGTTGCGGCCCTTCGAATATTAGAGATTTCTAATTTACTCGATTAGTTTTGTTTATGCAAGGATGAAAAGAAGCGGTCGCGTTGCACGACCGTCGGTGAGTGGCTATTTCGCGAAACCGCAAAAAACATCGCGCATCATGCCGATCAGCAGCAAGGTGCGGGTGTCGCCGACACGGTAGTAGACGCGGTTGGCGTCCTTGCGGGTGCGCAGCACGCCCTTGTCGCGAAGTATGGCCAGATGCTGCGATATATTGCTTTGCGAAGTGCCCACGTTCTCAACGATGTCCTGCACACTGACTTCCTTGTCGCCGAGCACGCAGAGGATTTTCAGGCGCAGGGGATGCGACATGGCCTTGAGCGCGCGTGAAGCCTGCTCGATGTGTTCGTCCTTGTCGATGAGTGCGCTGGATGCGATGATCATTGTGGGCTCCGTGCAACCGATTGTATAAATGCGTGCCTTGCAGCCTTGACGCATCGGTATAGTTTGCCAAGTATTCAAATATACTAAAATGCGCGATGGAAATACCCATTAGAGACGATAAAATCCACTGATGCCACCTGCCACCGTCAACCCCGTACTGCTCCTCATCCTCGATGGTTTCGGATGCCGCCAGGCCGATGCGCACAACGCGATCAGCTGCGCTAGCAAGCCGAATTTCGACCATTTCTGGAATGACTATCCACACACGCTGATCCAGGCTTCCGAGGCCGCCGTAGGCCTGCCCGCGGGACAGATGGGCAACTCGGAAGTCGGTCACCTCAATATCGGTGCGGGCCGCGTCGTCTATCAGGATTTTTCGCGCATCGACCGTTCGATCCGGAATGGCCATTTCTCCCAGAACCGTGCCTTCCGCGACGTGATCGCCAAGGTCAAGGCGGCCGATTCCGCTCTGCACATCTTCGGCCTCCTGTCCGACGGCGGCGTGCACAGCCACGAAAATCACATCCACGCGCTGCTGGACCTGGTGGCGCGAGCCGGGCTGCGCCGGGTCTACTTCCACGCCTTTCTCGATGGCCGCGACACCCCGCCCAGGAGCGCGCACGCTTACCTGGAATGTCTGCAAAACAAGATGGACGGCATCAAATGTGGGCGCATCGCCAACATCGTCGGCCGTTACTACGCGATGGACCGGGATCGCCGCTGGAACCGGGTCAAGGTGGCCTATGATCTGCTGACCCTGGGGCGCGCGGAATACCAGGCGCCCAGCGCCGCTCTCGGCCTGGAGATGGCCTATGCGCGCGGGGAAAACGACGAATTCGTGAAACCGACGGCCATCGTCCCCGAGGGGGAGGCGCCGGTGCGCATGCATGACGGCGATGCCATCATCTATATGAACTTTCGCTCCGACCGCGCCCGTCAACTCACACGCGCATTCATCTTTCCCGATTTCGACAACTTCGAGCGCGAATACCTGCCCAAACTCAGCAGCTACTGCACCCTGACCAGCTACAGCGCCGAGTTCGATGTAACCATCGCCTTCCCGCCAGAGAGCGTGCGCAACGGCTTTGGCGAATATATCGCCAACCTCGGTCTGCGCCAGCTGCGCATCGCCGAGACCGAGAAATACCCGCACGTCACCTATTTCTTCAACGGCGGCGAGGAGACGGTCTACCGCGGGGAGGACCGCATCATGGTGAAGTCGCCGGATGTGGCCACCTACGACAGCCAGCCCGAGATGAGTGCCGCGGAAGTGACCGACAAGCTGGTCGAGGCGATCAAGAGCCACAAGTACGATGCCATCATCTGCAACTATGCCAACTGCGATATGGTCGGCCATACCGGCATCATGGAAGCCGCCGTGCAGGCGGTGGAAGCGGTGGACGCCTGCCTGGGCCGGGTGGTGGAGGCCATGCGGTCGATAGGCGGTGAAGTGCTGATCACGGCCGACCATGGCAACGCGGAAACCATGCAGGACGCCATCACCGGACAGCCGCATACCGCTCACACCATCAATCTGGTGCCCTTCGTCTACATCGGCCGGCACGCGCGCATGCAACACAGCGGCGCCCTGGAGGACATCGCGCCGACCATGCTGAAGCTGATGGGCTTGCCGCAGCCGATGGAGATGACCGGCCATCCGCTCATCGAATTCGAATGAAGTGCTGATCCGCTCCCTACTCCTCTTCGCCGCCCTGGCACAATCGGCGCAGGCCGGGCCGGAAGCCGGCAAACAGGAGGAACTCAAGGATTTGCGCGGGCGTATCGAGGCCCTGAAACAGGAACTGGAGCATGCCAGCGAGGATCGGGCGGAAGCGGCCGATGGCCTGAAGGAGTCGGAGAGCCGAATCTCCGATGTGGCGCGCAGTCTGCGCCAACTGGAGGCGAAACAACGCCACCTGACGCGTCAGCTCGACAAGCTGGAACACGAAACCGCCGTGGTCGACGGCGAGATCGCCGACCAGCAGCGTCGCCTCGCCGCTCTCCTGCGCGTGCGCTATGTCCAGAGCGGCAACGATGCCATGAAGTTGATGCTCAACGGGCAGAGCCCCGGCGAGATGGCGCGCAATCTGGAGTTTTACGGCTATATCGGTCGTGCCCGCGCCGACATCATCCGCGAGTACCGCACCTCACTGCTCCGTCTGGGCGAACTCAAGGACAAGGCGAAGTTACAGCGCGACGACCTGAGCCAGGTCAGAGGCGAGCGCGTGGCCCAGAAAAAGGCGCTGGAAGACGAAAAGGGCGCGCGCCAGCAGGTGCTCACCCGGCTTTCCGCGAAGATCAGCCAGCAGCGCCGCGAAATCAATACTCTGGTGCGCGACGAGACGCGTTTGACCCGATTGATCGAGCGCCTCGCCCGTCTCGCGGCCGCGCCGAAACCACCGGCTCAGGTCAAGCATGGCCAGAAGGTGGACAAGGTCGTCGACGCCAGTCTGGCCGGACTGAATTTCGATCGCCTCAAGGGCAAGCTCGCCCTGCCCGTTTCCGGCGAAATCCTGCATCGTTTCGGCCAGAGCCGCGAGGGAGGCGGGCCGGCCTGGAAGGGCCTGTTCATCCATGCCAGGCAAGGCCAGGACGTGCGCGCAGTGGGGAGCGGCCAGGTGGCGTTCGCGGACTGGTTGCGCGGCTTCGGCAACCTGTTGATCATCGATCATGGCGCTGGCTTTCTCAGCCTATACAGCAATAATGAAAGCTTGTATAAACAGGCCGGCGACGCGGTCCGCGCGGGTGATGTGGTGGCGGCGGTTGGCGCCACCGGCGGCCAGGATGAACCTGGTCTTTATTTTGAACTGCGCCGGCAGGGCAGACCTTTCGACCCACTGACCTGGGTCAATCTCAAATAGCCAGAGGCATCATGGCAGGAAAATTCAAGAAAATCGGCTTGGTGGGCGTAGGCGTCCTGATCGGCGCCGCGCTCACCCTCAATTATTCCGCGACCGCATCGAAGGATACTGCGCCGCTGCCGATCGAGGATCTGCGCGCATTCAGCGAAATCTTCGGCAAGATCAAGAGCGACTACGTCGAGCCGGTCGAAGACAAGAAGCTGATTACCGAAGCCATCAACGGCATGCTCTCCGGGCTCGATCCGCATTCGGCCTACCTCGATGCCGATGCCTTCAAGGAACTCCAGGTGGGCACCCAGGGCGAGTTCGGAGGTCTGGGCATCGAAGTCGGCATGGAAGATGGTTTCGTCAAGGTGGTCTCTCCGATCGAGGATACGCCCGCCTTCAAGGCTGGTGTGAAGAGTGGCGACCTGGTCATCAAGCTGGACGACACCCCGGTCAAGGGCCTGACCCTGAACGATGCGGTCAAACGCATGCGCGGCAAGCCTGGCAGCGACATCACCCTGACCATCATCCGCAAGGGTGAGACCAAGCCCCTGACCCTGACCCTGACTCGGGCGGTCATCAAGATCAAGAGCGTGAAATACAAGCTCATCGAGTCCGGCTTCGGCTATGTCCGCATCACCCAGTTCCAGGAACACTCCGGCGAGAACCTGGTTGAAGCGCTGAAAGACATGGGTGAGCAGAACAAGGGCGATCTCAAGGGCCTGATCCTCGATCTGCGCAACGATCCAGGCGGCCTGCTCAACACCGCGGTGTCCGTCTCCGGTGCCTTCCTCAAGGCGGGAGATCTGGTGGTCTACACGGATGGCCGCACCGAGGACGCGAAGATGCGCCTGACCAATGCGCGGGAAAACTACCTGCGTCCGGGCGAAGCGGATTACCTCAAGAATCTGCCGGCGTGGACCAAGACCGTGCCGCTGGTGGTACTGGTCAACGGCGGCTCGGCCTCCGCGTCCGAGATCGTCGCTGGCGCCCTGCAAGACCACAAGCGCGCCCTGATCGTCGGCACGCAGTCGTTTGGCAAGGGTTCGGTGCAGACCATCCTGCCGCTCAACAACGGCACGGCCATCAAACTCACCACTGCGCGCTACTTCACACCCAGCGGCCGATCGATCCAGGCCAAGGGCATCACGCCGGACATCGCCGTCGAAGAGGCGACGGTTTCCTCGGACGAGAAGCCCGGCATGGAAGTGCATGAGGCGGACCTGGAACACCATCTGACCAACGGCGACGAGGCGGCCGCGACCAAGGCGCCCGCGGCCAAGGACGACAACAAGGCGGACAAGCCCAAGGACGAGAAGGCGAAGAGCGGCAAGGGCAGGCAGTTGCAGCCGGGCGAGATCGTCAGCAAGAACGACTATCAGGTCAACCAGGCGCTGATCCTGCTCAAAGGCCTCAATCTATTGCAGCGCACCAAGGAGTGAGCCATGTCGGCGCCCTGTGACGTCGACAAACTTCGGGAGATCGTGTTTCACCCCCTGCCTCCAGGGCAGGTGGAGCGCGCCATAGAGCTCCTGGACGCACTGCCCGGGATCGAACTCAGCCGGACGGGTCCGCTGAGCCTGCAAGTTGCCTATCGTGTCGACGATCATAGCCTACAGGAACTGGAGGCTATGCTGAGTCTGCACGGCCTACACCTGGAGGCCACGCTCCTGATTCGGGTGAAACGCGCCCTGGTCCATTACTGCGAGCACGTGCAGCGCGAGAACCTGCACAAGCCCGAAGTGCAAACCAAGAAATTCAAGCCGCATGTGGACGCCTGGGAAAAGCACCCGCACGGCGACCACGACGAGACGCCGGCAGAGTGGCGGCAATACAAGTAGGCGAGGACGGCGTCATGCGCCCCCTGAGTCGCTCACCCCACTCCCCGCCGTGAACGACGCCCAACTCCTGCGCTATTCCCGCCATATCCTGCTCGATCAGGTCGGCATCCGCGGTCAGGAGGCCCTGCTGGGGGCGCATGCACTGATCATTGGTGCCGGCGGACTCGGCTCACCCGTGGCGCTCTATCTGGCCGCGGCGGGGGTCGGGCGGATTACCCTGGCCGATGACGATGTGGTCGACCTGAGCAACCTGCAACGCCAGATCGCACACGACATGAACAGCCTGGGCCAGAACAAGGCCTGTTCGGCGTCGCAACGGATGCGGGCGATGAACCCGGAGATCGAGGTCATCGAATTGCCGGTCCGCCTTCTGGGGGAGGAACTCGATACCGCGGTGGCTGCCGCCGATGTCGTGCTCGACTGCTGCGACAACTTCGCCACCCGACATGCCGTCAACCGCGCCTGTGTGGCGCGGCGCAAACCTCTGGTATCGGGTGCCGCCGTGCGTTTCGACGGGCAGGTGGCGGTATTCGATCTGCGCCACGAGGTAGCGCCCTGCTACGCCTGTTTATTTCCCGAGCAGGCGCCGGACGAGGAAATGCGCTGCGCGGAGTTTGGCGTGTTTTCGCCCGTGGTAGGCGTGATCGGCGCCATGCAGGCGCTGGAAGCCTTGAAACTCCTGGTGGGCATAGGCGAGAGCCTGTCCGGCCGCCTGCTCCTGTTCGACGCACTCGCCGCGGATTGGCGCGGTATCCGGCTCCGGCGCGACCCAGGCTGCACGGCCTGCGGCCCGGGTCACGGGGGAAGATGAGCGGTCAACTGAGGAATCAAGGATGATGCAGCCTCGGCGGTATCGTCGCGCGGAGGCTATATGAGAAAACAGGTTCGGCTATTCATCCTCTTGCTCGTATGTCTGGGCGCGGCACACGCGGGCGATCCCGAGCCCATGCTGATTACCACCACCGCGCAGGGCAAGACCATGGATCAGGCGGTGTTGGCGCTGGGCCAGGCCATCACCGACCATAACTACAGTTTCGTGCGGCAACAAGCCATCGACAGTCGACTGGTGCCCTATGCCCAGGAGGTGCGCTCCGTGCGGCTGGTCTATTTCTGCAATTTCGCGCGCATGGATCGTGTCCTGCGCCTGGACCCGCGCGCCACGCAGATGATGCCCTGCCGCGTCACTCTGGTGGAGACGCCGACCGGGGTGGACCTGATCGCGGTAAATCCAGCCTGGGTGTCGCAGAACATGCCGGTTCTGCACGATGAATGCCAGGAACTGAAGCGCGATTACCAGAGCATTCTGGAGGAGGCTTCGCTATGAAACGCAGCTTGTGCGTGCTGGGCCTGAGCGTGGGGCTGGTCCTCACGGTGCGGGCCGAGCCACTGAGCGTGAGCAAGAATGTGGACATGCGCCAGGCTTTGGACGACATCACGCTGGCCGCAACGAACCATGAGCTGGTCCTGGTGAAAATGCAGCCCATCGACCACGCCCTGGAGAAGCGTGGCTTCGAGAATCCGCATATCCGCATCCTGTTCATCGGTAGCGAGTCCGCCGTGCGCTGGGCGGAAGTGGCCGAGCCGAAGCTGCTCAACCTGTTGCCGCTGCGCCTGACCCTGTTCCAGAAGGATGGGCGCATGACCGTGATCAGCGACGATTTCGAGCCCTGGTTGCGCGAATTCCCCGATGCCCCGGCACACCTGATGATCCGCGCCTGGCAGGAAGAGCTCAAGGCCACACTGGACGATTTCGTCAAACAGTAGGTGGCGGACGTGTGCTTCGCGGACTGGCCGCAATAGTGCATCGCGCCCCGATTCGGCGCATTCCTGGCGCGTACCCTCCATATCCATGCTCCATGGCGCGCGCGTGAATCTGAAAATGACAATAAATACAATGAATTGCATTTTTTTATGGATGTGGCACGGGTATTGCTAAAGATTCATCGACCGGTGCAAAGGCGCGCCGGTCACGCTCCTTCTCAGATGCAACTTGGACAACGGCGTCCTTCCCCTTGCGGGAACGACGCCGTCTTTTTTTGGAGTTTCACCATGGACCTGCCGGGTACCCCGCCCTTCATCGACGATGGCAAGCGTGATTTCATGAAAAAAACCGCCACACTTTCCGCCGCCGCGGCCCTCATGGCCCTGGTGCCACCCGGCGTGCGCAGCGCCGCCTGGGCTGCCGGCTCCGACGCCCCGGAAAAGACCGAGATCAAGATCGGCTTCATCCCCCTGACCGATTGCGCCAGTGTGGTGATGGCCGCGGAGAAGGGCTTCGACAAAAAATACGGCATCAAGATCATCCCCAGCAAGGAGGCCTCCTGGGCCGGCGTACGCGACAAGCTGTCCAACGGCGAATTGGATGCCGCGCATGTGCTCTACGGTCTGATCTACGGCCTGCAACTGGGCATAGGCGGGCCGAAGAAGGACATGTCCGTCCTCATGACTCTGAGCAACAACGGCCAGGCCATCACCCTGAACAACCAGATCAAGGCCAAGGGCGTGACCGACGGCGCCGGCCTGGCCCGGCTGGTGAAGGCTGAGCCCAAGGAATGGACCTTTGCCCAGACCTTTCCCACCGGCACCCACGCGATGTGGTTGTATTACTGGATGGCGTCCTACGGCATCGACCCTTTCCGCGACGTGAAGGTCATCACCGTGCCGCCGCCGCAGATGGTCGCGAACATGCGGGTCGACAAGATGGACGGCTATTGCGTGGGCGAACCCTGGAACGCGCGCGCCATCCACGACAAGATCGGCTTCACCGTCGCCACCACGCAGGATATCTGGGCCGACCATCCGGAAAAAGTGTTGGGCACTACGTTGGAGTTCGCGCGCAAACATCCCAACACCGCGCGTGCCCTGATCGCCGCCCTCCTCGACGCCTCGAAGTACATCGACACCATGAGTAACCGTCCCGAGGTAGGCCGGATCATCTCGGGCAAGAACTATGTAAACACCGATTACGAGGTGATCGAAGACCGTTTGCAGGGCAACTATGACAACGGCATCGGCCGCAAGTGGAAGGACGCGAATTACATGAAGTTCTTCAACGAGGGCAGGGTCAATTTCCCTTATTTGTCGGATGGCATGTGGTTCCTGACCCAGCACAAGCGCTGGGGTCTGATCAAGGAGCATCCGGATTACCTGGCCGTGGCCCGGTCGGTGAACCAGATCCAGCTCTACAAGGAAGCCGCCGCGATGACGCATACGCCGTTGCCGAAGTCGGAGATGCGCAGTGCCAAGCTCATCGACGGCGTGGTGTGGGAGGGCAAGAATCCGAAGGCCTACGCCGACGGGTTCAAGGTAAAGGCTTGAGCCAGCCCCCTCCCCCAGCGTCTCTGGTGGAACGACCAAGCAACCGACCAGGCTAAACGCCCACCCAGTCTCCGCTTGCCCCGGTTGCGGGCGAGGGGAGAGAAATCAGGAGTCCGCCATGAGCGCAGTGACTTTCAACGAGACCCATTACAGCATGAATTCCCCAGTCACCCCACCGTCGCCGGTCGTCTCTCCTCCTCCCCCTCCGGGGCTGGGGGAAAGGAAAAACAGCCAGACCAATCCGCAGCGCGGGGCCGAGGCCGGCGCCCTCCCCCAGGGAAGGAAGACGCCGATGTGGGAATCCGAACGCGGCCAGGCCTTCGGTGAGGCGGTCGGCAAATTCTTCCGTGCAGCCCTCCCGCCCTTGCTGGGCATGGCCTTGTTCATCCTGCTCTGGCAGATCGTTTCCAGCAGCGGTGGCGAACACGGGCTGCCGGGCCCGGCCAAGACCTGGGAATCCGCGAAAATCCTGTTTGCGGATCCGTTCTACGACAAAGGCCCCAATGACAAGGGCATAGGCTGGAACATCCTGCATTCGCTCTACCGCGTCGGCGCCGGCTTCGGACTGGCCGCCCTGGTCGGCATACCCGCCGGCTTCCTGATCGGCCGTTTCGCCTTCCTGGCCGCCATGGTCGCTCCCGTCATCAGTCTGCTGCGCCCGGTGTCGCCGCTCGCCTGGCTGCCCATCGGCCTGTACGTATTCAAGCAAACCGAACCAGCTTCTCTCTGGGTTATCTTCATCTCCAGCATCTGGCCGATCATTCTCAATACCGCAGCCGGGGTCTCCCGCGTACCGCAGGATTATCTCAACGTGGCGCGGGTGCTGAACTTGTCGGAATGGACGATATTCACCCGTATCCTGTTCCCGTCGGTGCTGCCCCATCTGATGACCGGGATCCGACTCTCCATCGGCGTGGCCTGGCTGGTAATCGTCGCCGCCGAGATGCTCACCGGTGGCACAGGCCTGGGCTTCTGGGTGTGGGACGAATGGAACAACCTCAACGTCGAGCACATCCTGATCGCCATCTTCATCGTCGGCTTCACCGGCCTGCTGCTGGAACAAGCCCTGGTGATGGTCGCGAACCGGTTCAATTACGAGTGAAGGGCACCGCCATGCACAACTATTTGCACATCGAGCACGCCAGGATGGTGTTCGACACCAAGAAGGGAAAATTCACCGCGCTGACCGACATCAATCTCCGGGTCGGGCAAGGCGAGTTCATCAGCCTGATCGGCCACTCCGGGTGCGGCAAGTCCACGCTGCTCAACCTGGTCGCGGGTCTTGCTACAGCCACGGAGGGTGTCCTGTTGCTTGCGGAAAAGGAAATCAAGGGGCCCGGGCCGGAACGCGGCGTGGTCTTCCAGAACCACAGCCTGCTGCCCTGGCTCACCTGCTTCGGCAACGTCTACCTGGCGGTGGAAAGGGTGTTCGGCGCCAGGGAGCCCAAGTCCAGGCTAAGGGAACGCACCCAGGCCGCCATCGAGCTGGTGGGCCTCTCCCACGCGAGCGCCAAGCACCCCAATGAAATCTCAGGCGGCATGAAGCAGCGCGTCGGCATCGCCCGTGCCCTGGCGATGGAGCCCAAGGTGCTGCTGCTGGACGAACCTTTCGGCGCGCTCGATGCGCTCACCCGCGCCGGCTTGCAGGACGAGCTCATGCGCATCGTCCAGGAAACGAAGGCCACCACCTTGATGGTCACCCACGATGTCGATGAGGCCGTCCTGCTCTCCGATCGCATCGTCATGATGACCAACGGGCCGGCGGCGACCATAGGCGAAATCCTGGACGTCGACCTGCCGCGCCCGCGTGACCGTCTGAGTCTCGCCGTGGAGCCGCGCTACCATCACCTGCGCAGCCAAGTGCTGGCCTTCCTGTACCAGAAACATCTGAAGCATGCGGCGTGATGTCGATGCGGCCGCATCCACGGTTTGCCTGGAAGGGAGATTTGGCGGATAATCCCACGCTTTCCAAGTTCTCAGCCTAGGTCCTCCTCATGAAAGCCGGCATCCATCCCGAATACAACGACATCTCCGTGACTTGCAGTTGCGGCAGCGTCTTCACCACGCGTTCCACCATGAAGAAAGCGCTGCATGTGGAAGTCTGTTCCGCCTGCCACCCCTTCTATACCGGCAAGCAGAAGATCGTCGACACCGCCGGCCGGGTCGAGAAATTCCGCCAGAAGTACGGCCTCAAGAGGTGATCGACTCCGACTTGGGACTAAGGCAGCCGAGGCTGCCTTTTTTGTTTCAGACCGTGAACGTTGTAAGAGCATGAACGCCGCGGCACCCGCCAAGCAGCTCTGGCTGCTGCTGCTGGTCACCTTCTGGGCGTTCTTTGGATTGACCGGCCGTGACGCCTGGAAGCCGGACGAAGCGCTGGCGCTGGCACCGATTCTGGATGCCGTCCCCGATCTGGCCCGTGCCTGGGCCGCACCCGCACCCTTGTACGCCTGGGCCGCGGCATTGCTGGCGAGACTCGGCGCCCCCTGGATGAATCTTCAGGACGGGGCTCGTCTGGCCAGCGGCGGGTTCACGCTGGCTGCCATGGGGTTCACCGCGTTGGCCGCGCGCCGTCTGTATGGTGCCGGCTTTGGGGCAACCCTGGTGTTGGCCTTGCTGGGCTGTTTCGGGCTGATGCTGCGCATGCATGCCATGGCGCCTGAAACCGCGCAACTCGCGGCCTGGTCGGCGCTGCTGGCCGGTGTCGCCCACGGGCGCGACGCCTCGCGCACGGGGGGCGTGCTCAGCGGACTTGCCCTGGCTGCCCTGTTCCTGGGTCTGCGGGGTGTACCCGACCTGATCGCGGGCATGGCGCTGCTGTTCCTGCCCCTGGTCTCCCCGCATTGGCGCCGCCCGGAGTATTTCCGCACCCTGGGACTTGGACTTGCGCTGGCGGCGGCGATCGCCGCCGTTGCCGTGCTGGCGCTCCACGGCAACGGACAGCTCGACGCCTGGCTGCGCTGGCACGGCCCGCAGCGCCTGACCTCGGGCATGGGCTCGGTTCGCGCTTATTCGGAACTGCCCTGGTTCGCCTGGCCGCTCTGGCCCCTTGCGCTGGTCGCGCTCTGGCACGAGCACCGGCGACTGGGCCGCGCCCAGGAATTGCACCTTCCCCTGCTCGCCCTGCTCGCCGCGATGCTGGCCACCCTGGGGCCTTCCTGGACGCGTGACGGCGCCCTGTTGCCGCTGCTGCCCCCGCTGGCCCTGTTGGCGGTGCATGGCGTGGATCGTATGAAGCGCGGTGCCGCCCAGGCGTTCTACTGGTTCGGCGTGGTCACCTTCCTGTTTTTTGTGTTTGCCTTCTGGACCTATTTTTCCGCTATGGAGTGGGGGATGCCGGCGAGACTGGCGGCACATATGGTGTCCCTCACCCCTTCCCATCGTCCAGGCCTGGTGCCCGTGCGCAGCCAGTTTCTGGCCTTGAGCGCCAGTGCGCTCTGGCTTCTGGCGATTCCCCTGTTTCCACGCGCGAAGACCCGGCCCGTATTGGTCTGGGCGAGCGGCATGGTGCTGGTCTGGACCCTGCTGATCGCACTGTTTCGCCCCTGGCTGGAAGCCGGCTGGGGCTACAAACCGTTGATCGCGGACATGGGGCGGCACCTGCCGGTGGGTGCGTGCCTCAAGATCGATACCGACCCGGCCATGCGCGTTATGCTGCGCTACCACCTGCATCCGAAGAACGACTCGAATTGCCCCTGGTTGCTGGCCGATGCGGATCACAAAGCCACGACGGACAGCAAGCCGCGCTGGGAAGGCGCCCGCCCGCGCCAGAACAAACAGCGTTACCGACTCTATTATCTTGCGCGATGAAACTGGCGACGCCGACTCCGGTCACAGCGGTCATCCTTGCGGGCGGGCTGGCGCGTCGCTTCAGGGGCGAGGACAAGGGTTTGATCCGGCTGGGCGAGCGGCCGCTTGCAGCCTGGGTGGCGGAGCGGCTTCGGGGCTTTGTCGCCGAGGTGCTGGTCAGCGCCAACCGCAACCTCGCCGATTACGCGGCCCTGGGCCACACCGTGGTGGCCGACCACCTTCCGGGCAACCTGGGGCCGCTGGCCGGACTACTCGCGGCGGCTCAGACCGCGCAGCAGGATTGGCTGCTCACGGTGCCTTGCGATACCCCCTTCCTGCCCCTGGATCTCGCCGCGCGGCTGCATGCCCAGGCGGTAAGCTACGGCATGAACCTGGTCAGGGCCGCCGATGAAACCGGCAGCCACTATGCCGTCATGTTGATGCACCGTTCCTTGCTGCGCGACCTGGATGACTTCGTGCGCGCCGGCGGGCGCCAGGTACGTGCCTGGCAGGCGACGCAGGTTATCGATACCGTGGCGTTCCGGGAAGACCCCTATGCCTTTCTCAATGTGAATACGCCGGACGACCTGCGTACCGCGGAGCGCCTGAAACAGCGCTACCGCCGCAGGGGATTTGCATGAACCTGGCGCAACGTTTGCTCATCGGCCTGATCCGCGGCTACCAACTGCTGCTTTCCCCATTCATCGGCAATCAGTGCCGATTCACCCCGACTTGTTCGCACTATGCGCACGAGGCGGTGGCAAGACATGGTGCGCTCAGGGGAAGCTGGATGGCGCTGCGCCGGGTCTTACGCTGCCATCCCTGGCACCCGGGTGGGCACGATCCCGTGCCTTGAGCGCTTGCCGCTGCCGCATGCCGGCTCTACTATCGTGGCTCGCCGTTCCACCTGGCCCGCCTCCGTGTTCTCATTCTTTCGCAAGGACAAGCCCGAAGACCTGATGGCCTTTCTCAGGGAGGGGCAGCATGAGTTCGCCTCCGGGCCGACCTATACGCTGGTGGATGCGGCCTCCCGCGAGGTAGGGATCGAAGTACAGGAAACCAGAGGAGGGCTGGTGCAGGAGTTCGAGGAAGCTGCCGTGCTCTACGCCAACGGCAAGGTCGGTGAGGCCGCTGCGCTGCTCAATCGTTATCTGCTCGAGCATCCGGACAATACCGACCCGCTGCCCTGGTTCATGTTGTTCGACCTCTATGAAGCCAGCAAGCAGCCCGAAGCTTTCGAGGATGCCGCCGTGGATTTCGCGGTGAAATTCGAGCGTTCCCCCCCTACTTGGGCGCCACGCGGCCAGTTGCAGGTGGCGGCGCTATCCGTACCACTGATGAGCTACGGAGAAAAATTCGGCGGCGCCGAGCAGCTGAGGTTGCAACGTTTTCTCCAGGACGCGCGAGACGCGCCCTTCGTCCGTGTCGAAGTCAGCCGCTGTCCGGCGCCGGGGGATGCCGCGGCCCGGTCCATGCTCGCCACACTGGATCAGGTCGAGGGCATGTCCAGACCGCTGGAATTGATCGGCGGCGCGGGGTTTGCCGTGCGACTGGGGGCGGCGCATCAAGGTGGCCGGCTCGGCGAAGCCGGCTGGTTGCTGTGGCTGGCCGTTTTGCGGCTGCAAGGCAAGGAGGCCGATTTCGAGGAAGTGGCCGCCGCCTACGCCGTCTCCTTTGAACGCTCGCCGCCCGCTTTTCGGCCGCCGCTGGCGCTTCCTGGCGGGGCCGGCATGGCAGGGCAGGGTGCGGCATCGGCTGCGGTTTTCCACCTGTCCGGCGTACTCGGGCCTGGTTGCGAGATCACGCTGGGGGAATTGTCGCGTTATGCTGTGGGACGCAAGCAGATCGACATCGACCTTTCCCAGGTTCCGCGCATCGATTTCGCCGCCGTCGGCCTCCTGCTGGAAACCCTGATTCACCTGGGTGTGGGCCAGCGCACGATCCACTTCAGAGAAGGCAACGAGATGGTCAATACGCTGTTGAAGGTCGTCGGCGCCAGTCAGTTCGCCCCCGTACACGCTCGTACCCGGGTCTGAAATGAAACGGCCCACCGACTCGCATGCTCGTGGAGGCCCGGCTGTCCAGCGGGGTCGTTCGAGAGGCGCTGCGCAGTGCGCCACGTATGCCCTGCCTCACCCCCCAGGGGGGGAGGCCTTCGGAACAGTCGTGCGGAACTGACATGGAACAATTTCATGGCACCACCATTATTTCAGTGCGTCGCGGCGAGGACGTGGTCATCGGCGGCGACGGCCAGGTCACGCTCGGCAACATCGTCATTAAGTCCAGCGCCCGCAAGGTACGCAAGCTCTACCAGGACCGCATCCTGGCCGGATTCGCCGGTGGCACGGCCGATGCCTTCACCCTGTTCGAACGCTTCGAGGCCAAACTGGAGAAGCATCAGGGAAATCTGGTGCGCAGCGCCGTGGAGCTGGCCAAGGACTGGCGCACCGATCGCATGCTGCGCCGCCTCGAGGCCATGCTGGCAGTGGCGGACCGCGTCAGTACCCTGATCATCACCGGGGCGGGCGACGTGCTGGAGCCCGAGTTTGGCATCGCCGCCATCGGCAGCGGCGGCCCCTATGCGCAATCGGCCGCGCGCGCCCTGCTGGAACACACCGATCTGGCGCCGGAGGCCATCGTGCGCGCAGCGCTGGGCATCGCCGCCGATCTGTGCATCTACACCAATCGCAACCTCCTCATCGAAACGCTGGAGTAGGCGTGAAAGCCCCACGCTTCTGGCGCATTGCCGACGCGGCCGACCTCGCCTGGCGCCGCTGGGAGGACGAATACGTCTTCCATCATGCCCTCGCCAATGACACGCATCGCCTCTCGGAGCCCGCCGGCAGCGTTCTGACGCAGTTGTTGCGGGACGGCGAAGTGGAGAGCGCAGCCCTGGCCGACGCTTGCGGGCTCGATGCGCAGGATCTGGAAGCCATCCTGCGGGCGCTTGTGAAGATCGACTTCCTGACATGGCGCTGACCCTGGGCTTGCTTTCCGCGCGGGACTTGCGCCGGCGGCTAGCGCTGGGACTGGATCTGCGCACCGGACCGTTCCGGTTCCTGATCCGAAGCCGACGCGAGGATGTCGCGCGCGGCCTGGAACGGCTCTACCCGGATTTTCCCCTGGAGGTGGACGGCTTTCGCGATTTCCATGTCCGCGTCGATGCCGTGGCCGGGCTACGCCGCTGCTACAAACCGCAATGTAACTTCTGGCATGACGAGCACGCGCCGTTCAAGCCCTTGCCCCTGAATCATGCCTTCCCGCTTTTGGAGTGGGGCATGAACTGGTGCATCGCGGGCTACGCTCAGCATTACCTGATGCTGCATGCCGCCGTGCTGGAGCGGCGTGGCCGCGCGGTGATCCTGCCTGGCGACCCGGGCGCGGGGAAAAGCACGCTGACCGCCGCCCTAGCCTTGTCCGGCTGGCGCCTGCTCTCCGACGAGATCACCCTGATCGACCGCGAGGATGGCCACATCGTCCCGCTGGCTCGGCCGATCAGCCTGAAAAACCAGTCCATCGCCCTGATCCGCGAGGCTTTCCCGGAAGCCGTGATCGGCGACACCGCCCTGGATACCCACAAGGGCTCCGTGGCCCACTTGCGACCGCCACCGATTAGCGTGGCGCGCATGGGCGAGAAGGCGCGCCCCGCCCATATCGTCTTTCCCCGCTGGCGCGCCGAGGCCACGGCTCGGCTGACCCGGCACTCGAAGGCGGATGCCTTCATCCATGCAGCCACTCACGGCTTCAATTACAGTCTGCTGGGGCGACTGGGCTTCGAGCTCAATGCCGCCTTGATCGATGCCTGCGCGTGCTGGGACTTCGAATATTCCCGCCTGGAAGATGCGCTCGCGGCCTTCGAGGAACTGGTCGCATGAACCCGGCCTGCGCGGCCTTCCTTCTCGCCCTGCGCGAACCGCGCGCCATGGCGGGATTCGATGCCCGGACCTGGGACAAAGTCGTCCGCCAGGCGCGTGCCGCCGGCCTGCTGGGACGCTTGGGCGCGCGGGCGGCTGGCTTCCACGAGCGGCTGCCGCCTGCCGTGTGGCGGCACCTGGAAGCGGCGCTGACGCTGGCCGAACAGCAATGCCGCGCGGTGCATTGGGAACTCGCCCAGCTTTCTCGCGACCTGGAGGGCATCGCAGGCCCCGTGGTGCTGCTCAAGGGGGCGGCCTATGCCGCGGCGGATTTGCCCCCGGCTGCCGGCCGCCTCTTCACCGACATCGACCTCCTGCTACCGCGTGCGCAACTGGATGCGACCGAGGCGGCGCTGATGCTGGGCGGCTGGATCAGCAGTCCGCACGACGCCTACGACCTGCGCTACTTCCGCGAGTGGATGCACGAATTGCCGCCGATGCAGCATATTCGCCGCCAGACCTGGCTGGACGTGCATCACAACCTCCTGCCCGAGAGTGCGCGGCGCAGGACCCGGCCAGGGCTGATCCTGGCGGCGTCGACGCCGCTGCCGGGTTTCCCCCGCTTCTCCATCCCGGCACCCGTCGACCTGGTGCTGCATTCCGCGACCCACCTGTTCCACGAAGGCGAGTGGCAACACGGCCTGCGCGATCTGGTCGATCTCGACGCCCTGTTGCGCGCCTATGGCGGCGAGCCGGCTTTCTGGGGGCGACTGCTGGAGCGCGCGCGGACACTAAACCTGGGTCGCCCGCTGTATTATGCCTTGCGCTACGCGCGGCGCCTGCTGCACACCCCCGTCCCCGAGGAGGCCATCGCAAACTGCCCGGAACGCCCGAGCAGCCTGTCCGCCGCCGTCATGGACGTCCTGTTCCTGCCTGCCTTCGCCTGTGCTCATGCGGAATGTCGCGGCCTCCTTACCCGGCCCGCAGCCTTCGTGCTCTACGTGCGCAGCCACTGGCTGCGCATGCCCTTGCACCTCTTGCTGCCGCATCTACTGCGCAAGGCATTGAAACCCGAAGGTAAGTGAGGCGCCACTTGTAGGAGCGGGCTTGCCCGCGATTGGACGCGCTCTATCGCGGGCAAACCCGCTCCTATGGCCAGCTCGACTGAGGAAGATGGGATGATTGCCATGGGTGATGAAGCAGTCTGTCGGATTTTTTTACATGACGTCGCCCCTGGCTGCAATGGGCTGTTTAGAATCATTGCGTTAGACTGAGGCATGAATCTTGCTCTATGCTGCAACAGTCGTTTCTCCAGGGAAGGCCGATCATGCCCGAAAAAATCAACGAATCAGAGATCAAGCAGCCCGACGCCTTGCGCCGGCAACTGGTCAAGGGTGGCCTGGCGACCCCCGTCGTGCTCGCCACGCTGGCGAGCAAGCAGGTGCTGGGCGCGGCCCCGTACAACTGCACGATTTCTGGAAAAATGTCGGGCAATGCCTCCGGTCATGGCCAGGCCCAGGCATGCGGGATCGGCCGGTCGCCGGGCTACTGGAAGTACCCGAATGCCCCACAGTTTCACACCTGGCCTGCGTCTTCATGGGCTCCGGGTAATCCCTTTTATGGTTCGGCCAGTGGTGGCGCCGCCTTGCTGGATGCTTTCCACGGCAAGACCTTGCTGCAGGTGCTGTGCACGTCGGGGGGCAACAACGGCAGCCCTTATGCCGCATTGGCGCGCGCGGTGATCGCCACGGTGCTCAACAGCGTCAAGTTCGCCCCGAATTACGCGATCAGCGGCAGCGAAGCGATCCAGATGTACAACTCGATCTACAGCACGAGCACCTACCAGCCCAAGCCCGGCGTTTCCTGGGGGGCGGGTTGTTGCACGGCCTACCTCGAAAGCCTCTACCAGCTCGAATTTGGAGAAACAGCCTACGGTTCGACCGCGGGCTGCACCGGGCTCAGTTGACCATTGCGACCGTAAACGACGAATCCGCCTAGGCGGGACTCGTCGTTACCAGCGAGGGTCAGCCCTGGTGGTAGCCCACCACCACTGCCACTTCGTTCTTCGAGCCCAGGATCACCGGCACGCGCTGGTGCAGGTTTTCCGGCTTCAGGTCGAGGATGCGTTCGCGGCCGGTTGAGGAGGCGCCGCCGGCCTGTTCGACGATGAAACTCATCGGGTTGGCCTCGTAGAGCAGGCGCAGCTTGCCCGGCTTGGACGGGTCCTTGGTGTCGCGCGGATACATGAAGACGCCGCCGCGCGTGAGGATGCGGTGCACCTCGGCGACCATCGAGGCCACCCAGCGCATGTTGAAATCCTTGGCTCTGGGGCCGGTCATGCCTTCCAGGCATTCCGAGACATAACGCTGCACCGGCGGCTCCCAGAAGCGCTGGTTGGAGGCGTTGATGGAGAATTCCTTGGTGTCGGCGGGAATCTTCATGCCCGGGTGGGTGAGGATGAACTCGCCGATGTCGCGGTCCAGGGTGAAGCCATTGACGCCATGACCGGTGGTCAGCACCAGCATGGTGGAGGAGCCGTAGAGGGCGTAGCCCGCGCATACCTGCTTCACCCCGGGTTGCAGGAAATCGGCGGCGGCGGCGGCACGGTTGGGCACCGGTGCGCGCAGGATGGAGAAGATGGTGCCCACGGAGATGTTGATGTCGACGTTGGACGAGCCGTCGAGCGGGTCGAACACCATCAGGTATTTTCCCAGAGGGTACTGCGTGGGTATCGGGTAGACCTCGTCCATCTCCTCGGAAGCCATGCCCGCCAGGTGCCCGGCCCATTCGTTGCTGCGTATCATCATTTCGTTGGTGATGACATCCAGTTTCTTCTGGGTCTCGCCCTGCACGTTCTCGGTTTCCAACGCACCCATGACGCCGATGAGGGCACCCTTGTTCACCGCATTGGAAATGGTCTTGATGGCGGTGACGATGTCGTTCAGCAGGGCGGTGAATTCGCCCGTGGCGCCGGCGATGTGGCGCTGTTCTTCGATGATGAACTGGGTCAGCGTGGTTCCGGTGTGCATGTGCTGCTCCTACGGGGTGGATTGGGGCTGTCGATTGTAGCGCCGGTATCCTTGCGGGTCTGGTACCCGATCATCCTTGAATCCTTAGTCGAACACGCCCGAGTGTGCGCCTGGCGAGTTGGCTGGCAATGGAGGCAGGCGAAGATCCTCTGGCAGTGCAGCCGCGCATCTTCGAGTGCCTGCGGAGGATGATGTTCTCCGGGATGCGCTACCAGGTCATTCGCCTGGCGGCGAACCAACAAGCTGCTGGGGAAGACCGGCGCGACGCCGGTGGAGTTGCCCAAAATGTCGACCATGCGGATGCAGAAACTGCGGACGGACGGGGCCGAGGTGTGATGCCGAGAGGCCGACACTGTGTTGCCAGCTTGGCGTCACATGAGGAGCCAAGCAGAGCAACCTGTACCCCGTCCCTGTCTACCCTGGCCCTGGTTCTGTCCCTTCCTGCGCACGCCGCGCTGGAGTCCGTCTGGGCGGCCAAGCTGTACGACAACGGCCGCGTGCATGCGGTGATCACGTCGTTGCTCGACACCATCGCCTATCCCGGGATGCGGCCTTGTTGTTCGAGCGGGATGAGTGGCAGGCGGCGTATATCCTGAATCGGAAGAAGGTGCCCAAGACCCCACTCAGACTGAACGAGGTGGTGCGCTTGGTGGCCATGCTCGGCGGCTTCCTGGCGCGCAAGGGCGATGGCGAGCCGGGCGTGAAGACCATTTGACTCGGCCTCCAGCGCGTCATGGATTTCGCCGCAGGGATCAGATTCGCTCGCGAGGCTCATGCGCTATGAGTTGTGTGTAATGGAATGGGCAAAGGGCTGCCCAGGCCGCGAACCGGTCGGCACTGTTGAAATGGGAAAGGTCGTCGCCGATCTCGATCAGGATCAGCGCAGCGGTGATCTCGCCAATGCCGGGGATTGTTTGCAGCAAGGTCCATGCCCAGGCGTAGGGCACCATGGCGTCGCGCAAATAGGCTGTCGCCTTTCTAGCGCATTCGCCGCTCCCCCGCCATCACCCCGGCTCGCAGACTACCGGTCCCCACACCGAATCACCCCGCATCGACTCGCACCTACAGCCCAAGCCCTGTCCGGCAGCAACAACTCAAACCAAAACCAACCCCGCCAAGCCCCTTGCAGCCAGATTCAAGCGGATTTCAATAGCCGTTCACAACCCCCTGGGTTACTTGATTGCACCATTGCTTGACGATTCCACCGCATGTTTTCCATACAATTCACGAGCTTGCCTTTCCGCAATAACAATGACCAACGCCCCCTGTCCTCTCTGCATCCCTGTCTCGGAAACTCTCCTCTGGCGTGACGCCTCCTCCCGCGTGATCTGGGTGGGGGACGCCGACTACCCCGGCTTCTGCCGCGTGATCCTCAACGCCCACGTCAAGGAAATGAGCGATTTGCCTCCGCCCGAGCGGCAAGTCCTGATGGCCGTAGTCTTCGCGGTGGAAGCGGCACTGCGGGAAGAGGCGCATCCGGACAAGATCAACCTGGCCTGCCTGGGCAATGTGGTGCCGCATGTGCACTGGCATGTGATTCCGCGCTGGGCGGACGACCCGAATTTCCCCGATGCTATCTGGGCCCCCGCGCGGCGGGCCAGACCCCGACGCGATCTTCCCGGCGACCTCCAGGCGCGGGTCGCGGCAAGGCTCGCCGCCAGCCTGTAGTAGGCACGCGAGCAGGCGGCGGTGGCCCGGCGCTATACTCGCCCGACTCACACTCATTACGCCTGCCATGTCCGCACCCGATCTCACCGAGCACATGCTCGAAACCAGCGACGAATACCGCGGCCGTCTGCTGCACGTGAAGAAGGACCGGGTGCGCCTGCCCAACGGGGCCGAATCCACCCGCGAGTACATCGTCCACCCGGGTGCCGCAGTCATCCTCCCGATTTTCGACAATGGCGACCTCCTCCTGGAGCGCCAGCATCGTTATCCGCTGCACCGCGATTTCCTGGAACTGCCCGCGGGCAAGTTCGACCCGGATGAAACCGAGCTGGCCTGCGCGCAACGCGAACTGGAAGAAGAAACCGGTTACCTGGCGAGGCAGTGGCGGCAACTGCCCACCTTCCACCCCTGCATAGGCTATTCCGACGAACGCCTGGTCTATTTCGAGGCGCGCGACCTGTCCTATTCCGGGCACGACATGGACGAAGACGAATTCCTGGAAATCCTGCGCGTCCCCATGGCCGACGCTCTGGAGATGGTGGGAGACGGACGCATCAGCGACGGCAAGACGGTGATGGGCCTACTCTGGTACGCCCGCTACGGCGGCTGAGTTCGCCGGGCCTTTCCGCCTGGCGGCGGAATGAAAAACGCCGGCGGGAAGCCGGCGTTCGAACCAATCACACCAAACCTGTTATGGGCAAGCCAGCGTAACGGAGGTATCGGTCGGCGGCTTGGTTACAGAACAAACCCACGTCGTACCATCGTATAAATATTTGACCTCACCACCCGTATTTTTTCCTGAGGCAAAGGTGTAGGTCGATGCACAGGCAGGCGAGGTTCCGCTAACCACGACGGCGCCATACTTGCCGGTCAGGTTCGTGCTGGCAGGTACGACGCAGGTGCTGCTTTCGCCCGCAGACAGTGCCAGGGGGGTTTTCGTGCCGTCGATCAACGCGAACGCCTCGGAAGCCTGGGCCCGCGCCGTGTAGCTCTGATAACTCGGCACGGCAATGGCCGCCAGGATGCCGATGATGGCCACAACGATCAGCAGTTCGATCAAGGTGAAGCCGGACTGGCCGGAACGAGCAGAGAGTTGTTTCATGATGATCTCCAAAGAGTGAGTTTCGAGTCCGCTGCCGGCAGGATGCGCCGGCAAGGCGTGATCCATTAAGCGGGAACCGTGCCAGGTTAGAACAACATCCATAAATTGACTTCAACACATTGTTTTTACATGACATTCATGCAATGAATTCGGGTACGCAGACACCCATACGCCCTCGCGAACTGACGTTTTTCGTCACCCGCCTGCCGAAAATGGGCGGCAGGTCTTCAGGAAAGGTTCAACCTACATCCGCCTTCACGTGACTGGAGGGGGTGTTCAATGGCCACACGGCCTCCTTTGCGATGGGCATGGTTGCGGTGGTTTTTCATAAACAAGGCTGTGCAGCCGTATGCAAGCAAGCCAAGTGCCCACCCCCTCCTGGCCGGGAGATCAGTCGAACCCAGGGACGCGCTGAATCATTCGAATCGCGGGCAAGCCCGCTCCTACAAGCCCTTGTTCCTGTGGGAGCGAGCTTGCCCGTGCTAACTTTGTAGCGGCTTTACAGAGGGAGCCGCCGCGATGATTGTGAAGAATTCTCGCGGGCGGTTTGCCCTGCGATCGCCGCGCGACCACAATCCGCGGGTCTTTCCATTTTGTTGGGAATTTACGCAAATTTACCGTCCATAAACACCCGATGTAAATAGGGCTATTGGCCTGATAATTACTCCTATGCAATTGTATATAGGAGCGATTGTAACAGTATGATTGTGCACGATTATTTGTAGACTACACACGCGTGCCCGAGATGGTTCGGCTCAGGGATTCCGCCACATACGTCAGACCACATAAGCATCCATGCGATTTTTCCTGATCTTCTTCCTCCTCTACGGCGGGATGCAGGCGTACCTTGCCGGTGCCGTCATTCAGGCCGAAAACCTGACGGGCCCGGACTCGCGGCTTGTCTGGGGCGTGGCCCTGTTGATGACCCTCAGCCCCATGCTGCTGCGTCGGATGGAACGCCTTCAGGGTGCCAGCGTGCTCGTCTCCAGCTTTGCCTGGATCGTGTTCTCGTGGATGGGATATGCCTTCCTGTTTTTCCTGGTCGGCCTGGCCATGAATTTCTATGAACTGAGTGCCCGACTCGTTGGCCTGCCCATGCCTGGCGCCGCTCCAGCCTGGCTCGCGGTGTCGATGACCGCTCTCGCGCTCTGGATCTACGGGTTCCACAGTGCGCGCAATCCGCGGGTAGAACGCGTGTCGATCCAGTCCGGCAAGCTGCCCGCCGACTACCCAGGCCTACGCATCGCGCTGATCTCGGACCTGCACCTGGGTATGCTCATCGGCGGACGCAGTCTCGACCGCCTCCTCGATCGGGTCGCGGCTCTAGAGCCCGACATGCTGATCTCGACGGGGGACCTGATCGATGCCCGGGCCCATCATCTGGATGGACTTTCCGCCCGACTGGCCGCCTATCGGCCGCGCCTGGGAAAATTCGCGGTGACCGGCAATCACGAACACTATGCCGGCCTGGATCACGCCCTGGATTTCCATCGACACGCCGGATTTCAACTATTGCGGGGAGCCTGGGTCAACGTGGGCGGCATTACCTTGGCCGGTGTGGACGACCCGGCCGTGCTGGCAGGGCCGACGGACGAAGCGCGGCTGTTGGCCAAGCTTGCCGAAGATCGCTACGTCGTGCTTCTAAAACACCAGCCGGTCATTGCTCACGGGGCCAGGTTCGATCTGCAACTCTCCGGCCACACGCATCAGGGGCAGATATTTCCCTTCGGGTTCCTGGTCAAGCGGGTATACCCCATGATCGAGGGACTCCATGTCTTGCCCGGCGGCAGGTGGCTCTACGTCAGCCGGGGAACCGGCAGCTGGGGCCCGCCCATACGCGTTCTCGCACCGGGGGAGATCACGCTCATCGAACTGACCGGGTTGGGACAAGCCGACTCACTCATTCGGAAACAGGGCGGGGAAGAATATCGGCAGACTGGAAGACAACCATAGGGTGCCGCGCCTCTCCATCCCATTTCGTGTACTCACTTGGTTACTTCCAATATGCCCTCCCAGTCCGCCGCCGGTGGTTGTGCGCGGAAACGGGCAGTCAGATCGAGGAAAACGCGGCTAGGACGGTCGTCCGGATCGAGTTCGGCGCAGGCAGCGAAGTGGCTCTCGGAGCCATCCCAGTCACGTTCCAGGTAGCAGCGCAAGCCGACTTCGAAGCGGTCGCGCAAGGTCAGAAGCCCTTCCTCGACCTGGCCCGTCAGCCCCAGCAATTCATAGACATGCGCCCATTCGACCTTGCCTGCCACCCGGATGCGGGCCAGATCACGCACCTCGATGGCATCGCCGGCGAGCTTGCGGGTGGTCTCGCTGATCAGTAGGTAGGTGCCAAAGGCCTTGTTCGCCGCTTCCAGCCGGGAGGCCAAATTGACCGTGTCGCCGATGACGGTGTAGCTCTTCGCCTCGTCCGAGCCGACGCTACCAGCGGTGACCTCTCCCGTGGCGAGGCCGATGCGGACATTAAAGGCGGGGATGCCGCGGCGCAAACCGATGACGTCGGGCAACGCCGCGCGAAACTCGGCCAGCCGCGCTCGCTGGTCGAGTGCGGCCCGGCAAGCCAGGAGGGCGTGTTCCTGCTCGCCGGTGAAAGGGGGTGCCCAGAACGCCATGATTGCGTCGCCGATGTATTTGTCGATGATGCCGTTGTGGTCGCGTATGGGCTGGGACATGTGGGAGAAATAGCTGTTCAGCAGCTTGACCACCGCGTCGGCAGATAGCTGTTCGCAGATGGGCGTGAAGCCCTCGATGTCGGAAAAGAACACGGTCGCGAAAGTCTTGTTGCCTACGTCCGAGAACGAATGTTCGTCGAGCAGTCCTTTGACGATGCGCGGATCGATGTACTTGCCAAAGGTCTCCTTGATGCTTTCCTTTTCACGCAAGCCACCGACCATGTAATTGAACGCCTGTGCCAGGAGTTCGATCTCGTCGGACGAATGGACCTGGATGATGATGCTCAAGTCGCCGCCTTCCACCGATCTGGCACCCTTGAGGAGGGCGCGCACCGGCTTGATGAGGTTGCGCGTGATCAACCCTGCAAACAGGATGCCGAGGATGGCCGCAGCCAGGGTGATGCCCCAGTTGAAAAGCGTAGTGCTGCGCTCGGCGTGGCTCGCTTTGGCAGCGGCCTCGCGGGTGATGTTATGGAGCAGGCGACTGACTGTGCTGCTGGTGCGCCCGACCGCACGACGGTCGCTCTCCATCTGCTCCTTCAGAATCTTCTCCGCCTGGGTGTCGGCGACTTGCGACCCAGCCGCGAACTTGTCGACACTCGCGCTCATGGCCGCTCGCGCTTCAGGGATGCGCAGCATTTCATCCTGTAGCTGCGTGAATTCGCGCACCAGCACCGGATCTTCGGCCACGTAGGGCAATGCCAGCGCCTTGTCTACCAGCGCAGTGGCCAGAAGCGTCTTACGGTCACCGCAATAACGGTTCAGTTCGAAGCCCAACAAGGCTTGACCCTCTGGATCCGTGATTGCCTGGCGCATCTTCTTGCTTTGGGCAGAGTAGGTTTCGTACTCGCAATCACCCAGTTTCCCCGCTGCGGCTTGGACCATACTGCGAGCCTGGGGGAGAAGCGCCAGCCCCGAATTGATAGCCAGGGCCCTTTCCAACAGCATCCCCTGCAACAGGTGGTGGTAACGGATGTCGCCGAGAATCTGGTCGAGCGGTATGTAATAGTTCGACAGCAGCGACATCTGGCGGTCGACCCGCTCGAAGTTGATGCTGGAGATCAGCGTCACCAGCGCCATCAAGATCAGCAACAAGCCGGTAATACCGTAGATTTTGAAGCTGATCGGACGCCTTACCCGGCTCACGCGCTCTAAGACGTTAGCGTTGTCTCGCAGCCACATCAGGCATCCTTTTTGCACACACCGTAGTGTGACCTTGTATGCCATCTGCCCATGGGTGGCAAGACGCAGCATTGGAGTTGATCTTCGAAAAAATTACAGAGATGCCGCAACCCCCGGTCGGCCGTGGTCGTTGTGTCAGCTGCCAGAGGGAACATGGTGCCGGGTCCGCCATGACCGGAAATTTGCTGCCTGGTGTCACCGTTGCGGAAGTACAACAATTTTTCGGCATGCGCGGTGGAATCCAGCTTCCACGTTCACCTTCTCCAGCTTGCCCCTAAGATGAACGCCGAAAACCATCCACCTCACCGTACTCACCAGGAATCAGCCATGAAACTCATCACGTTGTCAGTCGCCTTGTTTTCCTTGACCGGACTTGCCCAAGCGGACGAGGTTGTCGCGCAAACTGCGCCTGCCACTCCGCTGCGAAGCACCGCCGAGGCAAATACCAACCCCACAACCTATCCGGCTCTTGCGGGCAATCCCGCCGCATTTGCGCAGTGGAGCAACGCGATGACGAGTCCGGCCACCTACCTCGGCCTGATGCAACTGGGTATGGAACCCAACAGCTATGCCCGCACGGCGTCCCAGGTGATGAACCCCACCTCCTTGCAAAGCTATCAGCGCATGACCGATCCGGCCGTGTACCTGCGCTGGCTGCAAGCCGCCATGAACCCGGGTTTTTACACTTCCATGATGGCACCGGCGCTGAACCCGACTTCCTATATGAACTGGGCGACGCTGCCCGTGAACCCGCAGCTGTGGAATCAAGCCATGCAGATGCTCAGCCCGTCCTTGTACATGAAGTGGCTGACCGCGCCCATGAGCCCATCCGTGCTGAGCGCCGCAACGACGCCGATGAATCCCGGTCTGTACCCAAGTTGGGCGCTTACAGCCGTAAATCCCGCCAACTATGGGCCGTGGGGCAGTTTCCTGACTCAACCCGCGGCCTCCGCCGGGGCCATTCCGGAATCGTTCAAGCTGCCGGCTGCGCCGCGGTCTGCGCCTTAAGTCAAGAAAACGGCGCCGGCTGGACTCGGCTCTCCGGCGCCTGAGCAAGGACACAGTGCAGCGCCACCTTGAGGGCCGGCTGTCGGGGTGAGCATGCACGCGACAGCCCATGCAGGGAATTGGACCCTCTTATTCAGAATACCTGGCCCCTGTAAATATACTGCGGGTTGTGTAAATACATGCAAACCAATCCGGAATTGCGCCTCGCACCCGTTAGACGTTATTCGGACTGGTAGAAAAATGTTTTGTGTTTTAAGTATTCTTTAAGTTTGCCCCTGAATAATGACTCTGCCGAACGTCAATCCGGACGGCAGTTCACCAACCACACTGCTAGGAGAAACACATGAGCAAGACCCTGATTGCCCTGCTGACCGCCGCTTCTTTCCTGACCATCGGTGCAGCCCAAGCCGCTGACGCCCCCATGGACAAGCCCGCTGCCGAGGCCGCCAAGCCTGCCGAAGGCGCGAAGCCCGCCAAGAAGGCCAAGCACCATGCCAAGAAAAAGGCTGCCAAGAAAGTTGAAGAAAAGCCGGCTGCCGACGCTGCTCCCGCCAAGTAATCGGCGCGGAACTCGGTAATGACGGGCGACGAAAGTCGCCCGTTTGCTTTCATGCGGGCCCACCACTCGGCGGAGTTAATGTTGAACAACCGGCATCTACCTAATTTCGGACCCAAACCGAGTAATCCTGGTGCACTGGAAATCTTGCCGAACCGCTGAATAATCCTTGATTCCTGTGCGCCGTGCCAAGGCGTGGGGCTGGGCCCGCCGCGTCAGAGGTGGTACTGCCGGCTGTCATCCCGCACGGTGTCGACCAGCACGCGTACACTGTCCGGCGGGGTGAACTGGGAGATGCCGTGGCCCAGGTTGAAGATGTGGCCCGATCCCGTGCCGTAGCTGGCCAGTACCCGGCGCGCCTCGGCGGCCACCGCGTCGGGCGGGGCGAACAGGACGGCGGGGTCGAGATTGCCTTGCAGCGCCACCTTGTGTCCGACGCGCGCGCGCGCCTCGCCGATGTCGATGCTCCAGTCCAGGCCAACCGCGTCGGCGCCGCACTGGGCGATCTGTTCCAGCCACAACCCGCCGCCCTTGGTGAAGACGATGCGCGGCACCACGCGGCCCTCGTGTTCTCGGGTGAGGCCGGCCATGATGCGGGCCATGTAGGGCAGGGAAAATTCCAGGTAGGCCGCCTGGGAGAGCATGCCGCCCCAGGAGTCGAACACCATCACCGCCTGGGCGCCGGCCTCGATCTGGGCGTTGAGATAATCGGTGACAGCCTTGGCGGTCACGTCCAGGATGTGGTGCATCAGGTCCGGGCGCGCATACATGAGGGTCTTCACCTCCTTGTAGGTATCGCTGCCCGAGCCTTCCACCATGTAGCAGGCCAGGGTGAACGGACTGCCGGAGAAGCCGATCAGCGGCACGCTGCCGTCGAGGGCGCGGCGGATTTCGGACACCGCGTCGATCACGTAGCGAAGATGGTCATGCGGATCGGGGGCTTGCAGATTGCGGATGGCCCATTCCTCGCGCAGCGGGCGTTCGAATCGGGGGCCTTCGCCTTCGGCGAAATACAGCCCCAGGCCCATGGCATCGGGGATGGTGAGAATGTCGGAGAACAGGATGGCGGCATCCAGGTCGTAGCGCGCCAGGGGTTGCAGGGTCACTTCCGTGGCCAGGCTCGGGGTCTTGCACAGATTCAGGAAATTCCCGGCGCGCGCGCGGGTGGCGCAGTATTCCGGCAGATAGCGGCCGGCCTGACGCATCAGCCAGGTGGGCGTGTAGTCGGTGGGTTGCCGCATCAGGGCGCGCAGAAAGGTGTCGTTCTTGAGAGTGGTCATGATCGGGCCTGGAGAAAAATCGCTGGGTATTCTAACCGGTCAAGCCTCCGCCGGCCGCGCCATGTCGCGCGGATGTCAGCGCTAGCGCTGGCGTTTCGTGACTTCCGCCGCCGCGTGTCGGAAGCGCTCGGCCTCCGCCAGCATGCCGGAGGCTTCGAGCGCGCAGGCCTTATGTTCGAGCAGGCGTTCTTCCAGGTGATGCAGGCCGAAGCGCGCAAACCGCTCCAGGGCATGATCCAGATGTGCCAGCGCGTGGACGGGGTGGCGCCGGAACGCGGCTTCGGCGTAGACGGCCAGGCCGCGTGCTTCCTCGCTTGGCGCCATGCGGCGCAGCGTGGCCAGCGCCCAATGGGCGCGGGCTTCGTCTGCGGGTTCGGCGAGGCGGGTATTCGCCCAGTAACGCAGCAATTCCATTCGCGCGGCCTCTATCGGCGTATCCGCGGGGCCCAGTCGCTTCAGACAGGTTTCAGGCTCGTCGAGATAGAAATGCAGCGCGGCATCTTGCGGCTGGTCCAGGGCGGCATCGCGCTGGCCCAGCCGGGCCAGGGTCCAGCCCCGTTCCCTGGAGGGTGGCAACCACCTGAGCGCGTCCACGAAGCGGCCTCGCCAGAACAGCGTGCTGCCCACCGCCCAGGCCGCCTGGATTCTGGCGGCCTCCCCGGCCCCCCTGGCGAGATCCGGCAGTTTCAGCGCCGCGCCATAAACGTGGACCGGGCCACGCCGGGCTTCCCGCGCCTGCCAAGCGGCGAAAGCGGCGGGAAAACTCAGACGGAAACCACGGCTTGTGCCGCGCCCGTTTCCAGGTGGCCGATGACACAGGCCTGGTCGAACCCGTGTCGGCCGAATACGCCGAGCACTGCATCCACCGATGCCGCGGCGCAGGATACCAGCAGACCGCCGCTGGTCTGCGGATCGGTGAGGATGGCACTTTGCCAGTCGGCACAGGTTCCAGGCAGAGCGACTTCGCCGCCATAGCTGGCCCAGTTGCGAGTACTGGCGCCCGTAGTGTGACCCGCCTGTGCCAGTGCGGCCACGCCCGGCAACAACGGCAGGCGGGAAAATTCGAGATGGGCGGTGAGGCCGGATCCGCGCGCCAGTTCCAGGCCGTGCCCGAGGAGGCCGAAGCCGGTGACATCGGTCATGGCATGCACGCCCGCCAATTCTGCCAGCTCGGGGCCGGGCGTGTTGAGCCGGGTGGTGGCGGCGATCATCGCCTGGTAGCCGGCAGCGTCGAGCGCGCCCTTTTTCAGGGCCGCGGAATAGATGCCCACGCCCAGAGGCTTCCCCAGGATCAGGATATCGCCGGCCTGGCCCGCGCTGTTTTTCTTCACCCGAGCGGGATCCACCACGCCGATGCAAACCAAGCCGTAGATGGGTTCCGGCGCGTCGATGGAATGGCCCCCGGCGATGGGGATGCCGGCGGCCTGCGCCACCGCCTCGCCGCCTGCCAGGATTTCCCGGATCACCGCGGGGGCGAGTTTGTCTATCGGCATGCCGACGATGGCCAGGGCGAACAGAGGGCGCCCGCCCATGGCATAGACGTCCGAGAGGGCGTTGGTGGCGGCGATGCGGCCGAAGTCGAAGGGATCGTCGACGATGGGCATGAAGAAATCGGTGGTCGCCACCACCGCCTGGCGCTCGTTCAGCTTGTACACGGCGGCGTCGTCGCCGTGCTCGATGCCCACCAGCAGGTCGGGGAAGGCCGCGGCCACGCGGGAGGCGAAAGGGGTGCCGGCGAGGATTTCCTGCAACACATTGGGAGCGATCTTGCAGCCGCAGCCGCCGCCATGGGAGAACTGGGTGAGCCGGAGAGCGGGCATGAGGCGAGAAGCGATGAAAGTGGGGCGAGGAGCTTACCCCAGTGCGCTCAGGGTGCGGAAATTTTAGCCACGCGCGACCCGCGACGGGCGAGGAACAGTAGCAGGAGGATCGCGGTCAGCGTAGGCCAGTTCCCCCAGCGCAGGTAGGGCGTCTCGCCGGACATGCCCTGCACTCGGGCTTCCAGCTTGCCCTGGGTGAAGGGGGGCAGTAGATTGCGTGTGCGGCCATGTGCATCGATCACCGCCGTGTAGCCGGTATTGTTGGCGCGCAGCTGCCAGCGACCGGCCTCCAGTGAGCGCATGGCACCGATTTGCAGATGCTGTTTGGGTGCGAAGCTCGTGCCGAACCAGGCGTCGTTGCTGACGTTGACCAACATGGTGGATGCGCGCGCGGCGGTGATGCGTTCCTCGCCGAAGACATCTTCGTAACAGACATTCACCGCCAGCTTCTGCCCGGCTGCAGCCAGCGGTGCTTGTTCCGCGTCGCCGCTAGAGAAGTCGGACAGCGGGATCGATAGCACCCGCAATGCCCAGGTAAAGCCGGGAGGGAGGAACTCCCCGAACGGCACCAGGTGCGCCTTGCGATAGCGGCCCTCGGGCGAGGTGCCCAGGGTGATCACGCTGTTGTAATAGCGTTCGCCTCCCTCGCCTTCCGGCACGCCCAGGACGACATCGCCGCCATTGCGCCGCGCGTGCGCCCCCAGCGAGGCGAGGTAGTCCGGCGGCAGTCGGGAACGCAGCAGTGGCAGGGCGGTCTCCGGCAGCACGATGAGGCGCGCGTCGCTAGCCAGCACCGCGGTGCGGTAGTCCAGTAGGGTGCGCTCCAGCTCGTCGGGGCGAAATTTCATTTCCTGGGCCACGTTGCCTTGCAGCAGGGCGACTTTCACCGGCAGACCCACGGCCTGGGTCCAGTGGATGCCGTCCAGTACCCAGCCGCCCAGCCAGACCGCGACCAGAAGCGCCAGGGCGCGTGCCTGCAACGCAGCCAGGGCGCCGGCGCTGAGCACGGCCAGCAGGCCGACCCCATAGACCCCGAACAGGGGCGCATAACCTAGCAGAGGGCTGTGAGGCACTTGTGAATAGCCCAGTGCGAGCCAGGGGAAGCCGCTGAACAGCCAGCCGCGCAGCCACTCCAGCAGGGCCCAGGAGGCAGGCAGGGCGAGCGCCACGCGCGTCCAGCCCGGGGGCGCCAGGCGTGTACCCAGCCAGAGGGCAAGGGCCGGGTATAGGGCGAACGCGGCGCAGAACAGCAGCGTGGCCAGGGCGGCCAGGGCGGGGGGCATGCCGGCATAGGTGGCAAGGCTGACATAGACCCAGGAGACCCCTCCCAGGAACAGGCCGAGGCCGTAGGTCCAGCCGACCCGGAAAGCCCGGCGTGGGCTGGCATGGCGCAACAGGCTGAAGAGTGCGGCAAGGCACAGAATGGGCAGAAAGAACCAGCCGAACGGAGCGAAGCCCAGCACGCTGGCGGCACCGAGCAGAAAGGCGAACAGCCCTGAGCGCATGGGCGCCGCTCAAGCCATGTTGAAGGCGACGAAGGCGATCTCGTCGCCGCCCTTGATCGGGGTGTCGACTTCCGCGAACTGCTTATTGACCGTGATTCTGAGACTTCGTGGCGGCTTGCCGAAGAGACCTAGCCAGGGTTCGCCGCGCCGTGCCAGGTGGTTCATCAGGCCCTGGATGTCTTTCACGGTCAGGGGCAGGAACAGGTATTCGCTCTCGCGCCCGAGCATGGATACGAGATGGCCGAAGTAGAGCAGGGTGATTTGTTGCGAAGACATGGGGAACTCCGGGTTTCAGGATGCGCGGATTCTACTGGAGCCACTCGGCCTTACCCACCGGCAGGTGTATGACACCAGCAGTGGTTCAGTCGTTGAAGGTCGGCTCAAGGCTGTACTGCGGACCTTCACATGAGATACCTGAGGGACAGCTTGTCGGCCATTGCTGACTGTCGGCACTCCCCAGCAGCGGACGTTCACGAACGTCTGGTTCTCCAGAACGGCTATGTCCGACGCGCCGGGCGGCAGCTACCGCACCTGAAGCCGCCCTTCATCGCCCCTCAACCAGTACTCGTC
>CAILNT010000008.1 GCA_903835655.1 uncultured Pseudomonadota bacterium | reverse complement strand
CCGGTCGCTCCCGCCAAGTAATTCGGGACTGCACCAAAACGACGGCTGCTTCGGCAGCCGTTTTTTGTATGCGCGGCACCCCATGCAACCGGGGCGCGCAAGCGATCGCACCCCCTACGAGTCTTCGGCTGGCAACCAGAGAGTGACGGAGGTGCCGAGGCCTGGCAGGCTGTCTATGGCAACCTGGCCGCCGTGTAGCTGCAAGATTTCCTTGACGATGCTCATGCCCAGGCCGGTACCGAGAACGCTGCCGGAGGTGTCCGCGCGGTAAAAGCGTTCGCCGACCCGTTCGAGCTGCGCCTGAGTCATGCCGATCCCCTGATCGACGATACGGATGCCGGCACGAGCAGGGTCGAACGACTGCAGTAGGGTCACCTCCACGCTACTGCCCTCGGGAGAGTATTTGTACGCGTTGGAAAGCACATTGTTCACAGCCTGCGTCAACTTGCCACGATCACCTCGCAGCCAGCAAGGGGCTACACCCAGATGCAGGATCGGGCTCATACGCTGCGCCGGCGCCTTGAAGCCGGCGATGATCTCCTGCAGGATCACCGCCGCGTCAAGGTGCTCGATCTTGAAGTCCTTGCCGCGCCGCGCTTCTATGCGGGCAAGGTCGAGCAATTCGTTGATGAGATTCGCCATCAGTTGTGAATTGTTGTGTATGGTTTCGAGAAATTCGCGCTGCGTGGCCGCGTCGAAATCTTCCATCAGGAGCAGCTCGGAAAAGCCGAAAATACTCGCCATCGGCGTGCGCAGCTCGTGTGCTGCGGTGGCCAGAAATTCGCTCTTCAGACGATCGACCTCCGTTTCGTGGGTGACATCGCGAAAATAGAGGATTTGCGAGACGGTCGTGGCCAGCGACAGGCGCAGGCCGACGTCGAGGAAGCGCTGCTGCGGGCTGGCCAGTTCGATCAGCTTGCGTGTCGCCGGGCGCGCGTCCACTGGAGTGTCAACCGGATCTAATCTTTGTGCGCCTCGCAAGGCCGCCACCCCCGGGAACAAATTGGGCGAGACGCAGCCCTGCGCCAGCTGCGCGGAAAACGCCGCCTCGTCGAGGCCGAGGATGTCGGACTCGGCAAAACCGCTCATGCGCAAAAAAGCCGGATTGGCATACTTAACACAATTTCCCCGGTCGAAGGAGACAAATCCATCGGGGCTCAGGATAAAAATTGCGTTCAACTGTTCTGTGCGGTCGAGGATCACCGCCTCGTTGGCTTGCAGGCTCTCGATATTGGCCGCCAGTTTCTGGCGTTGCTCGTGCAGACTGAGCGATGCGTAGTTCAAGGCGGTTTCCATATCCTCGATTTCTATCGGCGCGGGTATCTGCATGAGCAATTTTCCGTCCGAATGGCCGAGCGTCACGGCAAACTTACGGGCACGCTCCAGCGCACGCATGGGCCGACGCAGGAACAGGAGGAGCAAAACACTGCTGGCGACCATGGAGAACGCCGCGACAATCAACGTGCTCAGCCAGATGCGCCGGCGGATATTTTCGGTAGCGGCCATGCTGAAGTCGACCCGCACCCAGCCCAGCAGGCTCCCCGCACGCACCGGATACCACACTACCATGCGCCCTTGCCCATCGATCCTTGCGGATTGGAACGTTGGGCTGGTGCTCACGGGGGGTGCCAGGCGCGCCGATATTGCATCGATGACTCTCTTCACGCCCCGGTCGGGATCATGCCTGAAATGGCTCAGAACCCTGCCCTTGGCGTCCCCGATGCGCAATTCCAGCACATCGGGGAAATCGGCGGATCTTTCCAGCAGTTCGTCGAGCGTATCGAGCGCTCCGAGCACCATCGGGTTGGTACTTGCAATGGCCAGGCTGCGGGCCATTGCGTTGGCCTGGTTTTCGATGCTGCCGCGTGAAATCTCCGTCTGCTCGTGTAGCGTGTAGGCCGCGTGCAGGACGATCGTGACCACCAGTGCACTGGCGGTCAGCAACATCAGTTGGGACTGCAAACGCCGCGGTGCCCACTTCATCATGGCTTGGCGGCACGAACAACATATTTGTCGAGACCATATTTTTCCAGCGGTCGGTAGTCGCGTGCATAGTCGGCTCGCACCGGCGTTTCCAGTTGGATGTCCTTGAGCAAAGCCGCACCCGCCGTATCATTGGCCATCCCCAACATGGCGTTGGTTACGGCATGCCGCACCTTTTCCGGAACGCGCGGATGGGCGCTGAGTGGATGGGGCGGCACGCCAGGCGTCTCATATAGAACCCGCAAGGACTGGCGTATCTCCTCTGGCTCATCCTTCAGCGTGTGGTTCACCCCGCCGCCCGCCACCACCAGGCCGAGCACGACATGACGGTAGGTATTGGAATGGGTTTTTAGATAGACGGGCGTGATGTGGATTTTTTCGCGTTCGGCAAGCAGCGCGCGCATCCACAGCGAAGCGCCGAAGGCGTTGGGCGCGGGGAAGGCGACCTCTTTGCCGTCAAGCTCACGCGGCGACTTGATCGGATCGTCGCGGCGCACCACCAGGATACCGGTCAATGGCTGGCTCCCCCGTAGCAGCGGGATATAGCCCTGTGCGCGCATGGCCATGACTTCGTGGTAGGGATTCATGTAGGCGAAATCGGGTTCTCCGGCCAACACCGATTCTTCGAACGCAGGGATGCTTTGCGCGACGCTGAGGGTGAAGGAATAGCCGGTTTCCTTCTTCAGGCGCTCGAGTACGGGAACCCAGTCGCGATGAATGGCAACGGCTGGGTATTGCGGTACGACGGCGATGCTGTACTTACCACTGTCGGCTGATGCGGCCGCTGCGGCGATCAGGCCAAACCCCAGAAGTACACGAATTTTCCATGGTGTTTTCATTTACATGCTCCAATACGTTCTCAAGTCGTTCGCCGGACAGCCCCAAGAACGACTTGGTCCCGTGTCTGTTTGAACGTGGCGCTAAATAATATGTAGAATCAGTAACTTGAAGCCTATTTCAGTCACTTCTCAATAAGTCACGGCATAGTGCGGTCAGCGCCCATTCACGCGGGGTAGTGATGTAACCCACCCCAGGCAGGTTGAAGAAGCCCTGGCGAGTCCCTGTAGCGCAGGCATCCTTGCCTGCGTCTTTGAAAACAGCCGGCCGAAAGCCGGCGCTGCCGCGATGATTTCTTTTTGAAGCAACGGGTTGAAGCGTGCTTCTTGAGAGGGCGTTTGCCACCGGTGAAGTCGCGATAGGTCTCGTCACCTCGTCGATAGGGTTGCCGTGCCTTATTGAGAAGTTACCTATCTCAAAGTCGTTACGTCAAATAAAACAGGGCTTGTCAAATACTAACATGGCCCGTATCTTGCCTGACTTGCTAATCTTCTGTGCTTTTGCAACCCCGAGGCACCGAACAAGGTCTGGCCGACATCACGTAGGCGCGAATGACGCGCAGTCACATCGCGGTGGCCCGTCTGCCGTCAGTGTCTGGGATTCTGACTCCGATACGCTGGGCAATTGTAGGGTATCGGGTGAAGCAGTCACGTGGGGAGGATTTCCCGTTGCGGTCGGAAATCGAGCTTCGCATCTCAGCACGGCCATGGTATCTTGAAATACGTCGCAAATTTCAAGAGAAATCATGTTCAAACATGGCGGTACGAGACCCGGCGCGGGTCGAAAACCGGGACCGGAGCTCAGCAAGACCATCCGTGTCCCGGTCAGTATGGCAGCGGAGGTCAAAGCATACCTGACACAGCCCCGTGTTCGCTCTTGGGATAATGTTCAATACCTGGGAAAACCAGAAAACCTCGCGAAGTTTGCACTGCCCCTGTTCGACGGCAGTGTGCCCGCCGGCTTCCCCAGCCCGGCTGAGGACTACGTTGAAGGCAGACTAGACCTTAACGAGTATTTGGTCACACACGAAGCCGCCACCTTTTATGTCCGTGTAAAGGGACACTCGATGTCCGGTGCCGGCATCCTCGACGGCGACATCATCGCGGTTGACCGCGCCCTGGAAGCACATCACGGCGACACTGTGCTCGCGGTCATCGATGGTGATCTGACCGTGAAGGAACTGTATCGGGATGCCACTACGATACGGCTGCTGCCCCGCAATCCAGACTTCGCCCCTATCGAGCTGCACCCTGGTCAGGAACTGACCATCTGGGGCGTGGTGACGGGCGTGGTGCGTAAACTCCGCTGATTCATGGCCACGAATCGGTTCCAGTACGCGCTGGTCGATGGGAACAATTTCTATGTTTCCTGCGAGCGCGTTTTCAATCCTCACCTGGAAGGCAGGCCTATCGTCGTTCTATCGAACAACGATGGCTGCGCCGTGGCCCGCAGCGACGAGGCGAAAGCGCTGGGCATCCCCATGGGGGCACCACACTTCCAGATACGTGACCTGCTCAAGCAGCACGGCGGGCTGGCCCTTTCCAGCAACTACGCGCTTTATTCGGACATGAGCCGCCGCATGATGTCTGTCATCGCCGAGTACAGCCCGGAACACGAGGTGTACTCCATTGACGAGTCGTTCCTGAGGTTCACTGGATTTCAGCACTGGAACCTGACTGAGCAAGGCATCCGAGTACGCCGGCAAGTGAGGCAGTGGACCGGCATCCCGGTGGGTGTCGGCATTGGCCCCACCAAAACGCTGGCCAAGTTGGCCAACCGACTGGCGAAGCGGCACCCCGACTTCAAGGCCATGGGCGTTTGCAATCTCCAGGACCTGGAACCCTGGCACCAAATCGCGTATTTCACCGACATGGATGTACAAGACGTGTGGGGTGTCGGGCCAAGATGGGCGGCAAAGTTGCACGAAATGGGGATACATTCCGCGCAGGACTTGAAGCTGGCCGACCCCGAGACCCTACGCAAGCGGTTCAACGTAGTGCTGGAACGCACCATCAGGGAGCTGAACGGCACACCGTGCATTCCGCTGGAAGAGGCGCCACAGCCGAAACAACAGATAGTGTCGTCGAGGAGCTTCGGCCAGTTGCTCACCGACAAGCGAGATTTGATGGAGGCAGTGTCCACTTATGCGGCCCGTGCGGCGGCAAAGCTGCGCAAGGGTGGACAGGCCGCCGGCGGTATCCAGGTGTTTCTATCGACGAACAGCTTCCGGCCGGATGACCCTCAGTACCATCCGTCTACGCTGATTAATTTCACAACGCCTTCCGACGACACGGCCCGCCTGATCGGTGCGGCGCTGAAGGGTGTGAACAAGATTTTCAAACCGGCTTACCGATACAAAAAGGCAGGGGTCATGCTGGTTGACCTGGTATCCAATACTGCGCGCCAGGGTGATTTGTTTGGTACGACCACCGAGCCTCAGCTCGAACGTCGCGGGCGATTGCTGGGCGTGCTCGATACGCTCAACGTGCAGATGGGGTGCGGAACGCTGCGGTTCGCAGCGGAAGGTACAGCACAGGCTTGGCGGATGCGACGCGATACCCTGACTCCAGGGTATACCACGGACTGGGAAGGCCTCATGGTAGCCAAGTGCTGAGGTACCGGTCACGCATGCCGGCCCTCGGGTTGCTCGGAGTTCCGTAGGGCGGAATACCGTTTATTCCGCCGTCCAACCCCAACCCAGACGCACACTCGGACGTGTTCAACTGAGGATTCAAGGTTGAACTTGAGTTCGAGTCTTCTGCCGGCAGTTCCCCGTCGCGATGGTCTTCATCATGCGGAAGAGCCAGGCGGGTCTGTCTGGCGCGTCAGGTCTAGCCTTTCGTTGATGAGGTTCCCCAGCTCCTCGACCTGTTCCAGAACCATGGCGGTCAGATCGCGGCGGGTCGGCTCGTCATAGTTCTGGGTGAGCAGCAACTCGGTGAAGCCGTAAATACTGGCGAGCGGTTCACGCAGCGCCTCGGCCACACGCGCCAGGTGGCGCATATCCTGCTTTGGTACTGCGGAATTACAAAGGTAATGGACGGCGCGCAACGCGTCGACGGAGACCTCCACCCGCCGTCGCGGCAAATCCAGCGTGCTCAGATGGGCGTCGAGGTCAGCCTCCTCCATGCCCAGCAACTGCTCGAGCGCCATGCCGGCGCTGCTCACGAACGCCGGGTTGGCGGCTTCCACTGTGCCGGTGTTGCCTATCAGTGCCATCCCCCAAGGGCAGTGCGACCAGGCCGCGTGTATCTGGTCCGTCCGGGGAATTCCAGGTGTGAAGTTCATGGCTGGTTGTTTCGCGAATTCTTTGCTTCAGCAACAGGATCGTGTCAGGTGCTGCACCAGGGCCAGCGGACTGAAGGGTTTCACAAAATAGGCGTCAGCACCCAAGGAGCGACCGAGTTCCTGGTCGGCCACCTGGCCGCAGGCGGTGATGAGCACGACATGTATGGCCCGCAATGCCGGGTCACTCTTGATCCTCTGGCACAACTGAAAGCCGTTCATGCTGCCTGGCATCATCACGTCCAGCACGATGCCGGTGGGCGGCTCAGCCAGGATCATGGTGTAGGCCGAGTCGGCATTATCCGCTTCGACGGTGGAAAAATGGTCGCGCAGGGCCAGGCAGATCATCCTGCGGATGTTGACCTGGTCGTCTACGATCAAGAGTTTTTTCATGTCACTGCTCCCGGGTCCAAGGGCGGACCACCGGGCGCTTCATCGCCGAATCGCCGGGCGATCTCGGCAAATTCCCCGTTCAGATCGAGGAAGGCGTCGAGGACGTCCGGGTCGAAGTGTGTGCCGCGACCTGCGGTGATGATGGCAACCGCCTGTTCATGAGTCATGGGCGGTTTGTAAACGCGCCGGCTGATGAGCGCGTCGTAAACATCGGCCACGGCCATCAATCGCGCGGGGATGGGGATGTTTGTGCCGGCCAGCCCCGCCGGGTAGCCGCTGCCATCCCACTTCTCGTGGTGACAAAGGGCGATCTCCTTGGCAAGGGCCAGGAATGGCAGTGTGTGGTTCAACTGTTTCTCGGCGTGTTCGATGGCCTCGCGTCCAAGGGTGGTATGCGTTTTCATCACAGCGAATTCCTCGGGGGTCAGACGACCATTCTTGAGCAGGATATGATCGGGTATGCCCACCTTGCCGATGTCGTGTAACGGTGCGGATTTATAGATGAGCTCGATGTTTTTTCGCGTCAGTTGCAGCGAGAAGCGCGGATGCCGCTGCATGTGTTCGGCCAATACCTGCACATAGTGTTGGGTGCGCCGCAGGTGGTTGCCGGTTTCGTTGTCACGGGTTTCGGCGAGCGAGGCGAGTGCCAGGATGGTCACGTCCTGCACGGCTTCGAGCTCTCTGGCGCGCTTGGACACCTCGCCGACCAGAAACTGGTTCTTGCCCTTGATGAAATCGGTGGCGAACTTGGTGCTCAGGTGGGTCTTGATCCGTGCGCGCAGGATCGGTGCGCTGATCGGCTTGGCGACGTAGTCAACCGCGCCCAATTCGAAACCGAGCTGCACATCGGCTTCGTGATTCATGGAAGTCAGAAAGATCACCGGAATATCGCGGGTTGCAGGATCGGCCTTGAGCCTGCGGCAAACCTCATGACCGTCCAGACCCGGCATGACGACATCGAGCAGAATCAGGTCGGGCTGCGCCAGAGCTGCGGCGAGCTGCAATCCACTCTCGCCGTCATGGGCTGCCATGATCTGGTAATCGAACTTGAGCAGTCCTTCGAGGAGAGCGAGCATCGCCGGGCTGTCATCGATGATCAGCACGCTCACTCTGGCTTTTCCGTGCCGGTTGAAATGAGCGGGCATCATGACTCAGCCGCCTCCAGCGCCGATCCTGTGGGTAACCACAGCGTTACCGTGGTGCCTACACCGATCTGGCTGGCAAGGGCCACCTCACCGCCATGCAGCTCGATGATTTCCTTGACGATGCTCATCCCCAAGCCGGTGCCAGGAATACGACCCGAGGCATCCGCCCGGTAAAAACGCTCGCAGACTCGTTCGAGTTGCGCGGGTGTCATGCCGATGCCGTGGTCGATAATACGTATGCTGGCGCCGCCCGCTGCCGTTTCCGTGGCGGGTGACTCGACCAACTCCATTTCCACCGGCCCGCCATCGGGTGAGTACTTGTAGGCGTTGGCGAGCACGTTGATCAACACCTGCGTCAGCTTGCCGCGATCCGCCCAGACCCAGACGGGAATATCGCCGGTTGCCCCAAGCGGGCGAGCACGACTATCGGGAGGGGTAAAGTGGTCCACGACCTCGTTCAGCAGCACGCCCACGTCGATGTGCTCCAGTTTGAAGTCCTTGCCGCGCCGCGACTCGATGCGAGCCAGATCGAGCAGCTCATTGATGATGGACACCATGCGCTCCGAGTGCCGGAATATGACCCGTAGAGACTCGCGCTGATCTTCCTCGGGCAAGGGAAATTCAAGCATGAGCTCGGCATAGCCGTAGATATTCGCCATCGGCGTGCGCAATTCATGCGCTGCGGTCGAGAGAAACTCGCTCTTCATGCGGTCGATCTCGGTTTCGTGGGTGACATCGCGGAAGTAGAGGATCTGCGACACCACTTCGCCCTCCGCCAGGCGCAGGCCCACCTCGAGCACACGCTTGGCCGCTGCGATCTCGATCAGTTGCCGGCGGCCAGGCTGTGCCCCCCGCTCACCCGAGCCGGCATTCTGCGCCGCGCGCAACGCCGCCACACCCGGGAAGGTCGCCAGGGGAAGGCAGAGCTGCGTCAACCTCCTGGAGAAAACGGCTTCATCGAGCCCGATCATTTCCTTCTCGCCCAAGCCCGTCATGCGCAGGAAGGCGGGGCTGACATACTTAACGCAGCGACGGGCATCGAAAGTGACGAAGCCATCCGGGCTCAAGGTAAAGATCGCCCCGAGTTGCTCGGTCTGTTCGCGCACGCTTTCCTCCGCCGCTCGTCGCACGCTGATGTCGGTGTGCGAGCCCGACATGCGCACCGGCTTGCCGGCAGCATCGAACATCGCCTTGCCACGACACAATATCCACTTGTAAGCACCATCCTTGCAGCGCAGGCGTAGTTCGACCCCGTAGAATTCGCTCTCGCCGGCAAGATGTCGCTGCATCTCGGCCATGGTCCGCGCAACATCCTCCGGGTGCAGCAGCGCTTGCCAGTCTTCGATCCGACCCCCGAAATCCGCAGCCGCGTAACCCAGCATGGACAACCAGCGTTCGGAACCATAGAGCGCCCCGGTCTGCATATTCCAGTCCCAGATGCCGTCGTTCGCCCCCATCACCGACAGCGCCCAGCGTTGTTCGCTCTCGGCCAACGCCAGCTCGGTGCGCTTGATTTCACTGATGTCGATACGGTTGCCAACGATGTAGCCGCTGGGCGTGCGGTACTCCACGATCAGCAGCCAGCGGCCATCGCCGAGTTGCTGTTCGATCGCCTCGCCGTGCGCGTTCTGATGTTGGGCGACGCGCTGCCGCACCCATGCCTCGACGTCGCCCTCAATCTCCCAATACTGACCGCGCAGAGCGCCATCGCGTACGATCTGCTCAAAACGGTTGCCCGGCACGATGATGTCGCGACTGACTGAGTAGAAGCTGCGGTAAGCCTCGTTGCACAGCACTAGTCTATCGTTTTCGTCGAAAATGGTGAAACCCTGGGCGATGCTGCTCACCGCCTCGCGCAGCAGCTTGCTTGCCTGCTCCGCCTCGCCTCGGGCCGATTCCAGCTCGGCGGTCCGCAGGGTGACCAGCGCCTCGATGCTCGCCCTGCGCGCCGAGGCCAGCATCAGGGAAAGGCTCAGCATGCCCAGAAAGACCAGGCCACCCACGGCCACCATCCAGCTTTGCCAATTGCGATGCGCCACCAGGTAAGCCGGGGTCGGCGCGGTCTCTATGCGGTAAGCGCGGCCGCCCGAGACCTGGTGAGCCTGGCTCAACCGGCTCACCCAACTCGACTGCGGCTGGCTGTCGAAGATCACCTCATCCCGGGACGCGACATCGTGTAGCCGCACATTCACCTTCTTGTTCTGGTCGCCCACGATGTTCCGCATGAAGTCGCCCATGCGCAGCACCACGAGCACCAACCCTGGCCCATTGCTGCCCCCCGACACCCAATGCACGAGTAGCAATCCCTGTTGCCGGCCGCGCTCCTGCACCAACTGCAGCGGTGGCGTGGCGGTGGGCACATCGGTCAGCCGGGCCGACTCGATGGTCGCGCGCCTGGATGGGTTGGAAAGCAGGTCGTAACCCTCTGCCGACTCGTTGCCGCGCAAGGGCTCGATGTAGGTCACCGGCACATATTCGGGCCGATACCCTGCCACGCGCATCTTCCCCTGGGCATTCTTTTCCTTGATGGCGTAGCTCGACCTGGTCAGATGCCGCGTCCTCTCGAACGCCGCGCGCTGCTCGGTCGTCACTCGCGGCGCCCACTCGACCGCCTGCATCGTTGCATGAAAACGTGTCAAGCCCTCTCGGCTCATGCGCGCGAATTCCAGTGGCGAAATGGGGTTCGGACCGGACATCACTGCGGCCAACTGATCGACGAAGGCCTCCTGCTCCGACATGCGCATGGACAGTTGTTCGGACACGCGCTCGCTGAGCAGGCGGAATTCGACCAGCCCTTGCTCGCGTTCCAGTTGACTCACATAGTGGACGACACCCCCGACCAGAGGCAGGCCGAAACCGAGCAACAGGCCCAGCGGCAAGCGCCGCGCCCGCCACAAGGACTGCGGCTGCCCGATCAGGGTGAGGGTCAGCGGCATCGTGAGGAGTACCCCCAGCGCATCACCCACCCACCAGGTCAGCCAGCTAAAGCCGGCACTTTCAGAGGTAATGAGATTCAATCCGAACATCCAAGCAGTGGCGAGCGAAGCGCTAACCACGCAACCGGCCGATGCCAGGGCAACGAAGCGTATGGCCTCCTGTCCAGTATCGAGCACAAAGCCAGCCGTGCCGGGCGCGATAAACCGGCGTAACAGGTAAGCGCTCAGGATGGCCTGCAAGGTCGAGGCGCAGGCGATACCCAGGGCCGCAGCCACATCGAGTCCGCTGAGTGACTGCGCGGTGTATGCATGAGATAGATTGAGGACCAGCCCGCCCAGAAAAACCCAGGGAACGGCCTTCCAGCCGTAGATCAGAACGCAGGCCAGCGCAATGCCGGCTGCGGGAAAAAACGCCGTCGCGTACCCTTCGTTCGGAGCGAACATCAGCCCGAGTTTTCCGCTCAAGAAATAGGCGACGGCGATGACCAGACCGAAGCGCAAGCCGGCAATGATGCCTGGCCGCCCCGAGTGTCCCTCTCTGTGAATTCTCATAACCTGGATGCGGTTTTTTCGACCAAATGGCCGAAATCGGTGGCGGACATCGCCTCCCCGAGCAGAGCGCCTTGTGCGCCATGGAAACCCATCGTGCGCAGCACATCCAACTGCTCCGCGTGTTCGACGCCGACCGCCGCGACATCCAGTCCGAACGCATTGCCGATGCCGATGATCGCCTGGCAGACGGCGCGAGCATCGGTACGCTCGTTCAGTGCCGCCACAAGACTGGGGCCGATCTTCAGACGCGACAGGGGCGGCGTAATCAGGCGCTGTAAGCCCTGGCCGCCGGTAAAATTGGCGATACTCAGTTGCACCCCCAAAGATCGCAACAGCCAGAGTCGGTTCTGGTGGCTTTCGATCTCAGACAGGGCGTCTTGTTCTTCGATATCGAAGTTCAGGCTGGACGCTTCGATACCGGACTCGATGAGAGCGGCATCGACTTGACGGATGAAATCCGGCTCGTTCAGATGCTGCGAAGAAATCTTCATCGACATTTGCAGGCCAAGCAGACCGGCCGCTTGTCAGGTCTTGACCTGGCAAGCGGCAATGCCCAGCAACCAGGAGCCTATAGGCTTGACGGCGCCGCAGCGCAGGGCGACAAAAACGAAGGTGGGCGCCGGCATATCGCTCTTCTCCGCCTGACGCCAGCGCACCTGCGCCTCGACGCCGGTCAGGTACGGCGACACCCCGGACAGGTCGAACTGCGGTTGGTAGGTAACTTCGAATTGATCCTCGGCGATGGCCACTTCCAGGAGGGCCTCCGACTCAAACGGCTCAGTCGGGTGCATCCTGGAATCGCTGGCGGTATAGAGGGCATGCCTGCGTCCCCCTTGCAGCTTGGCCGCGTACATGGCCGCCTTGGCGTGGATCAGCAAGGCCTCGCCGTCCCGACTATCCGCCGGTAACTGGGCGCAGCCGATACTACAGCCGACACGCACCTTTTCGCCATCGAGGTGCATCGGCATCTCCAGGGAGCCGATCAGGTTGCGGGCCAGCAAGCAGATGTTCGCGTCGCCAGCTAGCGATGGCAGGATGACGACAAACTCGTCCCCACCCCAGCGCGCCACCGTGTCCTGATCCTGCGACTCCTCGCGCAGACACTGCGCCACGTTTTGCAGCACGGAATCTCCGGCTTTGTAGCCAAATTTGCTGTTGATCGCCTTCATCCCGTCCAGGTTGATGTACATCAGGGTCAGGTTCTGGCCGCTATGCAGCGCATGGCTTACCGCCATGCTGAGGCGTTCCAGGAACAGTATCCGGTTGGGCAAGCGCGTCAAATCGTCGTAGTGGGTATTGAGCGACGTTGCCGCCTTCGGTTCTGGCGACTCCTCGGGGAGCATCGCCACCATTTTGGTGACTCCGCCCTCGCGCACCACGGTGATGGTCAACCACTGGGAATAAATGTCTCCATTCTTGCGCCGGTTGAATAAGGAGCCCTGCCAAAATCCATCTCCCTTGAGCGCCTGCCAGAATTCCTGGTAGAATCTCTTACTCTGGATGCCCGAACTGAAGACGCGCGGCGTGCGCCCCAACAGCTCTTCCGCAGTGTAGCCGGTGATGCGAGTGACGGCATGATTGACGGCGAGTATGGTGCCGTCCATGTCGGTGACGGTGATCCCGATGGGGGCATTCTGGAAGGCAAGCAAGGCCGCGTTCGACTCGACGGTGAGTGGAGGATTCCCCGACGACTCGTCGTACATCAGCCAGTGCAGCAGCGCTTCGCCGTCCAGTTGGCGCAGCGCCGGCAGGACGCGTACATGCAGCACGCTTGCCTCACCACCCACCTCGTTCAGGACCAGCCGGGTCTCGCTGCCCAGGCCTTGGGCACCTTCCGCGAGCAGGGCTTCGAGGCGAGAGCGATCCGCCACGGGTAACAGATCGAACAACTGGCGTCCGTCCGGGTTAGCGCACGCGAGGCGTTCTGTCGCCACCGCATTCGAATGCACGATGACGCCGGCTAAGTCCGTCACCAGATAAACGTCGCGCGACGCGAGCATCAGGCTTTGCAGGGTCGCCTCGCTCGCATCCAGATGCTGGTAGGACTCGATGAGGTGGCTGTGCGACTTCTCCAGGTGGAGATGCTGATCGAGCAGCGTAGTCAGGTCGTCGGCGTAGCGATACAACTGCGCCTTGAGATCGACCGGCGGCACGTCATCCACGAGTTCGGGCGTAGCGCCCACAATCTCAATCATGCCGGCACCACGGAACGGATTTTATTGACCAGCTTGAGTGGACTGAACGGTTTGATGAAGTAGGCGTCCGCGCCCAAAGAAGTGGCGAATTCAAAGTCACTCACCTGACCCCGCGCCGTCACCATGATGACATAGATGTCCGCCAACTCGGGATCATCCTTGATGATTTTGAGCGCTTGCAAGCCATCGATCTCGCCCGGCATCATCACGTCCAGGACGACCAGCGCGGGGTGGTGCCGGCGGACGAGTTCGAGTGCCGACACCCCGTTGTCGGCCTCGAAAATGGTGTAATGGCGGTCGAGCAGGACGCGAACCAGGTTACGAATATCAGGGTGGTCATCGACGATCAGGATGGTTTTCATGATTGGGGCTTCTCAGGTTGGGGGGCGCCAGACAGATGGGGCGCGGCGATCAGGTCGGCCAGATCACGGCCAAATTCCAGTGCTTGAAGGGTGTAGCGACAGTCCGCGCAGGAGGCGCGACTGCGTTCGTGTGCCGGCAAGCCTGTTGCCAGCGTCATCGTGAAGGAATAGATCATGGGTGCTACTCCATATTCGATCTTCAGCGAACCGCCGTGCAATTCTACGATGCGCTGGCAGATCTGGATGCGTAGCCCAAAACCGGCGCCAGACGTGCGTGCGCTGGCCATTGCGGCGACGCCGGATTGTTTATTGCGATCGATGTTGACCTTGCCGGTGACCACGACAAAATCGCCTAGTTGGCGCAGCGCAATATTCACGTAGTTACTGGGAGGGCAGCCCTCGCGCATACGTACGATCAGGGTGAGGATGGCCTGGCGCAGCCAGCTACGGTGGCCATAAACCTGGCCGATGTCCGAGCCCTCCTCGTATCTTATGGACGCCGTACCGGTCTGGGCTTGCAATTCGGGAAGGATATCGGCCAGCATCGTCCCCAGAGCGAAGCGCTCATCGGTAAACGCCAGGTCGCGCTGATTCAGATAGGCCAGGTCGCGAACTTCGCCGAGGATGGCCGACAGTTCCGCCGCATGTTGCTTTAGTTCGGATAGCGGCGCTTCAGCAGGCGGCGAATCACACGGCGTTGCACCTACCGGCGTTGCATCTACCGGCGTTGCGTTACCCTGAGTTGCGTTACCCTGAGTTGCGTCCGCAACGGCGAAACACAAGAGTTGCGTTTTCAGTCGCCGCATCTCTTCGAGCGCCTCGCCGTCCAGCAAGAGCATGGCATCCTTGGCACTTCCGGCCTGGATCACTGGCGCCACCTCAACCGGGACGATCAACAACACATAACCGTCCCGCCCGTCGTGGTCCAACCACGTATCCGATGGAGATTTCGGGCAGCTAGGACAGTTATCAAAAAGATTCAAGCGCACGGGCAACAGCACATCCCCCCGCTTGGCGGCCGCCGCCAATGACGCCAGGCGTTTGGCCTGATCGATGCAACCACGCAACCAGGGGCGGGCGGCGGTATTCAGCGAGCGCACATGACCGCGCACATCGAGGCGTAGCACACCTTCGCGCAGACGAGACAAGGCGCTATCGGACAAGGCCAGCGCCGGCAGTGCTGCGTGACTCATACGGTGACTCCACTCGGGATGAGCTGTTTGCGTTGCGCCACCTCGGTGGCGATGCGTTGCAACTCGGCGAAGGGGATCGGCTTGGGCAGGATCAGGATGTTGGGCGGCACGCCCCCACGCGCCTCGATGTCGTGACGGGCCATGCCGGAGACGACAACGATGGCGACCGAGGCAGTCTCGGGCATGGTGCGCAGGGTATTCAACAGGTGGAAACCATCGATGCCAGGCATGTGCAGATCGAGCACCAGCAGGTCCGGCTTCTCGCTACCCAGCAAGACCAGCGCCTGGAAGCCATTGCTGGCGGTCAACACGCGCGGGCGCATGGCCCAGCGCGCCAGGTTGAGCTTATATATCCGTAGTAGATCCGGCTCGTCCTCCGCTACCAGTATGGTCAGCCCGCCACCCATGACCGGCCGCGCGGTATCGCTTTGGGGGACGGCCGAATCGCGCAAGTTCGGCGAGTCCGCCAGGAGCTTCTCGATCGAGGCGCGGCTGATGCGGCGATGCCCCCCTGTCGTCTTCCAGGCATCGATCACACCGCGCTCCACCCACAGTTGAGCCGTGCGCAGAGAAATACCCAGGATATCCGCCGCGTCACGCGTAGTGCAGTAAGTCATCAGGGGTCGCTTCGTACTTGGCATGCTCGAGCTCGGTAGACGATGTATCATATTTAATCGAATAGTATCACTTATTATCGTTTTACAAGAATAATTTACACTTTTTCCCCTATCCCCTATCCCCTAGCACCTATCACCCCTATCCCCGCCTTTCCTGCCGTCTTGCGCGGATATTCGGGGATAATCCGCCCATGATCCGAATCCAGAAACTCACCCTCATACGCGGCACCAAACCTTTGCTGGAAGCCGCCGACCTCACCCTCAATCCCGGCGAAAACGTCGGCCTCATCGGTTCCAACGGCTCGGGAAAATCCAGCCTGTTCGCGCTGTTGCGCGGCGAACTGCAACCCGACGCCGGAGATTGCGACTTCCCCAGCGCCTGGCGTATCGCCCATGTTGCCCAGGAAACTCCTGCCCTGGATCGCTCGGCCATCGATTACGCCATCGATGGCGACACCACCTTGCGCCGCCTGGAGAGCCAGTTACTGGTCGCCGAAGACGCCCACGATGGCCATCTGATAGGCGAACTGCATACCGCCCTGGCCGACGCCGACGCCTACACCGTGCGTTCACGCGCGGAAACGCTGCTCACCGGACTGGGATTCGCCCAGGATCAGATGCAGCAACCGGTTGCCAGCTTCTCCGGGGGATGGCGCATGCGCTTGAACCTGGCGCAAGCCCTGATGTGCCCCTCCGATCTCCTGCTGCTGGACGAGCCCACCAACCACCTCGACCTCGACGCCATCCTCTGGCTGGAAGACTGGCTTAAACGCTATGCCGGTACGCTGATCATCATTTCCCACGACCGCGACTTCCTCGACGGGGTGGTGGGCGTCATCGCCCACCTCGACGATCGCAAGCTGAAACGCTACGGCGGCAATTACTCGCAGTTTGAGATTCAACGCGCCATCAATCTCTCGCTGACCCAGGCGGCGTTTGTCAAGCAATCGCGTGAGCGCGACCACCTGCAATCCTTCATCGACCGCTTCAAGGCCAAGGCCAGCAAGGCGAAGCAGGCACAAAGCCGGATGAAAATGTTGGCAAAGATGGAAGAGCTCGCCCCCATCCACGCCGCAGCCTCTTTCCAGTTCGAATTCCGTGAACCGGAGCGCGCGCCGAACCCGCTGCTGGTGCTGGAAGACGTGGAGGCGGGCTACCGCACGGAGGACGGTGACAAGGCCATACTCGACCAGATCAATCTCAACTTGCAGGTCGGACAACGCATCGGTCTGCTCGGCGTCAACGGCGCCGGCAAATCGACGCTGATCAAGACCATCGCCGGCGAACTGGCGCCGCTCTCGGGCGATGCGCACTGGGGCAAGGGCCTGGTCATCGGCTATTTCGCCCAGCACCAGGTGGAAATGCTGCGCCACGACCAATCGCCGCTTTGGCATCTGGCCAAAATCGCGCCGAACGTGCGCGAACAGGAATTGCGCAATTTTCTGGGAGGCTTCAACTTCCCCGGCACCATGGTATCCAGCCCCATCGCCCCCTTCTCCGGCGGAGAGAAGGCGCGCCTGGCCCTGGCGCTGATCGTCTGGCAGCGGCCCAACCTGCTGTTGCTGGACGAGCCGACCAACCACCTCGACCTGGAAACCCGCGAAGCGCTCACCGTGGCGCTGGCGCAATTCGAAGGCACGCTGGTGCTGGTCTCGCACGACCGTCATCTGCTGCGCGCCACCACCGAAGAATTCCTGATCGTAGCCGACGCCAGCCTGAAACCCTTCGACGGCGACCTAGACGATTACCGCGACTGGCTGTTCAAGACCAAGCTGGCTACGGCCAGACCCGGAAAACCCGCGAAACCAGGCAAGGTCGTAGCCTGGGCTGAACCAAGTGAAGCGCGGGCTACCCCTCCCCCGCCCGCTATCGAGCGCCGCGAACAGAAGCGCGAGGAGGCGGCAGCCCGGCAACGCCTGTCCGCGCAAAGAAAGCCCGTCGAAAACCGCATCAAGCGCCTGGAAGAAGAAATGGCGCGCGGCAATGCCCGCCGCGCCGAACTGGAAACCCTGATCACCCATCCCGACCTCTACGAGGAAAGCCGCAAGGAAGACCTCAAGGCCCGATTGTTCGAGCAGGCCAGCCTCCTGAAGGAACTGGAACGACTCGAAGCCGATTGGATGGCGCAACAGGAAGTGCTGGAAGGTATGGCAACAGCGAGCAGCGAGTAGCCACGTGCCAGTTGGAAAGCACATACAGTTCAGGGTTGTTCCCGCGACGCCCAGCGGGCGATAATCGCGGCCGCCTCGAGTCTTGCCCATATGGAAAACTATCTTCTGATCCTCATCGCCACGGTGTTCGTGAACAACATCGTGATGTCCAAGATATTGGGCCTGTGCCCCTTCCTGGGGGTGTCGCGCAAGCTGGAAACCGCCATCGGCATGGGGGCCGCCACGACCTTCGTGCTGACGCTGGGTTCGGGGGCCAGTTCCCTGATCGACACCTATCTGCTGGGCCAGGACCTGGCCTATCTGCGCACCTTGTCCTTCATCGTGGTGATCGCCGGCATCGTCGGCTTCACCGAGATGTTCATCAAGAAGACCTCGCCGGTGCTGTTCCGCGTCCTGGGTATCTATCTGCCCCTGATCACCACCAACTGCGCGGTGCTGGGCATCCCGCTCCTGAACGTGCAGGAACAGCACAACTTCGTCGAATCCCTGTTCTACGGCCTAGGCGGCTCGCTAGGCTTCACCCTGGTGCTGGTGCTGTTCGCGGCGATGCGGGAACGCCTGGAAGCCGCCGACGTACCCAAGCCATTCAAGGGCATCTCCATCGCCATGGTCACGGCCGGCCTCATGAGCCTGGCCTTCATGGGCTTCGCGGGACTGATCAAATAATGCTCTCCGCCATCCTGGTCATGGCGGGGATCGGCCTGGTACTGGGCGGCGTGCTCGGCTGGGCGGCGATCAAATACCGCGTCGCCGACGATCCCCTGGTGGAAAAGATCGACGCCATCCTGCCGCAGACCCAGTGCGGCCAGTGCGGTTTTCCCGGCTGCAAGCCGTATGCCGAGGCGATCGCGAAAGGCGATGCGGACATCAACCTCTGCCCGCCCGGCGGCGAAGAAGGCGCGAAACGGCTGGCCGAACTCCTGGGCGTGGAGGCCAAGCCTCTGGGAGAGGGCCTGGAACCCAAGCCGAAATCGGTGGCGGTGATCGATGACCAGACCTGTATCGGCTGCACCCTGTGTATCCAGGCCTGTCCGGTGGACGCCATCGTCGGCGCCGCCAAGCAGTTGCACGTCATCGTCGCCAGCCAGTGCACCGGCTGCGAACTGTGCCTGCCCCCCTGCCCCGTCGACTGCATCCGCATGGAAGTCGTCAAGGAAGACCTGGCCAGCTGGAAGTGGCGCTACCCGATCCATGCGATGCGGAGGGTGGCATGAGCATGCCGCAAGGACGTCCGCAGGCACGCGATGTCCCTTCCGGAGGGATGGCGCGGAACGCGCGGGAGCCCCTATGACCAGAAAACTCTACGCCTTCAACGGCGGCATCCACCCCGAAGGCCACAAGGACGTCTCCAACGCCGCGCCGATCCGGTCCATGCCCCTACTCGCGCGCTATGTGGTGCCGCTGCGACAGCACATCGGCAGCCCGGCGCGGGCGCTGGTGCAGGCTGGCGACACAGTTTTGCGCGGACAGCGGATCGCGGCGGCGGAAGGGTATGTCTCCACCGCGGTCCATGCGCCCACCTCGGGTCGCGTGACCGCCGTCGAACTGCACCCGGTACCCCACCCCTCCGGCCTGTATGACGTGTGTGTGGTGATCGAATCCGACGGCCTCGACCAGGGGCTGGAATTCCAACCCCTGGACTGGAAAGCGCTCGAGCCATCCGCGCTGCGCAACCGTTTGCGCGACGCCGGGCTGGCGGGCTTGGGCGGCGCGGTCTTCCCCAGCTACATCAAGCTCAACCCGGGCGCGGCACGGGGCCTGGATACGCTGATACTCAACGGCGCCGAATGCGAGCCCTGGATCACCTGCGACGACCGCCTGATGCGCGAGCGCGCGGGCGAAATCCTGCAAGGCGTGGCGGTGATGCGCCACATGCTGGGCGCGCGCGAAGTGCTGATCGGCATCGAGGACAACAAGCCGGAAGCCATCGCCGCCCTGCGTGCCGCGGTTGTGGCAGGCGAGGCCGAGATCGTGACCGTGCCCACCGTCTATCCCGGCGGCGCCGGCAAGCAGCTCACTTATACGCTCACCGGCCGGGAAAACCCCGCCGGAGCGCGTTCCACCGACATCGGCGTGCAGGTGTTCAATGTCGGCACCGCCCATGCACTCTACCGGGCAGTGGTCCTGGGCGAGCCGATGTTGTCACGGATCGTGACCGTCACCGGCCATGTCGCCCGACCCGGCAACTTCGAGGTGCTCCTGGGCACGCCGGTGCGGGACCTGATCCAGGCCGCCGGCGGCGCCCTGGCCGGCGCAAGCGGTGAAGTGGTGGGCGGGCCGATGATGGGCTTCGACCTCATGGATCTGGCCGCCCCGATCACCAAGGCGGTGAACTGCATCATCGTCAAGGACCGCGCCCACTTCCCCGCGCGCGCGCCTGCCCTGCCCTGCATCCGCTGCGGTGCCTGCGCGCGCGCCTGCCCGGCCAAGTTGCAACCGTTCGAGCTGTACTGGTTCTCCCGTGCAAAGGACTTCGGCAAGACCCAGGCTTACAAGCTGTTCGACTGCATCGAATGCGGCTGTTGTTCCTTCGTCTGCCCCAGCCACATTCCGCTGGTGGATTTCTACCGTTTCGCCAAGAGCGAGATCTGGGAGCGCGAACAGCACAAGAGCGGAGCCGATCAGGCCCGCGCCCGCCACGAATTCAAGGAATTCCGCCTGGAGAGGGAAAAGCAGGAGAAGGCGGAGAAGCTCGCCGCCAAGGTTGCCGAGAATCGGGCCAGGGATGCGTCCGCTGACCCGCAAGCCCAGGCCAAGCACGCCCTCGTGCAGGCGGCCATGGAACGCGCGAAAAAAGCGCGGGAGGGCATCGCACCGTTGAACACCGAACATCTGCCCGCGGCCGCGGAAAAGGAAATCGCCGAGATTGAAGCCCGCCGCCACGCGACCGAAGCCGCGAACCAGGAGACGGCTGGTCGCGAATAGCCGCTAGCCATCTGCCACTAGCCACCAGCCCCTCATGAACGGTTCCCCCTACATCCTGCGCGAGCGCAACTCCGTCACCGTAGTGATGCTGAAGGTACTGGCGGCGCTGGTTCCCGGCGTCATCGCCCATGCCTGGCTCTTCGGCCCCGGCATCCTGGTCAGCCTGCTGCTGTGCGGAGCCTTTGCCATCGGCTTCGAGGCCTTCGTTCTCCTGATGCGCGGCATCCCACTGAAGCCCTTCCTCAGCGACGGCTCGGCCCTGGTCACCGCGGCCCTCCTGGCCCTGGCCCTGCCCACCCTGGCGCCCTGGTGGCTCTATCTGATTGGAATGTTCTTCGCCGTGGTGATCGCCAAGCAGCTTTACGGCGGCTTGGGCCAGAACCTGTTCAACCCGGCAATGGTGGCATACGCGGCCTTGATCGTCAGCTTCCCGGTATACATGACGCAATGGGCCTCGCCACAGGACCTGGCCAACCATACCCCGTCGCTGCTGGAAGCCTTCGATCTGGTCTTCAGCGGTGGCGGTTCGATCAGCCCCGACGCCTACACCTCGGCCACGGTGCTGGACACCTGGAAGACCCAGGCGCGCCTGGGCAAGGCCGTGGCCGACATCCGGGGACTGCCCATCTTCGGCTGGGCCGGTGGGCGCGGCTCGGAGATCGTCGCTCTGATGTATCTGGGCGGTGGCCTGCTGCTGCTGTGGAACCGCGTCATCACCTGGCATATTCCCGCGGCCTTCCTGGCCGGCATCAGCGTCACCGCCGGCGTCCTGCACGGGATCGAGCCCACGCGCCATGCCGATGCGCTGTTCCACCTGCTGTCGGGAGCCGCCCTGCTGGGTGCCTTCTTCATCGCCACCGATCCGGTCACCGCCGCCAGCACCCCACGGGGCAAGCTGATCTACGCCGCGCTCGCCGGATTTCTCACGGTCATCATCCGCACCTTCGGCGGCTATCCAGACGGGGTGGCCTTCGCCATCCTGTTGACGAACGTGGCCGTGCCTTTCATCGACGCCTATACCCAGCCCCGCGTCTTTGGCCACCAACACGGCGGCAAGACATGATCATGAAGAGTCCGGGATGAGCCCTTCTCTGCGCGAAACCGCCGCCACTGCGCTGAACCTGCTGGTATTTTCGGTCGTCGGTGCGGGCCTCCTGTCTGGCGTATATAGCCTCACCCGCGATGCCATCGACAAGACCGAACAGGCGGAAAAACAGGCCTTGGTCGCACAGACCCTGCCCGGTGGCAGTTTCGACAACGATCTGGTGCGCGATGCCAGGCCCTTACCGGTCGATCCCCTGCTCGGCCTGAAAAAACCGGGGCAAGCCTACGTCGCGCGCAAGGAAGGTAGGCCCACGGCCCTGGTGCTGGAAGCGGTGGCACCTGACGGCTACGCGGGCGAGATCCGCATGCTGGTGGGCATCCGTGCGGACGGCCGCATCGCCGGGGTGCGTGTGACCTCGCACCACGAAACCCCCGGCCTGGGCGATTACATCGAGCTCACCAAGAACAAGTGGATCACCGCATTCGACGGCCACAGCCTGGCCGATACCCCCGCCGAACAATGGAAGGTGCGCAAGGACGGCGGCCGCTTCGAATACATGGCCGGCGCCACGATCACCCCGCGCGCCGTCATCAAGGCCACACACAGGGCGTTGCAGTATTTTTCGGCGCACCGTGAACAACTGCTGCGAGGAACTCAGTGATGCTCAGCCAAGACGCCCGCGACATCATCTATAACGGACTGTGGAAACAGAACCCGGGGATCGTACAGATCCTCGGCATGTGTCCGACCCTGGCGATCAGCAACAACGTGGTCAACGCGCTCTCGCTGGGGCTGGCCACGGCCTTCGTCATGGCCATGTCGAACGGCGCGGTGGCGCTGGTGCGCAACCTGATTCCGCATCCGGTGCGCATCCCGGTGTTCATCCTGATCATCGCCGTCCTCGTGACCGTGGTCGACCTGGCGATGGATGCCTGGGCGCACCCGCTCTTCCTGGTATTGGGCATCTTCATTCCGCTGATCGTGACCAACTGCATCGTCCTGGCGCGCGTCGAAGCCTTTGCCTCGAAGCGCTCCACGACGCACTCCATCCTGGACGGCGCCATGATGGGCCTAGGGCTGACCGGCGTTCTGGTCACCCTGGGCGCGGTGCGCGAGATCATCGGCAAGGGCACGCTACTCTCCGGTATCGATCTCGCCCTGGGGCCGATGGCAAAAGACTGGGTCATCCCGATCATCCCGCATTACCCCGGCCTTCTGATCGCCATCCTCCCGCCTGGCGCCTTCATCGGCCTGGGTACGCTCATCGCCCTGCGCAACGTGTTACTGGAACGCCAGGCTACCGCTGCCCATCCGCGCGTGCCCGCAACACCTTGATCTGGAACAGGGTATTGCGCTCGTCTTCTTCCAGGGCGGCGCGGATGTGGTGCACGGTCGCCAGATAACGGGGAATGATGTTGTACTTCAGGGCGTTGACCCGCTTCTGCGTCTTGCGGCTGGCGGCGAGCAGGCGCCAGAGGGCGTTTTCCGATTCACCCAGGCGGGCCAGGGTGGTGGTGAGATCGCGCAACCGTAGGCGCGCCTCGTCGAAGCTGACGTCGGTCCACATCAGGCCCACCGGTTGCAGGGGCAGCGCCTCGGCCGTGACACTGGCGTACTCCACGCCGACACTGGAGCGGGCCACAACTTTAAGCGCCACGGCCAACTTCAGGCCCACCGAAGACTGGCGCAGCATCTGCCCGCCCATGCGCATCTGGACGATGCCTAGCCACTGGTAGGCTTCGGCCAGCTCCCTGACGGTCTGGGCGCGCAGTTCCCGGTACTGGGCCAGGCGCTCGTAAACCAGACGGGTCAACAGGTCACGCTTCTTCTCCAGCATGGCACGGCCCTGTTCCAGGAACTTGACCTGGCGACCGACCTGTAGAAGAGCGCTTTTGGTGGGGGGTACGGAGAGTCTTTTTTTCATGGGATGGCTGTTTGCGAGGACACGCCGGGCTGTTCCTTGCCCAACCTACGTGCCATTACGCAGACCCCTTGTGATACTTCGCCAATTCCTCTTCGCTGACCCGGATCAGCGATTCCGCCGGCAACATGGAAAGGAGGTCCCAGGCGAGATTGAGGGTTTCATAAACGCTACGGTCTTCGTCCTCATCCTGGCCGATGAATCGGCGCTCGAAGCCCTGCGCAAATTCCAGGTAGCGTCGATCTGAATCGGACAATTCCTCGGCGCCGATGATGGCGGCCAGGCCGCGCACTTCCAGCGCCTTCGCGTAGCTGGCGAACAACTGGCTGGCCACATGAGGGTGATCTTCACGGGTGAAGTTCTTGCCCACGCCGTCCTTCATCAGGCGGGACAGGGAAGGCAGCACGGTGACCGGAGGATACACCCCCTGATTGAACAGTTCGCGCCCGAGTACGATCTGGCCTTCGGTGATGTAGCCGGTCAAGTCGGGGATGGGGTGGGTGATGTCGTCCGAGGGCATGGATAGCACCGGGATCAGGGTGATGGACCCACTCCGGTTCTTGATCCGCCCCGCCCGCTCGTAGATTTCTGCCAGGTCCGAGTAGAGATAACCGGGATAACCCTTGCGCGCGGGAACGTCGCCGCGCAGCACCGCCACTTCGCGCAGCGCCTCGGCGTAGGCGGTCATGTCGGTCATCACCACCAGGACGTGGTAATCCAGGTCATAGGCGAGATATTCGGCGGCGGTCAGCGCCGCGCGTGGGGTGAGCAGGCGTTCGATCACCGGCTCGTCGGCCAGGTTGAGGAACATCACCACCTTGTTGATCACCCCGCTCTCTTCGAAGCTTTCCTGGAAAAAACGGGCGTCGGCGTGTGAGGTGCCGAAGGCGGCGAACACCACCACGAATTCGGATGAGGCATCGCCCAGGAGCTTGGCCTGGCGCACGATTTGCGCCGCCACCCGGTTATGCGGCAGGCCGCCACCCGAGAAAATCGGCAATTTCTGGCCGCGGGTGAGCGAGTTCATGCCATCGATGGCGGAAATTCCGGTCTGGATGAACTCACGCGGGTAGGCGCGCGCGGCCGGATTGAGCGGCTCGCCGTTGACATCGCGGCGGTCACCGGAAATGATCGGCGGGCGGCCGTCACGCGGCAGGCCGGCGCCGTTGAATACGCGCCCGAGTATGTCGCGCGAGACGGGCAACTTGAACGGCTCGTCCAGGAAACGTACCCAGGTACGCTCCAGGTCGAAATCGTCGGTGCCCTCGAATACTTCCACCAGCACCGCGTCATCAGAGCTGCGGATCACCAAGCCGTTGCGCAGATTGCCGACATGGTCCTTCAAGGAGACGCGGGAGCCGGCGGAAACGCCGGCCACGCCGCCCATGACCAGGAGGCCGCCCTGGGCGGAGACAGCGGTGCGAAATTCAATATTTTTCATGGCATTACCTTGTCATCACGCGGCCGGGGCGGCCGGCTCGTAATCCAGCGCGATCTGCTCGAACTCGGCCGGAATCCGGGCGATCTTGGCCTTCAAAGTGGCCAGGTCTTCCGACTTGTGCTGGCTCTTCCAGCGACGCGCCTGGGCCATGAGCGGCATCTGGATCAAACGCCGCGCTGGCGCCCCCAGTTTCACCAGGCGCATGCCATGGCGGAAGATTTCCAGCAAGGCGGAGAGCAGGGCGAACTGTTTTTCTGGGGAAGAGAAGCTGTCGACCTCGTCGGTGGCCGATTGTTGCAGCAAACCTTCCTTGATGAGTCCCGCGGCCTCCAGCGTCCAACGTTGTTCGGAGGACAAGGCTTCCACGCCCACCAGGTTGACGATGCGTTGCAGTTCTTCCGAGGCGGCCAGCAGGTCCAGGGCCTGGGCACGGGCGGCTTCCCAGCCGGGATCGATGTTTTCCGCCCACCATTTGGCGGCGGAGGGCACATAGCCGGAGAAACTCTCCAGCCAGTCCACCGAGGGGTAGTGGCGAGCATCGGCCAATTCCTTGGATAGCGCCCAGAAGGTCTGGATGATTTCCTTGGTGTGGCTGGTGACCGGCTCGGAGAAGTCCCCGCCCGGAGGCGAGACGGCGCCGATCAGGGTGACCGAACCATGGCCGCCGTTCAGGGTTTCGACGCGACCGGCACGTTCATAGAAGGCGGCCAGACGCGAACCCAGGTAGGCGGGATAGCCCTCTTCCACCGGCATCTGACCCAAGCGACCGGCCACTTCGCGCAGGGCCTCGGCCCAGCGACTGGTGGAATCGGCCACCATCACCACGTCGTAGCCCTGATCACGGAAGTATTCGGCCAGGGTGATGCCCACGTAGATCGAGGCTTCGCGCGCCACCACCGGCATGTTGGAGGTGTTGGCTACCAGCAGGGTGCGTTCCATCAAGGGCCGCCCGGTGTGGGGATCCTTCAACTCGGGCATGAATTCCAGTACGTCGGTGAGTTCGTTGCCGCGCTCGCCGCAGCCCACGTAGATGACGATCTCGGCATTGCACCAGCGCGCGATCTGCTGCTGTAGCATGGTCTTGCCGGCGCCGAAGGGCCCCGGAATCGCCGCCTTGCCGCCTTTCAGCAGGGGGTAGAAGGTGTCCAGGATGCGCTGCCCGGTGATCAGGGGCTTCACGGCATGGTCACGCTTGCGGAACGGGCGCGGGATGCGCACCGGCCAGCGGTGGAACATGTGCAGTTTCTCGATGCGGCCGTCCGGCAACTTCACCCGGCCGAGCACTTCCTCCACCGTGTAATCGCCTTCCGGCGCCAGGTCCAGGAGTTCGCCATGGACCAGGGGCGGGGTCAGGATGCGGTGAACGATGGATTCGGTTTCCTGCACCGTGCCCAGCGTATCGCCGCCATCGACATGGCTGGCGCTGTGGCGCTGCGGGTCCGGTATGAAATGCCAGAGACGATCGCGGGGCAGGGAAGGCACGGAGACACCGCGAGCCATGCGGTCGCCACTCTTTTCGCGAACCGCATTCAATGGCCGTTGCACGCCGTCGAAGATCGCATTGAGCAAGCCCGGCCCCAGTTCCACCGAGAGGGGCCAACCCAGTCCATCCGCCACTTCGCCAGGCTTCAAGCCCGAAGTGTCTTCATACAGTTGCGCCAGCGCGGTATCGCCATCACGGCCGATCACTTCGCCCACCAGGCCGATGCGGCCGACCCTGACCTGCTCGCCGATCACGGTTTCCGGCAGTTGCAGTTTGACCAGGGGGCCGTTGATTTCAAGAATTTTGCCCATGTCGTTCCTTTATTTTGCCACTTGCTGCTATCTCGCCAACACGCTCAAGTCCGGCGCGCTGGCGAACAGGCGTTCCATCGCCACGCGAGCCAGTTCGTCCGCCAAGCGCAACCGCCGGGCCTCGAAAGTCTGGTCGAGTTGCGCGCGGTTGTCGGCCATACGCACTCGCATGCCGCCTACGCTCATCATTCCGTGTGTCGTCAGTTCAACGACGCGGCCGGGAGCCGCACGCGCCTTGATTTTTTCCCAGTCCATGGCCAGGCGCGGCTGATCCATGGGGCGCACTTCGGCAACCAGGTCACCCGGCGGCAATTCGCGCGCGGCGGTGGCCAGCCATTGCTCCAGCACCACCAGATAGCGTTTGTCGTCGTCCACCAGTTCCTTGAACGCCATCTGCACGCCGGACAAGGTGGCCTCGGTGAGCGCCCAACGCAACCGGTCCAGTTCCGCGGCGAGGTGAGTTTCCGCCGCCTGGGTCTGGCGGCGCACCATGCGTTCGGCCTCCGATTTGGCCGCCAGCACCTCGCGCTTCTCGGCGAGGCGGATCCGTTCCGAAGCATCGTTGAGTATCCGCGCCTTGCCCGATTCCGCCCGCTCGTGCTGTTCCCGCGCCAGGCTCTCAGCCTGGCGGATCAAAGCTTGTTCCAGTTGGTTTACTTGTGCATCTGCTTCCATGAATTGCTCCTGGAGCCGTGGGAGCGGCCTTGGCCGCGATCAATCGCGAGCAAGTTCGCTCCTACGGCAATTCGGTACTTTCCCTCATTTCAAAGCATCCTGCCCCAACACCGCGCGGACCACTTCGTCCACCGCCGGTGCATAGTCATGCGGCGTCGACAGGGGCGGCAACTCGGTCACCACGATGCGACCACCTTCGTGGCGCAAGCGGCTGAGCCAGGTGCCACCACCATGCGCCAGACCCGACTCCAACAGGACCAGGGCCTCGCTGCCGTCCTTGACCAACTGCGCCAGAACCTCCTCGACCCGGGCAGGATCGGCATCCGGATAGACCTCCGCGCCGATCAGACTGAAGCCCTCGGTCAGGCCGGCGCTGCCCAGTACGACCAGACGGCCACCTGATACAGGCGCTTCCGCATCGGTCTTCACGCCGATCTCCTCACAACTTGCCAAGCAGGAGGATGGACATGACCAGACCGTAAATCGCGATACCTTCCGCCAGACCCATATAGATCAGAGTGCGGCCGAACATCTCGGGCTTTTCGGCAATCACGGCCAGCGCGGCGGCGCCGACCGGCCCCAACGCGATACCCGCACCGATGGCCGCCAGACCCGTGGGTAGGCCGATACCGATCAAGGCCAGGCCAACCGCCATGGAAATCCCGCTGCCCCCGGTCGCCGCGGCCTCCTGGGCCATGACGTCCTGCACCCCAAGGTACATGAACCCCGCCACGGCCAGGCCGAACACGAGGAAATTCCCCAGCACGCCCCCTTTGATCCAATGCGGCAGAACGCCACGCGGCTTCAGTTCCAGCCATACACCCGCCGCAATGGTGGCGGCCACGGAAAATCCCATCAATGAAATCAGCCAACTCATTTTTTTCTCCTAAATAAACTCAATCAAACCGGTCGTTACTTCACACCCGCCAATTTCAAGGGCACGAACTCTGTGCCGTCACCACTGAAGAAGCGGGAGAAACCCTCGTAATACATCAGACGCAACGCCTGGATGGCGACGATGCCGCCCTCAAGAACGATGATCACCACGTTGCCCAGGACGATGGTCACCCAGTGCCCCGTGGTTCCCAGTCCGTTGGCCAGGGTGAAGATCGCCAGCGCCAACGCCACGTGGTTGAGACTGAAAGCAGCCACCCGCATGAAGGACAAGGTGTTGGCGAACAGGTTGATGCCGGTTTCCAGAGTCTCTATGGAGGTCACCAATAGCCGTTCACCGATACCCGCGTGGGTTTCCACCCATTTGAAGCCGGCCACGATGCAAAGACCCAGGATGGCGATGATCCAGGAAGGACCAGCGAGTTGCACTGCGCCGGCCAGGCTCGCCACGCCGCCCACCGCGCCGAGGTAGAACAGCAGGCCCGCAAGCCCGGTGGAATCGAACAAGGCTTCCGCCGTATGCCCCGCGATCAGACGATTGCGCGTATTCACCAGCAAGGTGAGGATGATGAAGCCGACGCCGAAGGACACCGCCAGGATCAGCATCTTGTTGGGGTGATGCAGGGGTGACATCCACACCGGATGGATGACGTCCTCGTAACCGAAGATGCTGCCGTAAAGGAGTCCGAATAACATCGACACTGCGCCGGCGGCAATGCCTATCCAGGCCGCTTTGCCCAGGCGTTTGAACAAGGCCGTGGCAAGGACCAGGATCACCGCGCCATGGCCGATGTCGCCGAACATGGCGCCGAACAGCAGCAAGTAGGTGAAGGCGAACGGCAGGGTGGGGTCGAATTCGCCATAACGCGGCACACCGTAGCTCTTGACCAGGGGCACGAAGGGCATCAGCCAGGTCGGGTACTCCACCAGGGAAGGGACTTTGTGTGCTTCCTGGGTGGTGGGTTCTTCCACATCCAGCCAGTAGCGCCCGTGGAAACGGGCTTCCATGACGTCCTTCAATTCACCCTGAAGCCGTCTGGGTATCCAGCCGGACAGGCTGGCCAGGGCGCCGCGTCCGCGCACGCCGGAAACCGCGGCTTCCGCCAGGGGGCGACCGAGAGCCACGCGCAGTCGAGCTTCATCCAGGCCGGAACGGTATTGGCCGCGCAGGACATCCATCGCCGCGCACTCGGCGCCATTGCGTTCTTCCACCCGCTTGCGCTCTTCCGCCAGCCAGGCGCGCGCGGCCTGTGGATGGGTGCGCAGTTCCTGCGGCACCGGCAGTTCACGCCAACCGGCGGTCGACAACAGGCCGCGCACTTCTTCCTGGTGCTCGCGTGGACCGGCAATCACGGCATAAACCTGGTCGCCGCTGCTATCGAAGGTGGACACCAGGGAACCGGTCATGGACAGCGCCTCGCCCACCCGCCTGACGCTAGCGGCGGGCATGCTGCCGATATTCACCGACAGCAGGCCGTCCGGGCGCAACAGGTGGGCGAGGTCGACATTGAGGCGCTCCAGCTTGCCCAGGGTTTCCTCGAGGGCATCCAGGTGGAGCACTTCTTCCCGAATGCGAGACTCGCCTTCATGGGCGGCGAGACAGGCGCCCCACACCCCCTTGAGCCAGATATTGAGTTCATCCAGATCGGCCAGGGTGGGGGCCGCAGCGCCCTCGGGCAAGGTGAATTCGGGCAGCTTGCCGCAGTGTTCCACCAGTTTTGAAACGCGCGACTCGGCATCCAGCCAGGCATCGCGGTAGGCCTCGGCGGGACTCTCGGCGAGTGCGGCCGGGGCATGCTGGGCAGGGCTGTAGATGCCGAAGCGAGCCAGTTCGAGCGCAGCGTCCGCGGCTTCGGAAGCGAGGATGAGGAGGCGTATCTTGACCAGGGGTTCGGCGCGGAACATCACGCATTCCTTTTACGCAACAGCTGCACAGCGGCTCTCGGCGCTCTCCTCGCCCGCGAAGCGGGAGAGGGGCTGGGGGTGAGGGAAACGGCCAGAAGGTTCATGAATTTTTCTAGGCGGCCTGGCCGTCGTAAGGTTGATACATGGCCAAATGGATGTCGGCCGTGGGCAGGTGCAGATGGCGCCCGCGCAGTACCGCGCGCACCGAACGGAGATCGCGCTCGCGCAACAGCAGGTAAGCGAAGGCGCGGGAGATCGCGGGCGCACCGGAATGCAGGACCTTTTCGCATTTATCGGCGGCGTCGCGCTCCATGCTCGCGAACATGTCCGGAATGGTGTTGCTGTCCTGCAGCTGGGTGCGCAACGGTTCCGGCAAGGCATCCCGGATCGCGTCCGGGCTACCCAGCGCCGCCAGCCCGCGCAAGCGCGAGGAAGACAGGCTGTAGCGGGACGCCACCAGGAGGTAGTAAACCTGGGCCGGCGGCAGGTTGTAGTTGAAGCGGTAACGCAACAGCCAGACCAGGTTGATGCGGTCGATGAGGGGCCCCATCAGGCGGCGGAAGGAAGCCCCGGCCGCGTTTTCCAGCGGCTGGGCGCGATGCACCAAACCTTCGTAATAACCGCGGTCGAGCGCCGCGTCGAGTATGAAGGGATCCTGGCTTTCCTCGAAGGCGCGCCGAGCCTGACGCACGATGCCTGCATAGGGACCGGCTTCGAGTCGCCGCAGCAGTTCGTGGACGTCCTCTGCGTGGGCCAGGTCCTGGACATCCAGGCGGCCGAAAGCGCCCATGGGCGTCAGCCGGTTGAGCAGCGCCGCGGGCCGGTCACCGGTCATCTTGCCGCGCAACAGGGTTTTCACGTTGGACACTTCGAAGCGCTCGGTCCAGTAGATCAGGAAACTGCGATCGGCGCCTGTCAGGGGGCGGATCAGAACCTTGGTTTCGTCCAGAACCGCGGAAATGATGCGCTGTTCCAGGGAACGGTGATCCAGGTCGTCGAATCCGGCAGCGAGCTGCGGCAAACCACGTCCGGCCAGTGCATCGGCCATCTCAGCATCCGGCGTCTTGATCAGGGCGGTGAAATTTTCCGGCTTCAAGAGTCGACCAGAGTAAAGACTGACGCGGGTATTCAGATATGCGGACACGACATCATCCTGTCGGGTTGTGAAGCAAACCAGGACTCAAGGAGCCGGGTCGAGCAAAAAGAGATTTAGCGCGGCGTCGACCGCCTCCTGTTCGTGGCGGGAGGCAAGATCGCGCAGCCCACGCTGGCGCTCCTCATACTTCCTGGCCAGTTCGGCCACCGCCTGCTCGGCGCGGCTGTGGGCCTCTTTCAGGAAAGGCGCGCGCAAATCGGCGCGTCCGGCTTCGAAACGGGCTTCGGCTTCGCGCGCGGCGGCCAATGCTTCGTCCAGCATGCGCTGGCGCTCCACACTGGCCGAGTCGATGATGCCTTGAGCGCGGGCTTCGGCTTCCAGCAGGCGTTTGAGTGGATCTTGCATGATTCGGCTTCTCGACCCTTGAACGGGTCAGTTGGATGGTAAATAGTCAGTTACATCGGTTCGAATACCGCCTGGGCCGGGCCTACCCCATATTCGCGTCGCGGCGCGCCCGGCCCCTCCCACGAGAGGAACAGGACCTTACTTCACGGTCACCTGTACCAATTCCTCCCCATCCGGGTCCGTCACATGCACAGCGCAAGCGATGCATGGGTCGAAGCTGTGGATGGTGCGCAGGATCTCGATCGGCTGCTTGGGATCGTGCATGACGTGGTTGTGTTGCAAGGCCGCCTCGTAGGCCCCAGGCTGCCCTTTCGCATCGCGCGGGCCGGCATTCCAGGTACTGGGCACCACGGCCTGGTAGTTGCTGATCTTGCCGTCATCGACTACGACCCAGTGGCTCAAACCGCCGCGCGGGGCTTCCATGAGGCCTACGCCATGCATGTGCTTCGGCCAGGTGGACGGATCCCAGTACTGGTCGTTGAAGGTGCGCACGTCGCCCGCCTTGATGTTGCCCATGAGCTGATCGAACATGCCCGGCATGGCATCGGCGATGATCTTCGATTCCAGGCCGCGCGCTGCGGTGCGCCCGAGGGTGGAGAACAGCGCGGTGACCGGCACGTCCAGAGTCTTCAGGGTGTAATCGACCAGTTCCTTGGTCTGCTTGTGGCCATTGGCATACATCAGCAGCACGCGGGCCAAGGGGCCGACCTCCATGGTCTTGCCCTGCCAGCGCGGCGACTTCATCCAGGAGTATTTCTTCTCCACTTCCAGCTGTTCATAGGGTGGCTTCGGCCCGGTGTAGTCGAGCTCGGTCTCGCCCTTGAAAGGATGCAGGCCCTGGGCATCGCCGCCGCCATACTTGTACCAGGAGTGGCTGATGAATTCCTGAATCTCGTCGTCGCGGTCCACGTCGATGGGATGGATCGTCGAGAGGTCGTGTTTGAGGATGACCCCGCGCGGGATGAGGAAGGAACTCGTATCCCAGATGGATTTTCCGGGCAGGTCGCCGAACGACAGGAAATTTCCGCCCGTGTCTCCCATGCCACCCCAGTCCTTGTAGAAGGAAGCGATGGCAAGCAGATCCGGGACATAGACCTGGTCGACGAAATCGCGCATCTGCTTGATCACGTCGCGAACGACTTGCAGGCCAACCATGTTGACGGCTGTGCCGGCTTGCCCCGCGGACTGGTTCTCGACCGCGGTGTGCACGGAAATGGCGCAAGGCACGCCACCGACCACGAAGTTGGGATGCGGGTTCTTGCCCCCGAAGATGGCATGCAGCTTGACCACATCACGTTGCCAGGTCAGCGCTTCAAGGTAGTGCGCGACCGCCATCAGGTTGGCTTCCGGTGGCAACTTGTAAGCGGGGTGACCCCAGTAGGCGTTGGAAAACACGCCGAGCTGGCCCTGTTCGACGAAGGTCTTCACCTTCTTCTGCACGTCGGCAAAATAGCCAGGCGAGGATTTGGCATAGCTGGAGATGCTTTGCGCCAGGGCCGAGGTGGCCTTGGGGTCGGCCTTCAAAGCCGAGACCACGTCGACCCAGTCGAGCGCATGCAGGTGATAGAAGTGCATGACGTGGTCGTGCACGTACTGCGCGGAGATCATCAGGTTGCGGATGAGCTCGGCGTTCGGCGGAATGGCATAACTGGGGATGGCGCGGTGCAATGCGTCTTCCACCGAGCGGATCGAGGCCATGCCATGCACCAGGGTGCAGACGCCGCAGATGCGCTGGGCAAAAGCCCAGGCGTCACGCGGGTCGCGGCCGCGCAGGATGATCTCGATACCACGCACCATGGTGCCGGCGGAATACGCGCTGGTGATCCGGCCACTGGCATCGGTCTCCGCCTCGATGCGCAAGTGGCCCTCGATACGGGTGATGGGGTCGACAACGACACGTGTGGTCATGGCCTATTTCCTCAACGATTCAATAAAGGAAGCAAGGATGCGGTATTGCTCCTGGGCTTCAGTGTTCTCGGTGCCGAAGCCTTTAGCGACGGTTTCGCAGGTACGTGCCATGCGTGCGGACATGGCGGACTCCCAGGCCAGGTTCTCGCCCGTGGAGGCGGCCCTGACGCAAGACACCGTGGCCTTGGCAACGAAGTGTCCCGCCTGGGCTGCCCAGTCGGTCGTCCTGCCGCACTGGGTGAAGCTTTCCACTCTGGCCGTGTTGGCTGCCTGGTAGGCCCCGACCAATTCCACATCCGAGACGTCCGCCCGCTGGGCGACCTCTAGGGCTGACTTGAGGCGAACCTCGTTGCTGAGCGGAAAAACCCGCTGCACGAATAACGATGCGACCTGACGTTGCTGAGCGATGGGCAATGCACCCAGCTCAGCCTTGAATTCCTTGTCGTTGTTGGCCATGGCCTCAAGCTCCTTCTGACTTGGCTAGGTCTGGAATGTGTTCGGCGATCAATTCGGTGAGCCCGATCACGGGAATGTCCATCTGGTAATGTTCCAGCCCTTCTTCCAGGACGATGCGACAGTTGGCGCAGGCAGTCACCAGCCGGTCCGGCTTGACCGCTTCCAACTGGAATTTCTTTCTCTTGAAGGCTTCCGTGCGCAGTTCCTCGCCTTCCTCGATCGCCGAAGCACCACCGCCGCCCCCGCAACACCAGTTCATGTAGCCCGCGTCGGGCATTTCCACGAAGTTCTTCGCCACCATGTTCATCAGATTGCGCTGCGGCTGGAGGACGCCACCGCGACGCGCCAACTGGCAGGGATCGTGGAAGGTCAGGCGGTCGGTCTCGAACCCTTCCGTCTTGAGCAAGCCTTTTTCCTGGAACTCGCCCAGTACTTCGATGATGTGCTGTACCTTGAAGCTGAACGGCCGGCCGATCAGGTTGGCGCCTTCCCAGCGCAGAGCCGTGTAGGCGTGACCGCATTCCGGGCTGATGACGGTCTTGACCTTGAGCTTCTCGGCGCCATCGACGATGCGCGTGACGATGACCTTTGCAAGATCCGAGTTGCCGATCTGCATGCCCGCATTGGTGGCTTCAAATGCGGTGGAACACAGGGTCCAGGTCTTGCCGGCCTGCTTCATGATCTTGGCGATGGCGGCCAGGTATTCCGGGAAGTTGATGATTTCCATCGAAGAGAGCATGACCATGTACTCGGCACCGACCTGATCCATCGGGATGGGAATGCCATAGTCTTCCTCGACGTGCTTCATCTGCGCCTTCACCGCGGGCAGTTTCACGCCCATCGGACTGCCGATGTTGACGGTGCGGTTGACCGCGCCCTTGATCCCTACCGGAGCATGCCCGGATGCCGACATGCCTTCGCGGAACTTGCGCACCATGTAGGTGATGTCGTTGCCCACCGGGCAGACCGCAGAGCAGCGGCCGCACAGGGTGCAGGAGTTGTAGACCAGTTCCTGCCACTGCCCGAGTTCGGAGTCGGTAACGGCTTTGGACAGACCCACCATTTTTTTCAGCCGGCCCAGCAGGGTGTACTCCTGTTCGTACAGGCGGCGCATGGGCTCCAGCTTGTGGATGGGCGTGTACTTGGGATCGCCGGTTTCCGTGTAGAAGAGACAGGCCTCGGCGCAGAGGCCGCAATGCACACAACTGTTGAAGTAGCTGGCGATGGGCGCGTCGATCATTTCCTTCAGGACACGCACGCCCTTTTCGAGTGAGGCGCTCATACCACGACTCCTTTATGACCGTTGACCGTACCGTTGTACCAGCGTGAACCAAACACCGTGAAGGCATGGAACAGCTTGGTGAACGGCAGAACGATGAGAAGAATTTCGACGCTCAGGATGTGCACTGCCAGCATGCTGGTATAGGGCAGCAGCAGATGCCGAACCGCCAGCCAGCCAGTCAGCAACGGCAGGAATGTCACCAGCCAGGTGAACCAGTCCTCGAACGTGCTGAGAAAACGCTTGACCGGCTTGCTGATGCGATCGACCAGCACCACCACCATCGCGGCGATGGTCACGATCGCGATCAGGTCGACGAACTGCGAGGGCAAACCGGGCCAGTGCAGGCCGGTCAGGCTCTGGATCAGCTTGATGTGGGGAGCGAACAGGAACACCACCCCTCCCAGGCCGATGTGGAAGGTGTAGCCGGCGATGTAGGTGACGGGCGACTTCTTCAACATGCCCTCGGCCGGCAAGGAACGGCGAAACACCGTGTGCCATCCGGAAGCGCCTGGCGTGTGGCGCGGGGCCGTCAGATCCTTTTTGCGTCCCAGGCCGTAGATTTCCAGCAGCCTCCAGAGCACGCCCAGAAGGAAGATGCTCACGGCCAGATCAAGACCCTGGCCGCGTACCCAGGTCAGAAATTGCATTTCATTCATGATCATTTCTCCAGGTCAGCCAGGGTGGTCGTCTCATGGGCGGCCCGTGCGGAACTCTTCTTGCCGCGGTTGACTATGCTCACCGCAGCACCCGCCGCCAGGCCGGCGACGGCCGCACCGGCAGCCATCTTCAGCGGATTCGCGGGCATGGACAGCGCCTTGTAGAAACCGCCTCCGTCCCAGAAATCGGGTTCCGAGCATCCCAGGCAACCATGACCGGATTCCACCGGCCAGGAAGTGCCGCCATTCCATTTCACGGTGGCGCAGGCGTTGTGGGTAATCGGACCCTTGCAGCCCAATTCGAACAAACACCAGCCATTGCGCGCGCCTTCGTCGTCGAACGTCTTGGCGAACTTGCCCTGATCGTAGAATGGGCGGCGATAGCAGCGGTCATGGATGGTTTCGCCATAGAACGCTTTCGGGCGTCCCAGCTTGTCGAGTTCCGGCAGACTGCCGAAGGTCAGGAAGTGCGCGAGCACACCGGTCATGACCACGGGGATGGGCGGACAACCGGGAATGTTGATGATGGGCTTGTCCTTGATGACATCCGCCACGGAAACCGCACCGGTCGGGTTCGGGTTGGCACGCGGCAGGCCGCCGTAAGCCGCGCAGGACCCCATCGCGACGATGGCCGCGGCGCCCTTGGCCACTTCTTTGAGCGTTTCCAGATTGGATTTGCCGCCGATGCAGGAATAGGCCCCGTCCAGAGCGAGCGGGATCGAACCGTCGACGATCAACAGATATTTGCCCTCGTTTGCCTTCATGGCGGCATGCAGAGCCTCCTCGGCTTGATGGCCGGCCGCGGCCATCAGCGTCTCCTGATAGTCCAGGGAGATCACATCGAAAATCAGGCCTTCCAGCGTGGGCGAATGCGAGCGGGTGATGGACTCGGTACAGCCGGTGCATTCCTGGAACGGCAGCCAGATGACCGAGGGCCGCTTGCTCGCGCTGGGCGCCGCGGCCATCGCTTCCGCCATGGCCCGCCCTGCGGCAGGTGGAAGCGCCATCATGGATGCCAGCGTGGCGCAGTACTTCATAAATGTGCGGCGGGTAACACCCTGCCGCGCCAGAGTTTCAATCAAGGGACCGTGCATGCTGCCCTCCAGGCTAGAAATCACACTCGTAACTTCAGGATAATTCGGCACTCAGCGACTCAAGAGATTCCAATCCGATCACGACATCTTCACGGGGGGCGCGCACCACATCGGGTACGTAAGCCACTTCGATGAACTCGGAAACCACCGCGCCTTGCGGGTTGCGATGCGTCACCCACCAGACGCCGGGACAGGCGGTCTCGTTCAGGCTGGAGTCGCCATCCGCATTCAAGGTCACGGCGACTTCGCCCTCGCCCAGGCGAGCGCGCAGCCATATCAGGTCGGCGGGGGTCAGCGGCAACGCTTGCAAGTCGATGGCCGAGCCGGCGTCGGTGGCCAGCAGGCGCCGCAGCATCTCGGCGATTTCCCGCAGCAGGGTCGGGGCATTGCCCGACAGTTCGCCCGCGCGCAGTCCCGCGGACACTGTGACGACGGGGATGGCATGGAGAGGCGTGGCGTTATGCGGCATGGTTCCAGGCTCGCAGGAGTTCGAGTATTTTCCCCGTAACCGGAGCAATCGCGGCGGCGACGGCGGGGGTGGGCTGCTCGCCCCAGTCCCACATTTGCGGCTGAATCGCCAGCATCGCCCGCTGTTGCGGCCAGTGTCCGGTCAGGATGGCGATGGCGCGTAGATCGGTCAGCCCGACCTCATGAACGGTAGATTTGCGGTTACCGAGCAGGAAGGTATCCATCTGCTCCCCTTCCAGCAAAATCCACTCGCCCGGCTCACGCTTGATGTTGGCGGCATCCACCACGATCAGCGCATCGGCGTCCTCGATCGGGCCGGCCAGGGTGAAAGAAAGCGTGCCGCCATCGAGCAGGGTCACGTCGTCGATGCGGGGCTGCTCTACCGCCAAGGCGGCTTCGAGCGCCTGAAGCACATGAACGCCTACACCTTCGTCGGTGAGTAGCGTGTTCCCTATACCTAGAACCAGAGTTCGCATGATGACTAGCAGACTATTCCGTGCATTCGACGATAACAACTGAGTAAAAAAGTCGACTTTTATCGATCGGCATCTCGATCGGCGTCCGGGCCCCATGACAGGCCGGCATGGGCTGCTAAAATTCCGATTTGTCCCGTCCTTCCGAACTCATATCATGAAAAAAACCTGGCTGTTGTTCGCTCAGACCGTGGCCGCCGTGGCGCTCGTGCTCGCCGCCCTGGTGGCGCTGGATCGCCTGGTTCCCGGCCTGCTGCCGCGGGCGGGGAGCGGCGTCACCATCCGCGAAGTCGCCAACGGCGAAGCCGCGCGCGGGGTAGCGAGCTATGCCGACGCCGCAGCGAAATCCCGCCCCTCCGTGGTCAATATCTTCACCAGCAAGGAAGTGCGCGCGCAACGCAATCCCTTCATGGACGATCCGGTGTTGCGCCGCTTCTTCGGCGGCCGCTTCAATGGCGACAATCGGCCGCAACGGCTCTCCAGCCTGGGCTCCGGGGTCATCGTCAGCGCCGATGGCTACATCCTGACCAACACCCACGTCGTCGAGGCCGCGGACGAGATCCAGGTGTCCCTGCCCGACGGCAAGACGCTGTCGGCCAAGGTGGTCGGCACCGACCCGGAAACCGATGTCGCCGTCCTGAAGGTGCGCCACGACCACCTGCCGGCCATCACGTTCGCGAAACAGAACGGCTTGCGCGTGGGTGACGTGGTGCTGGCGATCGGCAACCCCTTCGGGGTCGGCCAGACCGTGACCATGGGCATCGTCTCCGCCCTGGGCCGCAGCCACCTCGGCATCAACACCTTCGAGGACTACATCCAGACCGACGCGGCCATCAACCCGGGAAATTCCGGCGGCGCCCTGGTCGACGCCGCCGGCAATCTGATCGGCGTCAACACCGCGATCTATTCCCGCAGCGGCGGCAACCTGGGCATAGGCTTCGCCATTCCCGTGTCCATCGTCCGCCAGGTGATGGAGCAGATCATCCTCCACGGAACCGTGACGCGCGGCTGGATCGGCATCGAAGTCCAGGAAATCAGCCCGGAAATCGCCGAATCCTTCGGCCTCAAGTCCAGCAACGGCGCCCTGATCGCCGGGGTACTGCGCGGCGGTCCCGCCGACCTGGCCGGCATCCGCCCGGGCGACGTGCTGGTCATGGTCGACGGCAAACCGGTCAAGGACTCGGTCTCGTTGCTCAATCTGATCGCCGCGCTGCCACCGGGGAAAGCGGCCAAACTGCGGCTGATCCGCGACCAGAGCGAGAGGCTGGCCGTGGCGAAGGTGGAAAAGCGGCCGGCCATGCCCCAGGCTGAGCGCGAGTAGACGACGCTAAAGTTCCCCGAGTTCCTGCCGATAGACCGCCATGGATTCGTGCACAAGGAAGGCACATGCAGATCATCATCGTCGACGACAACCCGGTGAACCTGAAGCTCATGGAGAGCCTGGTGAAACGGGCCGGGGACTACAACGCGCTGACCTTCCAGGATTCTGCCCAAGGACTGGACTGGTGCCTAAAAAACGCACCGGACCTCCTGATCGTCGATTACATGATGCCACCGCCCGACGGCCTGGAATTCATCCGCCGCTTCCGGGAAAATCCGCTCAATGCCGACATCCCGGTGCTCATGATCACCGCCGACCATGAGCGGGAGACCCGCTATGCCGCCCTGGAGAGCGGCGCCAACGACTTCCTGACCAAACCCATCGACAACGCCGAATTTCGCGCCCGCCTGCGCAACATGCTGGCGCTGCGACGCAGCCAGAAGGCGCTATCCGATCGTGCCGCCTGGCTGGCGGAGAAGGTGGCCGAGGCCACGGCGGAAATCCTCGACCGGGAGCGGGAAATGATCACGCGACTGTCGCGTGCCGCGGAGTTCCGCGATCCGGAGACCGGCGCCCACATCCAGCGCATGTCCAATTATTCGCGCCTGATCGCGCAGCAGCTCGGCCTGTCGCCAGCGGAACAGGAAACCATCCTGCGCGCAGCACCCATGCACGACGTGGGCAAGATTGCCATACGCGACGACATCCTGCTCAAACCCGGACGCCTGGATTTCGCGGAGTTCGAAATCATGAAGACCCATGCCGAGAAAGGCTATGAACTGCTCTCCGGCAGCGCTTCCAGCCTGCTCGACGTCGCCGCCGTGATCGCCCAGACGCATCACGAAAAATTCGATGGCAGTGGTTACCCGCGTGGCCTCGCCGGGGAAGCCATCCCGCTTCATGGCCGTATCGTCGCGGTCGCGGATGTCTTCGATGCCCTGACTTCGACGCGCCCCTACAAGGGTGCGTGGGAGATCGCAGCCGCGGTGCGTTTCCTCGAAGAAGGGGCCGGCAGCCATTTCGACCCCCAGTGCGTCGCAGCCTTCATCGCGCGCCTGCCCGAGGTACTGGCCATCCGCGGCAGCTTCCAGGATGAAGATCCGGTATTCACGCAACTCTGATGGGCCGCCCCATGTTCCGCATCCTTGCCCTGTTTCTCCTCCTTCCCTGCGCCTGGGCGGGGCAGGTATACAGCCTTTCCGTGGTGCCGCAATTCACCCCGGTGGACATCGGTTTGCGCTGGTCGCCCCTGCTCGCGTATCTGGAGAAGGAGACCGGAATCGGCCTACAGTTGCAGGTAGTGAATCGCATACCCAATTTCGAGAGCGACTTTCTCGCCGGAGTACCGGATTTCGTCTTTCTCAACCCCTGGCACGAGGTCATGGCCAGGAAGGCGCAAGGCTATATCCCCCTGGTGCGCAGCGGCGAACCGCTCGACGGCATCCTGGTGGTCGATCGCAATGGCCCGATCAAGCGGCTCGCCGACCTCAACGGCAAGTCCCTGGCTTTCCCCGCCCCCAACGCCTTCGGAGCCTCGCTGTACATGCGCGCCCTGCTGGCCAAGAAGGAAGGAATCTCCTTCACGCCGGTCTATGTCGGCACCCATCAGAACACCTATCGCCACGTCCTGTTGGGCGAGGAAGCCGCCGGCGGCGGCGTCGGCGCCACCCTGGAAAAGGAGTCGGCTGCCATACGCGCCCGGCTTGCCGTGCTCTACACCACGCCCGCGGTCGCCGCCCACCCCCTCGCCGCCCATCCGCGCGTCCCCGCCAGCGTGCGCGCGCGCCTGACCGCCGCCCTGCTCAAACTCGACAGCGACCCGGCCGGACGCCGCTTGCTCGCGGCGGTGGAACTGGACCATCCCCAGGCAGCAGATTACGCGCGTGACTATGCCCCGCTGGAAAGCCTGAAACTGGGCGAATATGCGCAAAACGCCGGCGACAAGAAATAGCCACCCGTGATGCGAGTGTCTCCCCCCCTATTGCTGAAACGCCTGCTGCCGCGCCAACTCACCGTACAACTGGCGGTGCTCACCGCCTTGATGCTGGTCATCGCCATATCCGGCTTCACCCTCTACACCACGCGGGAACAATCCCGGAGAGAGGAGGCCTCGTTGCTGCGCACCATGGAGACGCAGTTGCAAAACCTGGCGATTTCCAGCGCGGGATTTCTGCTCAACCGTGACTACAGCGCGACGGAACGCCTGTTGCTGCTCTCCGCACTCCACCCCGACATCCGCGCCCTGCGCGTCATCGGTCGCAACGATCAAGTCATCACTCAGGTACTGCACGCACCGGGCAAGGCGCCAGAAGCGGCGTTCGATTTCCTCACGCTGACACCGTCCAGGGACATGCGCCCGCTCTGGCTGGATGCCCACGGCCAGGCGCTGGGCGGCCACCAGTTCGCCTGGAACGCGCAGCGTCTGGTGCTCTGGCGCTCCCTGGCCGAATACGGCTACGACGGCGCCCTGCAACTCGAAGCCGACACCACCACGCTGAAGAACGGCCTGCGCGACATCATCCGCGACGGCATCCTCGCCGTGCTGCTCTCCAGCTCGATCAGCGTCTTCCTGGTCATCGGCCTGCTGCACCGTCCGGTCCGGGTCGTGCGCGAAGCGGCGCGCTTCGCCGGCGAGCTCACCAGCAAGTTGGGTGAGCAGATGCCCGAATACCGAGGCGCGGATGAGATCCGTGCGCTGGTGAACGCCCTCAATGAGACCTCGCTTTGGCTGTACACGAAAGAAATGTCGCTTTCCGCCGCCAACCAGCGCATGGAAGCGGTGTTGGGCAACATTTCCGACGCCCTGCTCACCGTCAACGCCGATGCCATGGTGGAGAGCGCCAACGCCGCTGCCTGCGACTTGTTCGGTTATGCGGAACACGAGCTGGTGGGCCTGCCTGCGGCACAACTGGTGCCAGACTGGGAGCGCCTCGCGCCGATCGGAGGAGAGGACAAGCTTCAGGCGGAAACCACGGCCCTGCGCAAGACCGGGCGCAGTTTTCCCACCGACCTCACCCTGTCCCACTTCACTCTCTACGGCATGCCCTACCGGATTGCCGTGGCACGCGACATCACCGAGCGCAAACAGGCCGTCCTCCACCTGAAACGCACCACCTCGCGCCTGTCCGCCCTGATCGAAAACCTCCAGGCCGGCATCCTGGTGGAGGACGAAGACCGCCGTATCGTCCTGGTCAATCGCTCCCTGTGTCGCATGTTCGGCCTGAAGGACTCGCCAGAGAGTCTGATCGGCCTGGATTGCGCGCCGGTGGCCGAGGCCATCAAGGCCCAGTTCGCCGATGCCGCGACCTTCCCCGAACGCATCGCCCAGGTCCTCGGCGCGTGTCGGCCGGTTGTCGGGGAAGAACTGATCCTGGCCAACGGACGCGTGGTGGAACGCGACTTCGTGCCGATTCGGGTAGCCGGCGCCGATTACGGCCACCTCTGGCAGTACCGCGACATCACCGCGCGCCGCCTGGCGGAAGAGTCGATGCGCAACGCCCGCGACGTGGCGGAAAAAGCCAACCGCATGAAGAGCGAATTCCTGGCCAACATGAGCCACGAGATCCGCACCCCCATGAACGGGGTCATCGGCATGACCGAACTGGCGCTGGATACCGACCTGAATCCGGAACAGCGTGAATACCTGATCCTGGTCCAGACTTCGGCGCATCACCTGCTGGGCATCATCAACGACATACTCGACTTCTCGAAGATCGAGGCCGGCAAGCTCAGCATCGCGCACGAACCGTTCATGCTGCGTCCCATGCTGGAAGAGACCTTGCGCGGACTGGAAGTGCGCGCCAAACAAAAGGATCTGACGCTCACACTGGAAATGGCGGACGACCTCCCCCTGCAAATCGCCGGCGATCCCGGTCGCATACGCCAGGTGCTGGTCAACCTGATCGGCAATGCCGTCAAATTCACCCATGAGGGCGGCGTCACCCTGGCCGTGAATCGAAAATACTGCGAACAGGGCAGGTTCGGGCATGGCGGAATCGCCGCCGACGCGCCCTACGATGCACTCGACTGTCTGCATCTGTGCGTGAGCGACAGCGGCATCGGCATCGCCCGGGAGAATCTGGATTCCATCTTCGATGCCTTCACCCAGGCGGATGGCTCGATCACGCGCAAATACGGCGGCACGGGCCTGGGCCTGACCATCTCCAGCAAACTGGTCGATCTGATGGGGGGGCGCCTCTGGGTGGAGAGCGAGGAAGGCCAGGGCACCGACTTCCATTTCCTCCTGCCCTATGTGGCCGTCGATGCGGCCCAAGGCTCGGGCGCCGCGATGGGCGACGAGGACATGGTCAGTCTCACCGGTTTACAGGTTCTGATCGCGGAAGACAATCCGGTGAACCGTAAACTGGCCATCACGCTCCTGGGCAAACTCGGACATCGCGTCCTCGTGGCGGAAGATGGCGAACAAGCGGTGGCGGCCTTCGCTCCGGGCCGTTTCGACCTGATCCTGATGGACATGATGATGCCCACCCTGGACGGCATGGGTGCCATCGCCCGCATCCGTGAGATCGAGGCACAAAGTGGCGTGGGCCATAAGACGCCCATCATCGCCGTCACCGCCCACGCCATGCGCGGGGACATGGAGCGATTCCTGGAGGGCGGTGCCGATGGCTATGTCGCCAAACCGATCCGCTTCGACGAGTTGAAGCGGGAAATCACCCGAGTCATCATGGAGACACCCGGTGGCTAGCAGTCAACTGAGAATTCAAGCATGAAAGGCATGATCTTCACGGAATTCATGGAAATGGTGGAAGCCACCTGGTCGCTGGACATGGTGGACGCCATCATCGCGGACTCCAGGGTCGCCTCCGGCGGCAGTTATACGTCGGTAGGCACGTACCCCCACGAGGAGATCATCGCCCTGGTGCTGGCCCTTTCCCAAGCGACGGGAATCGCCACGCCCGAACTGGAGCGCACCTTTGGCAAGCACCTGTTCGGCCGCTTCGCCCTGGCCTACCCGCGTTTTTTCCATGGCATGGACGGCGGCAGCTTCCAGTTCCTCTCCGGCATCGAGAACGTGATCCATGCGGAAGTCCGCAAGCTCTACCCGGACGCAGAACCGCCCACCTTCGAAGTGGAAAAAGGGAAATTCGGCCTGATCCTGACGTACTACTCCCCTCATCCCTTTTCCGACCTGGCGTGGGGCTTGATCGAAGGTTGCGTGGCACACTTCGGCGAAGACATCGAAGTCCGGAGTGAGGCCATCCACGGCCAACCCGGTGCCCAAACCCGCTTCATCCTTACCCGCCGAGGCTGATCCATGAGCGACTCCGTCTGGCAAGCGCGCTTCGATCGCGAGCGCAACGCCCGCAAACAAGCGGAGCGCATCCTCGAAGAAAAATCGCTGGAGCTCTACCAGAGTAACCAGAGCCTGCGCCGCCTGGCTTCGGAACTGGATGTGATGATCCGCCAGCGCACCAATGAACTCTCGGCCGCACTCGCCGAGGCCGAGCGGCAGAAGCAGGAACTCGCCGAGCTCAACCTGCAGATGCGTACCCAGCACGGCGAACTCGCGCTGGCGCGCAAGACCGCGGAAGCCGCCAACCGCCTCAAGAGCGAGTTTCTCGCCAACATGAGCCATGAAATCCGCACCCCCATGAATGGCATCATCGGCATGGCGGACCTGGCGCTGGAAACCGACCTCAGCCGCGAACAGCGCGAGTACCTGAACCTGGTAAAAAACTCCGCCGACCACCTCCTGATCGTCATCAACGATATCCTCGACTTCTCCAAGATCGAAGCCGGCAAGCTCGACATCCAGGAAGTCCATTTCGACCTGATCGACCTGGTCGGCGAAACGCTCAAGTCGCTCGCCCCACGCGCCGTGCTCAAGGGCCTGGAACTCAGTTACGACCTGGGCGAGGACACGCCCCGATTCGTCATCGGCGATCCGGCGCGGATGAAGCAGATCTTTATCAACCTGCTTGGAAACGCGATCAAGTTCACCGAACAGGGGGAGGTTGGCATCGAAGTGGCAGGTTGCCACAAATCCATACATCGAGCAGGGATTTGCCTGGAATTCTGCGTCCATGACACCGGCATCGGCATCGCTCCCGACCAGCAAAGCGACATCTTCTCCGCCTTCGCCCAGGCGGACGGCCAGGTAACCCGAAAATACGGCGGCACCGGGCTGGGGCTCACCATCACCAAGCAACTCATCGAGATGATGGGCGGCTCGATCCGCGTGGAGAGCGAACCGGGGCGAGGTTCCCGCTTCCTCTTCCAGATCTGGCTGAAACTCAGCGTCGAGCCGGAGAATGTCGCCTCCCGCGAAGCCCTGCTGAAAGCGGTTCGGGTGCTCGCCGTGGACGACCAGCCGACCAACCTGCACGTCATGAGCCTCATGCTCAAACGCCTGCATGTACGCCATGACCTCGCCCGCGATGGCGCCGACGCCATGCACAAGATCGAGCAGGCTCGCATCCAGGGCGAGCCTTACCGCCTGGTCCTGCTCGATGCCCGGATGCCTGGCATGGATGGCTTCGCGGTCGCCCAGGAACTGCGCCATGATCCCGCGCACGCGGGCACCAGCCTGCTCATGCTCACCTCCGCTGGGCTGCGCGGCGATGCCACCCGCTGCAAGGAGCTCGGCCTGAGCGCCTACCTCACCAAACCTATCGCACTGACCGAATTAAGGGAAGCCATGGAAGCCGCACTCGGCCAAGCAGACACCAGCCAACTCATCACCCGTCACAGCCTGCGCGAGGAGAGGAGAAAATACGTAATCCTGCTCGCCGAGGACAACCCGGTGAACCAGAAACTGGCCGTCAAACTCCTGGAAAAACAGGGCCACACGGTCAGCGTCGCCGACAATGGCCGCCTGGCGCTGGAAGCCTGGCGTGGCGGCGGCCACGACCTGGTGCTGATGGACATGATGATGCCGGAGATGGACGGCCTCGAGACCACCCGCCGCATCCGCGAGGAAGAACAGGGCCACATCCCCATCATCGCCATGACCGCCAACGCCATGCAGGGCGACCGCGAACGCTGCCTGGATGCCGGCATGGACGGCTATGTCTCGAAGCCGGTCAAGCCCGAGGTCCTGTTTCAAGAGATCGAACGCGTCCTGGGCGAGCGGACCACCCTGGCCAGTCCGCCTCCCGTCGCACCCAGCCCCCCAGAGGAATCAGGCCTTCCGATCTACGACCGCGCCGACGCCCTCTCGCGCATTGCCGACGATGAGGAATTGCTCGCCACGCTGATCGACATGTTCGTAGCCGACGCGCCCAACTATCTCAACGAAATCGACGCCGCCCTGGAAGCCGCCGATTGGAGTCGCCTCATACGCGCCGCCCACACGCTCAAAGGCGTACTCGCAACCTTCTCCGCCCGCCGAGGCGAGGTCCATGCCCGCGCACTGGAAGTCGCGGCCAAGGCCTCCGATCCGAGCGAGTGCGGCAAACAGGCGGCTCTCGCCAGGATCGAGGTCGACGCCTTCCTGAAAGCCATCCAGTAACGAGGTGGCACCGTTCAATAAGTTAAATATAATTTAGAGAATACTTATATCCCGAGTGATTTAGTATGGTTCTTGCGCTATATTGGCGACCTTAGCCACCTGCTCGGGAGACTGTCATGAAAAACAAACTCTTGCTCTTGTCCTTTCTGCTGACCTCTTTGGCCGCGGCTGCGGAACCGGCCCCGCCCTGCCACCGTCTGCTGACGGAGAGGGAATGCAGCGAGCACCACGCGGCCCTCGCCACGTTGCAGCCAGGCGCGGCACTCGATCGCTACCTAGGTGAATATGCCCGTACCAGGAAGGAACGGGAGGCGTCATGCAACGCCGCGCACGCCAGGCGCGCGCGCATCATCGTTCTGAACACGATCGGACCGGCCGCCCGGTAACGCCAGCCTGGGCTAGCTTGAAGCGCGCCCTCAGCGCTTTACGGCCACGCCCAGCTCCAGCTTCGCCGGCACAACCTGGCCGTCCCCCGGGTAAGCCTCGATCGCCCCCGTCTGCACGCGCTCGCTCGGCGCACCGGCGGCGACCAGCCCCGCGACGACGGCCTGGGCACGACGCACGGCGAGCTGCTTCAGGACCGCGTCGCTGACCTCCTCGCGCTCCAGCAGGCGATCGTAGAGCAAGGCGTGCAGATCCGCCCCCGCGAGCGCGCCCCTATCCGCCACGGAGAGCGCTTCCTCCTGCTTGAACAGCCCTTTCAGCCGCGACATCATCTTGCCCGTACCGCTCGTCTTCCCCGGATTGGCCTGGAGCCACCGGGCTTGCAGCGACTTCCAGGCCGTATCGCCGATGCGGGCGGCGTAGAGCGATTCCAGCGCGGCTGCCACCTTTGGGTTGGCGGTCGAGATCGGGCCGGCATCCTCGTCCGGCGCCAGCTTCAGGCCCATCTGCCCGGCCACGCCGCGGCGCAGTTGCCGCGCTTTCAGCAACGGGCGATCCACGCCCACACCCCACGCGCCGTGGACGGTCAGGGCCAGGCCAGGGCGCTTGCCCAGAATCTGGGCCAGTTGCTTGAACTTCTCCTTCTCGGGTGGCGTCAGGCCCGCCTCCCCCGGCTCGAAGGCGAGGCTCTCCAGCTTCTCGCCGCTGCCGCCGAACAAGCTGGCCAGGGCGCGGAACGGCGAGGTGACGATCTTCGTCAGGACATTGCCTATGGCCTTCCAGATGATGCGGCCATAGCTAAACTGCGGATCGTCCAGACTGCCCGAGACCGGCAGCCCCAGGTCGATGCGACCATCCGCATCCTTGAGCAGGGCGATCGCCAGTTCCAGGGGCAGGTGCTGGATGTCGGGGCCTTCCAGGCGCTCCCCCAGGATCAGCTTGTCCAGGATGACCTGGTTCTCGCCTTGCAACTGGCGCTGCTTGATCTTGTATTCCAGGTTGAGCGAGAGCTTGCCGGAAGCGACCTTGTAGCCCGCGAACGTCGCCGTATAGGGCGTCAGGTTGGTCATCTCGACGTTCTTGAACACGGTCTTGATGTCCATGAAGCCGGTGGGATCGAACAGGTTGACCTGCCCCGCCGCGCGCGCCAGGCCGTACTCGTCCACCTGTCCGTCCAGTTCCAGCTGCGCCACCCTGCCCGGCTGGTTGGATAGGCCGTCGAGGGTGCCCTCGAGATCGTGGATGTGGGTACCGAAGGGCAATTTCAGGGAGAGGTCGGCGAAATCGAGCCCCCCGCCCGCGACCCGAACCCGGTCGATGTTGACCCTGAAGTTCTTCCCCTCGCTCCCGGCGCCTCCCCCGGAGGCCACGGAGGGAGCGGGTTTCGCCAGATCCGTGGGTTTGATGACCTGCGTGGGCTTGGCCTGCGTGGTTTCGGCGCCGCGGAGGATCTTCTTGAGGTTGGTCGACTTGTCCGGATTGATGATGAGCTTCGCGTCCAGACCGGCCAGACGCAGCAGGCCGATATCCAGCCCAGCGGGCGTGGCGCTGACCGTGTCGCTGGACAATTGTTTCCAGGCCAGGAAACGCGTCCCGGTATCGCCCTCGTTGAGCAACAAGCCGTCGACCGAGAAACCGCCGGTGAAGCCGACCTGCCGGTCCGCCCCCGCCTCGGCGTCGTAGCGCACCCGCCCCTGGGTGGAAAGGCGGCCGTCGGCCAGCAGCAGATTCGCGGCCTGTCCCAACCAGGGCTGCACCGGGGCCAGGGCCAGACCATCGAGTTTCAGCCGGATATCGGCACTGGGCCGGGCGGGCACCAGCTTGCCCTCGGCCTGAAAGCGCCCCCCCTCCTTGACCTGGAAAGCGAGCTTCACCGGCAGCGACGTCTTCAGGTTTTCGCTCAAGCCCTCTGCGTTCGCCTCGATCCCTTGCAGCGTCAGTCCGCCCGCGGGCCGCACGCTCTCGTCGCGCAGACCGATCTGGAAACCGGAGAGACCAACCGATCCCACCCGGTAATGCCAGGGCGGTGCATCGCTCTGCGCCACGCCAGCCCTAGCGGGCGAGCCAATGGCCGCGACCGGCTTCAATGCATCCAGCAGGGCGATGCCCCCATGGGCGTCGCGCAGCACCTCCACCTTGCCGTTCGCCAACGCCACCCGGCCGACCTGCGCCGTGCGGGCGGCCAGATCGATGCGCCCGCCTTCCAGGCGGATGCTACCCAGGGCGAACAGCGACTTCTTGCCGGCCGACAGACGCAGATCGGAGAGCGACACGCCGAGTTCATCGAGCAAGGCCTGCGTTTGCGGCCCACCCGCCTCGACATGCGCGCTGAAGCTCAACTGCGTATTGCCGATTTCCGCGTCCAGAGGTGTGGCGAAACCGGCATCGCGCACGCGTACGCCCAGGGCGTCGAGCGAGAACCTTGCGAGACTCACGCGCCATGGCTCCCCTCCCCCCTGGGCTTCGGGCGTGAGGGCGTCCGGCCCGGCCACGGGGGCCGCCGGTGTGGCGGCATGGGCTGGCGCGGGCAACCAGTCCATCACATCCAGGTGCCCGGCCCGGTCGCGGGACAGGACCACCCGGCCACCGCTCAGCGCGATCTCGCCGAGATCGAGTTGCCGCCGATCCAGGTCGAAGTGGCCGCCTCGCAGCGCCAGGCGATTCAGGAACAAGGCATCGTGATCGGCCGCCTTGCCACGCAAACCCAGGCCTTCCAGGCTGAAATCGAGTCGATCCAGGCTCAACGACAGATGCCCGTCGGCATAGCCCAGGCGGTAATGCAAGGACATGGCCGCAGTGCCGGAGGGCGGCGCGAGGTTCAACTTCGCGCCGGCGTAGGGCCAAAGTCGCGCCAGTGTCACCCGGTCGACCCCCAGTTCACCGCTGGCGGCGATGGGCTTCAGGCCGAGCGCCCCCTTCCAGCGGATGCGCGCGCCCTGCTGCGTGGTGGCGGCGAGCGTGTAGGCCCCCTTGTCGTCCGGCAGCGTGGAAAGCACGCTCAGGCGGATATCGAGCGGGGCCAGGACGGTTGAAAAACCACCCGCCACCTTGCGGTCGGTCACCTCGACCCGCCCTTTTTCCAGGCTGAGCTGGCGGATCAAGAGGCGCGGCAGCGGTTTGTCGGGCTCATCGTCCTTGGATTTGAATGCCGCGAGCAATGCGTTCCAGTTCAGGCTGCCGTCCGGACGCAGTTCGACCCAGGCATGCGGCGCCACCAGGCGGATGTCCTGAAAAACATAGGCCCGCTTCCACAGGCTGGAAGCGTCGAAATCGACGAACAACTCGGCAAAGGCCAGCAGCGGCTTGCCATCCGGCAAGGCGAGCTTCAGACCCTTGATGTCGAGGGAGAGTGCCAGCGGATCGAAACTTGCGGAGTCCAGGCTCAATGTGTGCTGGCTCTTGGCGGTGATGTACTTCGGCGCCGCCCACTTCAGCAGCGGCTCGAAGCCGAACCAGGCGAACAGAAAATAGGCTGCGACCAGGCCGAACGCGATACGCGTCGGCATCTTCACCAGCAGTGTACGGACACGCAGCCACATGCTTCATTTCCCCAAAGAATCTCGTTCATCGACCAAAGAAAAGGTAAGTTGCGAACACCGCCGCGACGAAGCCCCCTAGGTCGGCCACCAGGCCACCGGCCACGGCATGGCGCACGCGCTGGATGCCCACCGAACCGAAATAGACCGCCAGCACATAAAAAGTCGTCTCGGTGCTACCCTGGATCACGCAGGCCAGCCTGCCGGCGAAGGAATCCGCGCCTGCAGCCCGCATGGTTTCCACCATCATCGCCCGCGCGCCGGAGCCGGACAGCGGCTTCATCAGCATGGTCGGCAGGCCGTCCACCCAGGCGGCGTCCAGCCCCGAGGCCGTCACGCCGGCGCGCACCGCTTCGATGGCCCCCGGAAGCGCCCCACTGGCGCGCAACATGGCGATGGCTACCAGCATCGCCACCAGATAAGGAATGATGTTCACGGCTGTGGCAAAACCCTCCTTCGCGCCCTCGATGAAGGCCTCGTAGGCATTCACCTGCTTCACCATGGCGCCCACAAGGAAGATCACCAGCAGGGCCAAGAGCAGAAAATTGCTCGCCAGCGACGACTGCGTAGTCATGACAGCCCCCGGCAGATGCGCGAAATGCCAGGCCAGGCCGCCCACAACTGCGCTGATGCCGCCCATCCAGGCCAGGACCACGGCATCCAGGCGGATGCGCTGCACGGCCGCGACGAACAGGAAACCCGCCAGCGTGGAGCAGTAGGTGGCCATCAGTATGGGAATGAAGACATCGCTGGGATCATGCGCCCCCATCTGAGCGCGGTAGGTGAAGATGGTCACCGGCAACAGGGTCACCGACGAAGCGTTGAGCACCAAAAACAGGATCTGCGCGTTGCTGGCCGTGTCCTTGTCGGGATTCAATTCTTGCAGTTCGCGCATGGCCTTCAGGCCCATGGGCGTGGCGGCGTTGTCCAGGCCGAGGAGATTGGCCGCCATGTTCATGGTCATCGAACCCAGGGCGGGATGCCCGCTCGGCACCTCGGGGAACAGGCGCGCGAACAGGGGGGACAGCCAACGCCCCAGGAGCGAGAGGAACCCGGCGCGCTCACCGATCTTCATCACACCCAGCCACAAACACATCACCCCGGTCAGCCCCAGAGCCACCTCGAAAGCCGTCTTCGCCGCGGCGAAAGCGGCCTGCATCACCGCCGCGAATATCCCCGGATCGCCGCCCAGGAAGCGCACCACGGCCGCGCCAAAGGCGGTCAGAACGAAACCGACCCAGAGGGCGTTGAGCATGGTTTAACGTGAACGACGCACAGCGGCGCTCAAACCGCCCCTCGCCCGCGTGCGGGAGTGGGGGTTGGGGAGAGGGAAGGATCTCCGGCCATGAACGGTCAGCGCAGACGCTGCATCGTGTTCGCGGCCAGCACCAGATCTTCCCAAGCGCGCACCTTGTCCGCGGGGCTGCGCAACAGGTAGGCCGGGTGATAGGTGACCACCAGGGGGATGCCGCGATATTCGTGAACGTGCCCGCGCAGCTTGCCTATGGGGGTGTCGGTCACCAGCAGGTTTTGCGCAGCGATGCGGCCGACGGCGACGATGAGCTTGGGTTGAATCAGGTCGATCTGCCGCTGTAGATAGGGCAGGCAGGCGGCCACCTCTTCCGGGAGCGGATCGCGGTTGCCCGGCGGGCGTGATTTCAGGATGTTGGCGATGTAGACGTTCTCGCCGCGCTTCAGGCGCAGCGCCCCCAGCATGGCGTCCAGCAGCTTGCCGGCCTGGCCGACGAAAGGCTCGCCCTGACGATCCTCGTCCGCTCCCGGCGCCTCGCCGATGAACAGCCATTCGGCCCGGAGGTCGCCGACGCCAGGGACGGACTGGGTGCGGCTCTTGTGCAGACCGCAGAGGCTGCACCCCCTGATGGCGGCGGTAAGGGCGGGCCAGTCGAGGCTGCTGGGGTCAAAAGACGCAGGCAGGGATGCCTGCGCTACATCAGGAGCCGCCGCTTTCGAGGAGGACGCAGGCGGGGATGTCTGCGCTACAGGGGAGGCCACCTCTTTCGAAGAAGACGCAGGCAGGGATGTCTGCGCTACGGCGACGCGTGCATCCGGCACGACGGCTGGGCTGCCCCGTGTAGCGCAGGCATCCCTGCCTGCGTCTTGCCACGCGCTGCTCCAGCGGAAACCGGCTTCCTCCGCGCACAACCCTGCCTTGACCGGATTGTGCCGGATGTAGGCGGCGAGACGCTGCATCTCGTCGTCGTCCCGCGCCACACGGTCGAAGCTCTCGCGCTGCCAGAGCACTCCGGAGCGCCCCAGTAGAACGTTGAACTCTTGCGCAGTCCATGACTTGATGCCATGCAGGATATCGCTCAAGGTCTGGCCCGGCCCCGGGGTCAACAGCAAATGTACGTGATTGGGCATGACCACGAAGTCGTGCAAGACATAGCGGTCTTCGTGGTGGCGCAGGGCCTGGACCACCAAATCCGCCAACTCCGGCCGGGCCAGCAGGCATTCGCCGGCGCCCGTATCGAGATGGCGTTCCACTTCCCGGGCTCTTTCGATTTCCGGCAGTTCGCGCCAACGCTCCTGGACTTCCTGGGGCAGGCTGTCGGCCAGGCGAAAGGTGACGAAGTAGCTCGCACCCTCGGCCTTGACATGGGGCAGGTAGCCGCGGGTATGGATGCCTTGTGTCAGGTATGGACGAGCAGACGCAGGCAGGGATGCCTGCGCTACAGCTTCGGCTGCGCCTGCCTGTGCGGAACCTTGCAGCCGCCAGACCGGCAGCAGGCCCAGTTCCCTGAAAATCTCCGCGCGCGCGAGGCTCATAGGATCAACCTCATGACCAAGGCGTCTTCGCGCCCCTGATCGGCGGGATAGTAATTGCGACGCAAGGCGATGCTGTCGAAGTCGAGGCGCTGATAGAGATTCACCGCGCGAGTATTGGATGGCCGCACTTCCAGGTAGAGCGTTACCGTGGCGTTGCCGCGAGCGGTGGCGATGAGGTGCCGCATCAGGCTGTAGCCAAACCCCCGTCCCTGCCAGGCAGGGGCGATGCAACAGTTGAGGATGTGGCCTTCGTCCACGGCCTGCATCATCACCCAGTAGCCGGCCAACTCACCTTCGACCTCCCCCACCCAGGTGGAATAGCCCGAATCCAGACAGTCGCGGAAATTGCCCAGGGTCCAGGGATAAGGATAGGAAGCGCGCTCGATCCGGATCAAGGCATCCAGATCCTCCGATCGCATCGGCCGGAAAGCCATGGCCTGCGGTTTCAGGAGGGCACTCATCGCTCGCAGACTTTCAAAGCGACCTTGTCGCGCACATAGAGCGGCTCGGCCGTTTCCGGCGGGCCGAACATGCCGGCGGAGAAGCGCGGGGCGGCCAGCCTGACGATGGCGCGGGCATGGGGGATGGCGTCGGCGGCGATGCGCGCCACCCCCTCGCCCAGCAGCGGATAGGCGGAAAACCCCGGGCCGGCGCCGATACAGTTCACGCTTTGCGGTCGCGGCGCGGCTTGCGGCGCGCACACGACCGGCCCGAACAGGAGGTGCCAGCCCGACCCCTCGCGCCGGTATAGCGCGACATAGACCTCGTGCATGCGCGCATCCAGGCAGGCCAGGACTTCGCCCGCCTCCGCCAAAGGGGCGCTCGCAGAGCTCGCCGCCCAGCCTTCCTCGGCCAGGGCTTCCAGGGTGGACACCCCCAGCACCGGCAGATCCGCGCCCAGGGCCAGGCCCTGGGCCACGCCGCAGGCGATGCGCAAACCCGTGAAGGAGCCCGGCCCACTACCGAAGGCCAGGCCATCGAGACGGCGATAACTGAGGCCCGCCTCGGCCAGCAGCTCGCCCAGCATCGGGGCCAACAGCTCGGAATGCTTTTGTCCCGCGTGCACGGCGCGAAAACTCACCGCGCCGTCGATCCAGAGCGCGGCAGAGCACCATTCGCTGGCGGTATCGAAGGCGAGGAGTTTCAAGATATCCGCTTCAAAGCACGTGCGAAGCCAGACCGTCGGCCAGCTTGGGTTCGAACCAGGTGGACTTGGGCGGCATGACTTCATGGGCGTCGGCCACGGCCATCAGGTCCTCCATGCGCGTGGCGTGGAGCGAGAAGGCCAGGGCCATTTCGCCGGAATCGACGCGCTTCTCCAGCTCGGCCAAGCCACGGATGCCGCCGACGAAGTCGATGCGCTTGTCGCGGCGCGGGTCAAGGATGCCCAGGATGGGAGCGATCAGGTTGTTCTGCAGCAAGCTGACGTCCAACCGCCCCACCGGGTCGGCGGGAATCAGGTCGGGGCGGAGGGTCAGCTTGATCCAGCGGCCTTTGAGATACAGGCCGAACTCGCCCGGCGCGGCCGGCTTCACCGCGCAGTCCCACATTTCGATCAGGAAGCTCTCCGCGACCTGAGCCATGAACTCGGGCTCGGAGAGGCCATTCATGTCCTTGATGACCCGGTTGTAATCCAGGATGGTCATCTGGTGGTGGGGGAAGATCACGGAAAGAAAATAATTGTAGGGCTCGGCCCCCGTGTGGGCAGGATTCGCGTTTTTCCTAGACGCGCAGATCCGGCTGGCGGAGGCCGAACGGTGATGACCATCGGCGATATAGAGGGCCGGCAGGGCATCGAACAAGGCCGTCAGGCGGGCGATGCTCGCGCCGTCCCGTATCACCCAGAGGCTGTGGCGCACCGCGCTGCCCGCAACACCTTCGGCGACGCCATCGGCATCCGGCGTGACTTGTGTGGCGGCGGCGAGGATGGCGTCCACTTCCGGGGCGTGGGGATAGGCCAGGAGCACCGGACCGGTCTGGGCGTCGAGCGCGTCGATCTGGCGCACGCGGTCGTCTTCCTTGTCGGGTCGGGTAAACTCGTGCTTGCGGATGCGGTTCGTGTCGTAGTCGGCCACGCTGGCCACGGCCACCAGGCCCGTCTGAACGTGTTCGCCCATGATGAGACGGTAGACGTAATAGCAAGGCGAGTCGTCCTGCCGCAGCACCCCGGCGTCGCGCATGTTCTTCAGGTTTTCCGCGCCCTTGGCATAGACCTCAGGCGCATAGGGGTCGGTGCCGAGAGGTAGGTCGATCTCCGGTTTGGAGATGTGCAGAAAGCTCCACGGCCGATTTTCTGCCAGCCCGCGCGCTTCTTCGCTGTTGAGCACGTCGTAAGGCGGCGCGATCACTTCCGGCGCGCGCCTGGGAGCGGGACGAAGGGCGGCGAAAGGACGCACTAGCGAGGGACTCGTCATGGGGTTTTCCTGGCTGAGAAAATGGCGCATTTTAGCGTCCCCACCGACTTTCCACCGCGCTCTCAAACTCATGTCTCTCATCCAGTTGCAGGAATCCCAAAAAAACCGCCTCGATTGGCTGCTGCAGACGGCTTACACCGCCTGGCGACTGTTCGTGAAGAACGAGCTCACCAACCACGCCGCCGCTACCGCCTTCTATTTTCTGCTGTCCGCCGCCCCCCTGGTGTTGCTGCTCACCTTCGGCGCGCACCTGCTGGCGCACCTGGCGGAGACTTCGGCGCTGGCCTCCATGGTGCTGGCCGCGCTGTACGATCAATTCCAACTGGAGCGGCTCATCAGCCTCGGAGTCATCCCCCAGAAGGCTGCCCTCTCCGCCAGCGGCGTCGGCCTCCTGACCCTGGCCCTGTCTTCGCGTGGCCTGATCAACGCCTTGCAAAGCGCCTTCCGGGTGATATTCCCCGACGAAGCCAAGCGCCATTTCGTGTTCAACTGGGCCCTGCCGCTGATCATCATTCCCCTGGCATTCGGCCTGGTCGGCCTGACCGTAACCTTGCAGGCAGTGCTCAATTTCCTCGCCAGCGTGGAGATGATCGGCGTCGGCCGCGGCGCGCTTTTCAAGGGACTGAACCTGGTCCTGGGCATCGGCTCGATCTGGGGCCTGCTCTACCTGGTCCTGCGGCGCATGCCCCTGCGCCGACCGGGCGCGCTCCCCAGCTTCGTCGTCAGCGGCCTGACCACGCTCACCCTGGGTCTGCTCTATACCGGCTTCGGGCACTTCTACCGGGTCGAGAAATATCAGGCGGTCTACGGCGCTTTGGGGGGCGTGGTGTTCATCCTGATCGGCGCCTACCTCGCCTGCCTGATTTTCTATTTCTGGTCGCAGTTTCTCTATGCCCTGACCAAGGTGGATGTGGCCGCCCTGGAAAAACTCTTCCTCGGCGGCGCGGGCCAGGGAGCGGGCAAGCTGGAAAACCTGGTCTTCGCCCGCGCCAATCGCCTGCTGGCCAAATACGGCCAGACTTACGGCGAGGGCGAGGTCCTGATCCGCGAGGGCGACGCTTCGAGCGAGGCCTTCTTCCTATATTCGGGAAAAGTGGGTTTGTTCAAGACCCTGGGCGGCGGGGAAAAGCACCTGGGTGAACTGGGCGAGGGCGAACTGTTCGGGGAAATGGCCTACCTCCTGGGAGAGCGCCGCACCGCAACGGTGCGCGCGCAAGGCAGCGTGACCGCTCTGGTGCTGCCCCCGGAAATGCTGGAAGAACTGATGCACTACTCGGCGCCGCTGGCCCGTCGCATCATCGCCAGCCTGGCCGGGCGGCTGATGCGCATGAATCAGGCGACGCCGGGGTGACCGCTGCCAGGGCGAGGACGATCGCCGCCGCCAAATGCGCGCGCTCTACGCCCCACACGCCTAGCTTCGATACCCGTGCATAATGTACAAGTATTCCGGCAGGCGGGCGGGATCAACCTCGTGAAGGACGGGAATGTATCACTCGGAAAACGGCAAGTCGCGACTGCGGGAAGAAGCGGAGCAGGCAACGGGTGTCGCGCCAGCCGACCCCCATGACGCCCTGCTGCACGAGCTCCAGGTGCATCGAATCGAACTGGAGATGCAAAACGAGGCCTTGTGCCTGTCCCAGTTCGAGCTGGGGGCCTCGCGCGACCGCTATGTCGACCTGTACGAACTGGCTCCGGTCGGCTACGCGACCCTCAGCGCAGGCGGACAGATCACCCAGATCAACCTAGAGGGCGCAGTGCTCCTGGGTGAGGAACGCAAGAATCTGATCGACTACCACTTCGAGTTCCGTGTGGACGATGCCGACCGCGAACGCTGGCGGCAAACCTTCCTGGACGGACTGGCAAACGCGGACAAGCAGCGCCTCGACCTCACGCTGTGCCGCTCCGACGGCTCAAAAATCCAGATCCACATGGACTGCGTCAGCATCCCGCAGGAGGGCGCTCCCCCTTCTTTCCGGATCGCATTCTCGGACGTCACTTCCTTGCACACGCTGCGATCGGAACTGCGGCTACGCCAGGAAAAGCAGGAACATCTTGAAGCCCTGGTGGCCAGACGCACCGCCGAACTGACCCGCGTGGCGGAAATCGCCAGACAGGAGCACGAGCACCAGACCATCACGCGGAAACTATTGGAGACCGTGCTGCAAAGCGGATCGATGCAGGAGACGCTCACCACCGCCTTGAAGCAACTGCTTTGCACATCCTGGCTGGCTCTCCCACCCAAGGGCGCGATCCACCTGATGGCCGAAGACGGGGAAGGCCTGGAACTGAGCGTCAGCCACAACCTGATGCCACAAGTGATCGAGCACTGCGGCCACCTGCCTCTGGGGCGCTGCCTCTGCGGCCGGACCGCGGCCAGCGGCCAGGTCGTGTTCGCCGACCATGTCGATGCCCGTCATGAGATCGTTTATCCCGGCATGCCGGACCACGGCCATTACTGCCTGCCCTTGCTGACCGAAAAACAGGTGCTCGGGGTTCTGGTGGTACAACTCAAAGCAGGCACCCCGCGCCAGCCGGCACAGGAAACCTTTCTCCTGGCGGTGGCGCGTATCCTAGCCACCTACATCACCCGCGTGCGTAGCGAAACCGCGTTGCAGGAACGCGAGGAGATGTACCAGAAGGTGGCCGAGACCGCGGGTGACGGTTTCTGGATGGTGGACAGGTCGGGCCGCCTTCTGGAGGTGAACGAAGCCTATGTAAGGCTGTCCGGCTACAGTCGCGAAGCCTTGCTGAGCATGCATACCTGGGAACTGGATGCCACGGAATGTCCCGAGGACACGGCCGCGCGGATGGAACAGTGCATACGTGAGGGCCGGTTGCTTTTCCAGACGCGGCACCGCACCAAGGACGGACGCATCCTGGACATCGAGGTCAGCACCTCCTACTGCCCCGTCTCGGGCGGCCGCTTTTTCGCCTTCCATCGTGACATCGGCGCGCGCATCGAGGCCAGGGAAACCTTGCAGAAGCTTTCCAGCGCGGTCGAACAGAGTTCCCACGCCATCGTCATCACCGACAACCGGGTCGAGATCGAATATGTCAACCAGGCGTTCACGGAAGTCAGCGGCTACAGCCTGGAGGAGGTCCGGGGTACTAACCCGAGGCGGCTGCAATCGGGCAAAACAGCAAGCGCCACCTTCACGGCGATGTGGCAGTCGCTGAGGGATGGGCTGGCCTGGCGTGGCGAAGTGGTCAACCGGCGCAAAAACGGCGAGGTCTATTACGCCTACCAGAGCATTTCCCCCATCCTCGACGCACAGGGCAACACTCGCCATTACGTCTCGATCAGCGAGGACGTCACCGAGAAGAAGCGCATCGGCCTGGAACTGGATCGCCATCGCCACCACCTGGAAGAAATCGTGGCGACGCGCACCAGCGAGCTGGTGGCGGCACAACTGGAGGCCGAACGCCTGTCGCGGGTGAAGAGCGAGTTCCTCGCCAACATGAGTCACGAGATTCGCACGCCCATGAACGCGGTGCTCGGCATGGCGCGGATCGGCCAGCGCGACAGCGTATCGGACGAGTCGCGGAAAACCTTCGGCCACATACTCGATGCCGGCCGACACCTGCTCAACATCATCAACGACATCCTCGATTTTTCCAAGATCACGGCCGGCAAGATGACGCTGGAGACGCGGCCCTTCGAGCTTGCCGCCACGCTGCGTCATGCCATCGGGCTGACCCGCGAACGCGCCGACGCCAAGGGGCTGGCCCTGAGCCTCGACCTCGCCGGCGATCTGCCCACCTGGGTCGTGGGCGACGTGCTGCGCCTGGAGCAGATATTGCTCAATCTGCTGAGCAACGCGATCAAGTTCACCGACTCCGGCGATGTGTCGCTCGATGTGCGTCGGGTAGGCGAACACACCCTGTTCCGGGTGTCAGACAGCGGCATCGGCATGACGCCGGAGCAGGTCTCCCGCCTGTTCGGCGCCTTCGAGCAAGCCGATGCCTCCACCACCCGGCAATTCGGCGGCAGCGGGCTGGGGCTGGCCATCAGCCGCAACCTCGCGCGCCTGATGGGAGGCGATATCGGCGTGGAAAGCGAAGCCGGCGCGGGCAGTCACTTCATCCTGTGCCTGCCGCTGCCGGCGTCGACCGCGCCGCTGGAATCCATCGCCCCGGCGAAGTGCGGGCCGCGCTTAGCCGGGCTGCGCGTTCTGGCGGCGGACGATGTGAAGCTCAACCGACTGGTCCTGGAAGACTTCCTGGAACACGAGGGGGCTTCCGTGGTGTTCGCGGAGAACGGCCAGCAGGTCCTGGATCGTCTGAAAGAGCATGGAGCGGAGGCGTTCGACGTGGTGCTGATGGACGTGCAGATGCCGGTGATGGACGGACTCGAAGCCACCCGGCGCCTGTGTGATCTCGCCCCCGGACTGCCGGTGATCGGCCTCACCGCCCACGCGCTGGCCGAAGCGCGTGAAAAATCACTGAGCGCCGGCATGGTCGACCAGGTCAGCAAGCCGATCGACCCGGACATCCTGATCGCCGCGATCTTGCGCCAAGTGCGCGACCCGGCCGCCCCGGCACACGAACCGAGCCTGGAATCCAGCGTTCCGGAGCCGGCTCAAGGTACGAACGAAATCGAGGCGCCCGGCCTGATCGATTGGGCGGTGCTGAATGCACGCTTCCCCGGACGCACGGCCTTCATTCGTACCTTGCTGGGGACGGTACTGGAGAGTCATGCGGCGACGCCGGAGAAGCTGCGCTGCGCGGTGCGCGCGGGAGACCTCGAGGCCTTGGCCTTCCTGGGCCACAGCCTCAAGGGTCTGAGTGGCAATCTCGCGGCCCCGAGCTTGTATGCGCAGGCGCGCGCTGTGGACGAGCAGGCGCGCCTGGCCACTGAGAATGCCACTCAGGTAGCCCTCAAGCTGGCCGGAGAATCTGCCGATAAGCTGGCGATGGGGATGCAAGCCCTGCTCCTCGAGCTCGCGCAGCATCTCGATCGACCCACGCACCACAACGATTAAACCAGGGAGGACCGTGCCCGCCGAACACATCCTGATCGTCGACGACCAGCCGGAAAACCTCCTGATCCTGGAGGCCTTTCTGGGCGGGGAATATCGGGTTCATGCCGCGCAAAGTGGCCAGGAGGCGCTGGCGTACCTGGACGGGGCAGGTCGCGCCGACCTGATACTGCTCGACGTGGTCATGCCGCAACTCGATGGCTTCGAAGTCTGCCGTCGAGTCAAGGCGAACCCCCGCCTGCACGACATCCCCATCCTCTTCGTCACCAGCCTGGATAGTCCCGCGGACGAGGCGAAGGGCCTGTCGCTGGGCGCGGAGGATTTCATCCACAAGCCATTCTCGCCCCCCGTGGTGCTGGCGCGGGTGCGCAACCAGATCAAGCTGAGGCAACTCACCCGCCTGCTCAAACAGCGCAACGTCGATCTGGAAGGACTGGTCATGGAGCGGACCCAGAAAATCCTCGACCAGTCGGAACAACTGATGCGCCAGAAGCAGGACATGATCGCGGCCCAGAGCGCCACCATCACCGCCTTCTGCTCCCTGGCCGAGGCGCGCGACAACGAGACCGGCAACCACATCCGCCGCACCCAGAATTACGTCAAGGCGCTGGCCGAGCAGTTGCGCGACCACCCGCGTTTCCGCCCGCATCTGGACGACGAGACGATCCTGTTGCTCTACAAGTCGGCGCCGCTGCACGACATAGGCAAGGTGGGCGTGCCGGACGCCATCTTGTGCAAACCGGGCAAACTCACGCCGGAGGAATGGACGGAAATGCGGCGCCACGCCGAATATGGCCGTGACGCCATCGCCCAGGCGGAAGGCGAGCTCGGCGAACAGCAGGGCGGTTTTCTCCGCTACGCGCGGGAAATCGCCTACGGCCATCACGAGAAATGGGACGGCAGCGGCTATCCCCAGGGCACGGCCGGTGAAGCCATCCCGGTTTCCGCGCGCCTGATGGCGGTGGCGGACGTGTACGATGCCCTCATCTCCAAACGGGTATACAAGCCGGCCTATACGCACGAACGGGCGCTGGCCATCATCCAGCAAGGGCGCGGCCGTCACTTCGATCCCGACGTGGCCGATGCCTTGCAGGCGATCGAAGCCATCTTCGCGGAAGTCGCGCGGCGTTACGGCGACAACGATCCGCGCTAGATCGCGCCCCACCCGGCGGGCGGCCAGCCGTATCGCGGCCGGACGCGCCCACGAGCGCGAGGCTTACCAGTTGGTTTCCCGCTCCGCCGTGGCCGAGATCTTGTGGATGGAGAGGTCGGCGCCGTTGAACTCTTCCTCGGCGTCCAGGCGGATGCCCACCGTCTTCTTGAGCACGCCGTAGACCAGCGTACCGCCGACCAGGGCGATGCCGATACCTGTAAAGGTGCCGACCAGTTGCGCGGCGAAGGTCACGCCGCCGATGCCGCCCAGGCTCTTCAGGCCGAAGATGCCGGCGGCGATCCCGCCCCAGGCGCCGCACAGGCCGTGCAGCGGCCACACGCCCAGTACATCATCGATCTTCCATTTATTCTGGGTGATGGTGAACATCAACACGAACAGCGCGCCGGCGATGGCACCGGTGGCCAGAGCCCCCAGCGGATGCATCAGGTCGGAACCGGCACACACCGCGACCAACCCGGCCAGCGGGCCGTTGTGGATGAAGCCGGGGTCGTTCTTGCCGACGAACAACGCGGCCAGCGTGCCCCCTACCATCGCCATCAGCGAGTTCACCGCCACCAGGCCGGAGACCGCGTCCAGCGTCTGCGCGGACATCACGTTGAAGCCGAACCAGCCCACCGTGAGTATCCAGGCGCCCAGGGCCAGGAAGGGGATGCTGGAAGGCGGATGCGCGGCCACCTGGCCATCGTGGCGATAGCGGCCTCGGCGCGCGCCCAGCAGGAGCACCGCCGGCAGGGCGATCCAGCCGCCCACGGCATGCACCACCACGGAACCGGCAAAATCGTGGAACTTGGCGCCAAAGCTGGTGGCGACCCAGGTTTCAAAGCCATAGTTGTTGTTCCAGGCCATGCCTTCGAAAAACGGGTAGACGAAACCGACCAGGACGAACGTGGCCACCAGTTGCGGGTTGAAGCGGGCGCGCTCGGCGATGCCGCCGGAGATGATGGCGGGAACCGCCGCCGCGAAGGTGAGCAGGAAGAAGAATTTCACCAGTTCGTAGCCGTTTTTCTGTACCAGGTGGCCCGCGCCGCTGAGAAAGTCGACGCCGTAGGCGATGCCATAGCCGATGAAGAAATAGGCGATGGTAGACACCGAAAAGTCGGTGAGTATCTTCACCAGGGCATTGACCTGGTTCTTCCTGCGCACCGTCCCCAGTTCGAGGAAGGCGAAGCCGGCATGCATGGCCAGCACCATGATGGCGCCCAACAATATGAAAAGTACGTCCGCGCCCGATTTCATTGCATCCATAGTGATCTCCTGAAAAACGGGTGATTTGTAAGCAAGAGTCATGCCTTAATTTAGGGCGTCGCGCACCAGAAAGTCGCCGACCCTAGTACGCCCCATGAAAACAGAGCCAACTCACTGATATCGTTGTGAATGTCTAGCGAAGTCCGGGACGGCCCACAGTCGCAACAAAGCCACTTGACGGGGCGTGCGCCCTCTCCGGAAAATAAAAAACGCCCCAAGCAGGAGCGTTTTCGCTTTCGTTTGCACCAAATAGGGTCGTCAGGACAGCTTCTTCTGTTCTTCCTCGACCCGATCGAACTCCTGATCCATGTCCGAGAGGGACATCGGCTCGTAGGACGGCTCGACCTCGGCCTTGGCCTTGTTGCGCAACATCCAGGCGGCAACGACCACGCCCAGTTCGAAGAGCAGCCACAGGGGCAAGGCGAGCATGCTCTGCGAGACCACGTCCGGCGGAGTGAACACGGCGCCGATCACGAAGGCCCCGACGATGACATAAGGCCGCGCCTCCCTGAGCTGGCGAATCTCGACCAGGCCGGTATAAGCCAGCGTCACCACCACGATGGGCACCTGGAAGGTGATGCCGAAGGCCAGGAACATGGTGATGACGAAATCCAGATATTTGTTGATATCGGTCATCACGGCCACGCCGACGGGGGCGATGCCGATGATGAAACCGAAGACCACGGGGAACACCAGGAAGTAGGCGAAAGACATGCCACAGACGAACAACAACAGGCTGGCGACTACCATAGGCACGATGAACTTCCGCTCGTGTGCGTACAGTCCTGGGGCGATGAAAGCCCAGATCTGATAGAGAATGAAGGGTAAGGCCCCCAGAAAGGCGGTCATCATGGCCACTTTCACCGGCACGAAGAAGGGCGTGACCACGTCCGTGGCGATCATCTGCCCGCCCTTGGGCAGTTTCGCTAGCAAGGGCTGGGCCAGGACGCTGTAGAGCCGGTTGGCGAAGGGAAACAGGCAGACAAACAGGACGACCCAGGCGATCACCGCGCGCAACAGGCGGTCGCGCAACTCGATCAGGTGCGAGATGAAACTCTCCGAGCCGATCATGATGTTCTCAAACCGTCCGCTCCGGATGTTCGGGCGCCGCGGGTGGCAGCGCGGCGTCTGGGGCAGTGGGCACTGTGGGCATGGTTGGCGCGACGGGTGGCACGGCCACGGCGGCCGCCTCTGTTGACACGCCGCTCATGGCTTCCATCGCGCGGCTGATGCCAGCGGTTTCCTGCGTCACCGTCTCCTCGACCCGTTGCAGGGTCTCGCCGGCCTGGATTTCATAGCGCTGCGCCGTATCCTTGACGTCCTGCTGCATCTTGCGTAGTTCTTCCAGCTTGATGTCGCGGTCGATTTCCTGCTTGACCTGGGTCGCATAGCGATTGAGCCGCCCCAGCCATTGGCCGGCGGTGCGCGCCACCTTGGGCAGGCGCTCGGGCCCGATCACCACCAGGGCGACCACGCCGATCAACATGAGTTCGGAAAAAGCGATGTCGAACATGGGGCGTCAGGGGCGAGGCGTGAGGGGTGTGGGGTGGTTGCGGCTCACGACTGCTGCTTCTCCTTCACCTCACCCTCGATGGTCGTGCCGTGGGTCTCGCCCTGGCGCGGCAACTCGGTGGGTTTGTTTTTCTCTTCCGCCATCGCATCCTTGAAGTTCTTGACCGCGCCCCCCAGGTCGCCGCCGATATTGCGCAACTTCTTGGTGCCGAAGACCAAGAGAACGATGACCAGAACGATCATCCAGTGCCAGATGCTGAAGGAACCCATTTTTACTCTCTCCTGAAGGAATTGGTAGGGGACACGCCGTCGAACGTGGGACTACATCGGTCGCGGTGCGCGGCCGCCGATGATGTGGACATGCAGATGCATCACTTCCTGGCCGCCGCCACGGCCGGTATTGATGATGGTGCGAAAACCGCTGCCCAGCCCCAGCTCCTTCGCCAGGACCGGGGCGAGCAGCAAGATGCGGCCTAGCAACATCTCGTGGTGGGCATGCGCATCCGCCAGCGAAGCGATGTGTTCCTTGGGGACGATCAAGAAGTGCACCGGTGCGGCCGGGTGTATGTCATAAAAGGCGCAGACCTCAGCGTCTTCATACACCTTTTTGCTGGGAATTTCGCCAGCGACGATCTTGCAGAAGAGACAGTCTACGCTCATGCGTTTTCCTTGCCAGGGTTGTCTCGACCGGCCTTTTCCACCAAACCCGACAACCCTTCGCGCCGGGCCAGTTCGTTCAGGATCTCGTCGGGATGGATGTCCTGCTGTGCCAGCAGAACCAGGGTATGGAACCACAGGTCGGCGGTTTCATAGACGATTTTTTCACGCACACCGTCCTTGGCCGCCATGATCGTCTCCGCGGCCTCTTCCGCCACCTTCTTCAGGATGGCGTCGAGACCCTTGGAATAGAGCCTGGCCACGTAGGAAGACTGCGGATCGGCCGCCTTGCGGGCTTCCAGGGTTTCCGCCAATCGGCCCAGGATATCGGACGAGTGCATCATTTCCGGTAGATCTCGTGCGGGTCTTTCAGTACCGGCTCGACCGCCTGCCACTTGCCCTGCTCCAACTTCTGGAAGAAACAACTACGCCGTCCCGTATGGCAGGCGATGCCACCTACCTGCTCGATCTTGAGCAAGACCACGTCTTCGTCGCAATCGAGGCGGATTTCCCTGACCTTCTGAGTATGACCCGACTCCTCGCCCTTGTGCCAGAGCTTGCGGCGCGAGCGCGACCAGTACACCGCCTCGCCCAGTTCCGCCGTCTGCTTCAGGGCTTCCCGATTCATCCAGGCGACCATCAGGACGTCGCCGCTTTCCGCATCCTGTGCGATCGCCGGCACCAGACCTTCCTCGGACCAGTTGACCTTGTTCAACCAGCTTTCATTGCTCACAGTCGCACCTCGATCCCCTGTTCCCGCATGTATTTCTTGGCCTGCTCGACGCTGTATTCCCCGAAATGGAAGATGCTCGCGGCGAGCACGGCATCGGCCCCGCCCTGCTTCACGCCATCGACCAAATGTTGCAGAGTGCCGACCCCGCCGCTGGCGATGACCGGGATGTCCAGCGCATCCGCGATCGCCCGCGTCAGATTGAGGTCGAAACCGATCTTGGCGCCGTCTCTATCCATGCTGGTCAGCAGGATCTCACCCGCGCCCAGACCCTGCATCCTCCGCGCCCATTCCACGGCATCCAGGCCGGTGGACTTGCGCCCGCCATGGGTGAAGATTTCCCATTTCGGATGTTCACCCCAGACGGTCTGCTTGGCGTCGATCGCCACCACGATGCACTGCGAGCCGAATCGATCGGAACAGTCCTGAACCAGTTGCGGGTTGAACACGGCGGCGGTGTTGATTCCCACTTTGTCCGCGCCCGCATGCAACAGCCGGCGCACATCATCGACCGCGCGCACGCCGCCGCCCACCGTCAGGGGTATGAACACCTGGGCCGCAACCGCCTCGATGATGTGCAGGATCAAATCGCGATTGTCGGAGGTGGCGGTGATATCGAGGAAGGTCAGTTCGTCCGCGCCCTGCTCGTCGTAGCGGCGCGCGATTTCCACGGGATCGCCCGCATCACGCAGATTGACGAAATTGACTCCCTTCACCACGCGGCCCGCGGTCACGTCGAGGCAGGGAATGATGCGCTTGGCCAGGCTCATGAGCAGCGTGTCGAGTATCGAATCATTTCATTCGGCACAGTTCGTCCGCCAGTGTCTGCGCGGCGGCGAAATCCAGGGTGCCCTCGTAGATCGCGCGGCCGGTGATCGCACCCATGATGCCCTCGTGGGCCACGGCACAGAGGCTGCGCACGTCGTCCAGGTTGGTGACGCCGCCGCTGGCGATCACCGGTATGCTCAAGGCCTGCGCCAGGCGCACGGTGGCCTCGATGTTGACGCCGGAGAGCATGCCATCGCGGCCGATGTCGGTGTAGACGACCGATTCCACGCCGTAATCCTCGAAACGCCGAGCCAGGTCGATGACATCATGTTTGGTCACCTTCGACCAGCCTTCGACCGCCACCTTGCCCTCCTTGGCGTCCAAGCCGACGATGATGCGGCCGGGGAAGGCGGTGCAGGCGTCATGCAGGAAGCCGGGATTCTTCACCGCGGCGCTGCCGATGATGACGTAGCGGATGCCATCGTCGAGATAGCGTTCGATGGTGTCCAGGTCGCGTATGCCACCGCCCAGTTGCACCGGAATCTCGTCGCCCAACAGATCGGTAATGGCCTTGATGGCCGCCTCGTTGACCGGCTTCCCGGCAAAAGCGCCGTTGAGATCGACCAGATGCAAGCGTCGGGCGCCGCTGGCCAGCCACTTTTGCGCCATTTCGGCCGGGTTGACGGAAAACACCGTGGCACTGTCCATTTCACCTTGTTTCAGGCGAACGCAGTGGCCGTCCTTGAGATCGATCGCGGGGATGATGAGCATGGCTGTTACCTTGAACCGTCCCAGGTGACAAAGTTGGCGAGGAGCGCCAGACCGGCGGCCTGGCTCTTTTCCGGGTGAAACTGCACGGCGAACAGATTGTCCCTGGCCACCGCGCAAGCGAATTGGAAGGGATAATACGTAAGTCCTGCCACTACGTCTTGCACTGCCGGGTCGGCATAATAGCTGTGTACGAAATAGAAGCGCGCGCTGTCCTCGATCCCGGCCCAAAGCGGGTGCTTCACCGCTTGATGTACCCGGTTCCAGCCAATGTGCGGCACCTTCAATTTCTGTCCGTTCTCATCCTTCATCGCCGCCGCCTGAAACAGGCGCACCTTGCCTGGTAACAACCCCAGGCCGGCGCAGTCGCCCTCCTCGCTATGCGCGAACAGCGCCTGCATCCCCAGGCAGATGCCCAGAAACGGCTTGCTCACGGCGGCCTGTTTCACCGCGTCCAGAAGGTCGCGCCGGTTCAATTCGTGCATGCAGTCGGGCATGGCGCCGACCCCCGGGAACACCACGCGGGCAGCCGCCGAGATCACGGCCGGGTCCGAGGTCACGACGATTTTTTTCTCGGGCGCCACATGCTCGAAGGCCTTGGACACAGACAGCAGATTGCCCATGCCGTAATCGATGATGGCGACATCAGGCCCTTCGACAGGGCTCAGGGCAGGCTTCACAGGGCGCCCTTGGTCGAAGGCAGGAGATCGCCCATGCGCGGATCGAATTCCAGCGCCATGCGCAGCGCCCGGCCGAAGGCCTTGAAGACCGTCTCGGCCTGGTGGTGGGCGTTGACGCCGCGCAGGTTGTCGACGTGCAAGGTGAGGCCGGCATGGTTGACGAAACCCTGGAAAAACTCGCGGAACAGATCGACATCGAAGTCGCCGATGCGCGCGCGGGTGAAGTCCACGTGGAATTCCAGGCCGGGACGCCCGGACAGGTCGATCACCACGCGCGACAGCGCCTCGTCCAGCGGCACATAGGCATGACCATAGCGGCGGATGCCTTTCTTGTCGCCCAGCGCCTGGGCGAACGCCTGGCCCAAGGTGATGCCGATGTCCTCGGCGGTGTGATGTGCATCGATGTGCAGATCCCCATGGGCCTCGATGTCGAGGTCGATCAAGCCGTGGCGGGCGACCTGGTCGAGCATGTGCTCCAGGAAGGGAAGTCCGGTCTTGAATATGCCCTGGCCCGTGCCATCGAGGTCGATCTGGACGCGAATCCGGGTTTCCAGGGTGTTGCGAGAGAGTTCGGCTTGCCGCATCGGGATTCTTGGGGTAAGACAGGCTGGACAGGGGAGAGGCTGGACGCATGATACCATCACGGCCGCTTTCGGGTTCCAGCCCCATACGCCAGCGCCCCTGATTTCTGCCTTCACTCCGCGACCGCCATGAGCCTTTATTGGAGCGACCTCGTCGCCAGCCTCACCCCCTACGTGCCGGGTGAGCAGCCCCGACTGCCCGATCTCGTCAAGCTCAACACCAACGAGAACCCCTACCCGCCCTCCCCGCGCGTCCTGGAAGCCATACGCCAGGAAATCGGCGGAGGGCTGCGCCTCTATCCCGACCCGGAAGCCGCGCGCCTGAAAAACGCCATCGCCCGCTACTACCGGGTCCTGCCCGGCCAGGTCTTCGTCGGCAACGGCTCGGACGAAGTCCTGGGCCACGCCTTCCAGGGCCTGCTCAAACACGATAGGCCGCTGCTGTTCCCGGACATCAGCTACAGTTTCTACCCGGTCTACTGTGGCCTCTACGGCATCACCCAGCGCACGTTGGCGCTAAATGACCGCTTCGAGATCGACGTCGATGACTACCTGAATGCGCCCGATTGCGGCGCGGTCATCTTTCCCAACCCCAACGCCCCCACCGGTTGTCTATTGCCACTGGCGGAAATCGAACGCCTTCTGGCCGGAAAACCCGACGTGGCCGTGGTCGTGGACGAGGCCTATATCGATTTCGCCGGCCAGGAATCCATGAGCGCCATCGCCCTGGTCGATCGCCATCCCAACCTGCTGGTGGTCCAGACTCTGTCCAAGTCGCGCTCGCTCGCAGGCCTGCGGGTCGGCTTCGCGGTGGGCCATGCAAGCCTGATCGAAGCGCTGGAACGGATCAAAAACAGCTTCAACTCCTACCCGCTGGACCGCCTGGCCATCGCCGGCGCCGTGGCCGCCATGGAGGATCACGCGTATTTCGAGTCCACCCGGGCCGCAGTCATCCACAGTCGCGAACGACTGGTGCGCGACCTGAGCGACCTGGGCTTCGCCGTCCTGCCCTCGGCCGCCAATTTCATCTTCGCCCGCCACCCGGACCACGACGCTGGCGAACTCGCCAGCGCCCTGCGCGCCCGCAGCATCATCGTGCGCCACTTCCGCCAGGCGCGCATCGCCCAATTCCTGCGCATCAGCATCGGCAACGACGCGCAATGTGCGGCCCTGACCACGGCGCTACGTGAGATCGTGGGCGACCCTCGAAACGAGTCGCCCTAGCCGGCAGCCGCGCTCAAATGAGTTGCCGTTCCGCCTGGTACTGCCCCAGCAGTTCCGCCACCTTGGCGTATTCATCGGAAAGGGCTGCCAGTTGCCACTGAACATCCACCAGTTCGCCCGCCCTGGCCTCCTCTTCCATGCGCTTGCATAGCTGCGCCAGGCGCACTGCGCCGTAGTTGGCGCAGGACGACTTTAGGCCGTGAACATGAATGCGAGCGGTCGCCAGGTCGTTGGCGGCGATGCTCTCGATCAACGCCGCGATGATGCCCGGTGTGGTCTGGAGATAGACATCGAGCAGGTCGGCGAAGGCTTCGCCGTAGTCGTCCAGCATCTGGTCCAGGGGCGCGCGGTCCAGGCTGGGCTGGCCTGGCGCTTGCGGCAGCTGCGCCGCACTCGGGTCCGGCACGACCGCGGCCGGACTGGTCTGTAGCCAGCGCCCCAGAACCTCGCCCAGTTCTCGCGCCTGGAAGGGCTTGGAAAGGAAGTCGTCCATGCCGCAGTCCAGGCATTTCTGGCGCTCTCCGGCCAGTGCATTGGCAGTGAGGGCGACAATGGGCACATGCCGGCCCAGCGGCTCCCGTGCCCGGATCAGGGTGGTGGCCTGGTAGCCGTCCACCTCCGGCATCTGGCAGTCCATCAGGATCAGGTCGTATTCGCCCCGGCTCCACAGATCCAGCGTTTCCCGGCCATCGCCGGCCACGTCGGCACTGAGGCCGAAGCGGTGCAGCATCAGTTGCGCCACTTTCTGGTTGGCTGGCACATCCTCGGCCAGGAGGATGCGGCCCTGCAACTGCGCCACCTCCGGCTTGTGGCCGGACAGGGCTTCTTCCACCATGTGCCGGGTCACCAGTTCCTCGGCGCGGACGATGCCTCCATGCATGCCCAGCACGGAAGACAGCACCCGCCGCAGATCCTGGGATTGCACCGGTTTGGACAAGTAACCGGAGAAGCCCATCTCGGAATAGCTCCTGGCGTCACCCCGTTGCCCGGAAGAGGACAACAGGACGGCGGGGATCTGGGCCAGCATCGGGTCTGTTTCCGCGCGGATGACCCGGATCAAGGCCTCTCCATCCATGTTCGGCATCATGAAGTCCAGGATGGCCAGTTCGTAGGGCAGGCCGGCCTCCGCTGCGGCGCGCAGCATGGCAAGGGCCTCGTCGCCGCTGGCCGCGGCGGCTACCTCCATGCCGTCATGGCGTAGCAGCCCCTGCAGAATGCGCAGGTTCACCTCCAGATCATCCACCAACAGTACCCGCCTGCCCGTCAGGCTCGCCTGGGGCAGTTCGCGCACCGATTCCGCCTCCGGCAGGGTGATCCTCAACCAGAAGGCGGAGCCCTGGCCTTCGGCGCTGTCGACGCCAATCTCTCCCCCCATCAGGTCGACCAGGCGCTTGCTGATGGCGAGCCCCAGACCGGTGCCGCCGTACTTGCGGGTGGTGCTGGAATCCGCCTGGCTGAAGGACTGGAACAGGCGTTTGCGGGCGTCGTCGGACAGGCCGATGCCGGTGTCCTTCACCGCCAGGCGTAGGCTGACCTGGCCTTCGGGGCTGATCTCCTCGCACAGGACTTCCAGCAGGACATAGCCCTCATGGGTGAACTTGATGGCATTTCCGGCCAGGTTGAGCAGGATCTGGCGGATGCGCCCAGCGTCACCCACCACCTGGGCGGGGCAGGTCTGCTCGTAATGCACCACCAGTTCCAGGTGTTTTTCCTGGGCACGCGGCAGCAACAGCCGCGCCACGTCATGGATGGAGCGCTCCAGATCGAAGGCGATGGGGTCCAGAGTCATGCGCCCGGCCTCGATCTTGGAATAGTCGAGGATGTCGTTGATCACCGTCAGCAGGCCGTTGCCGGACTGGGTGATGGTTTCGATGTAATCCTGCTGTTCCGCGTCCAGGTCGGTTTCCGCCAGCAGCTGAGCCATGCCCAGGACCCCGTTCATGGGAGTGCGAATCTCGTGGCTCATGGTGGCCAGAAATTCGCTCTTGGTGCGCGCCGCCGATTCCGCCCCTTCCTTGGCGTCCTTCAGGGCCTCGCGGTCGCGCCGGCTGGAAATGCCCATGCTCAGCACGTCCGCCACCTTCTCCAGGAATGGACGCTCGCCGCCGTTTTCCCGGTAATCGTGGGGCAGATAGAAAACGATGACGCCCAGCACCTCGTCGCGCTTCATGATCGGCACGTTGTAGTGGCCGTGGGGGGCGATGCCGGCGAATCGGATGTCGTGACGGGGGTCGACACAATGCGCGAACTGGGTGGTTTTCTCCTGGGCGGCACGACCGCACAGGCAAAGGCCGAAAGGAACCTGGGCACAAAGCGTCAGCAATTCCGGCGAGAGTTGGTACTGGGCAACCAGGTCCAGGTGCGCGCCCGACCCCGAACGTGTCGCCAGGAAAATGCCGCCCTTGGGCAGCAGCGCCAGCCAGGGCACGCTGTCGAGCAAGGTGCGCAGGGAGACCTGGAGGTATTCCCGCATCGGAATGTCCGCCAGGGACAAGCGCAGCAGCTTCGCCAGGGATTGCGCCTGGAGCGACTCCAGTTCCGCCGCTGCCTTGGCCACGCGCAGGGCGGATTGCGCTTCCTCCTCGCGGCTGCGGTCATCGAAGGTGACCACCACCCCCTCCACCTTGCCGGCGCACAGCAGCGGGGCGGCCGCGTAGTTCACCGGGAAGGATGTGCCGTTCTTGCGCCAGAAAACGTCGGCGTTGACCCGGCACATCGCCTGGCTGTGCATCGCCTGGTGGATTGGACAATCCGTCACGGGATAGGAAGTGCCATCGGCCCGGGTGTGGTGGGTCAGTTCATGGAAGGAATGGCCCAGCAATTCCTCCTGCGTGAAGCCCAGCATGGCCAGAGCGGCACCGTTGGCGAAAGCAACGCTGCCGTCCAGCTTGGTGCCGACGATACCTTCCGCGGCGGAGTCCAGGATCAACTGGTTCCGGTTGCCCAGATTGCGTAGTTCCACATAGGCCTTCTGTGCATCCTCCATGGCCGCGCACAACTGTCGGAGTTGTTCCAGGTGGAAGACTTCCAGCAGGGTGGCGACGCTAGCGGCGATCAGGACCGCGCAAAGTGCCCGAAGCAATTGCACCGGCACGCCCAGGGCAGCGACGAAACCTTCCTGATTGAGCACGGACGCGGGGAAGTAGTCCATCCTCGGCACCACCAGGCCACCGAACACGCCATAGGCGACCAGGGTGACGGCGATCACCCAGATGGCCACCCGCACCCGTGCGCTTCCCGTGGAAGGCACGTTCTTCACCAGATGTTCCCGGTAGTACAGGAAGAAACCGATGCCGGCCAGGGTGGAGCCTGTGAAGCCCAGCAGGTAGCGTGAACCGACATTGAGCGCCAGGAGTGGCCTGTCCGCGACCAGCATGCCAGCCAGGATGGCCAGCAATAGCGGCGCGTGTATCCATGGCATCAGCAGGATCCGCACCAGGCCGCCTTGCCGGGTCTGCCGCAGGGATGCCACCACCAGGCGGCGGCCAAACTCGAATAGCAACAACAGGGACAGCAGCAGCAGCCAGGGCCGGCCGGCGGCCAGCCAGGGCGGGTCACCGCGCACCACGCGCCAAAGGTCGGTCCACTCCAGCAGCCCATGGATGAAACCGAAGCCGGCCAGCAGCCAGAGCATATTGGCGAGCTCCAGCCGGCTGCCGTGCTGGCGCTGGACCACGATGACCATACCCATGACCAGAAAGGCGGCGCCATAGATCAGGAACACCACGTCCATGTAGGGCTGGAACAAGTCGGGCAGGGGCTGCGCCATGGCGGGGGACAGTTCAGGCAGGGCGGCTGCCGGCCAGGGGCTTACGGGATGGCGAACCTGCGGCGAGGGGCGATGATCCGGTCATGGCGTAGATGGCAGATGCGTATGGGTGGAGCCGGGCGCCTCACCCGGCAGACGGAACAACGGCGGGAGGGTATTGGGGTAGCGTCCGTACTGGTCGAGTCTAACTTCGTGATCGTTGGTGCCGCCCCGGATGATGAAATCATTCGTAACCGAATGGAAGCCATAAGACAGCACACAGCTTCGGCAGCGTTAAAGATACTCCAAAATTCATGCAAGGCGGGTGATACTGGCCGGGGCTAGCCCGGCGACCAATTATCCTTGATTCCTCACTTGACCGCTCCTTTTCCCCCGTGAGGCCCCATGAACATTGAGGATTGCGCCCTCGATCACGCCTACCGGAAACGAGGAAGGATTCGACGAAATCGGCATCCTTGGTCACCACGATGCGCTGTTCCCGCTCGGCGCATTTGATGACTTCCGCATCCGAAGCAGCGTTGCGAGCCGGCAGCTCCATGGTGTGGATGGCAACATCCTTGAACCTTGAATCCTCAGTTGAACACGCCCGAGGGTGCGTCTGAGGATTCAAGGATTATTTTTCTTGCACAGCCAGGAAAAGCAACCCAGTCCGCTCCCTCCGGCGCGCGCCCCGCGAATGCCACCGTTGTATCGCGGGCAAGCCCGCTCCCACGGGGGCACATGAATTCACCGTTCGGGCTGAGCTTGTCGAAGCGCTCGATGTTCAAAGGCAGGCCCTTCGCCAGGCGGCGAACGGATTGAGGTTTCACCGGGGCCACTGCGGGCAGATCGCTTATGACCACTCGTTCGGCGCGGTTGGCTGGTCGAAGTAGAAGCCCTGGGCGTGGGAGAAACCCAGGCTGATGACCTTGTCGAGCAACTCACGGGTCTCCACGCCTTCAGCCACCATCTCGTAGCCGGCGGTCACGACCAGATTGGCGATCTCCTCCATCATCAAGCACTGACGGCGGTCGCCGCTCTCCAGGAGGCGCACCATGCTGATGTCGAATTTCACCAGATCCACCGGCATCGAAGCCAGATAGCGCAGCGAGGAATAGCCGCTACCGAAGTCGTCGAGGGCCACCAGGCAGCCCGTTTCGCGCAGGCGGCGGATGTTGTCGGAGGCGACCTCGATTTGGGTGATCAGCGCGGTTTCCGTGATTTCCGCGACCATCTTCCTTCCCGGTTGCTTGTGGATCAACTCGATCAACGCATCCACCACCTTGGCGTTGACGATGCTGGGCGCCGACAGGTTGACCGAAACCCCCTGCCCCGCCGGCAGTCGCCCCAGGGTCATGTCACGCTCCAGGGCGCGCAGCACGGCCAGGTCGAGTTCCATATCCAGGTTGCGCGCCTGGACGATGGGAAAGATCGCGCCCGGCCCGATCAATTCGCCTTCGAAGCGAATTCGTGTCAATGCTTCCACGTATTCCCTGATTTCCATCGGCAGGCGTATCACCGACTGGTAATGAAGTTCGATCAAATCCGGGTTTGCGATGGCCTGGAACACCGCACTGATTTCCCGGTTGCCCACCAATGCGGCCATGCCTCCCATGTCCTCGCTATAGAACACCAGCTTGCGGCTACCCGGACGTTTGGCGGTGTACATGGCGAGATCGGCGCGTTTTTGCAGCTCATGCAGGGTGATGCCATCCCCTTCCGACAGGGCGATACCGATGCTGATGGTGGCCGGTTCACTCATGCCGTACTGGCGAAAGTTCATGCTCAGCACATGTTCGATGCAGCGTTCCGCCACCACCTCGGCGCGGTAGGAGTCGGCCTCGGACAGGATGGTCACGAACTCATCCCCGCCCAGACGGTACAGTCGGTCGGCGCTGCGCAGGGCCTCGAGCAAGGCCGCGGCGATGTTCTGGATCACCAGATCGCCGGTCTGGTGGCCATAGGTATCGTTGATCGCCTTGAAATGATCGCAATCGAACAGCAACAGGGCGAGTGGTCCCAGACGCCGGTCTTCGTCCTGAGATTTCCAGTCTTCGTCGAAGGCGCGTCGGTTGAAGGCACCGGTGAGCGCATCGCGACGCGCCTGGTCGTAAAAGTCGCGACTGTTCTGCTCCAGGTTGTTGTGTAGTGCGGACAGGCGCATTTGATAGTCGTTGAAGGAATGGCGCATGTTCTCCAGTTCCAGGACGGCCAGAGGCACGATGTACGATTTCCCGGGCAGGTGGACGCCGGGCTCGCGCAACTGGGCGATTTCCGCGGAGAACGCCCGCAACGGCCGTACCAACAGGTGCTGCAACAACCAGGCCGCGAGGAACAGCAGGAACAGGATGACGACCATCAGGCGCAGCAAGGAAGTGAGGAAGAGATCGTGGAAAGCCACTCGATCCGGATTCAGATACGTGGAATAACGGGTATAGGTCGGCGCCTGCGCCAGGCTCACGGAACTGCCCTCGGGCAAGTCCACGCGCAATTTCCCCAGGTCGGCGAACTGGTAAGTGCGGACCTGTCGCAATTCCCTCGCGTAGTCGAATTTCAGGCCAAGATAGCCCAGCAGGATGCCGCCATCGGGATCGGCATGCACCGGCAGGAATACGAGAAAATAGCTGCGGCCATGTTCCCGCTGTAGCAGGAAGAGCGGCGCCACTCCAGGCACTTGCCGCAACAGGGGATGAGCCGCTGCGGGTGCGACCAGGATGCGACCCTGTTTGTCGTAGAGACCGACGGCCTCCACGCTTTCCGGAACCATGCCGGCATCGCGCACGCGAGCATCGCGCCACAGCGTGTAATAGTCCGTGAAAACCAGTTGCTGCCGGGTCTCATCCCATAAAGCCAGGGCGCGGGCCAGGCTGTCCGCGCGGCTTTGCATCTGCTTCAGACCCGCCATGACCTCGGCGCGTGCACTCTGCTCCTCGCGCGCACGGATCTCCCGGGAAACCCGTTCGGTCTCGAGCCAGAGATAGGCGCCTAACAGCAGGATGAAACCCGCCACCCCCAGGATGAACAGACTGGCTAGGCGGGCAATGCTTTGCGGTTTCATCGTTTCAGGAAACCTTCAACTCGGCGAGTACCGCATCGATCATGTCGAACTCGTATTCCCCGTCCATGAAATGATTGGCGCCCTCGATGATTTTCACCCGACTACGCACCTTGAGCTGGCTCACCCAACCGTTGCCGAGGCGATCGTCGCGCCCCCCCATGATGAACAGGCTGGGCACGGGCAGGCCGGCGGCCGCGTCCAGTACCCGCCGCGGCGTCCACTCCAGGTAGGACAGCAAGCCCTTGGGCGTACTCTGGTAGCGCTGACAGAAGGAGAATTGGTGGACGACCACGCGCGGCTCGCCGCTATTCGCGGCCAGGCGCATCTCGGCGATGAGGTGAGCGGTCTGGGCCGCATCCAGCGTAAGCCGCCCCTCGATCACACTGATGCCGATGAAGCGCGTGACCGCCTGATCGTGCTTGTCGGAGAGGTAGGCGATCGCTTCGAGGCTGCCAAAACTGTGGCCTATCAGGACGATATCGCCATGATGCCGCGCCTTGAGCCAGCCCACCCAGGCGGCGATCTCTTCCATCCCGTCTCGCATCGTATGGGTATGGATAGCCTCGCAAGCCATGGACTGTTTGCGGTAGGTCACGCCCAGGGTGAGCGTGGGGGCCAACACCGTATACCCGGCGTCGACCAGGCCGGCGACCAGGCTGTGCACCGTCGGAAAATCGTGGGTCTGGAGGAAGCCGTGCAGCAGGATCACGGCGGGCTTGTTCGGGGTTCCCTTGCGATACTCGGCCAATGCCACCAGCTTGTTGGCCATGGTCAGCTCCACTGGCTCCGCGTGCACACCCAGGCAGTTCCAGCTCAGCAGCAGCAGCAGGAAAAAACGCATCGCCATCTCCTCGGTTGTCGGTATCAGAACTCGAATCCATCCACCGGGCGCGGCAAGACGGATCGGCACGCCCGACACCGGGGCACAGCTTAACCTGCCGTAGTCATGCCCGCCTCGGATAAACTCGGCCCATGAATCTGGACGACTTCTTCACCGACGGCGGCCCGCTCGAAGCGGTGATCCCCATGTATCGGCCGCGTGCGCAGCAACTTGAGATGGCGCGGCGCATATATTCCACCCTGGAGTCGCGCGGCCGCCTGGTAGCCGAAGCAGGTACAGGCACCGGGAAAACCCTGGCCTACCTGATTCCCGCGCTGCTGTTCGGTGGCAAGGTCATCGTCTCCACCGGCACCAAGACCTTGCAGGATCAACTCTTCCACCGCGACATTCCCGCCGTGCGCGCCGCCCTGGCACGGCCGGTGAGCATCGCCCTGCTGAAGGGGCGCAGCAACTATGTCTGTCCCTACCACCTGGGACGCGCCCTCGCGGACGCGCGCCTGAAGAGTCGCGAAGAAGCCCTGCAACTGCGCGCCATCGCCCGCTTCGCCGCGATCAGCGACAGCGGCGACCGCATGGCCTGCGGCGACGTGCCCGAGGATTCTCCAGCCTGGGGGTTTGCCACCTCCACCCGCGACAACTGCCTGGGCAGCGAGTGCCCGGACCACAAGGACTGCTTCGTGCTGAAGGCGCGCAAGAACGCACTGGAAGCCGACGTGGTCGTGGTCAACCATCATTTGTTCTTCGCCGATGTTTGGCTCAAGGACGAAGGCGCGGGCGAGCTCCTGCCGGCGAGCAACGCTGTGATCTTCGACGAGGCGCACCAGCTTCCGGCCACGGCCAGCCTGTTCTTCGGGGAAACCGTCACCACCGGCGTCCTCATCGACCTGTGTCGCGACGTGAAGGTGGAAGCCGCGGTGGCGGCCGCGGACTTTCCCGATCTCCAGATCGCCGCGGGCGAACTGGAAACCGCGGCCCGCGACGTGCGCCTGGGACTGGGACTGGCGCAGGCACGCCTGCCGGCGGCGCGTGCCCTGGAGCGCGAGGAATTTCGCGAAGCCGTGATCGAGATGGTGTCGCGCCTGGCCAGGCTCGATGCCTTGCTGGAGTCGCAAGCGGAGCGGGCGGAGACGCTGGCCCAGTGCCATGTTCGTTGCCGCGAAGCCGCCAGCCGTCTGGAGAAATGGCTCGCGCCCGCGAGTCCGGATCCGGGTGGCGCGGGTGCCCCGCCCGAAGCGGGCATGGTGCGCTGGCTGGAAGCCACCACGCATTCCGTGCTGTTCCATTCCACGCCGCTCAATGCCGGCGAATTGTTCGCGCGCCAGATCGAGAACGACGCGCGCGCCTGGATCTTCACCTCCGCGACGCTTTCGGTGCGCGGAAATTTCTCCCACTACCTGCATGAAATCGGCCTACTCGAAGCCGACACCGCCGTATGGGACAGTCCCTTCGATTACGCAACCCAGGCGCTGCTCTACGTACCCGCGACCATGCCCGACCCGAATTCGCCGGATTTCACCGAAGCCGCGTTGCAAGCCGCCTGGCCCTTGCTCGTGGCCAGTGGCGGGAGCGCGTTCCTGTTGTTCACCTCGCTGCGTGCCATGAATGCCGCGTACAAGCTGCTACAGACGCGCATGAGCCAGGAAGGCGTGCACTTCCCCTTGCTGCTGCAAGGAGAGAAGAGCCGCAGCGAACTGCTCGACGAATTCCGTCGTCTGGGCAACGCCGTGCTGCTGGGTAGCCAGAGTTTCTGGGAAGGCGTCGACGTGGCGGGCGAGGCGCTCTCTCTGGTGGTCATAGACCGCCTGCCCTTCCAGCCGCCGGACGATCCGGTCCTGGCCGCGCGCATGGAAGTGCTGCGGCAGGCGGGCAAGAATCCCTTCTTCGACCACCAGTTGCCGCACGCCGTGATCAGTCTGAAACAGGGGGCCGGGCGCTTGATCCGGCGCGAAAGCGATCGCGGCGTGCTCATGATCTGCGACACCCGCCTGGTCGACAAACCCTATGGCCGCCGCGTCTGGCAAGCCCTGCCGCCGATGAAGCGCACCCGCCGGCAGGACGAGGCGGTGGCGTTTCTGCTGCGCGAGGCCGGGGCGTGAGGCATGTAGCGCCGGCTAGCCGCCGGCGTCTTATTACCCCGGCGGCAAGGTGGCCGGCGCCACCGACATGAAGCTCTGGCGCCTGCTGCCGATCGTGTTGTGCCTGGTCGGGACGGCGATTGCCGCGGAGGTCGAGCAGCGGGAAATCCTCCAGGTCTCGCCCCTGGCTGGATTTCAGTACTACGCGGGGGCCGCCCTGTTCCCGCTGATGAACGCGGGCGATGCGCTCAGCCTGCGACGCGAACCCGACAATCCTTATGATCCCAGGGCGGTGCGCGTGGAATGGCACGGCACCCAGATCGGCTATGCTCCGCGCGCCGACAACGTCGACCTGGCCCGCCTGATGGATCGTGGCACGCCCGTGGAAGCCCGCATCCTGCATCTACAGAAGTCGCGCGACCCATGGAAACGGGTATTGATCGAGATCTATCTGGCGCCGGCACCTTAGGGCGGATTCCCGAATGGCGATCCGCCGCTTGCTCGATCGGAACTGCTGCGCGTTCCGCCTTACCGCGAAGTCGCCAGCGGCGGGTCAAACCCCCTGTTTCAGGCTGGCTTCGATGAAGGGATCGAGATCGCCGTCGAGCACGCCCTGGGTATTGCCGACTTCGTAGTTGGTGCGCAGATCCTTGATCCGCGACTGGTCCAGCACATAGGAGCGGATCTGGTGGCCCCAGCCGATGTCGGTCTTGGAGTCTTCCAGCTTCTGCTGCTCGGCCTGGCGTTTACGCAATTCCGATTCGTAGAGCCGCGATTTCAGCATGGCCATGGCCTCGGCGCGGTTCTTGTGCTGCGAACGATCGTTCTGGCACTGCACCACGATGTTCGTCGGCATGTGGGTGATACGCACCGCCGAGTCGGTCTTGTTGATGTGCTGGCCGCCGGCGCCGCTGGCGCGGTAGGTGTCGATGCGCAGGTCGGCCGGATTGATGTCGATCTCGATGGAGTCGTCCACTTCCGGGTAAACGAACACGCTGGAAAAAGAAGTATGGCGGCGCGCATTGGAATCGAAGGGCGACTTGCGCACCAGGCGGTGCACCCCGGTTTCGGTGCGCAGATAGCCATAGGCGTAGTCGCCGCTGAACTTGATGGTGGCCGATTTCAGGCCGGCAACCTCGCCCTCGGACTCTTCCAGCACCTCCACCTTGAAGCCGCGTCGCTCGCCGTAGCGGATGTACATGCGCTCCAGCATCCCCGCCCAATCCTGCGCCTCGGTGCCGCCAGAGCCGGCCTGGATGTCGATGAAGCAGTTGGCAGGGTCCATCTCACCGGAAAACATGCGACGGAATTCCAGGTCGGCGACCAGTTTTTCCAGTCCCGCGACCTCGGCTTCCACCGCTTCCAGGGTGTCGTCGTCTCCTTCTTCGCGGGCGAGTTCGAACAACTCCTGGTATTCGCCCAGGCCCTGGCCGATCTTGTCCAGATTGAAGACCACGTTCTCCAGTTCCCGGCGTTCTCGACCCAGTTCCTGCGCGCGCTTGGCGTCGTCCCAGATTTTTGGGTCTTCCAGGAGACCGGCGACTTCGGCTAGGCGGTCATGCTTGCCAGCGTAGTCAAAGATACCCCCGAGACTCTTCGGCGCGGCGCGCCAGGTCGGCAAGATGGGCTTCGATCAGATTGAGGCGTTCGGCTTCCATGCGTGGTCCAACATGCAAAAATAGCCGACGATTATAACCGCCTCCCGTCCAGTGGAAGTGACGTCCTGTGGGCGCGGCATCCTCGCGCGGGGCCGCTATTTCACCGTCACCAACATCGCGGCGACGGTTTGGCCATCGACCGTGCTCAGGCTGATGCGATGCGCCCCGGGAACGAGCGGCCAGAGCAGGCTGCCGTCGGCATCCAGCCAGGCAGGGTCCGCTGGCTTTCCGTCGACCTGCCAGATCAGCCCACGGCCGCCGTCTGCGATGCTGAAATGGGCTTTCTGGCGTTCGCCCGGGATGTCAGGGTCGCGTGCCAGGATGGCGCCGTTGCCGGGGCCTTCGATACGCGGCGGCAGGGTTTCGCTGCGCGGCATGACGACGCGATCCTGCGCTGTGCCGGCCAGGAACAGTTCGCGCCGTTCCGGTTCGATGGCCGGCTCGAACCGCACAATCCGGCTTTCCAAGCCGGGCGGCGACTTCGGCGCTTTGCTGGGTCGACCGATTTGCAGGCGGTCCATCACCGCTTGCCAGATCGGCGCGGCGCCACTCACCCCGGAGACATCGCGCATCGGCGTGCCGGAGGCGTTGCCCACCCAGACGCCGACCGTGTAGCGATCGGTGTAGCCCAGGCACCAGTTGTCGCGCATGTCCTTGCTGGTGCCGGTCTTGACGGCGGCCCAGCCCAGGGTTTCCAACGGACTCGACATGCCGAACGTGAGGCCGCGGGCGGATTTGTCGGCCAGGATGTCGCCGATGATGTAGGCGCTGGCCCGCGACAGGACGCGCCCGCCAGCGTGGCCCTTTGCGGACGGGATCAGTACGACCGGCCTCAGGACACCGCCGTTGGCGAGGCTGCGATAGGCATTGGCGAGTTCCAGCAGGGTGACTTCACCCCCACCCAGGGCCAGCGCATAGCCGTAGAAATCGCCGTCATGGCTGAGGCTATTCAAGCCCATGCGTCTGAGTCCGGCATGAAAGCGTTCCACGCCCAGCAGCAACAAGGTGCGCACCGCCGGCACATTGAGCGATGCGCCGAGCGCCGTACGCACACTGACCCAACCCTTGAAGTCGCGTTCGTAGTCCTGCGGCACGTAGAGCCCGGCCGGTGTGTCCAGCGCCAGTGGGCTGTCTTCCAGGGGCGAAGCGGCGGTGAGCAGGCCGCGCTCGATAGCCAGACCATAGAGGAACGGCTTCAGGGTGGAGCCCGGCAGGCGCGCTGCGGTGACGCCGTCCACTTCGGCGGCCTCGGAGGTAGCGGCGCTGGAACCCACCCAGGCCAGCACTTCGCCGCTGGCGTTATCCAGCACCAGCGCCGCAGCATCCTCGACCTGGCGGTCACGCAACTCGATCAACTGGCGCTTGAGGGTATCGAGCACGAAGGCTTGCAAGTCGGCGTCCAGGCTGGTGCGCAAGCTTTGCCCTGGCGCCAGGTTCAAGCGCCTGGCCAGATGCGGCGCGAATTGCCTTGCCGGTTCCAGACGCGGAGCCCGGTTCAGTGCCGACAGGGCGAGGCTGGATACGAACCGGCAATCCACCCGGCCGATCCGCTGCGCCACGCCGCAGGCCCGCTTGGCGACCACCTGCGGCTTCGCGTTGGGGCCGCGCAGCAAGGCGGCCAGCACGCTGGCCTCGGCCCGGTCGAGCCCGGACGGGTGTTTGCCGAACAGGCCGCGCGCAGCGGTGGCGATCCCGGCCAGTTCACCGCGAAAATTCGCCAGGTTGAGGTAGGCCTCCAGGATCTGTTCCTTGCTCCAATGTTTTTCCAGCTCGCGCGCAGCACCGATCTGGCGCCATTTCTGATTCAGGCTGCGACCCTCGGCGTCGCGTCGCAGGCTGGGGTCGATCAGCCCGACCAGTTGCATGGTCAAGGTCGAGGCGCCACGCTGTCGGTGTTCGACCAGATTGGTCCAGATGGCGCCGACCATCGCCTTCCAGTCGACCCCGGCATGGCTCATGAAACGCCGGTCTTCGGAGGCGATGAGCGCGGCGATCATGGCCGGAGAAAGATCGGCCAGGCTCACCCAGGGCAGCCGCCGATGCGCCTTGTCCACGCGCACGCTTTGCAGCAGGCGATCGTGGCGGTCGAGCACCCAGGCCTCGGAAGAAATGTGGGCGGCACGTACCAGGGCGAAGCCTGGCAAGGCGGCCTGCACCTGCTGCGCCAGCAGCAGGATCAAGAGGATGGAGAAGCGCGTCATCGGCTTCAAGGTTGCACTTCCATCGCCTCCAGGGGTGTTTCGCCAAACAATTCCGGCGCGTACATGGCTTCGACCCGCGCGGGGGGCAGATGGAAACGGCCTTCGTTGTTGAGGCGCAAAGTGTATTCGACCGTGAACCGGCCCTTGGGCACGAAGCGGTAATAGGCGCGAAAGCTGTCGTGGCTGCGTTCCTCGTAGGCTGGATACACCCAGCCCTGGCGCTTCTCGCCTTGAGCCAGCAAGGTGGAATCGCCACCCAGGCCCGTCCCCAGAATGGTGGCGCCCGCCGGAACGGGATCGAGCAGAGCCACCCAGCCCATATCGGTCTGGGCGTCCACGGTCAACGTCACGCGCAGCACGTCGCCGCGGTGCCACACGCCGGCCTCGCGCTGCTCGACGGGCGTCACCACGCGCAGGATGCGGTAACCCGCGTTCTGCGGCGCCGCCAGCGCAATGGCGGCCTGGCTCGCCAGCGTCAGCCACGGCCGGCCCTGCCCCTGATGGCTGAGTCTGAGCCTCTGCGGTCCGTCCGGCCAGGGCAGCAGGCCGGTGCTGCCATTCGACTTGTTCCAGTCCTGCTGGTAGTCGCGTTCGCCCAGGCGGGCCAGGGTGACGCCACTGACGGCGACGCTTTCCAGCTTTTCCGAGTAACGCCTGGCGGCCAGCACGCCCCAGGCGTTGGCCACGGTGGTGTTCCAGGAACCGTGTTGCTGGCGCGCCAGCGAGCCACGCATGAGCCGCCCCAGGTCGGCCGCCGACCAGTCCGCATCACCCAACGCCGCCAGAATCATGCGGTTGGCGTTGCTGTCGCCGTTCACCATCAGCCACCACCAGTCGTCGCGGCGCTCGCCGGAAAAGCCCATCGTCGTGCCGGAAAAATTGAGCCGGGCGCGGACGATGCCGCGGGCTTCCTGCAAGCGCCGATCGCGTTCCGGCAACTTCGGGGTGCGCGCCAGCACGTCGATCCAGTCGATGACGGCGGAGGTGGGCCACAGGTTGGGGGTCAAGTCGAAACTCTCCAGCCAGCCGGGCTGAATTTCGCTGTCGGCGTAGCGCGAGAGCGCATCCATGGCGGCCAGTTTGCGTACCGCCAGGTCGGCGGTTTTGAGGGCGGAGTCGCGCAGCACGCGGCCTTCGATGAAGCCCTTCAGACCCTCGCTCATGCGGGTGCGACTGGCCTCGGGAATCTCAAGCCCGGCCTCTGCGCTGACCGCCAGCAAATAGGCGGTGAGGCTGTCGCTGCCTTCGCGCAGACCGGGCCAGAATTTGGCCAGGCCATCGGCATCCAGATAAGCCGGCAGGCTGGCGGCGAGGCTGCGCCAGCCCGCGGCATCCGCGCGCGCGACGGCCTTGGAGGCCTGCTGCTCCAGGCAGGTCCAGGGATAGTAATCCATGAACTCGCGCACGCCCGCCAGATCGCCGGCCAGGCTGGCCTGAAACTTCAGACCGATGCCGCCGCGCCCGGGAACGGCATACGCCGGGCGCTGCACCGGTACATCGAGCGGCTCGGCCAATTGCATCATGCTTGCCTGGAAGGTGCGCACCGGCACGGCGGCCAGCACCTGCTGGCGGATATGCAGGCGGTCGGTCGCAGCACCTCCGCGCTCGCTGGCGGCGAGTTCCCAGTCGAGAAGTTCGACACCGAACGGGACTTCCAGCGGCAACGCGAGTTCGCGGCCCTGGCCCGGTTCCAGGTGCAGGCCGCGCGCGGATTGCAGCCCCTCTGCCACCCCGCCCCCCGAGGTAGCCGGGTCCAGCTTGGTACGACCGGGCGATGGACTGGAGTAGTCCTGGCCGTTGAGGCGAGCGGCCAGATCCACGTCCATCGCCCGGTCGCTGCCGTTGCGCAGCGTGAAATAGACCTTGAGGCGATCGCCCTCGCGCACCAGGGGGGCTGCGCCGGAGAGGATTTGCAGGTCCTGGGTGACCGCGACCTCGGTCTGGCCGCTGCCGAAACGGCTGACGCTGGCATTGGCCACGGCGACGATGCGAAAACGGGTGAGGCTGTCATTGAGCGGCACCTCGACCTGGGCTTCGCCCTGCTCATCGAGTTTGACCCGCGCCCGCCAGAAGATGCGCGTATCGAACAACTCCCGCACCGGACCGCCCGCCCCCCCTCCTCCGCCGGCCGCCACCGCCTTGCGGCCGAAATGGCGTTTGCCCACCACCTGCATCTGTGCGGTGCTGGTGGTCACGGCGATGCCGCGCCGCTGCATCATGGCGTCGAGCAGTTTCCAACTCGGATTGGGGGCGAGTTCGAGCAGGCCTTCGTCCACCGCCACCAGCGCGATTTCGGCATTCTTGCCGGGCAGGCCCCCATCGGGGCGGCGCACCTGCACCTTCACCCTGACTTTCTCGCGTGTGTGGTAACCAGGCTTATCCGTCTCCAGTTTGACCTTGAGCGCATAACCCGACCAGCCCACCTGGATCTCGGCCATACCCATGCGAAATGCCGGCTTGCCCAGGTCGACCATAGCGGTCGGCCGCACGTCGCCCACGCGGCCGCGCACGGCCAGCGCACTGACGAAGATATTGGGGCCGTACTCCGGCTTGATCGGCACCTCGATCACGGGGTCCTCGCGCCTGACCTCGGCGACCCAGGCGTCGAGCACGCCCTCGCGCTCCACGCTGACCAGCACGCGGGCGACGGGAAAAGGCATGCGCAGACGAAAGCGGGCCCGCTCGCCGATCTCGTAATGGCGACGCTCCGGGATCAGATCCATGCGGTCGCTATCGGAAGCATCGACCCAGCCATCGCCCTGGGGTACCCAGAAATCGCGCTGGGCGTAACTGGGATTGTTCTGTTCGTCGTGCGACTCGGCTTCGAAGATCAAACTGCCGCTCGCCGTGGCATGGGTCTCGCAGAAGAACAACCCGCGCGCATCGGTGCGGCCCGCGCAAGTCTCGGCCAGGGCCTGGATCTCGGCGCCGTGCGCGTAGGCGTAGAAGCCACCGATCACCCGCTTGCGGTAGGAATACCAGTTGCGCTGGTACAAGCGGCCCTGCACCGCCACGCCGCCCTGGGGATGGCCAGCCGTATCCAGGGCGATGATGCGGAAGCGTTGCAGCGCACGAGCTTGCACCCAGGAATCGGGTTGCACGCCCAACAACAGCCGCGAGGGGTAGATCGGCACGCGCACGGCAGCGCTGCGCGTCTCGCCGTTAGCGTCGCGATATTCGGCTTCGGCGCGCAGTTCGCGCGGCGTATCGGCTCGCGGCAGATCCTGCCAGCCAGCGCGGGCGCCACCGCTGGCGTCTAGCCTCAGCTTCAGCGTCTTGAGCGCCCGGACCCCGACCGGGGTGGCTGCCGCGGACTCTTCTTCCTCGGTGTCGTCATCACCGCTCAGCCATTCGGCATGTTCGTCCTGCCGCCCCACCTTGACGCGGCCATTGGCGAAGCTGGCGTCTTCGTAGTCGGGAAAGTCGGGCGCATAAGGCTGCAACTGACCGCGCAGTGTCACCGGCATCTGGCTGGCCGCACCCCCCGCCAGATATTCGGCCTGCATGTCGAGCCGGATCTCGCTCGGATTGACCGCCACACTCGGGCCGCCCAGGCGGGCGCACACGCTCGGCACACGGTAACTGGCGACGCGGAATTCACCGGCATGGAGCGGTTCCCGCGCACGGCCGCGAAGCGGGTAGGGAATCAGGATCTCGTAGCGGCCCTGCTTGGCCTCCTTGGGCAAGCCATACTTCGCCTCGGCGATGCCCTGCCCATCCCACTTCAGCGCCACCTTGATCTCTTCTCCGCTGCCCTGGTGGCGCAGGATGAGGCTATCGCCCAGGCGTGACACCTCGACATAGCCGAAACCCTGCTGCTGCTTGCGTCGCACGAACAGCTTCATCGCCACTTCCTCGCCGGGCCGAAACAGGCTGCGGTCGAGCACCGCGTGGGCGACGAAGGGCCCTTGCCAGGCCGACTGATACAGGTTGAAGCGCCAGGGCGAGATCCCCTCGCCCCAGTTCGACAGGAGAAAACTGAAATCGCCCGCCTGGCTGGCGGTGACGAAGTACTGCCGATCATATCTTTCCAGACAAGCGGGCAGACCTTCCTCCGGGGGCAAGGCCTCCTTGATGCGCAACAGGCCTTCGGCGTCGGTGCGCCCCCGGGCATAGATCCGGTTCTTGCAATCCCGTACCGCCACCTCCGCCTCGGCCACGGGTTGGCCGCTGTCCAGGCGGGTTACCCAGACCAGGGAAGATTCGGCACCCTGTTTGAAATGCACTGCCAGGTTGGTGACCAGGGCGGTGGCACGCACATGGTAAGGCCTGGCCTTGTCCATCAGGGCCGCGCCCAGGCGTGGACTGGCCACCTCGACGATGTGAAAACCGGCGCCGACCAGAGGGATGCCCATGACCTCGGTCTCCTTGTCCGGCAAGGGCTTGGGCAAGGCATAGGTCGTGATCTTGTGGCGCGCCTCGAAGATCGATTCCTCCGCGCCGAAATGCACGATCGGCGTGTAGCCCTTGTCCTCGTCGCGCTCGCCGCGAACATTCTCGGACATCGCCCGGATGCGCCGCATCCACTCGATGATTTCCACGGGATTTTGCGTGGTCAACTGCTCCGCATTGAACTGGCTGTGGCTCAGGCTGAGGCTGTCGACATAGCGCACGGTCAGCGGCAAGGCCGGCTGGACATGGAGTTCATAGATGCCGAACTCGCTGGCGAACTTGGCCAGCGGCGGCGCCAGATCGGTCTTCAACTTCAGGGGGAAACTACGGGCGTTGATCAGGCTGCGGCCATCCTGGTCGAGCAATTTGGCCGGCAGGCCGAGGACGAAATCGGCCCCTTCCGGGAAGGGCCCGGCGAATCGGAGCGACTGGACATAGCCGGATTTCTGGTCATCGGCGTCGACCTGGCCGCGCCAGACCTGCTTGCCGCTGGAGAGCGTAATGCCGGCCACCGCCTTCAACGCCACCGGTGCGGAAAACTCCAGGCGCATAGGCAGTACCGGCAAACAGGGACGGCGCGGGTTGAGCTTCTCGCAATGTAGACGCGCGCTGAAATCGGGACGCGTGCGAAATGCCAGCCTCTGCTCGCTACTGCTGGCGACACCGCCAGTGGACGCGATGCCTGCCTCCCAGACCAAGCTGACTGCCTTATCCGCCGGCAGTCGCCGGCCGCAACGGGCCACCAGCACCGGCGCGTCAGCCTTGCCTGCCGCGCGCAACATCGCCTCGCGGCCGGAGTGCACGTCGACCAGAGGCAGGCCGTGATGCAGTGGCAGCATCTGGAGGTAATCCTGGAAGAAGCCCTGACTGGCCGCCAGCACACGGGCTTTGTCCTCCCCACTCAGCAGCAGGGCCGGAATTTTCTCGGCTACGCCCTCCGCCACGCACCAGAACCGTCCGGCCATGCTGGCCTCGCGCACCGGCGCATCGAGTCCCAGCAGAAACACCTGATCCTCGTCGATCTGCGCGCCTTCTGAGGGGGCCGTCAGCAAGATCGCCGGCCCCCCCGTGGAGAAACCGAATTTTGCCGCAGCCAGTTTCTCGCCAGACAGAGCCTGGACATCATGGTTCAGAGTGAAACTGCAAGACATGCCGGCCGGCAGATCCTGCTCGAAGTCATACGCCCAGTTGCGATGATCCAGCCAACGGCCCGACCCCCTGGAGGGGCACTCCACCTGGAAGGGGTCGGCCAGATCGGGGGCACCCAGTGGCACCATATCCACATCGAAACGGGCCGTGACCTGACGTATGCCCTTGATCTCGCCTTGCGGGGAAAAGGCCTCGACCCCCGCTGCACGGGCCTGGGCCGCGCAAAGACAGGCCAGGAACAGGGCCAGAATAGTGCGAGTTAACATGAACCGCCCCCTATCGATGACTGCTGCGCCCAAGCATAACGCAGCGAAACATGTGACGCGGGCACAGGCTACGGGCAGCGACCGAGCCCCCCCGCGCTGCTATGATCCTCGATTCCTCAGTTGACCGTTCAATTTCCCCCGTGAGGCCCCATGGACATTAAGGTTTGCGCCTTCGATCACGCTCACCCTTTGGGTGAACCCGCTACGCACCCGATTGCACGGCAGGCGACGCCTGGCTGCGTTGTACCCGCGCGGGGTACGCCGGATTCGTACGCGCTCAAGCGCTACGACTCCGCGCCCTTGCCAGGCAACTCGCCAGACGCACACTCGAGTGTGTTCAACTGAGGATTCAAGGATGATCCCGCATCGGAAGACACCAGGACGCCCCGCATGCTCGACAATCTGACGCCATTCCTGCTCCACTGGGCGATCACGTCCTTATCGCTTTGGGTGGCGAGCCACGTGTTCAGCGGCCTGCGATTTTCGGATACTTCCGCGTTGATCGTCTCCGCGCTGTTGCTCGGTTTTGCCAACGCCATCCTGAGGCCGCTGCTCATCTTCCTGACCCTGCCGCTGACCCTGCTGACCCTGGGGGCCTTCCTGCTGGTGATCAACGCCCTGATGCTGCAACTGGTTTCCGCCGTGGTGAGCGGCTTCACCATTTCCGGGTTTCGCACCGCATTTTTTGCCAGCATCTTCATCGCGCTGCTGAGCTTTGCGATCGGCTTGTTCGTGGCCGACAGCGACGGCATCCCGCTGCGGGAAGTGCAGCATGGCATGTGGCTGTAAGCGCCCCACGGCCCAGCGAAAGCGGAGGTCACACCGCCGGAATGGTCTCCTTGAACGCCTGGCGCTGCATCAGCCGGTCATAGATCTCGGAGAGGTTGGGATGGCTGCGGCGCCAGTCGATCTCGGGGAAACGAAACTCCAGGTAACCCAGGCTACAGCCGAGGGCGATGTCGGACAGGTTGAAGTATTCCCCGGTGCACCAGACCTGCGTCCCGAGGTCGTCGCTCATCGCTTGAAGACCGGCTCCGATCTTGCCGAGATGGCGGTCTATCCATTCCTGGCTTTGCAGCTCGACCGGGCGTTTGCGCTCGACGAACACCAATGCCGCGGCGTCGGCCACGCCATCGGCCAGCGCCTCCCAGCGCTTCACCGCGATGCGCGGGCGCGGCTCGCGAGGCAGGAGATGGCCTACCGGACTGACGCTGTCGAGATACTCGACGATGACGCGCGAGTCGAACAAGGTCTTGCCGTCTTCCAGCACCCATACCGGCACCTTGCCCAGAGGGTTGAATTCGGGGACATGCGTATCGGCGGCCCAGGGCACATCCACCACCAGCTGGTATTCGATGTGTTTCTCCGCCGCGACGATGCGTACCTTGCGTGCGAACGGGCTGGTCAGTGAAGCGATGAGTTTCATTTTCTGATTCATGAACGAACGATCCGTCTCTTTTTTTCGTACAAGCCGCAACCGCGACCACGAAGCCCCCTCTCCCACCGGGAGAAGGGTTGGGGGTGAGGCAACCGTTCGTGGCCCGACGCGGTTTGCATCGGCGCAGGGGCATCGAACCATGAACGGTTACGGGCGAAGTGCATTCTAGCCTGTCGAATTACGCCACCGCTGCCAGCGCTTGCGGCCAGGCGGCCTCGAAGCGGCGCAGGGTTTCGCTGCGCCCCAGCAGGAACAGGGTCTGGTCGATGGCTGGAGTCTGTGCGGTGCCGAACAGGACCAGGCGCAGCGGCATGCCGATCTGGCCCATCTTCAGATTGAAGGCCTTGGCCGTGTCCTTGATGAGTTGGCCTATGGCCGGCGCATCCCAGGCCACCGTGGCCAGATCGATGCGCAGCTGCTCGAAGGCGGGCAGCGCATCGCGATCGAGCCTGGCCTTGATATCCTCGACCGCGGCCAGGGCCTGGTGGAAGTAGATGTGCACGGCATCGGCCAACTCGACGATGCTGCTCACCCGCTCCTTGACCAGGCCGACCAGGGCCGCGAGGTCCGGCCCTTGCGTCGAATCGACGCATTGCGCCACCAGGAAGGGCCGAACCAGCTCCGCCAGGCGGGCGTTATCGGCCTCCTTGAGATACTGCTGATTCAGCCAAGTCAACTTGCCCGCGTCGAAACGCGCGGCGGAGTGGCTGACATGGCCGACATCGAACCATTCGACGAATTGCGCGAGGTCGAACTTCTCTTCGTCGCCATGCCCCCAGCCCAGGCGCGCCAGGTAGTTGAGCAAGGCTTCAGGAAGGAAGCCTTCGTCGCGATATTGCAGCACCGAAACCGCACCATGCCGCTTCGACAACCGCTCGCCGTCCTGGCCGAGGATCATGGGCACATGCGCATAGGTGGGAATGGGCGCGCCCAGGGCCTGGAGGATGTTGATCTGGCGAGGCGTGTTGTTGACATGATCGTCGCCGCGAATGACGTGGCTGATGCCCATGTCCCAGTCGTCCACCACCACGCCGAAGTTGTACGTGGGCACGCCATCCCCACGCACGATCACCAGGTCGTCCAGCTCCGCGTTGGCCACGGTGATCGGGCCCTTGATCATGTCGTTGAAAGTGACGCCACCCTCTCGCGGCGTCCTGAAGCGGATCACCGGCTTAGATGCCCCCCCCGCTCCGGCCGGGGGCGCGGCCAGCGTCTTGCCCACCTCTGGCCGCCAGCGCCCGTCGTAACGCGGCTTTTCGCCGCGTGCCTTTTGCGCCTCGCGCATCGCGTCGAGTTCCTCTCGACTGGCATAGCAGTAGTAGGCCTGTCCGGCTTCCAGCAACTGGTCGACCACCGCCTTGTAGCGTTCCATGCGCTGCATCTGGTAGTGCGGGCCCTCGTCCCAGTCGATCCCCAGCCAGGCCAGGCCGTCGAGTATGGCCTGCACGGAGGCCTGGGTGGAACGTTCCTGGTCGGTATCCTCGATACGCAGGACGAACGCCCCCCCCATCTTGCGAGCGTAAGCCCAGGAAAACAACGCGGTGCGGGCGCCACCGATATGCAGGTAGCCGGTGGGGGAAGGTGCGAAGCGGGTGCGGACCATGATCGAGGCGTCGAGTGCGAAAGGCCGTGATTCTACTAGCCTCGCCCGCGAAAAAATCCTTTGACCTGGCGGCCCCATCTTCGTACACTGCGCGCCGCTTTGGGCAGTTAGCTCAGTGGTAGAGCATCGCCTTCACACGGCGGGGGTCGGTGGTTCGAAACCACTACTGCCCACCAAAGTATTTAATGGTTTACGAGAGTTTCAGTTAATCCGAAAAAACCCTGGTAAGCACATGGGTAAGCAGGGCGCGTAAAACCATGCGCTCCAGCAAGCCAAAATCGCCAATTCATGCTGACGGCGATTACCTTCCGCCCCCCTTCAGACAAGCGTTTTAAGCATTGATCTCGGTCGCGGCTGAACCCGTCTAGTCTCGCCATCAGTCCGGCCTAGTGGCCCGCAGGCTCGACACCACGGGCCACACCGCCACCGCTGTTCACCTCGTGTTGAGTAATCAAAACGGATGGGGTTCGAGGCTTCCCAATACTGACTTTTCTGCGATCTGACGGCACGGCCTGCGGCCAGGTTGCGCCGGCCGCACGCCCACGGCTGTAGATCCGAAGTATCAGGATTGCCGGGTGATGTCGTGGAGGCATACCCCACATGATCGAAAGGGGGTGTGAGACACTCGCCACGCTCAGACGAGCGCGCGGTGTCCTCGGAGCAGACTCGCATGTCATCAGAACCTCAGTTTCGGAAGATTCTGGAAACCGTCGCGCACGGAACGCTGAAGATCAACACTGACGACTTGAGCGCGATTACATTCCCCCTCCCACCCCTAGCCATCCAGCAAGCCATCGTCGCCGAGATCGAGGCCGAGCAAGCCCTGGTGGCAGCCAACCGCGAACTGATCGCCCGCTGCGAGAAGAAAATCCAGGCCACCCTCGCCCATGTCTGGGGTGAAACAAATGAAACCCAGACGGAACTTGCAAAGACCCAGGAGACTGGCCATGCCCACGATTAGCATGTTCTACGGTATTTTGATCCAGATGTACTTCCGCGACACTGGACACCACCACTTGCCGCACATTCACGCCCGCTACCAAGGCCAGGCAGTGGTGCTGGCGATTGCCGACAGTGCGGTGCTGGATGGTGAAATTCCAACCCGGCAATTGCGTATGGTGCAGGTGTGGATGGACATACACCGCGACGAGTTGCTGGCCGATTGGGAACTCGCGGTGAGTGGCGACGATCCTTACAAAATCGCCCCTTTACAGTGAGGTTGCCATGTTGATCGATGTAGTTCGCGTTCAGGCAAACGACGATTTCTCGCTCGATCTGCTCTTCGAAAACGGCGAATGGCGGAGCTTCGACATGAAACCACTGCTGGCCGTCAAACCGTGGAATCGTATCCACTTAACACAAGATTTTCACCGTGTTCGCGCCGAACACGGCACGGTGGTCTGGCCGGGAGAAATCGACGTCGCACCCGAAACCCTATACGACGAATCCGTTCCCTTGGCTAGGGTTGACGCCAGTTCAATGTCCAGAGAAGGCGCATGGCAAAGTCCACCATGAAGATGGATGACAAGCCCGGTTACCCAACTGGCCGAGTGCGACCGGGAGATCGAGGCACAACTGGAGCGTCTGCAAATTTATGAAGGGAGCCCCGCCAAGGGCAAGAAACGCAGTCGTGCGCGCAACGACCCGAAGTTCGACAAGCATTTCACCAGTTGGCTAGCCTTGTGCCCAGGAACCAAAATCACCGGCGGCAAGGTGATGAGCAGTAAGGCCAAACGCTGCGCCAACCGCGCGCTCAGGCCTTGCAGTTAGCCGACGTGATCACACGCGCCCTTCCCCGCCCCGCCCCGCCCCACGCGACGCCGACCGACCTTCGTCATGGTACAGGCTTCCGTCACGATGGCCACAATACGTATAGAAGATTTCACCGATACACTCGGCGGGGCCACCGGCACTCTGGGCATTCGAAGTCAGCCCCGCCCAGCCACTGCCGCCGACGCCTCCCGAGGTGCCTAGTCTCATCACCCAGGAATGATTACAATGATTGCATTGAAATCACCTGGAGTCGTACTATGGCCAGTCTGACCATCCGTAATTTCGACGACCAACTGAAAATGCGTCTGCGCCTGCAGGCAGCCCGTCACGGCTGCTCGATGGAGCAGGAAGCACGGGACATCCTGCTGCGCGCGGTACAGGATGAAGCCACGGGTGCCGGCTTTGCGCAAAAGATCTGCCAGCGTTTCGCCGACCTGGGGGTGGACGAACTGCCGATCCCCGAGCGTCGCGCGGCCCGCCTGCCGATCGTCCAAAAGGACTAGCCATGGGCAGCATTCTGCTCGACACCAACGTTCTCTCGGAACTCATGCGCCCGGAGCCGGCCCTGGTAGTACTGGACTGGTTCAACCGGCAGCAAGGCACCTCCTATTTTGTCAGCGCCATCACTCGCGCAGAGATTCTGCTGGGCATCGCGCTCCTGCCCGCCGGTAAGCGGCGCGACAGTCTCGCCGCTGCGGCGGAGCAGATGTTCGAGGAGGACTTTGCCGGGCACAGTCTTACTTTCGACGGCAACAGCGCGCCGGAGTACGCGCTGCTCGTCGCCGGACGCACCCGGCGCGGCCATGCCATTTCCACCGAGGACGGCCTGATCGCCGCCACTGCCCTCCACCATGAACTGCCTCTGGCGACGCGAAACTGCAAGGATTTCGAAGGCATTGCAGGACTCACCGTCCTCAATCCGTGGGAAGGATGAATCCTAAGTAAGTCCTCGGAACTGTTTTGCATTACTCAAAGAAATCTGCGCTGCCCGACGGCCACAGCTGCCCCCGGGCTTCTCGAGGCAAAATCGGTAGCGCAGGCTTACTTATTAAATTTCGTAATTGACGTAGAGTTGGTACCCATTACGACCAGCCTGTTTAGTCTCATACATGGCGATATCCGCATTCTTCATCAACTCACCAGCATCATCAGTACCATCTACAGGATAGATGGCTATTCCAATGCTGGTAGTCACATCAAGTGAGTGGTTGCCGATATGGATTGGGCTATGAATTGCTTGAATAATTTTATCGGCCACTGCGGTTGCAGCATCTGGATTTGAAATCTCCTGAAGAATAATGACAAACTCATCTCCACCAGGGCGAGAAACAGTATCGCCGGCCCGAACGCAGGCGGAAAAACGCCGGCTGACCTCGATCAACAACTTGTCACCGATCTCGTGACCCAGTGTGTCATTGATTTTCTTGAAATGATCCAAATCTAGGAACATGACTGCCAACGCACGATGGAATCGCTTGGCTTGCGTCAGGGCAAGGTGTAGCCGATCTAGCAGAAGCCTACGATTGGGCAATCCTGTGAGGGGGTCATAGTGAGCCAGATGATGCGCGGCTTGCTCGGCATCCTTCAGATCCGTGATGTCACGATTGCTGGCCCTCCTGCCTAGAAATTTTTTATCCATGGAAAAGACACCTTGGCATCCATGGGCGATCCATAAAACCTTGCCCGACTTTGTCAGGATGCGGAAATGTAGATGACCTTCGTGGTGTGACTCTAGATCACGATGATGGACATCGAATGAGGCACGATCATCAGGATGGACGACTCGTCTGAGCAAGTCTGGGTCCATGATGAATTCCATGCGGGTATATCCGCTGATGCGCTCGCAGGAAGGACTCATATAAAGGATTTCACCCAGAGTACCCTCCCAGTACTCCCATCCATAGGTGTAATCGGCGATGGTACGGAAGCGATCCTCGCTTACGCGGATCATTTCTTCCTGAAGGACTCGGTCGGTCACATCCTGGGCCGTCCCGAAGGTACGCAATAATGTTCCATCAGCAGCGAGCTCCCTCTCGCCCAGCAACGCCACGTGTTTGATGATGTCGTTGCAAAGCAGGAGACGACACTCCACTTCGAAGTTCTGTCTGCCGTTCCGTGCCCAGGCGAAGCCATCGGCTACCCTTTTGCGATCATCAGGGTGGATGACCTGAATAAAATCCCGCCAGCCAGGGGTGAGTACTCGGCTTTGCTCAATTTCCAGAATTTCGATGAACTCATCAGACCACACCATACCCTGGGTGGCATGCTCAAGTTCCCAACTCCCTACATGGGCCATTCGCTGCGCTTCAGCTAGACGCTTAGTCAGCTTGCGCTGATCGGTGATGTCTAACCCGAAACTGACGACACCGGATATCTGTCCATCCATGGAGGTGGTGCTATTGCTCCAGGAGATATACCGTTCTTCGCCCCCCTTGGTCAGGATCGGATTCTCGAAATGGGTAATAGATTCGCCAGTAGACAAACGTTCAAATGTTTCCCATACATGGGGATAACGATCTCTTGGTGCCAAGGTCTCGAACCAGTTGCGTCCTTGCAATTCAGCCAGGGTATAGCCAGAAATATGCTCGGCCATGGGATTAAAGACCTTCAGTCGTCCATCGAGATCAAGTTCAACGACCATGACGTTGGCAGACCGGATCAGGTTTTCGGCGTAATCACGCGCGGCTTGGATTTGCCGCTCTGCACGTTTGCGTGTGGTGCTGTTCTCATGGGCGACCACCACTCGCGCGACCCCCTCCCCGGGAAGGCGAGTCACCCTTACCTGGAACCAACGCAGCTCATTCGGTGAATGGCAGGGGTACTCCATTTCAAAGAACTCAACTTTCCTTGTGAGCACGTTGCGCAAACCGGCAGACATCCCATCTGCCTCAGTCCCAACCTGCCTCGCGAACTCGTCACAGACCGTCAAGTAGTTGGCACCTTCGTTGACACGTAGTGGCAAGCCCCCATTTTCTTTGGCAAAATCTTTCCAGGCCTGGTTGACACCAAGGATGACGCCTTCCGCATCAAGTACACAGATGTGGGCCGTGAGGCCATCCAGCGTCCCCTGGCTGAATTTCTGGGCCAATAGAAGTTCAGCTTCAGTTGATTTGCGTTGACTGACCAACTTGTTGAAGCTGATCAGCAGGTTTTGGATTTCGCCTCCTCCTGTCAATGCCAGCATGTGCAAATCTTCCTTGCCAATTGTCATGTTCTGGATGATCCCGGTGGCTTTCTCAAGCGGAAGCAACATGTTCCTGATGAGTAGCCATACGGCCAGGCAGACCAGCAAAGTCAGTCCTGTGGCGGTGGAATACACACGTGCTTTCATATTTCTGACCGGCGCCATGGCCACTTCAGTGGGAAGCATCATATGCACCATCCATCCCGTTGAGGGCACGGCTTTGCCGGATACCAGAGACTCGACCCCCTCGTTGCTGATCGATAAGCCGGAACCTTCTTCCTCTGCAGCGAGCCGATCCCTCCTTGTGCCTGATGCAGGCAATGGCTGGAGTATTCGCGCCGGGTTGCTTGATGAGACGATCAGCCGGTCACGCGGTGAACTTACCAAAATCTCGCCGCTGCGTCCCACCTTGCCCTGCTCGACCTGTCCGAACAGACTGCGATCGGAGAGCGTGGCAAAGCCGACCAGCAAGCCGATTGTCTCACCGGACTTGGCTCGGATGGGTGCCGCGATGGCCACCCCGGGGGTTTTTGTATATCGACCCACTCGTGGTTTACCTAGGGCGAACTTGCCAGTCGCCATTGCCGCCTGGAAATATTCCAGTTTACTGTAGGTGGCATTTTCTCGACCGGCCACAACTGGATAGTCGGCTACGCTCTTGCCGTTCTTGTCGATAACCAGCAAACCTGCCGGAAAGAGGGCTTGCAAACCGATGCGGCTCTTGAGGAACTCCCTTGTCTTCGTGGGAGAGTCGACGCACTCGGCAACCAGCAGGGCGTTACGGTTGATCAAATCGATTCGCTGCCGGATCTTGGCATCGATGTCTGCCGCAATGTAGGAGACGGTTGCATGCTGTTGAGCTTCGAGCAAGGCAACCATGTCCTGCTCGAGTCGCCCTTCAACGGCCACAGTCAATATGCAGAAACTCCCGATCACTAGAAGTAGCACGACGCCGGTGATCCGGGCCTTGAGGCCGAGGTTTTTAAATTTTTGGAACATTGACGGGTTCTGGTCGTTGGGGCGAATGCGAGTCACTTGGCCATGATACGCGGCACCGGGCATCACATGCTGGAGGATCAGATCGACCAATGCACCGGGGTCAAGGGCATGGCGATACCGGTGTCAGTGGCGAGTGCCAAGCCTTGTGTCGGGTGGCTTGTCGCAACTGAACGAGCGCTTCGCCTAGCTACTCGAATCCCCCGGCCTGGGCAAGACCACCTCACTGCGCCAACTCACCGCCAAGCTCAACCCCCACCGCTACCAGGCGGCCTATTTTGCTGAAACCGACTTTGGGCGAGTGGATGCTGGCAGAGGTGCTGATGGGGTGGAAGTCGCGCTACCTGGCCCAGATTCGGCGTCACAATTCGGGTCAACGCAACCTGTATGACCCGGAGGGACCGTGGCGGTCTATTGTGGACCCCGATTTTGAGACAGCGGTTTAAGCTTGGCTCAGTCATAAGGAATGAGAAGCGATGAGCGAAGCGAAGAAGCGGAAGGTGCATGCCCCTGAGTTCAAGGCGAAGGTGGGCTTGGAGGCGTTGCGCGG
>CAILNT010000007.1 GCA_903835655.1 uncultured Pseudomonadota bacterium | reverse complement strand
GGTGGATCGGCGAAGAACTACGCCGATATCGACAGTGCACCGGAAGAGAAGGCGCGTGGCATCACGATCAACACGGCGCACGTGGAGTACGAGACCGAGAACCGACACTACGCACACGTAGACTGTCCCGGCCACGCGGACTATGTGAAGAACATGATCACGGGTGCGGCGCAGATGGACGGAGCGATACTGGTGGTGTCTGCGGCCGACGGCCCGATGCCGCAGACGCGGGAGCACATCCTGCTGGCGCGTCAGGTGGGCGTGCCCTACATCATCGTGTACATGAACAAGGCCGACATGGTCGACGACGCCGAGTTGCTCGAGCTCGTCGAGATGGAAGTGCGCGAATTGCTGGTGAAGTACGACTTCCCTGGCGACGACACGCCGATCATCATCGGCTCGGCGCTGAAGGCGCTGGAAGGCGATCAGAGCGACATCGGCGAAGCGTCGATCTTCAAGCTGGCGGAAGCGCTGGACAGCTACATCCCGATGCCCGAGCGCGCGGTGGACAAGCCTTTCCTGATGCCTGTGGAAGACGTGTTCTCGATCTCCGGTCGTGGCACGGTCGTGACCGGTCGCGTCGAGCGCGGGGTCGTCAAGGTGGGCGAGGAAATTGAAATCGTCGGCATCAAGCCCACGGTGAAGACGATCTGCACCGGCGTGGAAATGTTCCGCAAGCTGCTCGATCAGGGCCAGGCTGGCGACAACATCGGCGCACTGCTGCGCGGCACCAAGCGCGAGGACGTGGAGCGTGGCCAGGTACTGGCGAAGCCGGGCAGCATCACGCCGCACACGAAGTTTGCGGCGGAGATCTATGTGCTGTCGAAGGATGAAGGCGGCCGTCACACGCCGTTCTTCAATGGCTACCGCCCGCAGTTCTACTTCCGCACCACGGACGTGACCGGTTCGATCGAATTGCCGGCCGGGACCGAGATGGTCATGCCGGGAGACAACATCAGCATCCAGGTCGCCCTGATTGCCCCGATCGCGATGGAAGATGGCCTGCGTTTCGCGATCCGCGAAGGCGGCCGTACCGTCGGCGCCGGCGTGGTCGCGAAGATCATCGAGTAAATTAGTGGAGAGTGGAGAGTAGGGAGTGGAGAGTCGCTTACTCTCGGCTCTCGACTTTAGGCTCTCGACTGTTCTTGCCTCAGCTAGAGAAAAAAATGTCCAACCAGAAAATCCGCATTCGCCTCAAAGCCTATGACTACCGTCTAATCGACCAGTCGGCAATGGAAATCGTCGATACCGCAAAGCGTACCGGCGCCGTCGTCAAGGGCCCGGTTCCTCTGCCGACCTCGATCGAGCGCTTCGACATCCTGCGCTCCCCGCACGTGAACAAGAGTTCCCGCGATCAGCTGGAAATTCGCACCCATAAGCGCCTGATGGACATCCTCGACCCTACGGACAAGACGGTCGATGCGTTGATGAAGCTCGACCTCCCCGCTGGCGTGGATGTAGAAATCAAGTTGCAGTGACCTGTTGCATCCAAGGCGCGGGAGTGTGTATACTCCCGCGCTTGCTATTTGTAACCGTCGGCCAATTGTAGTCGGCGCCTCGAAAAGGAAACAAAAATGAGTTTAGGCCTTGTCGGTCGGAAGATCGGCATGACCCGCATTTTTGCCGAGAATGGTGCATCCATTCCGGTGACGGTGCTGGACGTGTCGAACAACCGCGTCAGCCAAATCAAGACGACCGCAACGGACGGATATACTGCCGTTCAGGTCGCGTATGGGCTACGCAAGCAGAGTCGCATCACCAAGCCAGTTGCCGGTCATCTGGCGAAGGCAGGAGTGGAGGCGGCTATCGGTATCACAGAATTTCGCGTCAGTGCGGAAGTCGCAGATGGCTGCCAGCCGGGCGCCATGCTCAGCGCAGAATTGTTTCAGGCAGGCCAGATGGTCGACGTGTCTGGCGTGACCCAGGGCAAGGGCTTCGCGGGCACGATCAAACGTCACCACTTCAAGTCGCAGCGCGCGACTCACGGTAACTCGCGGTCGCACAACGTTCCTGGTTCCATCGGTATGGCGCAGGACCCGGGTCGGATTTTCCCTGGCAAGCGTATGTCTGGCCATCTGGGCGCGGTGCGGCGCACCACCCAGAACCTGGAAATTGTGCGTGTCGACGCCGTGCGCCAGTTGCTCCTGGTCAAGGGTGCGGTCCCCGGTCCCAAGGGCGGCGATATCGTCGTCAGCCCCGCCGTGAAAAATGCCACCCAGGGAGCTGCATAATGGATCTGAAATTGATCGATGCACAGGGCCAGGAAGCCGGCGCGGTCAGCGCCGCCGATACCGTATTCGCACGTGAATACAACGAAGCGCTGGTGCACCAATTGGTCACCGCCTACATGGCGAACGCCCGCACCGGCGACCGTGCGCAGTTGACGCGTGCCGAAGTGCGGCACAGTACCAAGAAGCCCTTCAAGCAAAAAGGTACGGGCCGTGCCCGTGCTGGTATGACCTCCTCGCCGATCTGGCGTGGTGGTGGCCGCACCTTCCCGAACAAGCCGGATGAGAATTTCAGCCAGAAAGTCAACCGCAAGATGTTCCGTGCCGGTATCGCGACCATCTTCTCGCGCCTGGTTCAGGATGATCGCCTCGCGGTTGTCGACGAACTCGTCATCGATGCCCCCAGGACCAAGGTCCTTGCCGGCAAGCTCAAAGGCATGGGAATCAACAACCGTGTCCTGATCATCGCCCGTGACATCGACGAGAACCTCTGGTTGTCTTCCCGCAACCTGCCCAATGTGCTCCTGCTGGAGCCGCAGCATACCGATCCGGTCAGCCTGATTCGCTACGATCGCGTCATCATGACGCGTGAGGCTGTCAAGTCCATTGAGGAGATGTACGCATGAGCGCCGTTCAGATGAAAGAAGAGCGCCTGCTCCAGGTCATCCTGGCTCCGGTGATCTCCGAGAAGGCGACGATGCTGGCGGACAAGCGCGAGCAGGTCATTTTCCGCGTCGCCACCAACGCGACCAAGCCCGAGATCAAGGCTGCCGTAGAGTTGCTGTTCAAGGTTCAGGTCAAGGAAGTGAACGTGACCAACGTCAAGGGCAAGAAGAAGCGCTTCGGCCGTTTTATGGGCAAGCGCACTGACTGGAAGAAGGCCTATGTGGCGCTGAAACCGGGTCAGGAACTCAACTTCGCGGCAGGAGAGTAAGCATGCTGGTTAAAGTCAAACCGACCTCCCCGGGCCGTCGTGCCGTCGTCAAGGTGGTCACGCCTGGACTGCACAAGGGCAAGCCAGTCGCAGCCCTCGTCGAGAAACAAAATAGCAAGGCGGGCCGTAACAACAATGGACATATCACCACGCGCCACAAGGGTGGGGGCCATAAGCAACATTATCGCCTGATCGATTTCAAGCGGAACAAGGACGGGATCGGCGGCAAGGTCGAGCGTATCGAATACGACCCCAACCGCAGTGCGCATATCGCACTCTTGTGCTACGCCGATGGCGAGCGCAGTTACATCATCGCGCCGCGTGGCGTGGAAGTGGGTGCGACCCTGTTCAGTGGCGCCGATGCGCCGATCAAGGCGGGCAATTGCATGCCGCTGCGCAACATACCCGTGGGTTCGACCATCCACTGTATCGAGATGATGCCCGGCAAGGGTGCGCAGATTGCCCGTTCAGCCGGCGCCAGCGTGCAGTTGCTGGCCCGTGAGGGCTCCTACGCGCAACTGCGTTTGCGTTCCGGTGAAATCCGTCGCGTCCATGTCGACTGTCGTGCGACCCTGGGCGAAGTGGGCAACGAAGAGCACAACCTTCGTTCCATCGGCAAGGCGGGTGCCATGCGTTGGCGCGGTGTCCGTCCGACCGTTCGCGGAACGGCGATGAACCCGGTCGACCACCCGCATGGCGGCGGCGAAGGCCGCACCGGCGAAGGCCGTGTGCCCGTGTCTCCATGGGGTCAGCCTGCCAAGGGCTACCGTACCCGCAACAACAAGCGCACCGACGGCATGATTGTTCGTCGTCGGCACAAAGCGTAAGAGGTGAGTTGAAATGGCTCGTTCTGTAAAAAAAGGCCCCTTCGTCGACGGTCACCTGATGAAGAAAATCCTGACCGCACTGGCGGTTGGTGACAAGAAGCCGATCAAGACCTGGTCGCGCCGCTCCACGATCCTGCCCGACTTCATCGGCTTGACGGTGGCGGTGCACAACGGCAAGCAGCATATCCCCGTGTATGTCACGGAAAACATGGTAGGCCACAAGCTCGGCGAATTCTCGTTGACCCGTACTTTCAAGGGTCACGCCGCCGACAAGAAGGCCAAGAAGAAATAAGGAGAGCAGCGATGCAAGTATCAGCAATTCTGCGCGGCACGCGGCTTTCCTCACAGAAGGCACGTTTAGTCGCCGACATGGTTCGAGGCAAGCGGGTTGAGCTGGCCCTGAATATCCTGACCTTCTCACCGCAGAAGGCAGCCTTCACGATCAAGAAAGTGCTCGAGTCTGCGATTGCAAACGCGGAGCACAACGAGGGTGCGGATATCGACGAGCTGAAGGTCAAGACCATCTACGTCGACCAGGGCCCCAGCCTCAAGCGCTTCACCGCACGCGCCAAAGGCCGCGGCAACCGCATCATCAAACCCACTTGTCACATCACTGTGACGGTTGGCGACTGAAGGAAGGCAAATGGGACAGAAGATTCATCCGATTGGATTCCGCCTGAGTGTCAACAAGGCTTGGACATCCAAGTGGTACGCAAACAGCAAGAACTACTCCTCCATCCTGATCGAGGACATCAAGGTACGTGAGTTCCTCAAGAAGAAGCTGGCCCATGCTTCCTTGAGCCGCATCGTCATCGAAAGACCGGCGAAGAATGCTCGCATCACCCTCTATTCTTCACGCCCCGGCGTGGTGATCGGCAAGAAAGGCGAGGATATCGAATCTCTCCGCCGTCAGCTCAACGCCATGATGACCGTGCCTGTCACGTTGAACATCGAGGAAGTGCGCAAGCCAGAGATCGACGCACAACTGATTTCCGACTCGATCGCCAATCAGCTGGAAAAGCGCATCATGTTCCGACGCGCCATGAAGCGGGCCATGCAGAATGCGATGCGTTTCGGTGCGCAGGGCATCAAGATCATGTCCGCCGGCCGACTCAATGGCATCGAAATCGCCCGTACCGAGTGGTATCGCGAAGGTCGTGTGCCACTGCACACACTGCGCGCGGATATCGATTATGGCTTCTCCGAAGCCAAGACCACCTACGGGATCATCGGCATCAAGGTTTGGGTCTACAAGGGTGATACCCTGGCCAAGGGTGAAAAGCCCGTCGCCGCGCCCGAACCCGAGCGCCGCCCGCGTCGCCCAGCCACGCGGGCAGGAAAGGAGTAACACATGCTGCAGCCAGCCAGAAGGAAGTACCGCAAGGAGCAGAAGGGCCGTAATACCGGCCTGGCCACTCGCGGCGCCAAGGTGAGTTTCGGGGAATTCGGTCTCAAGGCCATTGCCCGTGGTCGCCTCACGGCGCGCCAGATCGAGGCGGCACGTCGCGCCATGACGCGTCACATCAAGCGTGGTGGCCGCATCTGGATCCGGATATTCCCGGACAAGCCGATCTCGCAAAAGCCCGCCGAAGTTCGTATGGGTAACGGCAAGGGCAACCCGGAGTACTACGTCGCTGAAATCCAGCCCGGCAAGGTGCTCTACGAAATGGAAGGCGTGGATGAAGTGACCGCACGTGAGGCGTTCCGCCTGGCTGCGGCCAAATTGCCTCTCGCCACCACGTTTGTGACTCGCCATTTTGGGATGTGACATGAAAGCGAACGAACTCAAGGCAAAATCGAAGGACGATCTGAAGCAGGAGGTCAAGGAATTACTCCGCGCCCAGTTCAGCCTGCGCATGCAGCTATCCACCCAGCAGACAACCAAGAATCACGAGATTCGCAAGGTTCGTCGTGACATCGCCCGTGTGCGCACCGTCATGCATGAACAGAAACTCAAGGCTGGCAACTGATGAATATGATCATGAGCGAACAACAAACAGAAAGCACGGCGCGTGCCCTCACCGGGATCGTAGTCAGCGACAAGATGAACAAGACCGTGACCGTACTGGTGGAGCGCAAAGTCAAGCACCCCCTTTATGGCAAGATCATTCGACTGTCGAAGAAATACCACGCGCACGATGAGAACAACGAGTACAAGACCGGCGATACGGTTGTGATCGAGGAATGTCGTCCTCTGTCGCGTACCAAGGCCTGGAAGGTGACTCGTCTGATCGAAAAGGCGAACCTGGTATAAAAAAGACTTGTGAAAACAAGCGCCCGTCGATATAATACCTGGCTTTCCAGCTCAGGCATGACGGGCTGGTAGCAAAGCGAAACCGCCTGGTTCCGCACAGATTCGCGTTAATACGCGCAACCCGAACGGGATCCAAAACTGCCCGCCGTAACTGGTGGATAAGTTGGAGAGAGAACATGATCCAGATGCAATCCACGTTAGACGTGGCTGACAACACCGGTGCGCGAACCGTTATGTGCATCAAGGTGCTGGGCGGCTCGAGGCGTCGTTACGCCGGTGTAGGCGATATCATCAAGGTCAGCATCAAGGATGCTGCTCCTCGTGGTCGAGTCAAGAAAGGTGACGTATATAGCGCGGTAGTCGTTCGTACCGCCAAAGGTGTGCGCCGCCCCGATGGTTCGCTCATCAAATTCGATAAAAACGCGGCCGTACTGCTCAATAACAAGCTTGAGCCCATCGGTACTCGTATTTTTGGGCCTGTGACCCGCGAGCTGCGCACTGAGCGATTCATGAAGATCGTCTCGCTGGCGCCGGAAGTTCTGTAAGGAGCCTGAATATGCGCAAGATACGCAAAGGCGACGAAGTCGTCGTCCTGACAGGAAAAGACAAGGGCAAACGTGGCTCCGTGCTGCGCGTGCTCGACGAGAAACTGGTGGTCGAAGGTGTGAACCGCGTGCGCAAGGCTGTCAAGCCGAACCCCATGCGTGGCACGACCGGTGGCTTCCAGGACAAGGATATGCCTATCCATCTCTCCAATGTTGCCGTGTTCAATCACGTGACGGGCAAGGGAGACAGGATAGGGATCAAGACATTGGAGGATGGACGCAAGGTGCGTTTCTTCAAATCCAATGGCGAAGTGCTGAACGCGTAAGGAGTGGTCATGGCACGTATGCACGATTACTACAAAGACACGGTGGCCAAACAGCTGATGGATCGCTTTGGTTACAAGTCCGTCATGGAAGTGCCGCGTATTACCAAGATCACCCTGAACATGGGTGTTGGCGAAGCGGTGGGCGACAAGAAGGTCATGGATCACGCCGTCGGTGACATGTCCAAGATTGCCGGACAGAAACCTGTCGTGACCTTGTCACGCAAGTCGATCGCCGGTTTCAAGATTCGTGACCACTACCCGGTCGGCTGCATGGTAACGCTGCGACGGGAACGGATGTACGAATTTCTGGACAGGCTGATCAGCGTGGCCATTCCCCGGATTCGCGACTTCCGCGGTATCGGTGGTAAAGGCTTTGATGGCCGTGGCAATTACAACATGGGTGTCAAGGAACAAATCATCTTTCCGGAAATCGAGTACGAAAAGATTGATGCTCTGCGTGGGATGAATATCACCGTCACCACGACCGCCAAGACTGATGAAGAAGCCAAAGCGCTTCTGTCGGCATTCAAGTTTCCTTTCAAGAACTGAGGTTGCGATGGCCAAGCTCGCACTGATCAACCGTGAAGACAAACGTCGCCGCACGGTGAAGAAATTTGCCGCAAAGCGCACGGCGCTCAAGGCAGTCATCAACGATGTCAATGTAGACGATGATGTTCGCATGGAAGCGCGTCTGAAACTTCAGGCCCAACCGCGTAACGCCAGTGAGAGCCGTCTGCGCAACCGTTGTCAGTTGACCGGCCGCCCGCGCGGCGTGTTCCGCAAGTTCGGCCTGTGCCGTCACAAGATCCGCGAGTACGCCATGAAGGGTGAAATCCCTGGTGTGGTCAAGGCTAGCTGGTAAGGGGTGCATATATGAGCATGAGTGATCCCATCGCCGACATGTTGACCCGCATACGCAATGGTCAAATGGTCGAGAAAGTCACGGTTAAGATGCCGTGTTCGAATGTGAAAAAAGCGATTGCCCAAGTCCTCAAGGACGAAGGTTATATCGAGGATTTCCAGGTTCGTCCCAACGATGGACTGCCGGAGATCGAAGTGGCGCTGCGCTACTACGCTGGCCGCCCCGTGATCGAGAAGATCGAGCGTGTCAGCCGTCCGGGCCTGCGAATCTATAAGGGTCGTGATGACCTGCCGCGCGTCATGAATGGTCTCGGCGTCGCTATTGTTTCCACTTCCCAAGGCGTGATGACTGACCGCAAAGCACGCTCTCTGGGTGTGGGTGGCGAAGTTCTCTGCGTTGTGGCGTGAGGTAAAAAATGTCCCGCGTTGCTAAAAATCCAGTACCTGTGCCGACCGGCGTCGAGATATCACTCAGCCGCGAAGCCATTACCGTCAAGGGGCCCCTGGGCGTCTTGACGCAGTCCTTGTACAGCCAGGTCAGCGTCACCCATGCGGATGGTTTTCTGCAGGTCGCGAACACCGGAAACACGCAGGAGTCGCATGCCATGTCGGGCACGACGCGCGCGCTCCTGGCCAATATGGTAACTGGTGTCACCAAGGGGTTCGAGCGCAAGCTCACCCTGGTGGGCGTCGGTTATCGTGCCCAGGCCCAGGGCAACAAACTGAACCTGACGCTTGGTTTCTCGCACCCCGTCGAACACATGATGCCCGAGGGCATCAAGGTCGAGACGCCTACCCAGACCGAAGTCGTGATCAAGGGTATGGACAAACAGGTCGTGGGCCAGGTTGCTGCCGATGTGCGTTCCTATCGCAAGCCCGAGCCCTACAAGGGCAAGGGTGTGCGTTATTCGGACGAAGTCGTGGTCCGTAAAGAAACCAAGAAGAAATAACAGGAGCCGATTGCAATGGACAAGAAATTCCGTCGCCTGCGCAGGGCGCGCAAAACCCGCGCCAAGATTGCCGAGCTCGGTGCAATCCGCCTGTGTGTACATCGCACCAACACACATATTTATGCGCAACTCATCGATGCCACCGCCGGCCACGTGCTGTGTTCCGCCTCTTCTCTGGACAAGGACATGCGTGTCCAGCTCAAGAACGGCGGCAACGTAGAGGCTGCCAAGGTCATCGGCGCCAGCATCGCCGATAAGGCCAAGAAAATTGGTATAGAGAAAGTTTCTTTCGACCGCGCGGGCTTCGCGTTCCACGGCCGTATCAAGGCACTGGCTGAAGCAGCCCGCGAGAACGGTTTGCAGTTTTAAGCGAGAAGATCATGGCGAAACCCCAACAACAGCAGCAGGAAGATCGCGGCGACGGCCTTCAGGAAAAGATGATTTCGGTCAACCGTGTCACCAAGGTGGTGAAGGGTGGTCGTATCCTCAGTTTTGCCGCGCTGACAGTGGTCGGCGATGGCGACGGCAGCGTCGGCATGGGCAAAGGCAAGGCACGGGAAGTACCGGTCGCGGTTACCAAGGCGATGGACGAGGCACGCAGGAAGATGGTCAAGGTTTCGCTCAAGAACGGCACCTTCCATCATGCAGTGATCGGCCGGCATGGCGCTTCTCGCGTCCTGATCCAGCCCGCCTCCGAAGGTACCGGCATCATTGCGGGTGGCGCCATGCGTGCGGTGTTTGAAGTCATGGGCGTGCATAACGTTCTGGCCAAGTGCCTCGGCTCCACCAATCCCTACAACGTCGTCCGTGCGACACTCGATGGCCTGGCGCAGATGAGCACGCCCAGCGAAATCGCTGCGAAGCGCGGCAAGACTGTCGCTGAAATCCTGGAGTAAGCCATGAGCGAGGCCAAAGGTAAGATCAAGGTGACGCTGGTCAGAAGTCCGATCGGCACCATACAGTCCCATCGCGCCAGCGTCCAGGGCCTTGGACTCAAGCGTATGCACCAGAGCGTGATTCTGGAAGATACCCCGGCCGTACGCGGCATGATCAACCGGGTCAACTACCTGGTGAAATTCGAGGTTGCGTGATGAAGCTCAACACTATCAAGCCCCAAGAGGGCAGCACCCATTACAGCAAGCGTCCTGGCCGCGGTATCGGTTCGGGCCTGGGCAAGACGGGTGGTCGCGGCCACAAGGGCCAGAAATCGCGCGCCGGTGGTTTCCACAAGGTGGGTTTCGAAGGCGGCCAGATGCCACTCGCGAGGCGTTTGCCCAAGCGCGGCTTCGTGTCCCTGGACCGTGCGTTCAAGGCCGAGGTTCGTCTTGGTGACTTGGCTGGATTGCCCGTCGACAGCATAGACATGCTCGTCCTGAAGCAAGCCGGCCTGGTTCCTCACCTGACTCGCAGCGCCAAGGTCATTCTGGCGGGTGAAATCGACAAGGGCATCAAGCTCGTCGGTATCAGTGCGACCAAGGGCGCCCGCGCAGCCATCGAGGCTGCCGGTGGCAGCATCGCTGAAGCCTGATAAGGAAATCATCTTGGCCGGTTCTGCCAACCTACTCCAGATGTCCGGCAAGATGGGCGACCTCAAGGCTCGCCTCTGGTTCCTGCTGGGGGCGTTGATCGTCTACCGCATCGGGGCACATATCCCCGTTCCCGGTATCGATCCGGCCACGCTAGAGCACCTCTTCAAGAGCCAGCAGGGCGGCATACTCGGTATGTTCAACATGTTCTCCGGCGGTGCGCTCTCGCGCTTCACGGTGTTCGCGCTGGGCATCATGCCGTATATCTCGGCGTCCATCATCATCCAGCTAATGACGGTGGTATCTCCGCAGTTGGAGGCGCTAAAGAAGGAAGGCGAGGCAGGGCGTCGCAAGATCACCCAATATACGCGGTACGGTACGGTACTACTGGCCACCTTTCAGGCCATGGGTATTGCGATTGCGCTGGAGAGTCAGCCCGGACTGGTGCTCGACGTCGGCATCATGTTCCGCCTGACCACCATGATCACCCTGGTCGCCGGGACGATGTTCCTGATGTGGCTGGGCGAGCAGATCACCGAGCGAGGGCTGGGCAATGGTATTTCCATCATCATCTTTGCCGGTATCGCCGCCGGCCTGCCACGCGCCATCGGTGGCACGCTGGAGTTGACGCGCACCGGTGCATTCTCCATACCTCTGGTACTGGTGCTGTTCGTCGCCGTGCTGCTGGTGACCGCGCTCGTCGTGTTCGTCGAACGTGGCCAGCGCAAAATTCTGGTGAACTATGCCAAGCGACAGGTGGGTAACAAGGTATACGGTGGACAGAGTTCGCATCTGCCGCTGAAGCTGAACATGGCGGGTGTGATTCCCCCCATCTTCGCCTCCAGCATCATCCTGTTCCCCGCCACGATCGCTGGCTGGTTCGGAAGTCGTGATGGCTTCACCTGGCTTAAGGACGTGGGATCGGCGCTGGCGCCTGGCCAACCGATTTATGTCATGCTCTATGCCACGGCGATCATTTTTTTCTGCTTTTTCTACACGGCACTGGTGTTCAACCCGCGTGAAACTGCCGACAACCTGAAGAAAAGCGGCGCGTTCATCCCCGGCTACCGTCCGGGTGAGCAGACGGCGCGCTTTATCGACAAGGTGATGACACGATTGACTCTGGTGGGTGCGGCTTACATCACTCTGGTGTGTCTGCTGCCGGAGTTCCTGATCGTCAACTGGAACGTGCCTTTCTACTTCGGTGGCACTTCTCTGTTGATTATCGTGGTGGTGACTATGGACTTCATGGCTCAGGTTCAGGCCTATGTCATGACTCACCAGTACGAGTCCCTGCTCAAGAAGGCCAACTTCAAGGGTGGTAATTTTATCGCCAGATGAGGCGTGGCAAGATCGATGCCATGCCGACACGGGTGAGATAGTGGGAACCTGCCGAATGCGACGTAACGCATCAAGCTGGAAAACGGGCTTGTAGTACTTGGGTTGTCTCCGCGGGGCTGCGTTGTGTGCATGCCCGCGGTGAGAAAAACACGGATGAACTCACACTCAACGACCAGTCGGGTGCCCGTATCGTCTACCGTGCGAAATGAATGTTAGATAAAGGAGCCGGACATGCGTGTTCAAGCCTCTGTAAAGAAGATTTGTCGTAAGTGCAAGATCGTACGTCGCAAGGGTGTGGTTCGCGTAATTTGCAGCGAAGCCCGCCACAAGCAGCGTCAAGGCTGATTTCAGCTTGCCAATAGGCGGGCTGGTTCATTATAATTTTCCGTTTTAGTTTGTTGGGGGTTAGTAGATGGCCCGTATCGCTGGGGTAAATATCCCAAATCATAAACACGCCGAGATCGCGCTCACGTCGGTCTACGGAGTCGGCCGCACGCGCGCGCGTCTCATCTGCGTTGGCGCAGGAGTGAATCCTGCCCAGAAGATCAAGGATCTGACCGATGCGGACATCGAGAAGCTCCGCGACGGCGTAGCCAAGTTCACGGTAGAAGGCGACCTGCGTCGCGAAATCACCATGAACATCAAACGCCTGATGGATCTGGGTTGTTATCGTGGCGTTCGCCACCGCAAGGGTCTGCCGATGCGCGGCCAGCGTACCCGGACCAATGCCCGTACCCGTAAGGGCCCCCGCAAGCAGATGCAGAACAAGAAGTAACAGGTAGACGACATGGCCAAGGCTAGTGCAGCGCGTGCGCGCAAGAAAGTTAAGAAGAATGTCGCTGAAGGTATCGCGCACATTCACGCATCCTTCAACAACACCATCGTGACCATCACGGACCGTCAGGGCAATGCACTTGCCTGGGCGACCGCAGGTGGCGCGGGTTTCAAGGGCTCACGCAAGAGCACGCCCTTTGCCGCCCAGGTGGCCGCGGAAAACGCTGGCAAGATGGCGTTGGAGTTCGGTCTGAAGAATCTGGAAGTGCGCATCAAGGGCCCCGGCCCGGGTCGTGATTCCACGGTGCGTGCGCTGAATGGCCTTGGTTACAAGATCACCAGCATCTCCGACGTGACGCCCATGCCGCATAACGGCTGCCGTCCGCCCAAGAAACGCCGTATCTAAGCAGGAGAGCATAAGTGGCCCGCAACCTCGATCCCAAATGCCGTCAGTGTCGCCGTGAAGGCGAGAAGCTCTTTATCAAGGGCGAAAAATGTTTCAGTGATAAATGCGCCATCGAGCGCCGCAACCAGGCGCCAGGCCAGCACGGCGCCAAGAACATGCGCGTCTCGGACTACGGCGGCCAGCTGCGCGAAAAGCAGAAGATACGTCGTATCTATGGCGTGCTGGAGCACCAGTTCCGTCTGACCTACTTTGCCGCCGATCGGCGCAAGGGTGTGACCGGCGAGAACCTGTTGCAGATGCTCGAATCGCGTTTGGACACCGTAACCTATCGCATGGGTTTTGGTGCTTCACGCACCGAGTCTCGCCAGGCGGTCCGCCACAACGCCATTTTGGTCAACGGCCGGCGCGTCAATATCCCTTCATATCAAGTCAAGCCGGGGGATGTGGTCGAGGTGACCGCAAAGGCGAAGAACCAGCTTCGCATCAAGGCTGCCGCTGAAGCCGCGGCGAGCCGTGGCTTCCCCGAATGGGTGGAAGTGGATGCCAAGGCACTCAAGGGCACGTACAAGGCGATGCCGCTGCGCGCAGAACTGCCTCCCACGATCAATGAGCACTTGGTGATTGAACTTTATTCCAAGTAATTGCCTGGTTCTCTGAAGGAAGCGAAATATGTCTAACACCGGTGATTTGCTGCAACCGCGCATCGTTGAGGTCAACAGCATCTCCCCCCGCCAGGCTCGTATCACGCTCGAGCCATTCGAGCGCGGGTATGGCCACACGCTGGGAAATGCCCTGCGTCGCATCCTGCTGTCCTCCATGCGCGGTTATGCGCCCACCGAGGTGCGCATCGCGGGTGTTGTACACGAGTACTCCGTGATCGAAGGGGTGCAGGAAGACGTCGTCGACATCCTGCTGAATTTGAAGGGTCTGGCCGTCAAGCTCAACAGCCGTGACGAGGCTTTGCTCACCATCAACAAATCCGGCGAAGGCGTCGTTACCGCCAAAGATATCCAGGCTGGCCACGATGTCGAGATATTGAATCCGGATCATGTGATTGCCCACCTCAACAAGGGTGGCAACCTGGAGATGGAGATCAAGGTCGAGGGTGGGCGCGGTTACGTGCCTGCCAGCACGCGCATCCTTTCCGACGAATCTCGCCCGGTTGGCGTGATCATGGTGGACGCGCTCTATAGTCCTGTGAAGAAGGTCAGCTTCAGCGTCGAGTCGGCACGCGTGGAACAGCGCACCGACCTGGACAAGCTCATCATCGAGATCGAGACCAATGGCGTGATCGAGCCGGCGGAAGCGGTGCGTTACTCTGCACGCCTGCTGATAGAACAGCTGGCTTCCTTCGCCGATCTCAAGGGGGTTGCCACCATCGCTGAAGTCGGTGCGAAAGGACCTTCCTCACCGACGATCGATCCTATCCTGTTGCGTCCTGTCGATGAACTCGAACTCACCGTGCGTTCCGCCAATTGTCTCAAGGCCGAGAACATCTATTACATCGGTGACCTGATTCAACGCAGCGAAACAGAACTCCTCAAGACCCCCAATTTGGGCCGCAAATCCTTGAATGAGATCAAGGACGTACTGGCTGCCCGTGGGCTCACTCTCGGCATGAGGCTTGAGAACTGGCCGCCTCACGGCCTTGAGAAACCCTGATCTCTATTAGGTAAAACACTATGCGCCACCGTCTCGCACATCGCAAACTGAACCGCACCAGCAGCCACCGCGCGGCTCTGTTGCGCAATCTCTCCAATGCCCTGCTCAAGCATGAGGTGATCAAGACCACGCTGCCCAAGGCCAAGGAGCTGCGTAAGGTTGTTGAACCCCTCATTACCCTGGGTAAGAAACCCAGCCTGGCGAATCGTCGCCTGGCATTCGATCGACTCCGCGACCGTGACATGGTCGTCAAGTTGTTCGATGATCTGGGCCCCCGCTTCCTGGCTCGTCCCGGTGGCTACCTGCGTATACTCAAGTTCGGTTTTCGCCAGGGCGACAATGCGCCCATGGCGCTGATCGAAATGGTCGACCGCGCGGAAGAAGTTGCCGTCGCCGAATAAGCTGCTCGGCCACGCAAAAACGCCGACCCGGGTCGGCGTTTTTTTTACTCCGACAGGGACCTGACGATACGCTTGACCGGCGCGGGCAGTGCCGCGCGCTCGCTGTCCGCAAGAGGCAGCCAGAGGTGCACGGCTTCAGCGGCGACGAGTGGGCGCTCCACCAGAAGCAGCCAGGGCTGGATATGCAGTTGGAAGTGGGTGAAGCCGTGCTCGAACGCGGGCCTCTTGCGGACTTCATTAGCGTGATATCCCAGGACCGCGGCGGCATGGGCCGGATCCGCATCGATGGGAAATTCCGGTAGGCTCCACAGCCCCCCCCAGATTCCGGGGGCCGGGCGTTTTTCCAGCAGAATTTCGTCGCCATGCAGCAGGATCAACATGGCGGTGCTCTTTTTCGCCAGGGTTTTCTTGGGCCGCGGGCGCGGGAGTTCGCTCTGTCGGCCCAGTTTCCTGGCCAGGCAGGTGTCGCCGAAAGGACATGCGGGGCAGCGTGGGCGGGCACGGGTACAAAGCGTCGCGCCCAGGTCCATCAGCCCTTGTGTGTAGGCACGGATACCAGCGGCGTCCGGCAATAGCGTTTCGGCCAGGTTCCAAAGACCAGCCTCCACTCGCTTTTCTCCCGGCCAGCCGTCGATGGCGAACACGCGAGCGAGTACTCGTTTGACGTTGCCGTCGAGGATGGCGCCGGGTAGCCGATAGGCGAACGCGGCGATCGCGGCGGCGGTGGAGCGGCCAACACCGGGTAATTGGAGGAGGCCGTCGAAGGTCGTCGGAAAGCACCCGGCCTGTGTGTCCACGATCTGCCGGGCCGCCGCATGCAGGTTGCGCGCTCGGCTGTAGTAGCCCAGGCCGGCCCAGTGCGCCATGACCGCCTCCTCGGGCGCGCGCGCCAGGGTGGTTACGTCGGGAAAGCGTGCGAGAAAACGTAGGTAATAGTCAATCACGGTTTCCACCCGTGTTTGCTGCAACATGATTTCCGACAGCCAGATGCGGTAGGCGTCTTGCGTGCCGTGCCAGGGGAGTGAGTCTCGCCCATGGTCTCGCTGCCAGGCGATGAGGCGAGGCGCAAAGTCGTGTAGCAGTTCGGATTGCATGCATGAAGTGTGCCAGAATTCACTCATGACTTTGCTGTCCACACGTAACCACGATCGCGATGTCGCTGGCCTCACCTACGTTTATCCAGTGGTCTCGCGGCGCTCTGGTGGGGTTTCCCTGGGTGTAAACCTGAATCCCAACAACGCCTGCAACTGGGGCTGCATCTATTGCCAGGTTCCGAACTTGAAGCGCGGCGGTCCACCGGCGATCGACCTGGCCTTGCTGGAAGTGGAATTGCGGCAGATGTTGGGCGCGATTCTGCACGGTGATTTCCTTGCCGATCAGGTCCCCGAGGGCATGCGGCGGCTCTCGGATATCGCCCTATCAGGTAACGGTGAGCCGACCTCTGCGCCTGAATTTCCCGCCGTCGTAGCCTTGATTGCCCGGGTGTTGAACGAACTCAACCCATGGGCTGGCATCAGGCTGCGGCTGATTACCAATGGCAGCCTGCTAGGCCGTGCCTACGTCCGGGAGGGTTTGCGGGCGATGGCCGAGTGCGCGGGAGAAGTCTGGTTCAAGTTCGATCGTGCCACGCGCGCGGGGCTGCGCCTGGTGAACGCCACGGAATGCGATCCCGAGCAGCATTACCAGCGACTCAAAATCGCGTCCAGCCTGTGTCCGACCTGGATGCAGACCTGCATGTTCGCGCTGGACGGCGCGGCACCATCGGCTGCCGAGGTGGATGCCTGGCAGGGACTGCTCGCGCGCGCTGTGCGGGAAGCTGTGCCGTTGCAAGGCGTGCTGCTCTACGGACTGGCGCGGCCTTCATTGCAGGCCCAGGAGGCGCGCCTTGGCGCGCTGTCTGACGATTGGTTGCGTGACCTGGCGCGGAGAGTTGAGACTCTGGGGTTGGCGGTCAGGGTCAGTCCTTAGGCTTCGATTCCGGGTCGGGCAGTGGCGCGACTTCCACCCGCCTCTCACGCCAGCGTAATTTCAACGCCGGCTTGAAATCCATGCGAGACGCGCGTGCAAGCGGATCGCGGGGACGGCGTGGCGGGCTGGCGGCGCGTTTACTCATCAACCCCTCTGGTAGATGTCCTCGAAGCGCACGATGTCATCTTCGCCCAGATAGGAGCCGGATTGCACTTCGATCAGTTGCAGGGGTATGCGGCCCGGGTTTTCCAGGCGGTGGGTGGTGCCCAGCGGGATATAGGTGGATTCGTTCTCACAGAGCAATTCTTCGACGCCGTCGCGGGTCACGCGGGCGGTGCCGGAGACAACGATCCAGTGCTCCGCGCGATGGTGGTGCATCTGGAGGGAGAGCTTTTCACCTGGCTTGACCAAGATGCGCTTTACCTGGAAGCGGTCGCCCATGTCGATGCCTTCGTACCAACCCCAGGGGCGGAATACGCGGGTATGGAATTCGTGTTCGCTACGGCCGGATGCTTTCAGATAGTCCACGACTTTTTTTACATCCTGGGCGTGGGACTTGTCGGCAACCAGCACGGCGTCCGCCGTTTCCACGATGAGCAGGTTGGATACGCCGATGGCGGCCACCATGCGTGATTCCGCGCGCACTAGCGAGTCGCTCACACCCTCGAGGAAGACGTCGCCGCGTTTGAGGTTGCCCTGCGCGTCCTTCTCACCCACATCCCAGAGTGCGGACCAGGCGCCGATGTCGTTCCAGCCGATGTCGGTCGGAACCACGGCCGCGTGCCGGGTGCGCTCCATCAGCGCGTAGTCGATGGAGTCGGAAGGGCAGGCGGCGAAGGCGTTGTCCAGGCGGCAGAAGTCCAGGTCGTGCTGGCCTTGGTCCAGGGCCTGCTCGCAGGCGGAGAGGATGTCGGGGCGATACTCGCCGAGTTCGTCCAGGAATTGCCTGCAGGAGAACAGGAACATGCCGCTGTTCCAGAGGTAGTCGCCCGAGGCCAGGAATAGCCGGGCGTTCTCGATGCTCGGTTTCTCCACGAAGCGCGCCACCTGGTGCGCGCTGCCGCAGGCGAGGGCGGCGCCCCGCTGGATGTAGCCATATCCGGTTTCCGGGGCGTCCGGGACGATGCCGAAGGTCGCCAGGCGGCCGTCGGCCACGGCCTTCATCCCTTCGGCGATGGCGGCGTGGAATGCGGGTACGTCGCGTATCAGGTGGTCGGCGGGGAGCAGCAGCATGACCGCGGTGGCGTCTTGCTTGAGCAGGTGCATGGCGGCGACGGCCGCTGCTGGCGCGGTGTTGCGCCCGACGGGTTCGAGAAAAATACCCAGAGGGGCCACACCGATGTCGCGCATCTGCTCCGCGATCAGAAAACGATGATTGTTGTTGCACACGATCAGGGGGGCACCCGCATCCTGCAGGCCGGCCAGTCGCAGCACGGTTTCCTGCAACATGGTGTTCTCGCCGGCCAGGGGCAGAAGTTGCTTGGGCAACGCGGCGCGGGACAAGGGCCACAAGCGGGTGCCGGAGCCACCGGAGAGGATGACGGGATACAGTGACATTTCGGCTACGTCCAGATGGTTGAGCGGGTGCGAGGATAACGACGATGCATGTCCGGAGCAATCGTGCCACTCAGGGGTTCACCCGGTAGCCGGCATCGTTGATGACCGAGCGTATCGCATCCGGTGCCGCCAGGACGGGGTCATGCGTCACCTCCACCCGGCCCGACGCCAGATCCACGTTGCAATCGACAATGCAGGGGAGGGCGCCCACCAGGCTCTTGACGGAATTTACACAGCCCATGCAGCTCATGCCGGTAACGGTAAGTGTGAGGGTGTTCATGCGCTATCTATGCTCCGGTTATGGTTGAGAGATTCACTTACGCGTCCATCGGCCCCGTAGAGTGTGCGTCCACCCGCGGCGTTACGCAGTACCTGAATGGCGAGTTGGGTGCGCACTAGTTGTTCGTCGATGAGGCGGCTATTGAGGCGGTTCATCCAGTCGGCGTGGCGCGTTTTCTCTTCTATACGTTGCCAGTGCTCTGGGGCCATGGGCTGGCAGCGCTCGCGCAGAGCCGTCAGACTGGCGTTCGTGGCCAGGCCCATGTCGAGAGCCAGTGCCTGCCAGAGGCGTGTAAGGCGCAGATTCGCACATTCCCGCTGTTGGATCAGAGGGGCCAGGTTATCGGCCTGATTGCCCGCCAGTGCCGCGGACTCCTGCTCCAGCAGGTCGATGAAGGCGCCCAGTTCGCATGCCAGGGCGTCGAGTTGTGTCATGGGGTTCATCGGTTCTGCTTGTGCCGCAGTTGTTCCACGGTCTCTTGCACCAGGGCGTCGGCCACAGCTTCCTCGTCCACTTTGAAGGTGCCGTCGGCGATGGCCTGGCGAATGACCTCCACCTTGCCAGCATCTGTGGTGGGCAGGTCGGCCAGCTGCGCTTCCAGTTCACTCATGCGCGAGGAAGTGCCTGTCAGCTCGACATTGTCGCCTAGCACCGTGGTAGTCGTAGCCCTGCTCCCGTTTCGGGACGACTTCGACTTCACGGTCTTGGACTGGACGCTGGTGGCATAGTGGAGCGCGCTGTCAATTTTCACGACGGATTCCTCCTCGGGGATGTTCGCTATATCGGCAGGCCAGGCGCCAAGCTTTAGCAATAATGACTAGGCGTATAGCGTAAGGGCCGGCTAGGGAAGCTCAGGGTTGCACCAGGATGCTGCCATCTTCCTGGGCGATCCCCTGGACGCTGCGTCCACTATGTGTTTTCGCCCGAACCGTCTCGCCTGTCGCGGCCGTATTGAGCGCATTGCCATCCTGATTGACGCTGAAACCCTCGCCACGCACGAAGATGCGCACACGCTGCCCGGCGTTGATGACCGGGGGCCGCGACAGTGAGGCGGCCAGCAGCGGTTGGCCGGCCCTCACTGGCTGCGCGCTGCGCATGCCGATGGCCAGGCGCGGGTTGTTCAGATAAGCGCTGGGTGACTGCTCGAAATCGATGTCGCGCAGTTCCATGTCGCGGCCGTCCAGGAGGGTGTGAGCCGGCAGATCGCGACTCGCGACCAGCGCCGGGCCGGAGAGGCGCAGGTGATAATCGAGATACAAGCTCCACCTGGCCGGCGCAGTGCATTGCGCCTGTAGGCTGCCGGCATTGCCGAGGCGGGCGCCGGGCGGCAGGACGAAAACGAGGTCGCGACAGGAGGGCAGGCGCAGCCGCTCGTCCGCCGCCCCGGTCTGTGCTTGTGCCTGGATGTCCGGCCAGGCCAGTGCCGCTTGCTGTTGCAGCCAGGTGTTGCCGAGTCGGCGCAGAAGTTGCATGTCTTGAGGCAAGTCGCCCGCAAAGGCTACCCAGGGAGCGAAAAACAGGAGGGTACGGACCAGGAACATGAGCGGTTTGCGCGGTGACTAGAAGCTAGAATTGTCGAACATTTCCCGGATGCTGACATGGAACGTCCAAAACAACCTGCTGATATCGCTCGCGCGGCCATTCGCCTGCTGGGCACGCGTCGTTTGCCGCCGACGCCGGACAATTTCCAGCGCGCCTATGCCGAGGTGGCCGGCGGGAAGCAGGAAAAAGTCGACTCGGCGCAAGCGGAAGTGGTGAAGCCCGAGTTGCGCTGGGCGGATGCGATCCGACCGCTGATGAAGCAGATGGAGGCATTTCAGACCGGGCTCACGCCATCGAAAAAGCGCGAGATGCTGGAGCGCGTGCTGATCAATTTCGGTCATGACAGTTCACAGCTGTTCGAAAAACTGACCGGCCTGGCGCGGTCCTGGTCGGAATCCGGTGGCGGCAGCGCCGCGCTGGACGACAGGATCGAGCCGGCGCTCGCGCAGCCCCCCGCGGCTACCAGCGCGCCCCACTGCGCCTTTGAAAATGAACGGAAGGAAGCCGGTGTGCTCGTGGCCGACTCATGGCCGCCGTTGCGCCAGTCTCTGGTAGGAAATCTGCGGGTGCTGGCGGAGAGTTGCTCCAAGGCTTGGCCGGATCTGGGGGAACGCGCGCAACAATTGTCCGGTGCGTTCGCCACCAGCGACGCCGCCAGCGCCGCGCATTTCGAGGAGCTCGCCGCGGTCTGGCGCGAACTGGTGATCCGCGCCGAGGACGACCACGAGCTGTCGGCTGGCCTGCGCCGTCTCGTCGGTCTGCTGTTCCTCAACATGGGCGAGTTGGTGGGCGATGAAGCCTGGTTCTCCGGGCAGATGGCCGCCATGCATTCCCTGATCGACGGCAAGCTCACCGCGGATGCGGTGCATGGCGCGGAATTGGGCTTGCGCGAACTGGTGTTCAAGCAAGGCATGATCAAGGGCAACCTGGACGACGCCAAGGAGAAGCTGCGTTCCCTCATCGCCACCTTCATCGACCGGATCGGCGCCATGTCGGACGACGCCGATGGCTACCATGCGCGGATCGGCGTCTATTCGGAGCAGATCGGCCAGGCCAGCGATATCGGCGAACTGAGCTCGGTGATCGAAGGACTGACCACCGACATGGACGGCATGCGCCATGCGCTGCGGCGCAGCCACGGTGAATTGAAAGATGCGCGCGCCCAGGCGGAGCAGGCCGAGGAGCGCATTCATGCCCTGGAAGCGGAGCTGATGCAGGTCACCAACCTGGTGCGTGAAGATCAGTTGACCGGCGCCCTCAACCGCCGCGGCCTGGACGAGGCCATCACCCGCGAAGCCTCGCGCGCCGACCGCCTGGGTGCGCCGATGTCGATTTCGCTGCTGGATATCGACCATTTCAAGAAACTCAACGATACGCTGGGCCACCAGGCTGGCGATGAGGCGCTCAAACACCTCACCCGCGTGGTGCGCGACTTCCTGCGGCCCACCGATTCCCTGGCGCGCTACGGCGGCGAGGAATTCCTCATCGTCCTGCCCAACACCCATCTGGACGAGGCGCAGAAGACGCTGAAGCGTCTGCAACGCGAACTCACTCGCCAGTTCTTCCTGCACGCCAACGACAAGGTCTTGATCACCTTCAGCGCCGGAGTCGCCGAACGCGCGCTGGAGGAAACCCAGGCGGCCCTGATCGCCCGCGTCGATGCCGCCATGTACCGCGCCAAGGCGGCCGGCAGAAACCGGGTGGAATGCGGCTGAAATTGCCGCTGGGCGGCAATTATTGCCGGGAGCAACGAGTGGCGGGTGCCGGGTGCCGCCGTTCGCTGTAGGTCTCTCGCCGTTATTTGTTGGCACGTTCATTGCTATGTAGGCTCCACAGGAGTCCACATCATGCTGAGCAAGATCGACAATGACCTCGCTTTCGTCCAGACCGCGCTGAATATTCGGGCGCGACGGCAGGAGGTGTTGGCCGCCAATATCGCCAACTCGGACACGCCCAACTACAAGGCGCGCGACCTGGATTTCTCCAGCGCCCTGAGCAGTGCGATGGGGGCAGCCGGTGGAGCGCTCAAGCTCACGCGTACTTCGGGGATGCATATCGCCGCAAGCGGCGCGGGCGGCACGGCCAATGGCGAGATCAAGTATCGCTCCAGCGTGCAGCCCAGCCTCGACGGCAATACCGTGGACATGGACGTGGAGCGCGCCAACTTCACGGAGAACTCCATCCACTACCAGTTCCTGCTCGACCGCGCCACGTCCGCCTTCAAGACGCTCGGTTTGGCAGTCGCCAACCAGTAATCGCCATGTCCCTGACCAACGTCTTCCAGATCGCCGCCTCCGCCCTCACCGCGCAGTCCATGCGCCTGAACGCGGTCGCCTCCAACCTGGCCAACGCCGATTCCGCCCATTCCTCCACCGGCGGCGGCTACAAGGCCAAGCAGGTCGTGTTCCAGTCGGTCGCGATGAGCAAGGATGCGCCCTGGGCGCAGGGCGTGCGCATGAAGGAAGTGGTCGAAGACGCCACGCCCGCGCGCCTGGTCTATGACCCCAAGCACCCGCTCGCCGATGCCAAGGGCTATGTGGCTTATCCCAACGTCGACCCGGTGGAGGAGATGACGAACATGATCTCGGCCTCGCGCTCGTACCAGACCAATGCCGAAGTGATGAGCACGACCAAGAGCCTGTTGCTGAAAACTCTGGCCGTAGCCCAAACCTGATAGGAGCGAACCATGACCGTCGCCGCCGTACAGAACACCAGCACCACGACCGGTACCAGCGCCAGCGCAAGCAATAGCGTCACCGCCGCGAGCAATCAGTTTCTTAAGCTGCTGATCACCCAGATGCAAAACCAGGATCCCATGAACCCGATGGACAACGCCCAGATCACCACCCAGCTGGCGCAGCTCTCTACGGTACAGGGGATCACCGACTTGAATAGCACGGTGACCGGTCTGGTCAGCCAGCTCCAGTCCAGCCAGATGATGCAGAGCGCTTCCCTGATCGGCCAGAATGTTCTGGCCCAAGGCAGTGTCCTGAACCTGGGCAGCGCGGGCGCGGCCGGTGGCGTCAATCTGGCGTCCGCGGCGGATCAGGTGAGCGTGAACGTCCTGAACAGCGCGGGGACGGTGATTCGTAGCCTGAGCCTGGGAAGCCAGCCCGCCGGCTTGGCCCAGTTTACCTGGGATGGCAAGGATGCCTCGGGCAACGCTCAGGCCGTGGGCAATTATAACTTCCAGGTGGCGGCGACCGCGGCGGGCACCGCCGTGACGGCTACTCCCTATTCCCTGGCGCAGGTGCAAAGTGTCTCCAGCGGCAGCAGTGGACTGAACGTGCAGTTGTCCAACCTGGGTACGGTTGGCATGAGTCAGATCATCCAAATCTTCTAATAAAGGAATCGACATGGGCTTCGACCAGGGTTTGAGCGGGCTTAGCAGTTCATCGCAAAATCTGAACGTGATCGGCAACAACATCGCCAATGCCTCGACGGTGGGTTTCAAGTCCAGCACGGCGCAATTCGCCGATGTCTACGCCGCCTCGGTCTACGGTGTCAGCAGCCTGTCCGTGGGCATAGGCTCCAAGGTGGCAGCGGTGGCGCAGCAGTTCAATCAGGGCAACATCAGCGTGACCAACAACCCACTGGATCTTGCGATCAGCGGCAATGGTTTTTTCCAGATGAGCCAGAATGGCGTCACTACCTATACCCGCAATGGCCAGTTCCAGATGGATCAGAACGGCTACATCGTCGATAGCGCGGGGCGCAATCTGACCGGGAATCTGGCCGTCGGAGGGCAGATCATCGGCGGTGCGCCCGTGGATCTGAAGGTGACCTATAAGGACTTGCCTCCGACCATGACTTCGGGTGCGGCGATCATCGCCAACCTGGATTCGACCAGTACCCCGCCGAACGGCGCGGCGCTGGGTGCTCCCGCAGCGGCGACCGCGATCAATCCGGCCAACCCGACCACTTACAACTACTCCACCCCCGTGACCGTTTACGATCCCAGCGGGGCGTCCCAGTCCATGACCCTGTATTTCCAGAAAGTCGCGACGGGACAGTGGAATGTGGCGGGGTACATCGGCGGCACGCAGGTGCTGCCTGCGAATGCCCAGATCGCCGGTTCCACCACCGCCACGATCAGCTTCGGCGCAAACGGCGCCGTGACCGCGTTCAACGACAATGCGGCCGGCGCCAACGCCACAGCGGCGGCCACGGCGGCGGCAGCCGTGGTCACGGACGGCGCGAGCACGGCACAGGCTGCGGCCGTGGCTTCGACCGCGGTGGCTGCGGCCGTGGCCAATAACACCCTGGCCAGGGCCATTATCGACGGCGTGAATCTGGCCACGGCTCAGACCGACCTGGCCGCCGCCAATGCCGCCGCGACCGCCGCGGTGACTGCGGCTTCGGCGGCGGGCGCCACTGCGGTGCACATCGCAACCCTGGTCGCGGCCGCGAATACCGCCATGCCACCGATTAGTACCAGCGCCACCACCCCCGCCGGAACCATGCCCATATTCAGTATGGATCTGACGCAGTTGAGCCAGTATGCGGGTACCTCCGGGGTTTCTTCCACCACCCAGAACGGCTATGCCAAGGGCTCATTTTCCAGCCTCAGCGTCTCCTCGACCGGAATGGTGACGGGGACCTACACCAATGGCCAGACGCTGCCCCTGGGGCAGGTGTTATTGACCAACTTCTTCAACCCGAACGGCTTGCTGGCGCTGGGTGACAACCAGTGGGCGGCGACCCAGGCGGCTGGCGCCCCGAACACCGGTGCGCCAGGCTCCAGCGTGTTGGGTTCGCTGAAGTCCGGCTCGGTGGAGTCGTCCAACGTCGACCTGACTTCGGAACTGGTGAACCTGATCGTCGCGCAACGCATGTACCAGGCCAACGCGCAGACCATCAAGGCTCAGGACACCGTCATGCAGACGCTGGTGAATCTGTAATGAGCACCGGGCGTAATTAATGCGACACGCCTTCCGTACCCTCCGTCATTCCCGCGAAAGCAGGAATGACGGCCATGTTACAGCCGCATCGCGTGGGGCGAACTGAATGGACCGTGTGATCTACATCGCCATGACCGGCGCGCGCGAGGTGATGCGGCAGCAGGCCGCGGTGACGAACAACCTGGCCAATGTCTCCACCCAGGGCTTTCGCCAGCAGTTCAATGTGTTCCGTGCCCTGCCGGTCGTGGGCGAGGGCGCGAAGACCCGCGCCTTCGTTCTGGAAACCACGCCACGCACGGATTTCACGCAAGGGGTGTTGCAGCAGACCGGCCAGCCGCTCGACGTGGCGCTGCGTGGGCCAGGTTGGCTGGCGGTGCAGGGCGCGGATGGCAAGGAAGCCTATACCCGCGCCGGCCACCTTCAAGTCAGCCAGAACGGCATCTTGCAGACCGCGACGGGCTTGAGCGTTCAAGGCGACGCGGGGCCCATCTCGGTGCCGCCAGATCAGACGGTCACGATAGGCCGGGACGGCACCGTGTCCACCGTGCCCTTCGGTCAAAACCTCAGCGCCGTCACCGTCGTCGGCCGGCTCAAGCTGACCAACCCAGCGGAAGCCGACCTGGTACACGGCGACGATGGCCTGTTTCGCCTGGCCAGCGGTCAGCCGGCCCCCACCGATGCCAACGTCACCCTGGCGTCCGGCGTGCTGGAAGCGAGCAACGTCAACCCCGCCGAGGCCCTGGTGAACATGGTTAGCCTGTCGCGCCAGTTCGAGATGAATATGCGCGTGCTGCGCGTAGCCCAGGACAACGACACCAGCGCCAACGCGGTGCTCACTGCCAACGCCTGAACTTGAGGAAATATCATGATCCGCTCCTTGCATATTGCCCGTACCGGCATGGACGCCCAGCAGACCCAGATGGACGTGATTTCCAACAATCTCGCCAACGTCTCCACCACCGGCTTCAAGAAGACGCGCCCGGTGTTTGAAGACCTGCTCTATCAGACGCTGCGCCAGCCAGGCGCGCAGTCGTCGCAGCAGACGCAACTCCCGTCCGGCCTGCAACTGGGCGTGGGCGTGCGCACCGTGGCGACCGAACGCCTGTTCAGCCAGGGCAGTTTGACCCAGACCAACAATCCTCTGGATCTGGCGATCAATGGCAACGGCTTCTTCCAGATCCAGATGCCCGACGGCACAACGGCCTATACCCGCGACGGCTCGTTCCAGACCGACAGCCAGGGCATGCTGGTCACCTCCAGCGGCTATCCCCTCTTGCCCAATGTCTCGGTCCCGTCCAACGCCATCTCGGTGACCATCGCCCGCGACGGAACCGGAACCGTGACCCTGCCCGGCAACACCACGACCCAGTTGCCGCAGATCCAGCTCGCGACCTTCGTCAACCCGACCGGACTGCAAAGCCAGGGTGAGAACCTGTATCAGGAAACCGCGGCCTCGGGCACGCCGCAGATCAACTCCCCTGGGACCAACGGCCTGGGCGTGCTCAACCAGACCTTTACCGAGTCTTCCAATGTCAACGTGGCGGAGGAACTGGTGAACATGATCATCGCTCAGCGCGCCTACGAGCTCAATTCTCGCGCCATCACCACCTCGGACCAGATGCTGCAGAAGCTGACGCAGATGTGAGCATGAAAGGAGCCGCCATGAAAACCCTGTTGATTTTCGTCGTCGTCGCTCTGGCCGGGTGCGCCACCGCGCCCGATACCAAGATCAAGCAGCCGCTCTCGATACGTCCTGCCGCGCCTGATATCGCGGTGGACAACGGCGGCGCCATCTTTCAGGCGGGCCACGCCCGACCCAGAATGTCCGTCGCCCTGTTCGAAGACCAGCGCGCGCACCAGGTGGGGGATACCTTGACCGTCAACCTGGTGGAGAACATGAATGCGAAGCGCACCTCCAGCACCACGGACGAACGCAAGGTCAGCGGCAATGTCAGTATTCCCTCGCCTACGCTGCTGGGCCATAGCAACGTCATCGGCGCGACTACCTGGTCGCCGGCCGCCGACAACAAGCTGGAAAACACGGATAACCGCGGCAACGCCAACACCATCTCCGGCACCATCACCGTCACCGTCACCGAGGTGCTGCCCAACGGCAACCTGAACGTGGCCGGTGAGAAGCAGCTTTCCATCAATAGCAGCAGTGAATACATACGCCTGGCCGGTGTGGTCAATCCGCGTCTGATCAGTGCGAACAACAGCATCAATTCCACCCAGATCGCCGACGCGCAGTTCGAGTCCAAGAGCACACAAAGCCTGGACATGGCCCAGGTCAGCACCTCGCTGGCCCGGTTTTTCCTGACCCTGGTGCCGTTCTGAGCGTGCCATGACCCCCCTTGCCAAAATACTGCTCGTCTGTACCTTCGCGGCCTTTCCCTTCGTTTCCGCCCAGGCGGAAAGGATCAAGGACATCGTCACCATCGACGGCGTCCGCACCAACCAGTTGCTCGGTTTCGGCGTGGTGGTGGGCCTGGACAACACCGGCGACACCTCGGCGATCACAGGCCAAGGCCTCAACAATCTCATGACCAATCTCGGGCTTTCTCCGGGTGCGGTCTTTACCAGCAAGAACACCGCCTCGGTCATGGTGACGGCTTCCCTGCCCGCCTTCATCCGCCCGGGCGAGAATATCGACGTGACCGTTTCGGCCCTGGGTGGCTCCAAGAGCCTGCGCGGGGGCACACTGCTGATGACACCGCTGAAGGGCGCGGACGGACAGATCTACGCGATGGCCCAGGGCTCGCTGTTGGTGGGAGGCGCGGGCGCCTCTTCGGGTGGCTCTTCCACGGTGGTCAATCATCTCTCCGCCGGGCGCATCCCCGATGGCGCCACGGTGGAGCGCGCCGTTGCCATGCATATCGGCAAGGGCGATTTCGTCATCCTGGAGTTGAAGGAAGCCGATTTCACGACCGCGAGCCGAGTGGCGGAAGCCATCGAACACGGCCTGGGCCATGGGCTGGCCATGCCGCTCGATGCGCGCGTGGTTCAGGTGAGGGCGCCCGTGGACCCGGGGCAGCGCGTCGAATTCATCGCGCAACTGGAAAACTTGAGCCTCAATCCCGGCATACGCACGCCCAAGGTCATCATCAACGCGCGCACCGGTTCGGTGGTCATGAACCAGTTGGTGAACGTGGACAAGTGCGCCATCGCCCACGGCAACCTCTCGGTCACCATCTCGTCCGACCCCCAGGTTTCACAGCCCAATGCAAACTCGGGTGGGCAGACCGCGGTCACTCCTAAGGCGGACGTGCAGGTGAAGAGCGACAAGGGCGAATTGATGTCGGTGCCAGCCACGGCCTCGCTCAACGAAGTGGTCAAGGCCCTCAACGCCCTGGGCGCGACTCCCCAGGATCTGCTCTCCATCCTTCAGGCCATGAAGGCCGCGGGCGCGCTCAAAGCCGACCTGGAGATCATCTGATGCTCGCACGCGCGGAATCCCTCAGTGTCGATGTGTCCGGCGCCCAGGCACTCAAGGCTCGCGCGGCCTCGGGCGACAAGGGCGCTCTGCGCGCGGCGGCACAGCAGTTCGAAGCGCTGATGGTAGGCCAGATGTTGAAGACCATGCGCGAGACCAAGTTTTCCGAGGACGACGATCCCATGAACAGCGGCGAGGGTGCCAAGCTCTACCGCGACCTCCTCGACCAGCAGTGGGCCAGCCAGTTGTCCAAGGGACGCGGCCTGGGTTTCGCCGACATGATCGTGAAGAGCATGGAGAAATACGCCGAGCCCGCCGCTGCCGCTCAGGCCGCCACTACGGTGAAAGTCGCGCCCTTGCGCGGCGGCGGTGACCCAGTGACCCTCTCGGGCGCTTAAAGAACTCTCGGCAGAACGCCGATATTGATAGCAACAGGAGGTTGCCATGTCGTCCGGATTACTTGGATTGATAGGAAACGGTCTTTCGGGCTTGAACGCGGCCCAGGCCGGTCTTCTCACCACTCAGCAGAACATCACCAACGCGAACACGCCGGGTTACAACCGTCAGGAGGCGATTTATGCGTCGCAGGCGCCGGCCTACAGCAGCTCCGGCTGGATCGGCAACGGCGTGGCGGTTGCTTCGGTGCAGCGGGTGTATAGCCAGTTCCTCGACAACCAGGTGCAGACCAACCAATCCCAGCTGTCCTACTATCAGACCTATTCTACTCAGGCCAGCCAGGTCGATTCTCTCCTGGGGAGTAGCACCAACGGCTTGTCCAACCAGATCGATGCCTTCTTCAGTGCCGCCAACGAAGTGGCGAATGCCCCGACTTCCGCCGCCGCGCGCCAGGCTCTGTTGTCCGGCGGACAATCGCTCAGCAATCAGATCAGCACTACGTACGATTCCCTGCAACAACAACTCACGGCCAGCAACCAGGCGGTGACCAGCCTGACCGCGCAGATCAATACCTATGCCCAGCAGATCGCCACCCTGAATCAGAACATCACCAGCTTGCAGGCCCAGAACGGCCAGCCGCCGAATGATCTCCTCGACCAGCGCAACCTGGCCGTCGCCAGCCTGAACAGCCTGGTCAATGCCACCACCTCGCAGCAGAGCAATGGCCAGATCGATGTCTACATCGGCAATGGTCAGGCCCTGGTATCGGGCAGCCAGGTCAATCAGCTGACCGCGACGCCAGACCCCAACGATACCTCCAACACCCAGCCGCCCTCCCTGGTGCCGCAGCTGAACGCTTCGGGCACCCAGATCACCCTGGGGAGCAGCCAGATCAGCGGCGGCGAGTTGGGCGGCTGGATGGCTTCGCGGGAAGGTGTGGTGAAGCCGGCCATGGCCAACCTGAACCGACTCGCGGTGTCCATCGGCGCGGCGGTGAACCAGGTTCAGGCCAGCGGGGCTTACTACAATGCGACGAGCAAGACGATGCAGGCGGGGAGTAATTTCTTCAGCGGCGTGGTGCAACCGACTGGAACGACTACGGATGCGATCGGAATCCAGCTCTCCAGCAACGCGCTGGTGAATAGCAACTTCGCGGTGACGTACAACGCGGGGACCGGCCAGTACACACTGACCAGTGCGGCAGGGTCGGATACCCAGTCGGCGGGGACGGAATTCAGCATCAACGGGGTGGCGCAGGGTTTCAGCATCACAGCGGGAACGCCCGCGCCCAGTTCTTCCAGCGATACCTGGTCGCTCAACATTCAGGACTACGCGGCCAGCATGACGACGCAGCTTGGCAGTAGCAGTCAGATCGCCACGGCGAGTCTGACCACGGGTGCCGCCGCGAGCAACACCGGCACGGCCACGCTCACCGCTACACAGTTATCCGCTACGGGCTTGTCGGCCTTGACGGCTTCGGCTCCGGTCACGCTCACCTATGACAGCACATTGGGGCAGTTCGCGGTGAGTGGCGCTGCGCCCCCCGTGGCGAATATCGCGTACACCTCGCCCGGCCCACAGGCCCTGGGCTTCAACGGCGTCAGCCTGGTCATGAGCGGGAGTCCCGCCAATGGCGATGCCTTCACGGTGAACCAGCCGGGGTCAGGCGACAACAGCAACATCTCGGCCCTGGCCGCGCTGCAAACCACGAAGCTCCTCGATAACGGCAATACCACGCTGGGGGGGGGCGCGACCCAACTGGTCGGCGACGTGGCGACTTCCGCCGCGAATGCCACGCTCAACAGCACGACCTACAGCACGCTGAAGACTCAGGCCACACAGGCGCAGCAATCCTTCTCCGGCGTCAACCTGGACGAGGAGGCCGCCAATCTGATCCGTTACCAGCAGGCCTATCAGGCCGCAGCCAAGGCCTTGTCCGTAGCCAGCACCCTGTTTGCCTCCATCCTCGCCATCAGTCCCTGAGGAGTGAACCATGCGTATCAGCAGCCTTAGTTTCACTACGTCGAGCCTGCCGGGCATCATGGACAATCAGTCCAGCATCGCTCGTCTCAACCAGCAGATCGCCAGCACCCAGAAATACCTCTCGCCCCAGGATAATCCGCTCGCGGCACGGCAAGCGATGACCTTGTCCAGCAGCATCGCCCGCGACACGCAATATATGGCCAACCAGACCCAGGCGAACCAGACCCTGAGCGAGGAGAGTACCGTGCTACAGGGGATGCAGAGCGCGTTGCAAGGCGTGAGCCAGTTACTCACGACCGCTACCGGCAACATGACCCAGGCGCAGCGAAAGGAGGAGGCGACGACCCTGGTGAATTACTACATGCAGATCAAGGATTATGCGAACAGTCAGGATACCTCGGGCAACTATCTCTTCGCCGGCAGCAACAGCAATACCCAACCGTATCAGAACGCCATGACCTACCCCGCGATCGCTGCCACCCAGGCGACGACCTACACCGGCACGGCCGACGGCCCCCAGTTGAGCTCTCAAGGCGTGCGCTCGGCCAACATCTCCAATGGCGGCAGCGTACAAGTCAGCGACAACCTGCAGAATGTGATCCAATTTTCCAGCCCGGTGTCGATACCCTATTCCGCCGCGGTCGTTCCCGCGACCATCCCTCCGACCTATACCACCACGCCGGTCGGCACCAAGGATGTGTTCCAGGCGATCGACCAGATGGCCATCGCCCTCTCCGACCCCAACCTGACCGGCAGTCAGGTGCAGAAAGCGATGGGTGTGGCCGCCGGTGCCGTCAATACCGCGCTGAGTACGCTACAGACGGTACAGAGCCGGGTAGCGGTGGCTCAGGTGCAGATCAGCGACACCCAGGCGAACACCAAGAGCCGGATGACGGTCAGTCAGAATGCCTTGAGCGACTTGACCCAGGTCGATCAGGCCGCGGCCATCGTCGAGATGCAAACCCGCCAAACCAGTTTGCAGGCCGCCATGACGGCCTTTGCCCAGACCTCGAAGCTGTCCATGTTCAATTACATGTAGGCGGTGGCTGGCCCGCTGGTTCGATGCGCCCCCAGGCGAAACGTGGGGAATTGTCGCGCGTCAAGCCGTCGCCGTGGTCGCGGGAGTGTCTTTCCATAGAGGGGATTTATGCCCTGGCAGTGTGTCCGGACACCTGCCACGGCCCGTGTGCCGCCAGCACCCGGCATTTACGACCCCTTTGTCCCAAAAAAAATTTATTTACAAACAAATAAGTCTGATTAGGGTGACTTCAACCCCGGTGCTATCCTCGCCGGCCAATACCAGCCCAGTCTGTTCTTCAACCCTTTTAGGAGTCCCCATGTCCCGTCTCGTCAAACCCCACGGTGGTGGTGAACTGAAGCCCCTGTTGCTCGAAGGTGTGTCTCGTGAGGCCGAACTGTCCCGCGCCCAGAGCCTGCCGAAGGTGAAGATGTCTTCCCGTGAAACCGGCGACCTGATCATGATGGGGATCGGCGGCTTTACCCCGCTGGATGGCTTCATGACCCATGCGGACTGGGCTGGCGTGTGCGACGGCTACAAGATGGCGAACGGCCTGTTCTGGCCTATCCCCGTGACGCTGTCCACCGATACTGCCACGGCCGGTACGCTCAGCCTGGGTCAGGACATCGCCCTGGTCAATGGCGAGAACGGCGAGATCATGGGCACAATGAAGGTCACCGAGATCTACGGCATCGACAAGGGCCACGAGTGCATGATGGTCTACAAGACCACGGACATCGCTCACCCCGGCGTCAAGATGGTGATGGACCAGGGCCCGGTGAACCTGGCCGGCCCGGTCAAGGTGCTGTCCACCGGCACGTTCAAGGCAGAGTACGGCGACCAGTTCATGACCCCCGCCGAGACGCGTGCCCTGTTCGAGAAGTTGGGCTGGTCCAAGATTGCCGCGTTCCAGACGCGCAACCCCATGCACCGTTCCCACGAGTACCTGGCCAAGATCGCCATCGAAACCATGGACGGCGTTCTGGTTCATTCCCTGCTGGGCGCCCTGAAGCCGGGCGACATCCCCGCCGAAGTCCGCTCCGAGGCGATCAGCGTGCTGGTCGAAAACTACTTCGCACCCAACACCGTGATCCAGGCTGGCTACCCCCTGGACATGCGTTATGCCGGCCCGCGCGAAGCCCTGCTGCACGCGCTGTTCCGCCAGAACTATGGCTGTTCGCACCTGATCGTCGGCCGCGACCACGCGGGCGTCGGCGACTATTACGGCCCCTTCGACGCGCAGAAGATCTTCGATGAGATTCCCGCCAACGCGCTGGAAACCAAGAACATGAACATCGACTGGACCTTCTGGTGCAAGAAGTGCGGCGGCATGGCCTCGCAGCGCACCTGCCCGCACACCAAGGATGACCGCATCCTGCTGTCCGGCACCAAAGTGCGTTCGATGCTTTCAGAAGGCCAGGATCTGCCGGTCGAGTTCAGCCGTCCCGAGGTCGCCAAGGTCTTGCAGAAGTACTACGCGACTCTGACCGAAGAACAGAACGTCAAGATTGAGCTCAAGGGTCATTCGGCGGCTTGAGTGGCAAGTGGCAATCATGACCGCGCCCGAAGCGCGTTCATGAAAGCCACCAGCCTATAAGAAATTCGGAATCGAGCCCGCCGGAAGCGGATTCGCGATACGCCGAGGCCTTGGTTGGGCTCAGGTTCCTGAATGGGCCGCGTGATGAGCGCGGATTGTTAGCTAACAAGGAGTGAATGAATGCCTACCTTCGTCCGTACCGACAAGTGCGACGGCTGCAAGGGTCAAGACAAGACCGCCTGCATGTACATCTGCCCGCACGACCTGATGAAACTGGACCGTGATGGTTCCGAAACCGGCCACGCCATGCGCGCCTTCAACCAGGAACCCGAGCAGTGCTGGGAGTGCTATTCCTGCGTGAAGATTTGCCCGCAGCAAGCCATCGAGTGCCGCCACTACGCCGACGTCGTGCCCCTGGGCGGCTCCGTGCAGCCCCTGCGTGGCTCCGACTCCATCATGTGGACCATCAAGTTCCGCAATGGCGTGCTGAAGCGTTTCAAGTTCCCGATCCGCACCACCCCCGAGGGTTCCATCGACTGCTACGGCGGCAAGCCTTCGCCCAAGCTGGCCGACATCGAAGTCACCGGTTCGTTTACCCGTGACGTGACAGGCGGCTTCCGTCCTGGCAACCCCGCCGAACTGCTCCGCAAGTAATCCGGTTAAACAAGAGGTAATAGAAATGGCTGAATTTGGAAATCCCGATGTCATCCAGGAAGAAGTCGACATCCTGATGATCGGCGGCGGCATGGCCTGTTGTGGCGCCGCTTACGAAGTCATGCGTTGGGCCGATGCCGCGAAAGCTGAGCAAGGCGTCGACCTGAAGATCAAGCTGGTCGACAAGGCCGCCATGGACCGCTCCGGCGCCGTGGCTCAAGGTCTGTCCGCGATCAACACCTACATCGGCACCGAGCAGGACCCCGCCGATTACACCCGCATGGTTGCCAACGACCTGATGGGCATCACCCGTGACGACCTGGCCTATGATGTCGGCCGCCACGTCGACGATTCCGTGCACCTGTTCGAAGAGTGGGGCCTGCCCATCTGGAAAACCGACGCCAATGGCGAACGCCATGACGGCGCCGCCGCCATCGGCGAAGGCCTGCCCTCCCTGAAGGACGGCGGAAAGCCCGTGCGTTCCGGCAAGTGGCAGATCATGATCAACGGCGAATCCTACAAGTGGATCGTTGCTGAAGCCGCCAAGAAAGCCCTCGGCATGGACCGCATCGAAGAGCGTATCTTCATTGTCAAGCTGATCAACGATGCCAACGACAAGAACCGCATCGCCGGTGCCGTCGGTTTCTCCACCCGTAACCACACCCTGCATATCTACAAGGCCAAGGCGATCCTGCTGGCCGCCGGCGGCTGTGTGAACATCTTCCGTCCCCGTTCCGTCGGTGAAGGCACCGGCCGCGCCTGGTACCCCGTCTGGAATGCCGGTTCCACCTACGCCATGGCTGCCGAAGCCGGCGCGGAACTGACCATGATGGAAAACCGCTTCGTGCCTTGCCGCTTCAAAGACGGTTACGGCCCGGTCGGCGCCTGGTTCCTGCTGTTCAAGGCTCGCGCCACCAACGGTTACGGCGAAGACTACCTGACCAAGAACAAGGCCATGCTGGACCAGTACCCCCCGTACGGTCAGGCTGCCGTTCCCGCCTCCTGCCTGCGTAACCACGTCATGCTGAAGGAAATGAAGGAAGGCCGCGGCCCGATCTGGATGGACACCGTGACGGCCCTGGGCAAGTTGCGTGACACCCTGTCCCCGCGCGAAGTGAAGCACCTCGAAGCCGAAGCCTGGGAAGACTTCCTGGACATGTGTATCGGCCAGTGCGGCATCTGGGTGGGTGAGAACGTCGAGCCCGAGAAGAAGAACTCCGAGCTGATGCCCACCGAGCCCTACCTGTTGGGTTCACACTCCGGCTGCTGCGGCATCTGGACCTCCGGCCCGACCGACCTGGGCGCCCCCACCACCGAACTGCACGCCGATGCTGGCAAGATCCCCGCACACCTGCCTTCCGGCTGGAACTGGGGCTATCGCGGCATGACCACCGTCAAGGGTCTGTTCACTGCCGGTGACGGCGTGGGTGCTGCCGGCCACAAGTTCTCTTCCGGTTCGCATACCGAAGGTCGCCTGGCTGCCAAGGCCATGGTCAAGTACTGCCTCGACAACAAGGACGTGAAGGTCGAGCTGGACACCTCCGTGGAACAGCTGGTCGAAGACATCTATCGCCCGGTTCGTACCTACCTGGAGTTCAAGGACTACAGCACGGCCATCGACGTCAACCCCAACTACATCACGCCCAAGATGTTGCAGTTCCGTCTGCAAAAGATCATGGACGAGTATGTTGCCGGCGTGGCGACCTACTACAACACCAACGACAAGATGTTGGAAGTTGCAGAAGACAAGCTGAACATGTTGAAAGAAGACGCCATGAAGATGCGTGCGAAAGACCTGCACGAACTCCTGCGCGCCTGGGAAAACTACCACCGGATTTTGACGGCGGAAGCCCACATGAAGCACATCCAGTTCCGTGAAGAAAGCCGTTACCCCGGCTTCTACTACCGCACCGACAAGAACTTCGTCGATGAGGAAAACTGGAAGTGTTTCGGCAACTCCATCTACGACAAGACCACGCAGAAGTGGACCAACTTCAAGCGTGCCCACGTCGATCTGGTGGACAAGTCCAAGCTGTTCAAGGCCGCCGCCCCCCACTAATCGGGTGCTGTAGCTAAAAAACCGGGCGCTCACAAGGCGCCCGGTTTTTCATTTTGGCGAGCCCTCGCAGGGTCCATTCCCAAGCGCACTTGCGAATGCGCCTTTGCTCCCCATCTAGGCTTTTCTGTTTTGCACTTTACGAGGTCGATCATGGACGAAACCCAATTCAAAAATCTGGCACAGGACGCTCCTTTCGAGTTGAGTCCGGTCACGCCCAACATGCTCGACGGCGACAAGGTCATCCAGTTCCGCTGCCATCGCGATGTTGGCTGCTGGAATGCATGCTGCGCCAACATCGACATCACGCTGACCCCCTACGACATCCTGCGCCTGAAAAATCGCATGGAGATTTCCTCGGGCGACTTCCTTAAGCAATACACCGTTCCCTATGAAATGGATCAGGACGGCATGCCGGGTGTGAAATTCCGCCCGGTCGAGGGCGGCACCGCCTGCCAGTTCATGAAGCCCGAAGGCTGCGGCGTCTACGAGGATCGCCCTACAGCCTGCCGCTACTATCCCGTCGCTCTCCTGTCGATGCGCAATCAGCAGGAATTCACCGACCGCACCGTCTATGCCCTGGTGCAGGAAGCCCACTGTCTCGGCCACCAGGAACCCCGTTTCATGACCATCGACCAATACCGCCAGGAACAGGGCGTCGATGTTTACGACGAGAAGGGGCGCGGCTGGCGGCAACTGGTGTTGAAGCGCAAATCCGCTGGCCCCGGCATCGGCAAGCCGCCAGCCGTCTCCAACCAGCTGTTCTTCATGGCCAGCTACGACATCGACCGCTTCCGCGCCTTCGTCTCCAGCGATTCCTTCAATCGCAGTTATGAAATCCCCATGGACGTCATGGCCGTACTGTTGGCCGACGACGATGCGCTGTTGGAATTCGGTTACAACTTCCTCAAGCACGCACTGTTCGGCGAGAAATTTCTCGCGGAGCAGCCAGGTGCCTACGAAGCCCGCACGGCCCGCCTCAAGGCCAAGGGTGAGAAAATGCGCGAGGAATACCTGGCCAATCGCGACCAGGTCGAGGAAGACAAGTACAGCGACCCGGGTCGTTCGGGCGATCTCAGTTGCGGCACCAAGGATTGCGGCTGACGCCCTATGGGTCGGTCGGCTTTCAGGCCCCAACGCGAATCCAACTCGTGGGTGGTGCCTGACCGGTGCAGCGCCGGAGCCTCATCGGGGGTGTGGGCAATAAGGATGCAGACGAAAAAAACGCGGCCTCGGCCGCGTTTTGCGTCTGTCGGCCAACCTTACTTCGTTGCGGTGCGCACCTGACCGACCATGTAATCCACCGCCGTGCGCGTGTCGGCATCCGACAGCTTGTCGTTGCCGCCCTTGGCCGGGCCGCCAAAGCTGCCCTTGATCGCTGCGGTGTAGAGATAATCCTTGCCCAGTTTGAGCAGCGGCGCCCAGGCTTTTGCATCCTTCAGCTTCTCGGCGCCGGTCAGGCCGGTGTCGTGGCAATAAGCGCAGTTGTCGGCGTACACGACCTTGCCGCGAGCCAGGTCCGAGGCGCTGGGCTCGGCTTCCTTCTTCAGGCTGGCTTCGAAGTGCGCACCGGCGGCATTGGTCATGTAGGCAACCCCGCGTGCGACTTCCAGGTCGGAGAGGTCGGGCTCGCCGCCGCGCACGGGCATCTTGTTGAAGCCGTTCAGGGCATGCGTCAATAGGGTATCGAAGCCCTGGGCGATGCGCTTGCCCCAGGCCTGGGTATCCTTGAATTTGGGCGAACCCAGCGCGCCGGAACCATGGCAGCCGGAACAGACGTCGTTGAAGATCTGCTCCCCAGTGCGGTCGGTGTGGGGCGCATTGGGGTCCACCGCGACGGAAACACCAAAAGGCTGGATGCGTTCGCGCACCGCTTTGTCGGCCATCGGCGCGGCGTCGGGTTTACCCATGCTCGCGAGCACGCCCAGCACTAACATGACGATGAGAAATATGGCGAGGCCCGGCGCGAACAAGCCGCCCAGCGTAGCCAACAGAAAGTCCTTGGGCGTGGTTTTGGTCATTTCGATGTGATCAGACATGGCGAGCTCTTAACCTGAGGCAAGTGGATGGACCGCGCGATTATAAGTGCATTGCCCTGCCAACCGGAAGGTTGCTGTGCTACCCTTCGCGCAGTGGTTTGGGTGGCCGATGCCTACCCGGCCTGACGGGGCAAGGTGGTCGTAGCTCGGATGGATGGAGTATCGGCCCCCGAAATCGGACGTCATGCACCCTAAGCAGGGTAAAATGACCCGGTCTCCTAGCAGTTCCAGACAAATGCGGTCGTAGCTCAGATGGATAGAGTATCGGCCTCCGAAGCCGAGGGTCATGGGTTCGAGTCCCGTCGACCGCACCAAATCAAGCAGTTACGGTTTATTCACGGCTATCGCCTACCGGATGATCGACCAGACCGGCAGATAAACTGGTCCGAATAAGGCCCCTAGTTGCTCACAGAAATACTATCCGGACAAAACGTCAGGGAAATTTTTTCAGAGTCTGTGACCAATCTGTGGCCGGATGATAATTTCTGTCCGTCGGGTTGAGTCAGAATGACCACTGCCCACTGTGACGGCCCATCCCCGATGTTTTTGGCTCCCAACGGGAACGCGATCAACCTTGAATCCTCAGTTGAACACGCCCGAGTGTGCGTCTGGCGAGTTGTCTGGCAAGGCGCGACGATGCCATGGTCGCTCCCCGCAAGGAGGAGTAACGCGGCCAGGCGGCTCGCCAGGCGTGCAATCGGGTACATAGCGGGTTCACCCAAAGGGTGAGCGTGATCGAAGTCGCAATCCTCGATATACATGGGGCCTCACGGAAGAAAATGAGCGCTCAACTGAGGAATCAAGGATCAAGGGTGTGACCCTCTCCTGGGTCCCCAAGCCAGGGAGTCACCATGCGCGCCAAACAAAATTTTATTTCCCCCTTCGTATTGGCCCCGCTGCTTGCCGTGCTCAGCGGCTGCGCCGACAGCCTGATCCAGCTTGAGCCTGGGTCGGACCGGGTGACGCTGGCCGAAGCGAACCGGGTCTCCGACTGTCAGCACATCGGTAAGACCACGGTCAACGTGGTTTCGCGAGTCGGAATCTATAGTCGAACGATTACGGACGTGGATGTCAACCTGCTGCAACTGGCGCGCAACGGCGCCGTCGAGGAAGGTGGCGACACCGTCGTGGCGGGAGAAAGGCTGGATATTGGCAAGCGTACATTCCTGATCTACAAATGCCACCCCTGAACACCCTGGACGGTCGCCTTCCCCCATGACGATGGAATGGCACGAATATGTGAAGATGTTCATCGGCTTGCTGGTCATCCTCAATCCGATGCTCGCCGTCCCTGTATTCATCAGCCTGACGCAGGCGCAAAGCGAGCGGGAGCGACTCTCCCACGCCCGCCGCACTGCGCTGGCCGTAGGCATGGTGTTGAGCGTGGCGGCCTTGCTGGGGCAACGCATCCTCGACCTGTTCGGGATCAGCATCGATTCCTTTCGCGTCGGCGGCGGCCTGCTCATCCTCCTCATGGCCGTGTCGATGATGCACGCCAAGATGAGTGGGGCGCGTCACACGGAAATGGAAGGGGCGGAGGCGCAGGACAAGGTGGATACCGCTGTGGTGCCGCTGGCAATTCCCCTCCTCGCCGGTCCCGGCGCCATCAGCACCGCGATCATCTATGCCCTTCGCGATCTCTCCTGGATGCACACACTGTTGATAGGCGAGATCTGGTTGGCCGCTCTGGCCGTCTGGCTCACCTTGCGCTCCGCATTGCCGATCAGCCATGCCTTGGGCACCACCGGCATCAACATCGCCACCCGCATCATGGGCCTGATGCTCTCGGCCATCGCCGTGGAGTTTATCGTCAAGGGGCTCAAGGGCATGTGGTTCGGCGCGTAACCGTGTGGATTGCGTATTCCAGACTGCCCACGACCAGGCCGGGAGTAGGAATCTCCCCGTCCTGGAGCAAATGCAAAATTGGCCAACACACCAAGCAGTCACACATCAACGTGCAAGTATACAATCGATGCGGTTTAGCTGATGGCCTTGGCCGTTACCTGCGCGGTGGGCATCAGGTACTCGCCTACGTCGGCTTGCGCATACAATCGGGCTTCCGCCAGAAGCCCGCCTCGACGCCGTGACCTTGCCTACCTTGCGCCCGCGCGAGCGCGACGCCCTCGTCCAGTCCCTGCGTTCCGGCGTCACCCCGCGCACCGGAGCCCGCCACATCCAGGCGGGCCGCAACACATAACCTCTCCATCCGCACCAAGACGGAAGGCGGTGCGCTCAACACCGTGGTGGAAAAGTTCATCACCACCGCCCTGGCCGAAGCGCGCAAGGCGGAGCGCAGGCCCGAGGACGTCATCCACGAAAGGCTCGAAGCCCTCTCCGAACTGGTCATGGGCTACGACTTCGCCAGCGTCATCGCCGCTTACTGGCACGCCTACGAGAAAGACGACGACACCCTCAAGACCAATGCCATCCGCTGGCTGCGCGGCGAATTCAGCGCCAAGACCGACGCCCGCGCCGCCCTCGGCGTGCGAGAAATCATCAACGACGCCGCCCTCTACGACCAACTCAAGCTCCTCGCCCGCTTCACCCGCCTGGCCGGCTACAAAGGCCTGCTGATCTGCCTGGACGAACTGGTCAACCTCTACAAACTCGCCAATCCGCAGGCGCGCAACGGTAACTACGAACAAATCCTGCGCATCCTCAACGACCTGGAACAGGGCAGCGTCGAAGGCCTGGGCTTCGTCCTCGGCGGCACCCCGGAATTCCTCAGCGACCCACGCCGAGGCCTGTACATCTACCCCGCCCTGCAATCGCGCCTGATGGAAAACCCCTTCGCCCGCGACGGCCAGATCGACCTCAGCGGCCCGGTCATCCGCCTCGACAACCTGAGCCGCGACCAGTTCGCCCAACTGCTGCTCAAACTCAGCCAGGTCTACCAGGGTGCCGGAGCGCAGTTACTGCCGGAGGCCGGCATCCCCGCCTTCATCGCCCACAGCGAACAACGCCTGGGCGAAGCCACCTTCCGCACCCCGCCCACCACCATCAAGGCCTTCGTGGGACTGCTGGCGGTGCTGGAACAGAATGAAACGGCGGATTGGCGGGTGTTGCTGGAGCAGATGGAGGTGGAAACGGAGCAACCCGTTGCCGAGGGTGAAGTCGGCAATGAACTGGCATCGCTGATACTGTGAAGTTCAAGAACCTGACCCACTCACCACAACGCCATGAACCCGGATCCATTACAAGAAACGACAGCCGGAGCGGGCTTGCCCGCGATTGATAACGTCTCACGCACACGAACATGGAAAATCGCGGGCAAGCCCGCTCCTACAGTGCGTTTCATCATGCGAGTCCCCGAATGCAGCAAAGGGAAATGATGGGCTTCGCTGTCGCTCAATCCGTCCAGCTCGCTCATCTCCGGGCTTGCTCATTCGTACCAATATTGATACGCTCGACTCATGCAACCCATTCTTGATGTTCGCTTCTTCCGCACCGATGCCGGCACCGAGCCGGTCAGGGAGTGGCTGAAGGAATTGCCGGCGATAGACCGCAGAACCATAGGCGAGGACATCAAGACAGTTCAATTCGGGTGGCCGCTGGGTATGCCTTTGGTGGGCCACCTGGGCGGCGACATCTGGGAAGTTCGCATCAAGCTGGAGAACCGTATCGCTCGTGTACTGTTTGTACTGGAAGGCCAAACGATGCTGCTGCTGCATGGCTTCATCAAGAAGCAGCAGGCCACCCCAAAGCCTGACCTGGACCTGGCGCGCGACCGCTTGAAGCAGTTGAGAAGGAGGTGAACGTGAGCATGAATAACATCGGCAGCAACTTCGACGATTTCCTGAATGAAGATGCCACGCTAGAGGGAGCCACCGCCGTGGCGCTCAAGCGAGTGATTGCCTGGCAGATCGGCGAAGAGATGAAGGCACAGCAAATGACGAAAACCGAACTGGCCAAGCGCATGCACACCAGCCGTGCAGCCCTGAATCGCCTGCTGGACGAGACAGACCCCAGCCTGACACTGACCACCCTGGCAAGCGCCGCTGCCGCTCTGGGAAAGACCGTCAATATCCAGTTCGCGCCGGCCTGACATGGGCGGCGGCGGGGGCAGAACAGCAACGTTACAACCGGGGAAATGTGGTCCGCCCTGCCGTTGACGCGGATCACACAGAATGGAGAGACGCCGTGAACATGATCGCGATTGAAGACAGCCTGCTGGAGCGATTTCATCGCCTGGCAAGCGAAACGCAACGCCCCGAAGCGGACATCATCAGTGAAGCGCTCTCCAATTATTTGAACAGCGATGCCCAATACGCCGAAATCCTGCGCCAGCGCATGGAGTCCGCCGACCGGGGCGGTTTCGTCAGCGATCAGGAAGTCAGCCAGTTCTTTACCACGCTGGGCGATTGATGCGCTTGCGCTGGTTGACCCAGGCCCTCGCCGACCTGCGGGAAATCCACGGCTACATCGCGAGAGATAATCCGGAGGCTGCTCGTCGTGTCGTAGGCGAAATCCGCCGAGAGGTTGAAATTCTGGCAACGCAACCCGAGAGTGGGCGCCCAGGCCGGCTTCCCGGCAGCCGGGAATTCGTGATCCAGAAATATCCCTATATCGTGGCTTACTGCGTCAAGAGCGACGAGGTACAACTTCTGCTGGTGGTGCATAACTACTTGTCCACCAGCTGATCTATGCCGCCATCAGAATGAGGCTGTTGGACTGGATCATCCATTCTAGGCGGCAAGAATAACTTCATCATCGAAGAAGAGGCAATCGACTTGGCCACCCGCAACCGGATGTCCCGCCCAAGGTACAGTGGGCCGCACAACGGATGCGATCCCACGTCAGCGCCATGGAGAACCTGCAATCTTTGCCCCCTGGTCCTAGCGGCACAGGTTACCGGCATGTGGATGGCCGCAACAGCATCGGCGTCGATGGGGGAGAACTTCAACGTGATGACCGCCGGAGTGTCACGGAGAGCACACCCGTCAGCACCAACGACGAACCGATGACTTGCATCCAGGTGACTACCTCCCCGAGAAATAGCCAGGCCATGAAGATCGTCGACACCGGTCCGATCGAGCCGATCAGCGAGGTCTGCGCGGAACCGATCAGACGTATCCCGGCGGAGAGCATGAACACCGGCAATACGGTCGAGAATACGGCCATGACCAGGCTCAGTTCGTAGACCCGCGAGGGTTGCCTGAAATCCAGCAGCGGGTGGGTGGCGCCAAACTGGATCAATGTCGCTGCACTGGCCACCAGCATGGCATAGGCGGTGAAGCGCATGGCGCCGATACGGGCGATGACCCGACCCGCGCCGATCAGGTAACTCGAATAGGTCAGGGTGCTGCCGAATACCAGCAAGGCGCCCAACAAGAGACCTTTGCGCATGCCGTTCAGGTCGTGGAGTAAGACCAACAGGATGCCGCCATAGCTGAGCGCCAGGGCAGTGAGTTCACTGCGATGCAAGCGCCTCCTGGTCATCAGCGTGGTCAGGACCACCACCATCGTCGGATAGAGGAACAGGATCAAGCGCTCCAACCCGGCGGAAATGAACTGGAGCCCGAGAAAGTCCAGGAGGCTGGACAAGTAGTAACCCAGCAAGCCCAGCACGACGATTGCGGCCCAGTCTCGTGGCGTGATGCGAGCCGCTTGCCGGTCGCTCCACCATGCAGCAATCAGGAATACCGGCACGGAAAACGCCATGCGCAACGCCAGCAGCGTGACCGCATCGACCCCGTTCTGGTAGGCGAGTTTGACCAGGATGGCCTTGCCGGAAAAGCCGATGGCGGCAAACAGCGCGAGTCCGAAACCGAGCAATGCCGGTCGGTTCGATATTGCGAGTGTGTTGTTACTTGTCATGACGACCCTATCGAGTGATGCGGGTCGTCCGGCAGGGTAGGGCTATCGCGGGAGACCCGCGTTTGCCTCAATGAATTAAATGAATGCCCTCGCGGAAATGGATGTTTGCCATTTCCACAGTCGCTGGGAAGAAGATTGATTCTGGTTCATGGGGAGACTATACGTGCTGCCGGTCCGGAAAGTCAAAATCGCCGGCCACGGGGGTGACCAAACTACACAGGTCATAGTGCGGACACGCCCCCAGCCAGTATAACGGGCATGACGAGTAAGCCGCCCGCGGATGATGAACGTCTGGACATGCCCGTTTCCCTCACCAATGGAACTATCAGCCAACCGACTAGGCCGCCAGAATACGTCGGTCAAGTCTCTGGCTGTCCCAACCCATCTCCCGAAAGGAGAGGGGAACTTCGTGCGTCGCTTTGCGACGTTCACACTAAGTCGGGCGTCGGGCAATGGCTTGCCCAAGCGATCAAGGCTGGTGAGGGTCGAGAAAACTGTGAAACAGGGCGCGAGAGTGATGTACCGGCCGTATAGGCGACTCAGTTCGGTCAGGTGACCACGGATGGTTAGAATGGGAGCGTTGACTATTCCTTCCTTCCCGGTTAGCCGAGTGCCAAAAATTCGCAATCTCACCAAACTACTCGATCCGGAAATCCGCGCCAAGAACTTGCGCGCTCTGCGCCACGCTGTACGCGGATGGGCTTGGGACATCGCGCATCCGGCACAGCCCGACCCGATCTTTCTGGTGGGCTGTTCTCGCTCCGGCACCACGGTAACTTATGAGACCCTGGCGGCCGCGCCGCAGTTGCTCAAGTTTGGCTACGAACTCCCGGACTTCTGGGACGGACTTTATGGGCCACTCAACAATGGCTGGGAGTCCGAGGCGGCGGGTTCCGCTCAGGCCAGACCGGAACATCGCGCCGCAGCACTGCGTTTCTACTTTCAGCGACTGGGTGTGGGCCGGGTGCTGGACAAGACTTGCATCAACACGCTGCGCCTGCCATACCTGTACGCGCTGTTTCCCAAGGCCCGCTTCGTTTTCATTCAGCGCGACGGTCGCGACAACATCAGTTCCATGATGGACGGCTGGCGTCATGGTCGCACCGATGGCGGCTTTGGCCTGAGTCAGTTCTTCGGCCCCTCCCCTGAGCCGGTAGCGATCAATTCCGGCGAGTTCGCCGAGTGGCATTTCTTCCTGCCGCCCGGATGGCGGGCCTACAACCAAGCCAGCCTGGAAGAGGTGTGCGCGTACCAGTGGATCTGCGCCAATGGTCTTGCCTTGGAGGCAAAACGGTCGATTCCGGCAGAACAATGGGTGCATCTGCGCTACGAGGACTTGTTCCTGCGTTCCGTTGAGATGTTCGAGCAGGCCTTCGCCCGGCTCGATCTGCCCTTTACGGAGGTAATACGCGAACGCTGCGCCAGTTTGAACCGGCGCCCCACCAGCATCGTCAAGGGCGCACCCAAGAAGCAGAAGTGGAAAGACCACAACCCCGAAGCCATCGAGCGCATCTTGCCGATGATCCGGCCGCTCATGGCGGAGATGGGTTATGAGACGGATGATTGATATCGGTGTGGGCGTGGCTAGTAGGAGCGGCTTCAGCCTCGTATCCATCGGCCGCATTGGCACGACATCGTTCGCCTCTACGAGTGGATATTCCACGATATTGAAATGAGTCCATCCCTCGTTTCCGTCATCATTCCCGCGTTCAATGCCGCCAGTTGCATTCGTCGCGCGGTCGACGGTGTGCTGTCGCAGACCTGGCGGGAACTGGAAATCATCGTGGTCGATGACGGCAGCACTGACGAAACCCTGGAGGTCATGGCCGCTTATGGCGCGCAAGTGCGCGTGCTGAGTCAGGCTAACGGCGGCCCCTCCGTCGCCCGCAATCGCGGATTGATCGAGGCGCGGGGCCGCTATGTGGCGTTTCTCGACGCCGATGACTATTGGCGGCCGGAAAAACTGGCACGCCAGGTTGCCCTGCTGGATGCACAGCCGGCCACGGGCTTCTGTTCTACAGCCACCAGCGTCGTGGACCCACAGGGTGAAGCGGTACGCGACTGGCCATGCTGCCATGAAGAGCCGCTGCTGGAGACGCTCTTCATACACAGCGCGGCGGTCAGTGGCTCCACTTCAGGGGTACTGGCACGGCGCGAGTTGCTGCTGGAAGTGGGCGGGTTCGACGAGTGTCTGCGCGGATTCGAGGACCCCGATCTGTGGATACGCCTGGCGGCGCGGACCGCCTACGCTTGCATCCCGGAAGTCCTTACCGTGGTGGTGCGCACGCCGGGCAGCGTCAGCGGTGACCTTTCTGCCATGTGCGCCGCGACGCTGGCCTCGTTTCGCAAGAACCGTACCCTGCTGTCACTGGACAGGCGTGGTTATTATTGGCATGCCGCCTGTGCCGGGGCGCTGAGCGATTATGCCAAGGGCGCCTATCGCTCGGGGGCGCGTTTACAGGCGCTGGTCTGGCTGCTGCAAGCGCTGTGGCTGTCTCCATTCCAGCGCGGCCGTCTGGTGTTGTCGCTGATGCTGGCAATGATCACAGGCAAGATGTAGGGCATCTAGACAGATTCTCAGGAAGCACACTTCAACCCGTTGATTCAGAGAGAAATAATCGCGGCTCTGTAGCGCCGGCTTGCAGCCGGCTGTTTTCAAAGACGCCGGCAAGGATGCCAGCGCTACAGGGAAGGCCTCGCCAGTGCGTCTTCAACACGCCTGCCCTCCTGAGGTGGGTTACATCGCTATCTGGCCATCATAAGTCGATGGATCATCTGCTGTGCCATCCGGGCATAGGTGCCACCCATAAACCGGCAACTCCCGATGAAGTGGATGAACACCGTCTCTTTTGGGTTGATTCTGGTGCAATCGCAATATTTTGGGTGGGGTAGAACTCGTGCGCTAGGGCTGTTCGCAACAACGATATTAGACATGACTTGTTCACTCCCCCATTCACGCCAACGATTTCCCAGCGCCTTGAGCATTTGCGCGGAAATGGCCTCGACAAAGGAACGGTCAAAGCTCCCTTGGGCGAAGCCGGAAAAACCGGCACAACCACGTACATATTTCAATGTCTGAAACCGGTCGAGACTATTGAAACTCGCCTCCGAGGTTAGTTGAATATGGGGCGGTTTTTCGGCTTTGGTTGCCAACCCGGCAGCCGTTGCTTGGCGCGATAACATGGACTCGAAATCCTGTCCGTCCCAGGTGCCGATCACAAATGACTGATTCGCCTTCACGCATGCGGATATTTCTGGAATGTCGCCCAGGGTAAGCGTGTCACTATCCAACTGGATGACATAGTGATTCCTGATCAGGCTGGATATGGAAAGCAGTCGCTCCCAACAGCCCCCTGTCGGACAAAATTCAGATTTTGCATCCTCCATACGCAAGAATGTCAGGCCGGGAAAGTGGTGGCGCAACAAATAAAAATCACTGGGTGTCAGTGAGCCGTCGTTGAGGACATAGAATGCATTGACTGGAATGCGCGCAACGAAAGACTTGAATGCGATGATCGCGAGCAGGACATCCTTGTGTTGCAACTGGGTCATCAGTGCAATGGGACTGTACTGGTCAACGCCAATCGGAGCCGTCGAAAATACTTGACGAACTGAAAGATAGAATCTAAGGCGCCTGAGTTTATCCTGGAAGTTATAAAACATGCAAACAAACTCCGTGCACATAAAGCATACAACTCTCCTCTACGCCTGGTACGAAAACCGGTAGGTAATATTGTCCGCGCATCGCATTAGTGATCCTGTGTTGCCTTGTCAGAAAGCTACCGGTCCATCACCCCGCAGTGGATGGGTGCGATTACTAATTGCCCTGTCGGGCCGGGTTGGCTGGCTAGGTGAGGCGATGGTTCTTCAGCGGGGGAAAGGTTTATCGCCGCGTATCTTGTTTGGGCCGTGGGGTTAACTGCGCTATTCAAGGGTGTAATGGAATTGCTGGTCAGGAGCGCTTGCGTGCCACAATGCCGGCAAATGGAGAGTACATGCGGCGATCCGCGGGAAGCATCTTCTTGAAGACCGGACGCAATGAATATATTGCTGTCAGCAATAATTTCTGGAGTAGCCCCCTTTCTTGGTGCTCCGTCCAGAAATCAGCCGGGCCAAAATAACCTTTGTATATAATATCAAAACCTATTCGATCAATGCTTTCTGCCAATAATTCAATATTCATGGCGGGAATGAAATGTCTACTGTGATTTTCCTTATCGAAATTGCGATGAAGAAAGTTCTGAAATGCACCATAGAAATTAGGCACCTCAAGCACCAGACACCCATTGCGGTTGACCAACGCTGCATGCTTCAGAACAATATCCTCGAAATTATAGAAATGTTCAATGAACCCAAAAGAGGCAACAACATCAAATTTTCTTTCGGTCTGGAATTTTTCAAAATCCTCTTCCCAGAACTCGCCGACACGGTAGCCCGATTTTTTGAAGCTGGCCGCAAGCGTTTCGACTTGTTTGCAGAAATCAATTCCATTGGCAATATATCCTAAATCGCCCAGCACTGACAGATACCGGCCAGGGTAACAACCAATTTCTATGGCAGACTTTTGTTGGCCTGCCTCGGTCGCAGGTACATGCTTCTCAATCCAGCATCTCACAACATCATTCTTTTGTGAATGAATTTGCGGCTTCGTTTCCGAATAGCCTTTTTCCCAATAATGTTTGCTGACAATGCTGCCCATCTTGGAGCCCTTTATAAAATTACAACCAATTAATCCATCCGGGCCGCTTGGGTTGTTGTTTTCCCTGATTTCCCATCGTTGCTTTCCTTCCCGCGCAAAAAATCACCGGCTACCGGTGCATCCAGTGTCTCCAGGAATCTGGATAAATTCACTTCGGGCCGGAAGTATTCAACCGCCGTGCGTCGCGCATTTGCCTGAATTCGCATTCTCTCATCCAGTGCCATGTTGGAAATCTTGAGCCACAGGACGGCGAGTTGCTTCGATGTGCCCATGTTTGCGAGGAAGCCGTTTTCACCATGTTCGACATACTCCGGGATTCCTCCCACCGGCTGAGCCAGAAAAACGACACCACTCGCCATGGCTTCGAGACCTACCAAAGGAAATGCTTCCGAATCACTGGCCAAGATCAACGTGTCTATGGCACTCATCCAGGGGGCCGTGTCGCTGACCATGCCGACGAAGTGCACGCGGTCGGTTAGTTTTAATTCTGTGGTCAGTTCACGCAAGGCATCCGTCATGCCGGCGCCGACCAATACAAGATGAGACTCCCTTGTTGTCGAAGCCATGAATTCGGCGAATCCATTGATGATGACATCCACTCTTTTTTCTTTCACCAACCGGCCAACGAAGCCTATCACAAAGGCATTTTCATCGATTCCATACTCGGCGCGCAGACGCGCACGTGTTTCCCTGTCCGGCTTGAACCTGTCAACATCGACCCAGTTATGGCATGTCACGATCTTGTTTTCCGGAAATCCGTATTGATCAATCACGGACTGTCTGGTGCATTCGGCAACGGAGATGGATCGGTCTACCAACCAGGCTGCCAGCTTGTTACGCGCAGTGCGAAGCGGTGACTGTTCAAGCTCCGGCTTTCCCCAGGCGATCTGCGGTAGATTGGCCATTGCATGCTCAATCGTGTAAAGACGGGGGTAACGATAGCGCAGTGCAGCCAGGACGGAGAGTGAACACGAACCACCTACGCCTCGAGTCAGAACCGCACGTTGAGCAGGATACGGCTTCAGCGCCCGGGACCATGCTCTGAAGGTTTCCTGGAAAGTGCCGCTATCCGGCAAGGGAAGATGCACAACACGGACGGGGCTGTCCTTGAGGTAAGCGCTAAAGAAGTCTTTGTCATATGCGATCAGCGTGACGGGGTAACCGGCTTCCGCCAGGGGGCGTACCCAGTCTATGGTGTGAACGCCCAAACCGCATCGGCCGGATGTGCCTGCGAATACGGCATAGCTCGGTAAATTCGTCACCGGACACCTACCACGAGTGAGGGAAGCACTGAATAAATAGGATTCGTCGTTCCTGCGCGGGCATGACGAATAAATCAGTGCATCCTGAACAGATCTTAGATTCGTTCCCTGACCATGTCCTTGTTAAAGAAAACATCGATATTATCGGGAACCAATGATTAAATCCTTCGATAAGCTCAGGCCGAACGAAAACCCATGGCTTCCGTTCGTGGTGAGCCTGTCGAACCATGAACGAAGTCGAATGAATCAGCGCTTCCCAGGATGTTCGAATCATGGGCAGAAACGGCAATAGGGATCGTTACCCACTTTGCCTGGAGTTGGAACTGTCGCTTGATTGCCTTGATTGCCTTTCGCGTTTGTGTCATCGGGGCAGAAGCGGCAGCCTCCGTGCTTGATGTCCTGCACAGGACTGATCGAATCTATTTTCTGCGGGCCGGGTTTTGTATTGGCAATGCCGCTTGTCGCTTCCAAATTGTTTATGCCTGAGCCAGGTTTTTCTGGGTTGTTGGTTATGGTCACTTCATCCTTGCGAGCAGAGGGTTCGGCGGCGCCGGGAATCACCGTGGGTAGCGGTCGTTTGCTGCCTACCTTCTTGTACATGCGCAACAGCGCCTTGGACTGCGGATTGATTTGCAGGCCTTTATAGATCATTTCTTCCGCGTGGTCGCGCTGGCCGGTTTCCAGGTATATCTCTCCCAGTGCTTGATAGGGCCTCATGTCCCCGGAGTTTAATTCTATGGATTTGTTGAGTGGCTGTATGGCTTTGATGTAATAGACGGAGGATTTTGTGATCCTGGCCATCAATGAAAAAGCATGGCCCAGAGTGTAGTTTATGTCGGATAGCAGATATCTGGAGCAGGGTTCCGTATTATGAAATGCAATCTGACCTTCGAGCGTCTCGATCGATCTGTTCAGTTTGAATCTGGCCGCGCCTGGATTGGTGTACATCGCCATTTCCGCGCGCACCAGATCGGTATTGGCATCGCAGTAGTAGTGGAAGCGGGTGCACCCCGTTGTATCCATGGGAACGCTTTGCGGTATGAGCGACGGGTCCAGGCCGACTCGGGCTCCATACATCCAGCGACAAAGCATGGGCATCATGAGTATTTCCTGCTTGTCCGGCAGAAAACTCTCCATGGCCAGGACAGAACTCGAAGCGGTCACGCCAAGCATAAGCAGCAGGAGCACAAGGAAAGTCGGCACAATCCGGCTCGCATTCATGCAGAGGCAAGGATTTGACAGGTCAGCGCATGGGGATTCGTGGTCATTCCATATATGCATATGTTCGCACCTCATGCCGAAAAATGATCAGACGCAATCTGGATCGTCTGTTCCACCACCCGGTCCCATGTGAATCCCTGCCGCTCCCAACTATATCCGGCAGCCCCAATTCGTTTGGCAGATCGGTATTGCCGGTTAGCCTCCCGATTGCTGCGATGATGGCAGCCACGGACTGACGGTCTACAACCAACGCTGTGTCACCGTAGTTGACGGACTGCTCCCCCTACCCGGCGCTGGGCAGTCGGCCACAAGTCGCCGATTCCAGTTGCCTACCCCCCGTATCGTCCTTGATCTCGCGGTTCTCCGTGACCTGAACATCACAGCATCACAGGTGTGGCAACAGCGAGGTGGAGCCTCCGGGCTGACCTGGCTGGGAAGTCAGGCTCGTCCCCTCACGCCAACGAATGCAAGTGAAGGCGCCTGCCCATTTTATGCTGATTTTGGCAAGATCGAGTGTTCCGCGAACAGTGGGGACACTGGCAAATATGCGCCTCTATTGCTCGACCAGATAGCCGCAGAACTATCGACTTCGTTCATGGTTCGACAGGGTCACCACGAACGGAATCAATGGGTTTGCCTACATCCTTCCCGGCGCCGAGAAATGCAGGGTATTTTGAGGCAGGTGGGATGTGTCGGTCATTGTTGCAACCGACTCAACTGCGCGGTAGGCAGGGTCAGAATGGAAAACGTGAGGTGTCCCGCGATGTTGGCGATAGGGCACGGCCGCCGTTCATGGCATCAAGATGTGCAAACCATCATGACCGCCCACCCCCTTCTCCCGCGGGCGGGATGGGGAGGAAGAGCCGCCCCGGTCCTGGCTGGGCCAGGCCGGGGTATTCGCGGTGCAGAAGCTTAGTGGCCGCTGCTGCCTTCTGCCTGGATGCCGGTGTTCTGGCGCACGTAGAGTTCGTCCCACATGTCCTCGGCGCGCTTGTCGCGGTACAGCAGTGAGCCCAGGATAACCATCAGGAAACCCAGCGGGATGGAGAGCAGGCCGGGGTTCTTGAGGCGGAAGAAGGGCTTCTCCAGACCGGTCAGACTGGCGGTCTGGCCTTCCATCTTCTTCATGTCTTCCTGCGCCTTCTTGATCTCCTTCTCCATCTTGCCTGCATCCTTCTTCGCTTTGGCAAGCGCAGCAGGGTCGGCAAGCGTGGCCATGGAGGCTTGCAGCTTCGCCAGCTTCATGGGCAGCGGCGCCTTGGCCTCAGCCGCGGGCTTCGCGGGCACGGCGTTCTGGCAGAGGGCGAACAACTCGCAGACGAAGCCTGCGCTGGCCTTCGCGGGCACCGCCTCCTTGGCGGGTGCGCCTTCCAACACCACTTTCGCGTCGGCGATCACTGCCTTCGGGTAGGTCATGTTGGGCGAGGCCATCACCAGCGCGATGGCTGAGAACGAGCCCACCAGCATGCCCAGCACCACGCCGCCGGTGTTGCAACGCTTCCAGTACAGCGTCAGAAGCACGGCGGGCAGGTTGCCCGAGGCTGCCACGGCAAAGGCCATGCCCACCAGGTGTGCGACGTTCTGGCCCTTGGCGGCGATGCCGATGATGATCGCGACCACCCCGACGATGACCGAGGAAATGCGCGCTGCCTTGACCTGCTCGTCCGGTGTGGCATGGTCGCCGCGAATGACGCCGACGTAGATGTCGTGCGCCATCGCAGAAGCGGAAGCCAGAACCAGACCGGCGACTACCGCGACGATGGTGGCGAAGGCTACGGCGGCGACGAAGGCCAGGAAGAAGTTGCCCAGCACCGAATCGGCACCGCCGCCCAGGTATTGCGCCAGGATGGGGGCCGCCATGTTGCCGCCCTTGTCCAGGGCGACGATGTTGGCGGGTCCGACCTTGATCGCCGCGCCCAGGCCCAGAAACAGGGTCAGGACGTAGAAGCCGCCGATGATGGCCATGGCCCAGACCACGGATTTACGGGCTTCCTGTGCGTTGGGCACGGTGAAGAAGCGCATCAGGATGTGCGGCAGACCTGCGGTACCCAGTACCAGCGCCATCCCCAGAGAGATCTGGTCGATGGGACTCTTCAGGAACAAGCCCGGTTCGAGGAAGCGCTGGCCGAGATCTTCGGCGCTCATGTTGGCCGCCGCGGTGCCGATGAGTTTACGCACCTGACCTTGCACACCCTCGTTGTGGATCACGCCGTCCAGGAAGCCGGGCAGGCTGAAGCCGTAGGGCGCCCAGACCAGGGCCACCAGGATCAAGGAGGCGATCACCAGCAGGATGGCCTTGACGATCTGTACCCAGGTGGTGGCAACCATGCCGCCAAACACCACGTAGGCCAGCATCAGTACGCCCACGATCATCACCGAGACTTCATAGTCGATGCCGATGAGGGTCTTCACCAGCACGCCGCCACCGACCATTTGCGCGGTCAGGTAGAAAATGGAGACGGTGATGGTGGAGACAGCGGCGATGGTCTTCGAGGCCTTGGGGTTGTTACGGAAGGCCAGGATGTCGCCCAGGGTGTACTTGCCGATGTTGCGGCAAGGTTCCGCGATCACCAGCAAGACGGTGATGTAGGCCACCAGGAAGCCCACCGAGTACATGAAGCCGTCGTAGCCGTAGAGGGAGATCAGGCCGGCGATTCCCAGGAAAGAGGCGGCGGAGAGATAGTCCCCGGCGATGGCCCAGCCGTTCTGCATGCCGGAGATGGAGCGTCCCGCCGCATAGAACTCGTTGGCGGAGTGCACCCGTTTGGAGGCCCACCAGGTGATGTACATGGTTAGGGCGATGATGCCGCCGAACACCATGAAGGTCATGGCCTTGTACTCATCGGCTACCGCGCCCTCGGCGAAGCAGGATGTGCTGCCGAGAGCCATGGCCGCGAAGGCGAGGAATGATTTCAGATTCATGGCGCGTCCTTTATTTGATGTTGTGGGCGTCATTGATGATTGCCTGAGCCATGGGGTCGAATTCGCTGTTTGCGCGCTGGGCGTAGATCCAGGCGATGGCCCAGGCCACGATGAACTGCGACAGGGCAAACACCAGGCCGACGTTCACCGATCCCCAGACCTTGATTTTGAACAGGTCGGAGTAATACGCCGTGCCGATGGGCAGCAGGAAATAGTAGACCATGGAGATGGTCATCAGCGTCCACAGGAATTTGGTTTTCTTGCGATGCAGCGCCTGGAAACGCGGATCGGCATCGATCGCCGCCCAGTTCATTTCGGTTTTTGCCATTCGTAGGTCTCCTCAAAGGAAAGGTAAGGCGCCCGCTTACCACGCGGACATTGCGGATAGTAAGCGATGGGGGGCGATGATGCGCACAAATTGGAGCCGGATGCGCTCTAGATGTCTGGAAAACGATGGGCACCCTGTGGGCGCTCAAAACTGGAAGAGTCGGTCTAGCCGCCCCTGCATTTTTTTTGCCTGACGAAAGGCTTCCTTGAGCGCCTGGCGTTCCACGCCGCTGAGTGTCTCCGGAACCAGGCGGTTGCTCAGTGGCAACTGCCCTTCGATCTGCGATTGGTGCAGCCGCAGGCGCATCTGCTGGATGAAGAGGAAACCGGCGACCCAGGCTTCGGTCTCTTCGATCTTCCAGGCGATGCCGGTGGTGCGCAGGCGCGGCACGGTGCCGGTTTCTTCCTGGCCTGCGGCCAGGGCGAAGATGCGCGCGGCGTCGACGAATGGAGTCGTGCCATGGAGCTTCAAGTCGATGCTGCCGGCATCCGCGCCTTCGCCATCGACGGCGAAGGCGCGCACCAGACCCAGCGGTGGGCGATTGCCCAGGGCGTTGCGGACCATCAGCTTGAGGAATTGGCGGTTTCCCTTGATCCTGTCGCCCAGCCAGGCACGCAGACCCGCGGCCAGACTGGGATCGCCGGCGAGCGGGCGAAAGTCGAAGAATATGTTGGCATTGAGCAGCACCGGGGCATCACCGCGGAAGATCCAGTCGGCGAAGGTATGTTGCCATTCCTCCAGCGACAAACACCATTTTGGATTACTGGCCATGATTTCCCCACGACACAGGGGAAAGCCACAGGCATCCAGCCACTCGTTGGCGCGCCGCGCGGCCGCCAGCAGGGGCTCGCGCAGCACGGCGGTTTCGCCCTCGGGCGCGACGAAAATCAGGCCGTTGTCCTGGTCGGTAAAGAGGGTTTGTTCGAAGCGGCCTTCCGAACCCAGTGCCAGCCAGCACCAGGTCACTCCTTTCAGGTCGGCGAAGGTCAGGTTCAGGATGCGTTCGGTGAGCCCGTCGTTGAGCTGGGAGATCAGGCGGGTGAGTGCCTCCGCACCCACGCCTTGCGCCATCAGATTGCGTGTCAGGCGGCGGATGTCGCTGGCGGCGGCTTGCAGGCCAGCCAGGTCCGGCGCCTGGCAAAGGGCGGTGGCGATGCCGGAGACCCCAACCTGTTGCAGGGCGAACAGATCCTTTTCCGAGATCACGCCCGCCACCCGGCCCGCGTGCATGACCACCACGTGGTGGATGGAATGCCGCGCCATCGCCAGTGCCGCCTCGAAGGCCGTCGCGGTGTCCGGCAGCGAGAACGGAGCGGGGGTCATCACGCCTTGAATGGCCTGCTCGACGTCGCAGGTGACGAGGGCTACGCGATCCCGCAGATCCTTGAGGGTAAACATGCCGACCGGAGCGCCTTCGGTATCGGTGAGCAGGATGGAGCCCACATTTTCCTGGCGCATCCGCGCCAGCGCTTCGCGCACCGGGCTTGCCGGCGAACAGGTGACGGGGCCGTGCCGCAATAGGGCGGACAGGGGTGTGGCCAGGGGGTCGGCGGCCTCGGTGGATACGGGTTCGCTGACGAGCGGGATGAGTTCGTCCATCCTTGATTCCTCAGTTGGGCGAGTCGTTTCGGGTGCGCAGCCAGGCTTCGAATTCCGCGGCGGGCAGCGGTCGACTGTAGAAATAGCCCTGGGACTGATCACAGCCTTCCTGCCGAAGAAAGTCGCGTTGCGCCGGGCTCTCCACGCCTTCCGCGATCACCTCGAAACCAAGGTTGTGGCCGAGGGCGATAACCGCGCGGGTGATGGCTGCATCGTCGTGGTCCTGGGGCAGGTCGCGCACGAAACTCTGGTCGAGTTTGAGCTTGTGTACGCGCAGAAACTTCAGGTAAGAGAGCGAGGAATATCCGGTTCCGAAATCGTCGATGGCGACCTTCACCCCGAGTCCGGACAACTGCTCCACCACCGCCATGGCCTGCTCCGCGTTGCGCAGCAGGAAACTTTCCGTGATTTCCAGCTCCAGGCGCGTGGCCGGCCAGCCCGTATCCCGCAGGGCGGACTCGACGATGGCGAAGAAATCGCCGCGCTCGACCTGGGGCCCCGCGACATTGACCGAGATCGAACCCGCTTCCAGGCCGCGTGACCGCCAATCCGCCGCGTGACGGCAGGCTTGACGCAACACCCATTCTCCCAGGGGCAGGATCAGGCCGGTCTCTTCGGCGAGAGGGATGAAGTCGTTGGGCGGAACCAGGCCGCGTTCCGGCGAACGCCAGCGCACCAGGGCCTCGGCGCCGATCAGGCCGCCCGTGTCGAGTCGGAATTGCGGCTGGAACCAGACTTCCAGCTCATCCCGTGCCAGGGCACGGCGCAGGCCATGCTCGATCACCAGGCGCTGCTGCGCGGCGCGGGTCATCTCGGGGTGATGAAAGCGGCTGGTGTTGCGGCCGGCTTGCTTGCTGGCATACATGGCCATGTCCGCCGCCTGCAACAGGCTGGTGGTGTCCCGGCCGTCGTCCGGGAAGATGGCGATGCCGACGCTGGCGGTGACTCTCGCGCCATGGCCGTTCAGTTCCAGAGGCTCGGCCACAGCCTGGATGATTTTTTCTGCGATCAGCCCGGGGTTGTTGCCATGGCCGACGTCTTCGATGATGACCGCGAATTCGTCCCCGCCCAGGCGCGCCACCAGATCCTCCCGCCGCAGCAGCGCCTGCAAGCGAGCGGAGATGGATTGCAACAACAGGTCACCGGCGGGATGGCCCAAGCTGTCGTTGACGGTCTTGAAACCATCCAGGTCGAGCACCATGACCGCCACTTTTTCCTTGTGACGCGCCGATCGATCCAGCGCATGGGCCAGCTGCGCATGCAGCAAGGTGCGATTGGGCAGGTTGGTGAGCGGGTCGTAGTGCGCCAGGCGCTCCAGTTCCGCCTCGGAGTGTTTGATGTTGCTGATGTCGGAAAATACGCCGACATAGCTTTGCACCGTGCCGGCGGCATTGCGCACCGCGTTGATGGTGAGCCATTCCGGGTAAACCTCGCCGTTCTTGCGCCGGTTCCAGATTTCGCCGCGCCACTGGCCGTTGTCGGACAGCTCCTGCCACATCCCGCGATAGAACACCTCCGAGTGCCGCCCCGATTTGAGAAAGGCCGGGCTTTGCCCGAGGGACTCCGCTTCAGAATAGCCGGTCACTTCGCTGAATGCCGGATTGACCGAACGAATGCGGCCGGAAAGATCGACCTGCATCACGCCCTCGGCGGTGCTCTCGACCATGGCGATGACCTGGCGCACATAGATTTCATGGGCAAGCCGGGCGGAGAGGTCGCTGACCAGGGCGAAAGCGCCGCGACGGACCCCCTCTTCGTCATGGCTCGGGGTGGCGCTGAACTGGCAGGGTATCTGAGCGCCGTCCAGCCGTGTCAGTGTCATCTCGTAAACGGACTGCTCGCCCAGCGCTCGCCGGCCGCTCTGTTCCACCAGGATGGCGCGGTTGTCCTTATCGACGAAGTCATAGAGGGAGCGGCCGACGATGTCTTCGATCCTTCCCCCCAGCATGCGCGCGAAGGCGGGGTTGGCCTGCACCACCCGCTCCTGTTCGAGCTCGGTCATGCAGAAACCTTCCTGGGTGGTGTCGAGTATGCGGCGGATGCGCTGCTCACTGCTTTGCAGGCGGCGCGCCAGGTCGCGCTGTCGCCCCGCCGTCGCGGCGACCAGTACCAGGCCGATCAACAAGGTGGTGACGATACTCACCCAGATCGCCAGGAAGCTCGCGGAAAGGCCCGAGTCCGCGACATCCGGGCGGCCATCGCTGATGAAGTAGGCCGCGGCCATCGCCGTGTAATGCATGCCGGACACGGCCCCGCCCATGACCAGGGCGCTCAACAGGGCGAGCCAGCGCGGGGGCACGCGACCCCGCAGGCCGTCGCGGATCCACAGCGCCAGGAAGGCCAGGAGCACGGCGACTACCAGGGAAACGAGGAACAGCGTGGGGTCGTAGCGCACCAGGCCGTCCAGGCGGTAAGCGGCCATGCCCGCGTAATGCATGGTGCCGATGCCAGTGCCGAGCAGCAGACCGCCAACTAGCAAGGTCAGCGGGGCTACCTTGGGGCGGCTGATTACGCGCAGGGCGACAGCGCTGGCCAGGATGCCCGGCAGGACCGACAGGAGGGTGATGCCGGGGTCATAGCCGACGCCACAGGGCAGCGTGAATGCCAACATGCCGATGAAGTGCATGGCCCAGGTGCCGCCACCCATCGCCAGGGCACCGACGCCGGTCCACCAGGCGGCCTGCGCGCGCGAAGGGCTGGAAGCGATCCGTCCGGCTACGTCGAACGCGGCATAGGCCGCGAATACGGCGATCAGGACCGACAGAAACACCAGCCGGGGGTCGTAACTGCCGAGGTAAAGCAGGCCGGTGTCCGGCGGGGCGTCGAGGAATTGCAGATAGGGTGTATTTAGCACGGGCTAGGCTCGGCTGCGACCAATGCGGCGATGTTAACCGTACTGAGCGTCAACCCAGTGGCAAGTTGATGTCGACCCGGAGCCCACCTCCTGGGGTATCGCCCAGCCGAATCACACCGCCGTGCAGGTTCACGACCTGACGGACGATGGCTAGCCCCAAGCCGCTACCGGGGATGTCGGCCCCCGCCAGGCGCTGGAAACGTTCGAACACGCGCTCGCGCTCGGCTTCGGGTATGCCCGGGCCGCTATCGCCGACGGAAAGTTGGGCCATGCCATCCTGCTGCCGCAGGTCCACATCCACGCGGCCGCCACTGGGGGTGTAGCGCACCGCGTTGTCGACCAGGTTGCCCAGCATCATGCGCAGGCTGTCGGTCTGGCCGACCAGGGTCAGCGGCTGACACTCGCCGACGCCGAGATCGATGTCGCGCGCTTCGGCCAGGGTGGAAAAGTCTGCGACCACCTGCTTGGCCAGGGCATCCAGCGCGAGTGGGGCGAACACGGCCTGGCGCGAGGCCGGCTCCAGGCGCGCCATGCCCAGTAGCTGATCGACCAGATGAGCGGCCCGGTCCACGCCACTGGACAGTTGCGTCAGGGCCGCGTCGCGTTCTTCTTCGCTGTTCGCGCGGCGGGCGATCTGGGCTTGCAGCTTCACGGCGGTGAGTGGCGTGCGTAGCTCGTGCGCGGCATCGGCGATGAAGCGGCGCTGTGAGACCAGTGCCTGGTCCAGACGCACCAGCAGGTCATTCAGGGTGTCGACCAGAGGCGCGACTTCATCGGGCAAATGGCGGCTATCCAGCGCGTGCAGGCTTTGCACGCCGCGCTGGCCGATCTCGTTACGCACCAGTTCCAGTGGGGCCAGGGCGCGGGTCACCGCCGCGCGTATCAGGAGGCCCAGCACGACCACCAGCACGACCAGCGGCAGCAGGAGCCAGGGCGCGATGGAGGCGAAACGCCGCGCCCGATTGGCCGAGGTGGTCGCCACCTGAATCGTGAGGCCGCCTTCTATGAGGGAATAAACGCGCCATTCCGCGCGCTCCCAGACGACGACGTGCAGGCCCGGTTTTTGGCGCGGCGGCCCACCATCGTCGAGCGAGGAATACAGCAGGGCGCCATCCGCGCCCCAAATCTGGCTGACGAACTGGCCGTGGTCGTTGCGCACGTCCTCGTCGTTGTCATACTCGATGCCGTGGCGCACCACGGAATAGGCGATCTGTTCCAGGCCGTTGTCGCGTAGGCTGTTGAACGCATCCCAGGCCAGCAGATAAGCGATCAGGCTGGCCAGGATGCCGGTCAGAAAAAGCGCGGTGATCTGCCAGACCAGGAGGCGGCTGCGTATGGAATTCAACCTTGAGTCCTCAGTTGAGCGCTCATTTCCCCCCGAGAGGTTTCATGAACATTAGCATTTTCGCCTTCGATCATGCCCACCTTCTGGGTGAATCCGCTACGCACCCGATTGCACATCTGGCGAGCCGTCTGGCTGCGTTGCTTCTCCTTGCAGGGAGCGACCATGCGCGTCGTCGCGCCTTGCCGGACGACTCGCCAGACGCTCACTCGGGCGTGTTCAACTGAGGACTCAAGGTTCAACGGCTCACCTCGGGTGCGGGCTCCACCAGCTTATAACCGACGCCGCGGACGTTGCGGATCCAGGTCACGCCCAATTTGCGCCGCAGATTGTGGAGATGCACTTCCACGGCGTTGCTGGCGACTTCCTCATCCCAGCCGTAGAGGCGGTCTTCCAGTTGTTCGCGTGAGAGCACCGTGCCCGGCTTCTCGATCAGGGCGGCGAGCAGGGAGAATTCTCGCTGCGACAGGGCCAGCGGCTTGTCGTTCATGCGGGCTTCGCGGCTGAGCGGATTGACGCACAGTGCGCCCAGTCGCATTTCGGGCTGCTTTCTTCCCACCTGGCGGCGTTGCAAAGCGTAGATCCGGGCGATGAGTTCATCTAGATCGAACGGTTTGATCAGGTAATCGTCGGCGCCCAGGTTGAGGCTGAAAATGCGGTCCGCGACGGCATCGCGCGCGGTCACCACCAGCACCGGTACGTCACTGCCGCCACGACGCAGTTCCTTGAGCAGGGCGACACCATCGAGCAGGGGCAATCCCAGGTCGAGCAGCAGCAGGCCATAGCTGCCCGTGTCCAGCGCCGCTCGAGCGGCGCGGCCGTCACGTACCCAATCGACGACGAAACCCGCGAGTTTCAGGCCACGCACCACGCTCGCCCCGATCATCGGGTCGTCTTCAGCCAGGAGGAGTTTCATGCGGCCATTATCCCGGTTTCGTCAGACGAAAAAAAAGCGGGGCGAACCCCGCTTTTTTCTTGAAGCTCGCAGCGCCGATTACTTGGCGGCGGGGGCGGCTTCGGCGGCAGGCGCGTCAGCTTTCTTGGCTTTCTTGGCCTTCTTGGCGTGGTGCTTGGCCTTGGCGGGCTTGGCTTCGGCGGCGGGCTTGGCGGCGCCGTCGGCGGCAGGGGCGTCAGCGGCTTGGGCAGCGCCGAAGGCGAACATGGAAACGGCGGCGAGCAGGGCGATCAGGGTCTTGTTCATTGGAGCTCCTAGGTGGTCGGTTGCGCCAGGCATCAGCGCTTGGCTGAAGCTTATTCTCCGGGGAAAGACTTAACGAACACTTAAGGCGGAATTTTTTTCGGGGTGAGATTTTTCCTCCCGGAGTCGAGCGATACCCCGCCGCTGCCTACCCGGCCTGGCCTACATTGAGGAGTGGGAGGGCCGCCATGATGTCAAAGGAAGAGATGCGATTCCTGCTCGACGAAATCCGCGCCGAGGTGAGCGAGACCCGCGGGCATACCGGCCGTGCTGTGCTTTCCCCGCGCGTGCTGGAAGCTTTCGCGGCGGTGCCGCGTCATGCCTTCCTGCCCGGGGCGCTGCGGCCGGCGGCATACATCAACCGGCCTCTTCCCATCGGCCATGGGCAGACCATCTCGCAGCCTTACATCGTCGCCTTGATGACCGAGTTGCTCGAAACGAAAGCGGAGGATGTTGTGCTGGAGATCGGCACGGGTTCGGGCTACCAGGCGGCACTGCTGGCGAGACTGGTCTGCCAGGTGTACACGCTGGAAATCGTCGCGCCATTGGCGAGGCGGGCGAGCGAGCGCTTGCGTGACATGGGTTTGGGCAATGTCGAAGTGCGCCAGGGCGACGGCCACGAAGGCTGGCCCGAACACGCGCCCTTCGACGCCATCATCGTCACCGCCGCGGCGCCAGAGGTTCCCCCCGCGCTGATCGAACAGCTCAAACCCGGCGGCAGGATGCTCATTCCACTGGGCCCGCGCTACGGTGGCCAGGAATTGCAGCTGCTGCGGAAAGACACCGACGGACGCGTGAGCCGGGAAACCGTCCTGCCGGTCGTGTTCGTGCCGCTGACCGGCGGCGCGGCGGCCCGGGGTGCCCTGGAATAAACAGCTATTCCGTATGGCGGCGTCCTGCATTAGTCTTCGCCATGAGTCTCGCGTGCCGTCGGTCGCTGCCTGGGTGGGGGAATGAATCGAATACTGCTATTGCTGGTGCCTGACAAAAGAGCCACCTTGCTGGCAGGTGTGTTGTCGGCCGTCGCATTCATGCTGGGCTTGCTGGATATGCTGACGCGTGATTTCGACTCCGCCAGGTTCCACCTGAATCTCTCCATCGGCATCATGGCCTTGCTGTTCCTGATCAAGTTCGTCAGCCTGCAAGCCGCCTACAGCATCGCCGAACATGCGCAGGATAACTTGCGCCGTAGAATCAGAGAGGCCCGGCAAGCGCCGCCACCCACCCTGCTGACCGACAAGCAGGAGCAGGCGCAGGCTCAGGCGCAGGAACTGGCCAACATGGCGGAACTGGCCGGCGAACTCAAGCAGGCACTGAACAGCATTCCCGCGGACTCTCCGGTTCGTCCGAAGTACGAGGCCACGCTGGCGTTGATGCAGCGATTCAGCAGCCGGGCCCACGCCCATCCGTCATGACCATGTAGCGGCAGCGTGCCGCCCCTCGATCGCAGTTGTTGACCGTCCAAACTTGTCCAACCCTGGAGCAGCGATCATGCGTATCCCACTCGAAATCACCTTCCGCCACATGGAGGCCTCACCCGCCGCGGAGGCCCGCATCGCGGAAAAGGTGGCCAAGCTGGAACAGCTCCACGACCAGCTCGTTCGCTGCCATGTCGTCGTCGAGGCTCCGCACGAGCACCAGCGCCAGGGCAAGCTGTTCCACGTGAGTATCGACCTGACGATGCCCGGCGGAGAGTTGCTGGTCACACGCGGCCATCATCATCAAAGCCAGGCCCACGAAGACGTCTATGTCGCCATCCGCGATGCCTTCGACGCGGCCCGCCGGCGCCTGGAAGACTACGCGCTGACGCAGCGCGGCGACGTCAAGCACCACGCGCCGCGGGTCGAGCCCGGCACTCCGGAATGAGCCATACCCGGCGCTTTGGCGCGACTTAGCCGCTCACCCGCCAGTTCACGCTTTCCCCCGCGCGCAAGGGCACCACGCCGGATGCGTGTTGGCTCGCCAGTAGGTGCGGATCGCGCACCAGAGTGATGGTTTCGCGGTTGCGTTCCAGGCCGTAGAAATCCGCGCCATGAAAGCTCGCGAACGCCTCCAGCCGGTCCAGGGCGCCAGCCGTCTCGAAGGCTTCCGCATACAGTTCGATGGCGGCGTGAGCCGTGTAGATGCCGGCGCAGCCGCAGGCGCTTTCCTTGCTCGGGCTGGCGTGCGGCGCGCTGTCCGTGCCCAGGAAGTACTTCGGGCTGCCGCTGCGGATCGCTTCGATCAGCGTCTGACGGTGTGATTCGCGCTTCAGCACCGGTAGGCAGTAGTAATGCGGGCGCAGGCCACCGGAGAACATGGCGTTACGGTTGTAGAGGAGATGGTGCGCGGTGATGGTGGCCGCCACATTGGCGGGCGCCGCGGCGACAAACTCCACCGCCTGCCGGGTGGTGATGTGTTCCAGCACGATCTTCAATCGCGGCAGGCGCAGGAGCAGGGGTTCCAGGACGGTTGCGATGAAGGCTGCCTCGCGGTCGAACACATCCACTTCCGGGTCCGTCACCTCGCCGTGCAGCAGCAGCGGCAGGCCCGCCTCCTGCATGGCTTCGAGCGCGCCCTGGACGCGGCCGATGTCGCTCACGCCCGCGTCCGAATTGGTGGTCGCACCGGCCGGGTAATACTTCACCGCCTGAACGAAACCGCTGGCCCGCGCCTTGAGGATTTCCTCGGGCGCGGTGTTGTCGGTCAGGTACAGGGTCATCAGGGGCGTGAAGCGCGCGCCCTCGGGCAAGGCGGCCAGGATGCGGTCGCGATAGGCCGCGGCGTCCGCCAGCGTGCGCACCGGCGGCTTCAGGTTAGGCATGACCAGGGCGCGCGCGAATTGCCGCGCAGTGTCGGGCAGAACGGCGGCGAGCATGGCGGCATCGCGCAGGTGCACATGCCAGTCGTCAGGCCGCGTTATTTTCAGCGTCGAAGTCATCTTGGTCTCCGTCCTGTTTCATTTCGAGCGCGAGTCGGTAGAGGCTGTTCTTGCGCGCACCGGTCAGCCGCGCGGCCAGATGCGCGGCCTGTTTCAGCGGCAGTTCCTGGAGCAGCACGGCAAGCACGCGCCGGGTTTCTGCGTCGTCGTCGTCTTCCCGTGCCGCGGGTGGATCCAGTACCAGCACGAACTCCCCGCGGCAGTGGTTGGCGTCCGCTTCCAGCCAGGCCGAGGCCGCAGCCAATGGGCAGGTGTGAATCTGCTCGAAGCGCTTGGTCAGTTCGCGCGCGAACAGGATGCGGCGCTCGCCTCCCAACAGCGCGCAAAGATCCGCCACGGTCTCCTGGATGCGGTGCGGCGCCTCGTAGAGTACCAGGGCGTAGGGCAGATCGCGCAGGTCTTCCAGCGCCCGGCGCCGGCCCGCCGGCTTGGCCGGAAGAAAGCCGTAGAACAGCCAGGGCGATTCCAGGCCGGACACCGACAGGGCGGTGGCCACGGCGGAGGCGCCCGGGATGGGTACCACGGTCACGCCTGCCGCTCGCGCGGCCGCCACCAGGCCGGCGCCAGGATCGGAGATGCCAGGCGTGCCGGCATCCGAGACGTAGGCCACGCTCTTGCCTTCCTGGAGTGTGGCCACCAGTCGGGCGGAGGCGATCTGCTCGTTGTGGTCATGCAGGGGGGTGAGGCGCGCCTGGATGCCGTAGGCGGAGAGCAGGCCCTGGGTCGTGCGGGTGTCCTCGGCGGCGATCAGATCCACCGTGCGCAGAACGTCCAGCGCGTGCAGGGTCAGGTCGCGCAGGTTGCCGATCGGTGTGGCGACGATGTGCAGGGCGCCGGGGCGCGCGGATTGGGGGATGTCGAACATGAGGGCGGCGAGGGTAAGCTTGGGGCAGTGTAGCGAAAACGGGCCGACACCATGAACAAGGGCGTGAAAGCGGAACAGGCGGCGGCGGATTATCTGGCGGCGCAGGGGTTGCGCCTGGTCGCGCGCAACTACCGTTGTCGCGGCGGCGAGATCGACCTGATCATGGAGGACGGCGCCTGCCTGGTGTTCGTGGAAGTGCGTGAACGCGCCGGCAATGCCTTCGGCGGCGCGCTGTCGAGCATCACCGCGACCAAGCAGGCGCGCATCCTCCTGGCCGCAAGGCACTATCTCGCCCGCCACGGCATCGATCCGGCCTGCCGCTTCGACGCCGTGCTGATCCAGGGCGGTCGGTTGGAGTGGCTGCGCGCGGTGATGGGGGCGTGAGAGTGGCGACGTGGGGGGCGGTTATACTCGCGCCCCATGTCCTTGCAAGATCACATCCATGCGCTTCATCTCGCCAGCTTTGAGGCGCAGCGAGGCGCGGCCGCGCAACTCTCCGAGCCGATCGCCCGGGCGGCGGAACTGATGGTGGCCAGCCTGATGCGCGAGGGCAAGATCCTCGCCTGCGGACAAGCCGGCAGTCTCGATCTGGCCAGCCTGTTCACTTCCCTCCTGACCCACCAGCATCAGCAATCGCGCCCAGGCCTGGCCGCGATCACGCTGGAGCGTTTCGCGCCGATGGAAGAAGCCGGCCCAGCCTACCCGCGCCAGATCGAAAGCCTGGGCCATGCCGGAGACGTGCTTCTGGTCATCTCCGGCAGCGGGAACGCGCCCGGTCTCCTGGCCGCCCTGCACTGCGCGCACGACAAGGGCATGGCCGTGGTCGTCCTGGCCGGCGGCGACGGCGGCCAGCTGGCGGAGGCCCTGTGGGAGGATGACGCCGTGATCTGCACCCATGACCTGTCCGCCGCGCGTACGCGGGAGCTGCATTTACGCGCCATCCACAGCCTGTGCGATGGCATCGATTATTTACTGTTAGGAGCCTGAACCATGCGTACTCTTTTATCGATGGCCCTTCTGGGCGCAGCCCTCGTCAACCTGGGCGGTTGTTTTCCCCTGGTAGCCGTAGGCATGGGAACCGGCGCGTTGATGGCCGATGATCGCCGCACCACCGCCACCTATCTGACGGACGAGGAAATCGAACTCAAGGCGAGCGGCCGTATCCACGATACCTACAAGGACGGCGTGCATGTCAACGTCACCAGCTTCAACCGCCGTGTCCTGCTGACCGGCGAAGCGGTCGACGCCGGCGCCCGCGCCAAGGTCGAGCAGATCGTCAGGGAAGTGCCCAACGTGCGCGAGGTCCAGGACGAGATCGCCGTCTCCAGCGTCAGCACCATCCTGGCGCGCAGCGGCGACTCGTACGTCAGCACCAAGGTCAAGGCGCGTTTCCTGGATGATCGCCGCTTCAGCGCCAACCATGTCAAGGTGGTCACCGAGGCGCATACCGTGTTCCTGATGGGCCTGGTCAAGCACGAAGAGGGCGATGCCGCCGCCGACATTGCGGCGAAGTCCAGCGGGGTCGTCAAGGTGGTGAAGGTGTTCGAGTACATCGACTGAAGCGCCCCAGCATGTCCTGTTAACGGAGAGACGACATGAAAGCAATGCTCATCGCGGCAATCCTCGTCCTGTTCGGGTTGCCTCCCGCACTCGCCAACGAAAAAACGGTCAACATCACCGCGGCCGTGAAAACGGTGGAAGTGCTGCATCAGGGCAGGAAGGTGAGCATCGAGCGGAATCCGGATCCGGACAACATGGTCGACCCGGATTACTCGCTCACCTCGCGGCCTTGTCCCCCCTACTGCATCCAGCCGATGCAGATCGCTCCCGGGGTGGAGACCATAGGCGAACTGGAACTGATCGACTACCTGAAGAAAGTCGGCAAGGACTTCATGGTCATCGATTCGCGCGACGGCGACTGGCCGCTGCGTTCAGGCGTCATCCCCGGGGCCGTGGTCATTCCCTGGCAGGAACTGCATCCTGCCCATAGCGATACGGAGAAAATAGCCGAAACCCTGGTTTTGCGCTTTGGCGCCGCACGCCAGGGCAGCTTGTGGAATTTCGAGAATGCCAAGACCCTGGTTCTGTACTGCAACGGTCCCTGGTGCGGGCAATCTCCCACCAACATCAAGCAATTGCTGGCCATGGGTTATCCAGCGCACAAACTCAAGTGGTATCGTGGCGGGATGCAGGACTGGAAAATTCTGGGCCTGAGCACGGTTGCGCCCAAGCAACCGTAACAAGCACACTCGTTTTTACGAGGAAGGAATAGACATGAAACGCAGCAGCCTGAAACAAACGTTGTTCGCCGTCCTGGCATTCGGCTTGGCGGTTCCGGCCCTGGCCGCGGACCCCGCCCCCGCGAATCCCTACCTGGCCAATGTGCCGATTTCCGCGGGTCCGTTGATCATTCCGGTGTCTCCCAGCGGTCGTGGCACCCGCCCCTACGAGATGTCCGGGGTCGTACCGCAGGCGGAAAAGGCTGCCATGATGCGGCAGATGATGCCCATGATGAAGATGGGTACGCGCATGGACCTCAAGGATGTCATGAACTTGATGACCATAAAGTACAAGGCCAAGCCGGGTCTGACTTTCGATGATGTGAAGACGTCCATGGAGTTGAAGGCCAACCAGCTCAACTTCAAGAAAGTGGGCGAGAGCGCGATGTGGAAAGACATGCAGGCCGTGCTGGGCGACATGAACGCGCCGCGCATCGAGGTCTACCACTACTGCGACATCGCGGTCGGCCGGGAAATGTTGCAATATTCCCCGGAATCTGCCGTCTACATGCCCTGCCGCTTCACCATCATGGAAGACGCCGACAAGAACATCTGGGTCATGACCCTGGACTGGGACACCGCCTGGATGGATTCCGTCGCGGGCAGGATGGGTACTCCGGACAAGTTGTGGAACTACGCGGTCATCATCCGCGACAAGATGGACGTCATCATGAGGGCCGCAGCCAACGGCGATCTGTAACTGGCAAGTCGCCCCGTGCCGGTTCCGGCGTGGGGATTTATCCCGGTCCTGAACCGGCTGGCATCGTTTCACCGCTTTAGCAAATAACTACCCATCGGTTTTTACGAGGAGTCACACATGAAAAAAAGCGTCCTGATCACCGCCCTAGCCCTGACCCTGAGCGTCCCCGCCGTCGCCCAGCAGGCACCCGCCGCCAATCCCTATCTGGCCAATGTTCCGCTTTCCGTCGGTCCGCTTACGCTGCCGGTTTCCCCAGCGGGTCGCGGCAAGCGCCCGTATGAAATGTCCCACACCGTTTCGCCGGAAGAAAAGGCGAAATTGATGAAGCAGATCATGCCGATGCTGGGTATGGTCAAGAGCATGGATGTGAAGGACGTCATGAACCTTATGGCCATCAAGTATCCGGCCAAGAAGGGCCTGACTTTCGATGACGTCAAGACCTCCATGGAACTGAGTGCCAACAAGCTCAATTTCAAGAAAGTTGGCGAAAGCCCGATGTGGAAGGACATCCAGGCGGTACTGGGCGACATGGAAGCGCCGCGCATGGAGGTGTACCACTATTGCGATATCGCCGCCGGCCGTGAAATTCTCAGGTACGCACCGGAAGCCATCGTCTACCTGCCTTGCCGCATCGCCATCATGGAAGATGCCGACAAGAATATCTGGGTGCTGAGCCTGGACTGGAATACCTCCTGGCTGGACTCCCTGTCCGGCAAGATGGGGGCGCCTGACAAGCTGATGGAGTATGCCAAGGACATCCGTGACAAGATGGACATCATCATGAAGGCCGCCGCCAACGGCGACCTGTAATCGGCAGACTGCCGCACCGGCTCTGAACGGCCGACAGGGGACCTTCCGGTCTCCTGTCTCGACATCCTGGAGATCTCCATGAAACGCCTAGCACCGCTATTCCTCGCTGTCGTCGCATCCGCGGCCCAGGCTGGCTTCGAGAACAATCCTTTCGCCATGATGGCGCCGACGCCCTCGTTCAATCCTTTCGCGGGTTACGGCGGTAATGGTGGATTCAATCCGCTGTCCAATCCCCTGCTCAGCCTGGGCGGCCTGGCCGCAATCGGCGCACTGGGCGGTCCGGCGTTGCAGATGGCGCCAGGCGTGCTGGGCTATTCAAATCCGTTTGGCAACTCCTACGCGGGTGGGCCCTTCGGTGGCAATTTCCAGCAAAGATCGCAGCCTTCCTTTTCTTTACCGGGCTTTGCGCCCTCGGGCTACGGCATGCCCAGCTTTACGCCGTCCATCCCGAACATGCCCGCGCTGCCCTTCTCCGCCCAGCAACGGCCCGGCTTCTTCGCGGTGCCGCAGCCTTCCCCCTTCCCGCAGGGCAATCCCTTTTCGCAGGCCTATCCGGTCCAGGCGCCGCAGTCCGGCCAGTCCTACTTCATGCCGTTCCAGCAGCCCGCCGCGGTGCAGCAGCCTTCTTTCTTCCCACAGGGCAACCCCTTTTCGCAGGCCTACCCGGTCCAGGCGCCGCAGTCCGACCAGTCCTACTTCATGCCGTTCCAGCAGCCTGCCGCACAGCAGCAGCCTGCTTACTTCCCGCAGGGTAATCCCTACTCACAGGCCTACCCGGCCCAGGCACCGCAGTCCGGCCAGCCCTACTTCATGCCGTTCCAGCAGCCCGCCGCGGCGCAGCCGCAGCCTTCCTCCTTCCAACAGTTCAATCCCTTCCAACAGGTCAATCCGGCCCAGGCGCAGCAGTCCGGCCAGCCCTATTTCCTGCCGTTCCAGCAGCCCGCCGCGGCACAGCCGCAGTCTCCCTCCTTCTCACAGTTCAATCCCTTCCAACAGGTCAATCCGGTCCAGGCACCGCAGTCCGGCCAGCCCGCGCAATCGGTAGAAGGATTCTTCCCCCCCATGCCTCAGGCTTCCACCTCAGCCGACACGGCTTCCACGCCTCTCATGTCGCCCACGCAGGCACCGGTGGAAGCGGTGCCCGCCAGCCCGCAGGCGATCGACCCGGCAGCCCTGTTGCAGATGTTCCTGAAGCAACAACCCGCCAAATAAGCGGCCCGCCCGGTTTTATACCGGGTAGGGCAGGGGGCGGAAGGCGAGTCTCGGGCCGTCGCGGCTGCCCAGGCAGACCTCGCCCGCCTCGACGCTGCTGTCATGGACCACGGCCAGGACGTCGAAGCCGCCGCCGGGTGCCGGGGCCGCGTTGGCGATCTGGCCGGCGGCCTGATCAGCCAGATCCGGGCTGAACAGTTCGTCGCCGGCGCGGGCCAGTGCCTCGACATGGGCGAGGTGCAGGCGCCGCTTCACCTTGCCCAGGTACTGGCTGCGTGCCACGATTTCCTGGCCGGGATAACAGCCCTTGTTGAAACTGACGCCCCCCAGGATTTCCATGTTCGCCATTTGCGGCACGAAATGATCCTGTGTGGCGGGTTGCACGGCGGGAACGCCGGCATTGACCAGCAACCAGTCCCAGGCCGGCGCGCCCACCGGGTGGTGCGTGCCGGCCAGGTTGGACCAGACAGCCCGCGCGGCGTCCGGGGCGACGAATAGGTCGAAGCGTTCATCGCCCAGGCGAATCGCGAAGGCGGTGTCCCCGTGTGCCATGCTCATGATGCCCGCCGATACGGCCCGTCCCAGCAGTGCCTCCACCCGTGCCGCGGAGCCAGGGCCGGAGAGGCCCAGGCGTACCCACTCTGCGCTCGCGTCGCGCGCCTTGACCTTGGCGCGCAGGATGTACATGGACAGGCGTTTTTGCAAGGGCGGGAGCAATGCCGCCGGCAGCAGCAGCAGGACATCGTCCGCTCGCTTCAGCACCAGGAAATTGGCCAGCATGCGGCCCTTGGGCGAGAGCAGGGCGGCGAACACGGCCGCGTTTTCGTCCAGCTTGCGCAGATCGTTGGTGACCAGTGCGTGGAGGAAGGTCTGCGCCTCCTCCCCGGAAAAGGCGATCAGCCCGTAGTGGGAAAGATCGGCCAGCACTGCGCCATCGCGCGCGGCTTGCAGCTCTTCACCGGGCGCGCCGAAATGCGCCACGGCGGAGTCGGCAAGCGCGGCGCCCTGGGCGGCCAGAAATTCGGTCCAGACTGTCATGCGTGACCTCTAAAAGAATGAGTTGAGCCTTGCCCATATGTGGCCGGAGTGTGCCAGAACAAGGCGGGTTGCGTCTCCGCATGCGCCTCAGCCCGTGCGCCGCGGCAGGGTGAGCAGGGCGAAGGAGCGGGCCATCAAGGGGAAGGCTTGACCGGCGACGAAGCGCTCGCGCAAGGTGCGCCCCTTGGGCCGGGCGGTATTCAGTTGCGCCGTCCAGGCGGCATTTTTCGGCCAGGTTGGCAGGAGAAAGATGAGGGGTTCGTGGTGTGCGTTGAACAGCAGCAGGCAGTCGTCGTCGACGATGCGATGACCGTGCGAGTCGGTCTCGCCGATAGCCGCACCCACCAGGTAGACCCCGAGGCTGCGGGCGTGGTGGTGATTCCATTCCTGGTCGCTCATCTCGCTGCCGTCGGGCTTCAGCCAGTGGATGTCCTTGACCTCGGCGCCATGCGTTCGACCCTGAAAGAAATGCCGGCGGCGCAACGCCGGGTGCTCGCGTCGCAGGCGCAAACAGGTGGTGACGAACTCGAACAGGTCCCAGTCCGCGGTCTCACCCTCCCAATTCAGCCAGTTGAGTTCGTTGTCGTGGCAGTAGGTGTTGTTGTTGCCCTTCTGGCTGTGCCCCATTTCGTCGCCCGCGGTGAGCATGGGTACGCCCTGGGAGAAGATCAGGCTGGCGAGCAGATTGCGCTTCTGTCGCGCCCGCAAAATCACGACCGCGGGATCGTCCGTTGGTCCCTCGACCCCGCAGTTCCAGGCGCGGTTATGGGATTCGCCGTCGCGGTTGTCCTCGCCGTTGGCGGCATTGTGCTTGTCGTTGTAACTGACCAGGTCGGCCAGGGGGAAGCCGTCGTGGCAGGTGATGAAGTTGATGCTGGCATAGGGACGGCGGCCACTATGGGCATAGAGGTCTGAGGAGCCGGTGAGGCGAGTCGCGAACTCGCCGATGAGTCCGCCTTCCCCGCGCCAATAGTCGCGCAGGACGTCGCGATAGCGGCCGTTCCACTCGCTCCAGCCGACCGGGAAATTGCCTACCTGGTAACCGCCCTCACCCAGATCCCAGGGTTCGGCGATCAGTTTGACCCGTGAGAGCACGGGATCCTGGCGGATGATGTCGAAGAAGGCGCCGAGTTTGTCCACCTCGTGGCGTTCGCGACCGAGCGCGCTGGCCAGGTCGAAGCGGAAGCCGTCGACGTGCATCTCCAGCACCCAGTAGCGCAGCGAGTCCATGATGAGTTGCAGCACTCGCGGGTGCATCGTGTTCAGGGTGTTGCCGCAGCCGGTGTAGTCCATGTAGAAGCGCGGATCTTTGCCGACGTGGCGGTAGTAGGCGGCGTTGTCGATGCCGCGGAAGGACAGCGTCGGCCCCATGTGATTGCCTTCGGCGGTGTGGTTGTAGACCACGTCGAGGATGACTTCGATGCCGGCGGCGTGCAGGGTTTTCACCATGGTCTTGAATTCACCGATCTCGCCGCTGGCCGAGTAGCGCAGATCCGGGGCGAAATAACCGATGGAGTTATAGCCCCAGTAGTTGCGCAAGCCCTTTTCGATGAGGTGGCGATCGTCCACGAACGCATGTACCGGCATCAGTTCCACGGCGGTGATGCCGAGCCGCTTGAGGTGCGCGATCACCGGCTCGCTGGCCAGCCCGGCATAGGTGCCGCGCAGTGGCGGCGGAATTTGCGGATGGCGCTGGCTCAGGCCCTTCACGTGCAATTCGTAGATCACGGTCTCCTGCCAGGGGATCATGGGCGGGTGGTCGTCTCCCCAGGTGAAGGCGGGATCGATCACCCGGCATTTCGGCATGCCCGGCGCCGAGTCGCGGCGGTCGAAGGAGAGATCTTCACGCCGATTTCCGACCCTGTAGCCGAAATGCGCGTCGGACCACTTGATCTGGCCCTCGAAGGCACGGGCGTAGGGGTCGAGCAGCAGCTTGTTGGGGTTGAAGCGATGTCCGGCTTCGGGCTGGTAGGGTCCGTGGACGCGATAACCATAGAGCTGTCCGGGGCGTACCTGCGGCAGGTAGCCGTGCCAAACCAGGTCGGTTCTCTCCGGCAGGGAGATACGCGCCAGTTCCCGCCTGCCCTTGGGATCGAACAGGCATAACTCCACCTTTTCCGCGTGCTCGGAAAATAGTGCGAAATTGACGCCGCTGCCATCCCAGGTCGCACCCAGGGGGTAGGGGTTGCCGGGCCAGATGACGTGATCTTGCATCAGGTTTCTCCTGCGTAGGCGTGTGTCGCCCGCGTGTTTGCCGTTTCCATGTTGATGTCTCCGCGTGTTTACCGGGGGCTATGGTCACACACTACGGCCGATTGTCCAGTTTCTCGCGCGCGCTGCGGCCGGCATGCCGTCGGCCGGGTCCAGTCTGCCCCGGAGTTGCGCCATATCGGGTCGTCCTCGACCCGGTGCATGTCGCGGTCGCACGCCGCCGGTCGCGCCGCGCGCGCGATCCCCTCCCTGGCATCTTACTTGCGTGGTGACGCGGCACCGGGGGCGGTGCTTGAAGCGGCCGCGCCGGCTCCGTGCTTCCGATACGCAGATTCCACCAGGAGATCGACGATGGCAACCTCCACCCGACTCGGCCTATGCCTTTCCGGCGGCGGTTTTCGCGCCTCGCTGTTCCACATCGGCGTACTCGCCGCCATGGCCGAGCGTGAGATGCTGCATCGGGTGGAGGCCCTCTCCACGGTGTCGGGGGGCTCCATCATCGGCGCGTACTACTACCTCAAGGTCAGGCAGTTGCTCGAGGGTAAGCGCCCCGGATGCCCGAAACCCACGCCGGCGCTGTATCGCACCATCATGCACGAGGTCGAGTCGGATTTTCTCGAAGCGGTGCAGAAGAATCTGCGTCTGCGACTGTTCGACAACCCGATCAAGAACTACAAGCTGGCGCGCGAGGACTATTCCCGTTGCGATCGCCTGGCGGAATTGCTCAACGAACACTTCTACGACGCGGTGGCGGGGCAGCGGGACATCCGGCTGCGCGACATCTACATCCGGCCCGAGGGCAGCGATGTCAAGGCGTCGGTCTATAACCGCGACCACGAGTACAAGATCCCCGTCCTGATCCTCAACGCCACCTGCCTGAACACCGGTCACCCCTGGCATTTCACCGGCGCTTACGTGGGCGAGCCGCCGCAGCGGCGCGCGTTCCTGAGGGCGGTGGACAGCAACGTCCGCATGGAGCGCCTCAGCTTGCAAGTGGATTTCTACTACGAGGATGACCGCGCCCGGCGCGGTTTGCGCCCTCTCTCCGACCGGCAGAAGCACAAGCTGACCCAGATCACGCTGGCCGACGCGGTGGCCAGTTCCGCGGCCGTGCCCGGCATCTTCCCGCCCCTGGCTCTACACGAACTCTATGAAACCCCGGATGGCGAGGAGATCGTGATCGAACTGGCGGACGGCGGCGTCTACGACAACCAGGGGGTGGATGCCCTGTTTCATTACGGTTGCAGCCATTTCGTGATCAGCGATGCCTCAGGCCAACTGGAAGACGAGCGCATTCTCGGCACCCAGTTCTACCAGGTCGTGCAGCGCTCCAGCGACGTGATGATGAACAAGATCCGCAACGAGACCCTCTACCGCGTGCAATCTGGCCACGAGGCCCAAGTGAGCCTGCCCGGAAGTAACCCGCTGGTGGCGCAGAACGGTGTCGCCGCCTATGCCCTGATGCACTTGCGCCAGAGTTTTACCAACACGCCGCGCCATCCCTTTTTTCCGCCTCCGGTGGACCGCCCGGGTGGCCTGGTCTACCGTCTGTCCGGTATCCGCACCGACCTCGACAGCTTCAGCCATGCCGAGGCCCACGCTCTGATGTATGACGGCTACTGCCTGACGCATGAGCGCATGGGGCTGGGTTTTGCCCTCCTGTGCAACAGCGAGTGGAGCTACGACGCGGACTGGAATTTCCTGAAGATACGCGCTGTTCTGCGCAATCCGAAAGGCCTGAACTGGTTGCGTGAACGCCTCCGGATCGGCAGCCTGCAATTTTTCAAGCCCTTCCTGGTGAAACCCGTGCAGGCATGGGCGCTCACACTGGTGCCGCTGCTCGTCGTGTTGCCTGCACTCTGGTGGGCCTTGGGCTGGTTCTATGGTCCGGCGCGGCAAGGCGCGGGCTGTGACCTGGGCTTCTACGCGCCCGGCGCGATCATCTTGTTCGAGGGGCGCTTGAGCTTGTTGGATGTCGCCGCAGCCCTGGCCCTGCTGCTCTCCAGTTTCCTGACCACGCAGGGGAGCGTGCGCACCTGGCTCAAGAGCCGCCGCGTCCTGCGTTGGTTGGGTCCGCGTGGCGTGGAAGTTGGCTTCGGCCTGGTTTTTGCCGTCGTCATGCTTCTGGTTGCCGCGGTCTTCAGCTTCTACCGCAGGTTCTATGACCAGGCACTGTTTCTGAAAGAAGGGCGTTACCCACCGGAATCGTAGCGGCACATGCGGCTGGCGCGGTCCGATGGCGGTGCGGCGAGGGTGCGCCGGCGGCCAGAAACGACTACGATCCGGCCCTCATGGATAGGCAGATCCACTGCTCGGACTGTGAGCTGCCCGTCGTTTTCTTGTGAGCGTCTGGAATGTACGATTCCACCACCAAGCCGGTCACCCTGAACCATCTCGAACGAGCAGCGGCCCCGCCTTCTCAGCCTGCCGATTTTGGCGGGCGACTCTTTCCCCAGGTTCGGCCACAAGGTTCAAGGTATTACCTCTTTGGCGGGGTGGTGGCGTCTGTACTGATCGTCGCATTGATCGCGCTGCTGGCGTTGGTGCAAATGCGTCGACAAACCGAGTTGCTGACGGCGTTGACCACCCAAAACCTGGCCAGGTTGATGGAACAGACCTATGACGGCCTGATCGACACGACCGATATCGCCCTCCTGGCTTCCGCCGACGAAATGAGCCGGCAGTTGTCTGTCGGGCGTGTCGACCCACACTCGATCACTCGCTTCCTGGCGCGGCAGCAGGAGCGCCTTCCACACGTGGCCTTTGTGCGGGCGGCCAACGCACGGGGTGACGTCATTTTCGGACCTGGCATCCTGTCGCCCCCGGTCAATATTTCCGACCGCGAGCATTTTCTCAGGCTTCGGGATGACCCGGGCGCGGGCTTGTTCGTCAGCAAGCCTTTGCTCACGCGAGCCGACAACAAGTGGGCCTGGTTATTCGCGCGTCGCGTCAACAAACCGGACGGATCCTTCGGCGGTGTGGTTTATGCCGCGATCTTTCTCGATCGGATCGACAAAATGCTCGCCAGGATCACCCTGGATGTAGGCAGCGTTGCAACGCTACGCGACGCCGGGCTGGGCTTGATTGCCCGCCATGTATTCCATGGAAAAAATCCCGCCCCACCCGGCGACAAGAAGATGGCGAAACCTTTCTCGGACGCACTGAAGGCCAACCCTCGGGAAGGGACGTATGTCAGCGGCGCCACCAGTATCGATTCCATCAATCGCACGCAGTCCTATCGCCGCAGCGACAAGTATGGTTTCTATGTCAACGTCGGCATCTCCAGCGACACGGCGCTGGACGTATGGCGCAAGCAGGCGTGGTTCGTTGCCGGACTGGTGGGCGCCTTCAGCCTGGTGGTGATCGCGTTTTTCTGGTCGACCCGCCGCGCCTGGCTGCGCCAGCAACGAGACATGGAGGCGCTGAAGGCGAGCCGGGAATCCCTCCATGAGGCGCAGAAAATCGCCGGTCTCGGGCGCTTTTCCTATGACCTGGGCACCGGTCGCTGGACCACTTCCGATATTCTCGACGGGATATTCGGGATAGAGGGCGACTATCCTCGCGATGCCCGGCACTGGCTGGAACTGGCGGCCATCGATTCGCGTCAGGGATTGCAAGACTACCTGAGTGCCGTCGTCGAGCAGCGTATTCCCTTCGACCGCGAATACCGCATCCTCCGTCCCTGCGACAGCCAGGAACGCTGGGTACACGGCAAGGGCAAGCTGCAAATGGATGCCCAAGGCAAGCCCGTGGCTCTGATAGGCGCCATTCAGGACATCACCGAACGCAAGCGAGCCGAGGCCGAGATCAACATGCTCAACGCCGAACTCGAAGGACGCGTGCTCACTCGCACCGCCGACCTCAGTGCTGCCAACCAGTCCCTGTCCCTCGCGCGCTCCCAGGCCGAAGCCGCCAACGTCGCCAAGAGCGCTTTCCTCGCCAACATGAGCCACGAGATCAGGACGCCCATGAACGCCATGCTCGGCATGGCGAGCCTGCTGCGGCGCGGGGGCGTGACCCCGCTCCAGGCCGAACGTCTCGACAAAATCGACACCGCCGCCCAGCACCTGCTGGCGATCATCAACGACATTCTCGACCTCTCGAAGATCGAGGCCGGGAAGTTCAAGCTTGAGGAAGCGCCCATTGCCATCGGTAGCCTTCTGGAAAATGTGTACTCCATCATGTCCGAACGCGCCAACGCCAAGGACATTCGCCTGTCGATCGAGGCCGAGTCCTTGCCATGCAACCTGGTGGGCGACCCGATGCGGATACAGCAGGCTTTGCTCAACTACGCGACGAACGCGGTCAAATTCACCGATAAGGGCTCGGTTACGCTGCGCGCCTCGAAGCACGAGGAAGACGCCGAGTCGGTACTGTTACGATTCGAGGTGCAAGATACCGGCATCGGCATCCCACCCGAGACCTTGCCCCGACTCTTCAGTGCCTTCGAGCAGGCGGACAATTCAACCTCGCGCAAGTACGGCGGAACCGGCCTGGGCCTGGCCATCACCAAAAGGCTGGTGCAACTGATGGGAGGCGATGCCGGGGCGCTCAGCACGCCAAGCGTGGGGAGTACCTTCTGGTTCACGGCCCGGCTCAAGAAGGGCGTGACTCCCGTCGAGTCCGTAACCGCCTCCCTGGTGGGGGCCGCCGAAGCCACCCTCGCCCGCGATTACCGCGGTTGCCGCATACTGCTGGTCGAGGATGAACCGATCAACAGCGAGGTCACCCTGTCCATCCTGGAGGATGCCGGTCTGGCCACCGATACCGCCGAGGACGGTGTGCTGGCGGTCGAGCTTGCGACCACGAACGTTTATGACCTGATCCTGATGGATATGCAGATGCCCAACATGGACGGTCTGGAGGCGACCAGGCGGATTCGGCGTCTGGCCCATGGCACCCGATTGCCGATCCTGGCCATGACGGCCAATGCGTTTGCCGAGGACAAGGCGCGCTGCCTCGAGGCGGGGATGAATGACTTCATCACCAAGCCCGTCGATCCGGACACGCTGTTTCAGGCCTTGCTCAAATGGCTGGCGATGCCGCGATGATTGCGCCGGGTGGAGGAGGCCGTTTCCCGCACGCCGACTAGCGCCTCAGCGTCCTCCCCCGCCAGAGCAGATATACCGCCGGAATCAAAAACATCGACAGCAGGGGGGCGGTGACCATGCCGCCCACCATGGGGGTGGCGATGCGCTGCATCACCTCGCTGCCCGTGCCCGTACCCAGCATGATGGGCAGGAGGCCAGCCAGGATCACGGCGACGGTCATGGCCTTGGGGCGCACCCGCAGCACCGCCCCGGCGACGATGGCTTCCACCAGGTCGGCGCGGGTGTTGAGGCTGCCTTCCCGTTCCCGCTGGCTCACCGCCTGGTCCAGGTAGATCAGCATCACCACGCCGAATTCGGAAGCCACCCCCGCCAGAGCGATGAAACCCACGCCCACCGCCACCGACAGGTTGAAGTGCAGCAGGTAGAGCAGCCAGTAGCCGCCGATCAGGGCGAAGGGCAGGGTGGCCATGATGAGCAGCGGCTGCCAGAAGGTGCGGAAGGTCAGGAACAGCAGCACGAAGATGAGCGTCAGGGTCAGGGGCAGCACCAGCTTCAAACGCGCCATTGCCCGTTCCATGTACTCGTACTGGCCGGACCAGGCGATGGAATAGCCGGTCGGTAACTTGACCTCCCGATCGACCCGGGCGCGCGCTTCGGCGACATAAGTGCCGATGTCCCGCCCCGTGATGTCGACGTAGATCCAGCCGTTGGGTCGGGCGTTCTCGCTGCGGATCATGGCCGGTCCATCCGCCACCTTGATTTTCGCCACCATCCCCAGGGTCACGCTGGCGCCATTCGGGGTGACCATGGGCAGGCTGGAGAGCGCGGCGAGGCTGTCGCGGTCCTCGCGTGGGAAGCGCACCTGGATGGGGTAGCGTTCCAGGCCCTCGATGGTCTGAGCGATCACCGTGCCGCCGACGCCCACGCCCACGGTTTCCTGGATTTCCGCCAGCGACAGGCCGTAGCGCGCGGCTGCCAGTCGGTCGATGTCGATGTCGAGGTAACGCCCGGCCGCGGCCCGCTCGGTCGAGGCGGAAGTGGTGCCGGGCACGGTCTTCAGCACGGCCTCGACCTGGCCACCGATGCGCTCGATTTCGCTCAGGTCCGGCCCCGCGATCTTGAGCCCGACCGGGCTCTTGATGCCGGTGGCGAGCATGTCGATGCGCGTGCGTATGGGCATGGTCCAGTAGTTGGAGAGGCTGGGGATGCGCACCGCACGATCCAGTTCGTGGAGGATGCTGTCTATCGTCATGCCGGGCCGCCACAGTTCCTGCGGCTGCAACTGGATGGTGGTCTCCAGCATGGTCAAGGGCGCGGGGTCGGTGGCGGTTTCCGCGCGGCCGACCTTGCCGAACACCGTCTTCACCTCCGGCACGGTCTTGATCATGCGGTCGGAGAGTTGCAGGAGTTCCTGCGCCTTGCCCGCCGACAGGCCGGGCAGGGTGGTGGGCATGTAGAGCAGGTCACCTTCGTTGAGCGGCGGGATGAACTCGCTGCCGACGCGGCTGATCGGCACCCAGGTGGCTGCCAGCAGCCCCAGGGCGAGTACCAGCAGGCTCTTGGGATGGCGCAGGGTAACGCCGATCAGGGGGCGGTAGAGCGCGGTCAGTAAACGGTTGAGCGGGTTGCTGTGCTCGTCCGGGATGCGCCCGCGTAAAAAAAAGCCCATCAGCACCGGGATCAGGGTCACGGACAGACCGGCGGCCGCGGCCATGGCATAAGTCTTGGTGTAGGCCAGGGGGGCGAACAATCGCCCTTCCTGGGCCTCCAGGGTAAACACCGGCAGGAAGCTCACGGTGATGATCAGGAGGCTGAAGAACAGGGCCGGCCCCACTTCCACGGCGGCGTCGCCGGCCAGACGGAAATACTCGGCGGAATCCAGAATCCGCTCGGGATGATCCCGGCGCCAGGCCTCCAGGTGTTTGTGGCCGTTCTCGATCATGACGACGGCGGCGTCCACCATCGCGCCGATGGCGATGGCGATGCCGCCCAGGGACATGATATTGGCGTTCACCCCCTGTTCGCGCATGACGATGAAGGCGATCAGCACGCCCAGCGGCAAGGAGACGATGGCAACCAGGGCCGATCGCATGTGGAACAGGAAAGCCAGGCAGACCAGGGCCACGACGATGAATTCTTCCAGCAGCCTGTGGGAGAGGGTGTCCACCGCGCGTTCGATCAGCCCGGAGCGGTCGTACACGGGCACGATCTCCACGCCGGGCGGCAATCCCTTCTTGAGCTCGGTCAGCTTCTTCTTGACCGAGAGTATGGTGTCGCGGGCGTTCGACCCGGAGCGCATCACGATCACCCCGCCCACGGTTTCGCCTTCGCCGTTGAGATCGGCCATTCCCACGCGCAACTGCGGCCCCACCTGAATGCGCGCCACGTCCTTCAACAGGACCGGCACGCCATTCTCGCCCGTGGCGACGGCGATGGCGGCGAAGTCATCGACCGTCTTCAGATAGCCGCTGGCCCGCACCATGTACTCAGCCTCCGCCATTTCCACGACAGAACCGCCGGTTTCCTGGTTGGACTGCTGTACCGCCGCGACCACACGGGAGAGCGGCAGCCGATAGGCGCGCAGTTTTTCCGGATCGACCACGACCTGATATTCCTTGACCATGCCGCCCACGGTCGCCACTTCGGAGACATTGGGCAGGGCCTGCAACTCGTATTTCAGGAACCAGTCCTGGAGGCTGCGCAACTGGGCGATGTCGTGGCGGCCGCTGTGGTCGACCAGGGCATATTCGTAGACCCAGCCGACGCCGGTGGCGTCCGGCCCCAGGCTGGCCATCAGCCCCAGAGGCAGCTTGGAGGCGATGCTGCTCAAGTATTCCAGCGCCCGCGAGCGTGCCCAGTAAAGGTCGGTTCCGTCCTGGAAGATCACGTAGACGAAGGAGTCGCCGAACATGGAATAGCCGCGCACCGCGCGGGCGCCGGGCACGGAGAGCAAGGTAGTGGCCAGCGGGTAGGTGACCTGGTCTTCCACCACGCGCGGCGACTGGCCGGGGAATTCGGTGCGGACGATCACCTGGACATCGGAGAGGTCGGGAATGGCGTCCAGCGGCGTCTTCATCACCGCCACCACGCCCGCCACCGTGGCCACCAGGGTGGCCAACAAGACCAGGAAGCGGTTGACGATGGACCAACGGATCAGTTTGGCGATCATGGCTGGCCTCCCTGGAAAGTCTCAGACTGGCCCTGAAGAATACCGCCCCTCCGGGGCAATAAGCCTACGCTACAAGGGTCAGCCTGCGGCGAAATGTAGCGCAGGCTTCCAGCCTGCGTCTTTTCCGTAACGCGGGCGATCATGGTTTGCCCCCTTGCACCCGGATACCGACCACGAGGTAGTTCGCCCCCTGCTTCGCCAGGTCGAAGTCCACCGCCTGGCCGATCTTGAGTCCGTCCAGCAAGGCCCGGTCGGCCACCTCGAAGGGCATGGTCATGCCCGGCCAGCCGAGCGCGGGGATGGGCTGGTGCTGCATTTTCAGCTCGCCGGTCGCGGCGTCGACGGCCGTGACGCGGCCATGCCCGGTCCAGGTCTGCGCGGGGCCGGACAGCCGCGCCAGCACGCCCTTGAGGTTGGCTTCCGATTCGATCAGGAACTGCCCGGATACCACGACCGCGTCACCGACCTTGATGCCTTCCAGGATCTCGGTCTTGCCATGACTCTCGCCGCCGACCTTCACCACCACCGGCCGGAAGCGGCCATTACCCGCGTCGATCAGGACGATGCTGCGCTTGCCCGTGGCGATCACGCTTTCCGTCGGAACCAGGACCGCCGCCGCCGTAGCGCCGGCGTAGAGCGTGACGTTGGCGACCATCCCGGGTCGAAAACGCAATCCAGGGTTGGGAAGCTTGATGCGCACACCCAGCGTGCGGGTCTTGGCGTCCAGTTCCGGATAGAGGTAATCCACCCTGGCTGCGAGCTTCAGCCCCGGCAGCGCCGGAAAAGCGATGTCCACCGACTTGCCCGGCCCGATCCAGCCGGCCTGCTCTTCGGGCACTTCCGCCCGCACCCACAGCGAGGACAGGTCGGCGATACGGAACATGGGGCTGCCCTGCGACACCGTCGAACCCTCCTTGACCCCGATTTCCGCGGCGACGCCATCGCTGGGCGCGAAGTAGGGCACGGCCCTGACCGGCCGGCCGCCTTTTTCCTGTTCGGCGATGCGAGCCTCCGGCACGCCCAACAGCGACAGGCGCTCGCGCGCGGCGGCACGCCAGGCGGGATCGTCGCGCCTGAGCGCGAGCTGAAATTCTTCCTGGGCGGCCAGCAGATCCGGACTGTAGACCTCGACCAGCAGCTGGCCGCGGCGCACGGGGTCGTTCAGGGCGCGCAGGTGGAGTTTTTCCACGAAGCCGGCGGCGCGTGCCTGCACGACCTCGACGCGGTTCTCGTCGGTCTCGACATACCCCACGGTGTCGATGCGTCGCAGCAGGTGGCCGGCCTCGGCCTTCTCCGCACGCACACCCAGGTTCTGGACGATGCGCGGGTCGATCTTCACCACGTTTTCGTCGCTTTCGCCCGCATCCGCGTACCTGGGCACCAACTCCATGTCCATGTAAGGCGACTTGCCCGGCTTCGCGAAATGTTGCTCCGGCACCATCGGGTCGAACCAGTAGAGCACGGGGCGTTCGGTCTTGGCTGCCGCGCTGGGTGTGGCAACGGCGGCGGTCGGGTGGCGCCCGATCTGCCAGACGGCCGCGGCACCGATGCCGACGCCCAGCAGCAGCACGAAAATGGTCTTCATGGTCATTCTCCTCCGATCAGGTAGCGCAATTGCACGTCGGCGCGTGCGCCGGCCGCCTTCTGGGCAAGCCACTGCAAACGGGTTTCCAGGATGTCGCGGCGGGCCTCCAGCACTCGGCCCCACGCCCCCTTCCCGGAACGGTACTCGGTCAGGGCCGCCGCCTCGCGGGCCTGGTTCAGGGGCAGGATGGTCTGCTCGAAGCGGCGCATGCGCTCCTGGGCAGCCTCCTGCTCCGCGCGCGCGCCGCGCAGATCCGCCAGCAGCGAGCGGCGCTTGTCTTCCAGTTGTTCACCGGCCTGGTTCGCCTCGGCCAGGCGCGCCCCCAGACGCCGGTCCTGGCGCTGTGCCTGGAACACCGGCAGGTCCACGTCGACCTGGAACGACACCACGTCGGCGCGGGCGCCGCTGCGCGCACCGTAAGCCAGACCCAGGTTCCAGTCCGGCTTGACGGCTTCCCGCGCCAGGTCGACATCGGCCCTGGCCAGGTCCAGCTGGCGTAGCGTGCGCAGGAGTTCCGGATGCCGCTCCAGCCGGGAATCGGCTTCCGCACCCAGCGACGGGGCGGGCGGCAGGTCGGGCACGGGTTCGGCATCGCCGGCCGTGCCCAGCCAACGCCGCAGCTGCGCGCGGGCGCGGGCGCGGGCCATGCGCTGCTCGCTCTCGCGGTCGCGCAGCCCCTCACGCATGGCCTGCCATTGCAGGATCTCGTCGCGCGACAGCTTCCCCGCCTTATAGCTCACCTCGCCCCACTCGAGCTGCTGTTCGTAGGCGTCCCCGAGACGGTGCAGCCAGCCCAGCGCCTGGGTGGGCTGCCAGAGATCGATCCAGGCCAGGCGCACTTCGCGCTCGATGTCGCGCCGCGTCGATGCGAGATCGGTTTCGGCCAGCAGGGCTTGGTACTCGCCGCGCGCCCGGTTGAGCCCGCGCTTGGCGCCGCCGGGGAGCATCTGGCTGACGCCGATCATCGCCTGGGTCATGTCCAGGCTGTTGAAATTGAAGCTATCCACCGGTAGAGCCTGGACCCCGAAGCTGAGCTTGGGGTCGGGCAACTGGCCTGCCGCGACGGCGTCCTCGCGCAGGGCGTGAACGGCGTCGGTGCGTGCCGCCAGCTGTGGCTGGGCGGCGAGTGCCAGCGCTACCGCGCCATCCTGGTCCAGGCTGCCGGCGGCGAGCTGCTCGCTGCGCGTCAGCGGAAGTTCGGCATGGGCGCAGGCCACGAGGTCGAGGACGAGGCAGAGCAGCAGACGAATACGCATGGAACTCTCCGATGGATCGGTAATGAGAACGGGCATGAAATAAAGTCCACCTCGCGGTGTCGCTGCCAGCGAGGGCTGCGGGCAGAGAGGCTGCTGCTGTCATGAAATTCCGCTTGAAAACACTGCCCATAGTGTCTAAAAAGCAGTTCCGCCCATATATCTAGAGTAAGGACGTAGCCATGCAGGAAGCCCTGTTCCCTGAACTCTCCGATCAAACCATATCCAGCGAGGTGCTGCTGGAAAAATATGCCAAGGGCGACGAGCAGAACGTCGTCGATGTACGCATGCGCGTGGCGCAGGCCCTGGCTTCCGTGGAGAAAAAAGCGCAGCGGGCGCACTGGGAAAGGGCTTTCTTCGCGGCCATGGAGGCCGGATTCATTCCCGCCGGGCGGATCAATTCCGCGGCCGGAACCGGTCTCCAGGCGACCCTGATCAACTGTTTCGTGCAACCGGTGGGCGACGCGATTTCCGGGGAGAGTCACGGCAAGCCCGGTATCTACGTGGCTCTGGAAGAGGCCGCGGAAACCATGCGCCGCGGCGGCGGCGTCGGCTACGATTTTTCCAGTATCCGCCCCAGGGGCGCTCTGGTGAAGGGGACGCAGTCGCGCGCCAGCGGCCCGGTCTCCTACATGCGGGTGTTCGACCGCTCCTGCGAGACGGTGGAATCCGCGGGGAGTCGGCGCGGCGCCCAGATGGGCGTGATGCGCTGCGACCACCCCGACATCGAGGACTTCATCCACGCCAAGGACCAGGGCGACCTGAAGAATTTCAACATCTCGGTCGGCTTGAGCGACGCCTTCATGGCGGCGGTGGAAGCCGACGCGGAAGCCGAACTGGTCCACAAGGCCGAGCCCGGCGCCGAGCAGAAGGCCAATGGCGCCTATCAACGCAAGGATGGCACCTGGGTCTACCACAAGCTGCGCGCGCGCGACCTGTGGACCCAGATCATGGCCTCCACGTATGACCACGCCGAACCTGGCGTACTTTTCATGGATCGCATCAATCGCGACAACAACCTGGGTTATTGCGAAACCATCGAAGCGACCAACCCTTGCGGCGAGCAGCCCTTGCCGCCCTACGGCTGCTGCTGCCTGGGTTCGATCAACCTCACCCGTTTCGTCAACAGTGCCTTCGGCGATCAGGCGAGCTTCGATTTCGAGAGCCTGAAACGCATCCTGCCCATCTGCGTGCGCGCCCTGGACAACGTCCTCGACCTCACCGCCTGGCCGCTGGACAAGCAGAAACAGGAAGCGCACAACAAGCGCCGCGTCGGTTTGGGTTTCACCGGGCTGGGCGATGCCCTGGTGATGCTAGGTTTACGCTACGACACGCCGCAGGCGCTGGCCTTCTCCACCCTGGTGGCGCAGTTCATGCGTGACCAGGCGTATCTGGCCTCCGTGGAACTGGCCAAGGAACGCGACCCCTTTCCCTTGTTCGACGCCGATCGTTATTTCGCCGAGGGCAACTTCGCCTCGCGCCTGCCGGAGGAGATTCAGGCCGAAATCCGCGAGCACGGCATCCGCAATTCGCACCTCCTGTCCATCGCCCCCACCGGCACCATCTCGCTAGCCTTTGCCGACAACGCCAGCAATGGCATCGAACCGCCTTTTTCCTGGGCCTACACGCGCAAGAAACGGCTGGCCGAAGGCGGCTGGAAGGAATACCAAGTGGAAGACCACGCCTGGCGCGTCTATCGCGAACAGGGCGGAGACATGGAAAATCTACCGGCGGCCTTCGTCACCGCGCTCGAGATCTCGGCTCTGGCGCACATGGATATGGTGGCCGCCGTCGCCCCCTACGTCGATTCCGCGATTTCCAAGACGGTCAATGTCCCCGTCGATTATCCCTACACGGAATTCGAGGGCCTCTATTTCGCCGCCTGGAAGGCCGGCCTCAAGGGCCTGGCCACCTATCGGCCCAATGCCGTGCTGGGCAGCGTGCTCTCCACCGGGGCGTCGACTCCCAGCCCGACGAGTTCGGCCATGGCGAACGCAAAATCGCCTCAGGACTTCGAGCTTTCCGACGTCAACCGCCGCATCGAAATCAAGGCGCTACCGGCCCCGGTTCTGGATAGCCTGAAATGGCCCGGCCGCCCGAAACTCTCGGGCGGCAACCCGGCCTGGTGTTACATGCTCGACAGCGCCTGTGGCAGCTTTGCGCTCTTCGTCGGGCATACCGAAAGTGACGGCCATGCCTGGCCCTTCGAAGTCTGGGTGAACGGCGCGGAACAGCCGCGCGGCCTGGGTGCGGTGGCCAAGACCCTGTCCATGGACATGCGCGCCAACGACCGCGGCTGGCTCAAGCTCAAGCTCGAAACCCTGGCCAAGACGCGCGGCGACGACACTTGCGCCATTCCCTTCCCGCCCGACGGCGAATCGAAGCTGATGCCCAGCCTGGTCGCCGCCGTGGCACAACTCCTGCGCTGGCGCCTGGACGACCTGAAGGCACTGGAGGGCAGCGAGGCGGGCTACAGTCCCCTGCTCGATGCCCTGTTCTCGCACAAGGAACCCAAGACCGGCACCGACGGCACCCTGTCCTGGACCGTGGACATCTACAACCCCCACACCGGCGACGACTTTGTTCTCGGGCTGAAGGAAATCACTTTGCCGGATGGCGTGACCCGGCCCTATTCCGTCTGGCTCTCCGGGGAATACCCGCGCGCGCTGGACGGCCTGTGCAAGCTGCTGTCGCTCGACATGCGCGTCATGGACCCGGCCTGGATCGGCATGAAACTGAGGAAGCTGCTGAACTACCCGGAACCCCTGGGGGACTTCATGGCTTTCGTGCCGGGGCAATCGCGGCAGACCAACTGGCCCTCGACGGTGGCCTACGTCGCCCGCCTCATCATCCATCGCTATGCCATGCTGGGCATCCTCACGGAAGAAGGCCTGCCGGTGAAGGAAATGGGTATCCTGAAAACGCCGGCCCTGCCCCCCGCCCACCCCGGGGAAATCGCCCAGGTGGTCATGACCGGGGCGGTGTGCAAGGAATGTGGCAACGCCACGGTGATACGCAAGGACGGCTGTGACTTCTGCACCGCCTGTGGCGCGGTGGGCGCGTGCGGCTGAGGCGTGGTAGTGCATAGTGGATTAACGCGCATAGCTGGGTAGCAAGGTAGGGCGGAAAAGCGGTATTTCGCGCCTTCCGCCGGATGGGCATTCGGCGGATAACGCCGGCAAGGCGCCGCCGGCTCATCCGCCCTATGCGGGCTCAAGCAAGGTAGGGCGGCAAAGCGGTGACTCCCGACCCCGGCTATTCGTACCCGGCCAGCGCGGCCTGAACCCAGGCATAGCCGATGCGCTCCTGCTCCAGGCGCAGCGCCGGTGCGATCCGATCCTGGCGCAGTTCGTCGTACAAACTGGCTTCATCGGGATACAGCCGGCTCAATTCCCGCCGGGTCGGCGTGTCTTCCCGTCCCCAGAGCGGCCGGTGGGCCAGCAGGGTCGTCCGGTCCATCAACAAGGAGTGGGCCTGCGGAAAACGGCCGCGCAACTGGTCGAGGATGGCGAAGCCGTGGGTGTCGATGTCACCCCAGTAGATTATCTCCCGCGCCCGCAACCAGTGGGCCTCGGCCCATGCGTCAAAGCCATAGCCGGAGCCGAAGATCACCAGTCTGTTGGGGGTCAGCGGGAAGGCCAGGAAATTGATTTCGTTTTCTGTGATGAATATCTGTGCGGCTGGAAGCGACAAGAGGGCGAACTCGTCGGCGGGCACGGTCAAGTCGGTGAGACCATGCATACCGCCTTGGGGCAGGCGGAAGCGTATCAGTGCCGGTTTGGCACGGAAGCCGTAGCGCCGCTCGAAGACGGCCACTCCCGTGGGGGCCGCTGTATCGATGACATGTGCCGGCAGTATCCGCTCCAGCAGTTCGGTGAGCAGCCCGCGTTGTCGCTCGATGAATTTACTGTGCACGCCAGCCACGTCGATCTGGCGCAGGTACACGTCCGGACGCGGGTGCGCCACGACCCAGCCCAGCACCCCCAGCAGGCGCGGCCAATCCTCCGCGTGTTCCAGTACTCGCAAGGGGCGCCTGACCAGCCAGTCGTGCAGAGGCGGGAAGGCGAGGGCAATCGCGCCGGCCAGTTCCTGGAACTGGGCAGCCTCGCGGCGTTTGCCGATCAGGGCCAGTGCGTCCGCTTCCGTATCGAGCCAGGCCGCGACAGGCACATGGTTGCGACCGAGTTGGCGATGGTTTATTTCCTGGAATTCAAGCCGGTAGCCGGGTTTGCCCTCCGTCTTGGCACTGTCGGCAAGCTCGCGTATCCACTGTCGAACCGCGTCAAAACTGCCGGCCAACTCGGTGGAAGATGGGCATTTCAGGGGGATGCGCCAGGGATACAGAGCCTCTCCGGTCAGTGTTGCAGACAGCAGGTGACCACGGTCCCATTCCCGTAGCACGCGGGCGCGGAGGTCGGCAGGCGTGGTCCAGTCACTCACGTCGCATCGCACTGCCGGCTACGCACCGTGCGCCTCCGCGTGTCTTTCCTTCTCGGCCCGGTATTCGGCGATGCTGAGATTGCGCAGCAGGGATTCGCGCCCTTCCTCGTTGTGTACGAAGCCGACGCTGGCCACATAGGGTTCGATGATGTGGATCTTCTGCAAGGGTGTGACGATGAGCAGTTGCAGGTTCAGTCGCTTGAACAGTTCCAGGCCAAAGCGTGCGGATTCATCGGAGCCGCGACCGAAGGCCTCGTCGATGACCACGAAGCGGAATGTGCGAGAGCGAACCGCACCCCACTCGAGTCCGAATTGATAGGCCAGGCTGGCGGCCAGCACGGTGTAGGCCAGTTTTTCCTTCTGGCCGCCTGACTTGCCGCCCGAGTCGGTGTAGTGCTCGTATTCCTTGTCATCTTCCCGCCAACGCTCGGCGGCCGCGAATGCGTAGCCGTTGCGCACATCGGTGACCTTGCGGGTCCAGCGCCGGTCCTGGTCGGTCTGGCCCTCGCGGCCGCGGAACCGCTCGATGATGGCCTTCACCTGAAGGAATTTCGCCTCGGAATACTGGGCGTCCTCGGAACCGGTCAGCGCCCCGTCGGTACAGGCCCGCAGTTCGCTCTGGAAATCCCGAATCTCGGGGTCCGGGCTGGTCTGCGCTTCCAGTTCGATGTAGCGGCCTGGGTTGTAGTCGATCTGGCGTAGCGACTGGTTGATGCGTCCGATGCGCTCCTTGATGCTCTGCCGTTCGCGGGCGAGCTGGGACTGGAAATTGGCCACCTCGCGGATGGTGTTCTCGTTGAGCAGTTCCTTGAAGCGTGCCTCGAACTTCGGCAGATCGTCGGCCTGCAAGTCGTTCAGCATCACACGGTATTCGCGGGCGGCTTCGAGGCTGACGTCGACTTCCTGGGTTTCCAGCGGGTAGGCGAGGCTGTAGGCGCGCATGGCGTCGATGATCTTGTCGCGCAGCCGCTTGGTGCGACCATCCTCGGCGTCGATCCTGCTTTGCAGCCAGTCGCGCATGTCTCGTTCGCGGTTGTCGCAGGATTCCACGGTGAGCATCTGCTCGCCCAAGGCTTCGGCGCGCATGGCCTCCAGTTGGGGGAAACGCAGCTGCCGCGCGGCGGCCTCCAGGCTCGCCAGGCTGGCCTGGCAATCGGCCAGCAGAACGTGGGCATGGCGTTGTTTTTCCTCGTTGCGGGCTTGGTCCTGATTGCGCTCGCGTAACTCCCGTTCGGTCTGGTCGAGCGCCGCCTCCAGTGTGGTCAACTGGCCGGTCAGGCTGTACAGTAAATCGGAGGCGGCTTCCAGCGTTCGCTTCTCCAATTCCAGCTGGGCGATGTCCGCCACCAGAGGCTGCCAGTCCAGTTCCTGGTAGTCGCGGAATTCACCGATCCGCGCCAGATTGGTGATCTGCTCCGACACCCGTTTCAGTTCCGCCTGGGCCTCGGCGATGCGTGCCGCCGCGGCTTGCATGTCCTTTTCCAACGACAGGGCACGACTCTCCAGGGCGGCGATCTTGCCCTCGTTGCTCCAGCCCAGGACGTAGCGGCTGCGGTCGTCCAGCCGATGGCGGTCGTCCTTCTCGTGACGTTCGCCTCCGGCCTTGACCTGGCCGGCACGGGTCACCGCCTGGCGCTCGCGGCGGAACTGGTCCAGATTGTCGCAGCAGATGTAGTCGAAGCGCTTCGCCAGTTCCCGTTCGATCCAGCCGTAGAAGGGCGAGTCCGGCTTGAGGGTGAGTTTGCGCGGCAGGGAGTCCGGATTCATGTCTGGCATGCTGGTACCGGCGCTTTCCCGAACTCGGTAGTAGACCAACCGACCGCGCAACTGGGTGCGATCCACCCATTCCGCTACCGCCGTATAGTGCCGATCCGGCACCAGCAGCGACAGGCCGAAGTTATGCAGCAGCCTCTCCGCCGCGCCCTCCCATGCCTTCTCCTCGGGACGCACCTGGATCAGCTCGCCGGCGAAGGGCAGATCGGCTTCAGTCAGCTTCAGGGCGGCGCACAGGGCGCGGCGGATGGCCACCTGGGATTCGTCGATGTTGCTGCGCCTGCCGCGCAGGCCGGCCAGTTCCTGTTGCAACTGGTCGTGCTCGCCTTTGTGGGTGCGCAGGTCGACACCGGCCTCGGTCTGGCGGTTCTGCTGTTCGGCCTCCTTCTCGCGCAATTTTCCGCTCAGGCCCTCGCACATGCCGCGATGGCTTACGAAACGCTCCGGCCCGGTCAGCGGCAACAGCCCCAATTCCCGCGCCAGCTCGCCGTAGCGCTCGGCACGTTGCAAGCGCCGCTGTTTCTCGGTTTCCTTGCCGCCGATTTCAGTGGCTATCCAGGCTAGGCGATTGCCCCCATTTTCGGCGATGTCGCGCTTGAGTTGATCGCGCTGCGCCCAGAGTCCGCGCCGGGCTTCGTCAAGCGTGCAGATGCGCGCCGCGCCGCGCTGGTGTTCGATTTCCAGGCCAGCCAGGCGCTTCTCCAGCAACCCCGCCTTCAAATCGGCGAACCAGGCTTTGAGGGCTACACGCGCCGCACGCAGATCGTCCACCTTGGCGGCCAGCTCGGTGTGGTGGCCACAATCCGCCACCAGAGGTTGCAGGCGCGCTACCTGATCCTTGGCCTTGAGCACGGCGGCATGCGCCCGATTGAGATCGTCGAAATGGTGAATCAAGGCATGGATGCGGGTTTCCACATCGAAGGCTTCCAGCATGTGTTCGCGCACGAAGTCGGTGAGGTTGCCGACCGACTTCATGGATACCGTCTGATGGAACAACTCCATCGCCTGCTCGTTCTCGATGCCGAAGCGGCGGCGGAACCAGGCGCCGTAAGGCGGAAAACTGTCGTGCAGCTCGATGCCGCGCCGGGCGCGCAGGCGGCGGCGCAAGTCGTTGATGTCGCTGCCGAAGCCGGCGAAGTCCTGGGCAACGGACAGCGTTCCCTCCGAAGCCACAAAGAAGCGCGCAGGCTGGCCTTGTACATCCTTCAGCCAGAACACCTGAGCCAGGGTCACGGTCTGGTCGAAGCCGGTATTGCGGAACACGCCGAGGATCACGGAATAGGCGTTGTGGTCGCGCAGCGCCACCGGTTTGGCCGCCAGGCCCGAGTCGGTACGCTCCGACTTGTAATGGCCCAGCACGTAGGAGCGCAGGGTGCGCTCGCGCGCCTCCGCGCCAGCCGCCTTGTTGTAGGCAATGCGATGGGCCGGAACCAGCAGGGTGGTGACCGCGTCCACCAAGGTGGACTTGCCGGAACCGATGTCGCCGGTCAGCAGCGCGTTTTCGCCGTTGGGTGCGAGCGACCACACCCGTCGGTCGAAGGTGCCCCAGTTGTAGACCTCCAGGCGGTGCAGGCGGAAACCGGCCTGGGCCTCGTGGGCAGCCTGATCGTCGCAGGCGGAGAAATCGAGTTGGTCGGCCTGGATCATCCTTGAATCCTCAGTTGAACACGCCCGAGTGCGTAGCGAGTTCACCCAAAGGGTGAGCGTGATCGAAGGCGCAATCCTCAATGTTCATGGGGCCTCACGGGGGGAAATGAGCGGTCAACTGAGGAATCAAGGATCATTCCGATGCCTCCTGTTCACCCAACTGCGCCCGATACCCTGCCAGGCGTTGGTCGAATTCCGCCAGCCATTGGGCGTCGACGAAGGCCTTGAGGAGGCGGCGTACCTCGAATGCCTGGTCGCCGCCGGGTGCTTTCAGGCGGCGGACGAAACCCAGTTCGATGATCTTGTTGAGGTGGGTTTCCACCTGGTCGATCAATTTCGCCTCGTTGCTGCCCGAGGGCAGAAAGACCCGGATCAGTTCGACCACCTCATCCCGGGACAGAATCAGTCGGCTGCCCCCCTCGCAGCCGCCGGCGTCGAACTCGGCCAGCTTCTTGCGCAGCAGCGCGAGCAGCAGGCTGACCGGGAAGGACAAGGCGCGGCGCTGCACCAGGCGCGGCAAGTCGGGCTCTCCATCGGGGACCAGTCGGGTGCGCAGGAAGGCATAGCCCTCGGCCTCATCGAGCATCAGTTCCAGACCCAGCACCGCAACGTAATCGCGAACGCGAGCCTGCAAACCCAGCAAGTCCTGCCACAGCGGCGCATCGCCCTCACGATAGACGACGCCCTTCATCAGCCCGACCAGCACGCGGGGCAGGGAAACGCCCTGGCTCGTTTCGTTCGTATCCATGCTCACCTCACAAAACTCACGCGTGGCAAGGTCGCCCGCCGTTGCCTCCCGGCCGTATCCAGCCAGTCCATCGATTCCCGCGTGTCCTCCTCGAAGACCGTCTTGCGATCCTCGCTGGCCAGGGTCAACCAAGCGACCAGTTCGGCCAGTCCGTGCTCCAGGGGGTGCTGTTGTACCAGTTCTCCCAAGGTGACCTGGGTTTTCTCCTGGAGAGACTGGCGAATCCAGCTAGCCAGCCGCGCCTTGTCCACGACCACCTGGCCGAACAAGGCCTCGGTCTCGATGTCCTCTCCGCCCTCCAGCAAGACCTGCTCGGTGATGGTCGGGCGGATCGGTGGCGAAAACAGGGGGCGCTCCATGGGCAGTTCGACGGTGGGCGTGGCCTCGTCCAGCTCCATGAAACTGCCCACCGGCGGCGCCTCCCGCACGGCCAGAGCACGGGTTTCGACGCTGTGCAGCATTTCCATGATGCGGCGATTCTCCAGCCAGGCCTGATCGTCGAGGAAGCGGCGCAACTGCATGGATAACAGCGCCACCGTGCGCTGGGTGTGTTCGCCGGCCTCCAGCCAGTCGTAGTGGACCCGCTTCAGGCGCCCGTCCGGCGCCAGAGACTGCACCGCCGACAGGCTGAAGGCCGAAACTAGCAGGCTCGACAACTCCTCCTGCCGGGCTGGCGACATCAGAAAATCCCAGAAAGCGCGAAAGCTGCGCCCCTGGTCGGAGTCGGCAATGGCGTCGCGTTCGCCAAAGATGCTTTCCAGCAGGGCCCCCTTTCCGCTCTCTCGGTTAACACGCGGGGTCGCCTCAGGGCTTTCTCGCACTCCCTCGGGGGGCGGGCTGAGCGCAGCTTGACCCTGGGGGCGCTCCCATAAGGCGATGCGCTCGCGCACGCTGCGGTCGAGGTTGCGGAAGTTTTGTTCCACTTCGCGGAAATCCGACAAGAGTTCCCGCGCCGTCGCCGCCACCTGCTGGAAGCGATCCTTCACCTCGGTATCGTCCAGCATCGGCAAGTCCCCCGCCCGTACCCGTTCGATTTCGGTGTCGATCTCCGCGCGGCGCCTCTCCAGTTCACGGATGCGCGCGTCGGGGTCGGTCTGGCTGCCTTCCACCATTTGTCGTAGCAACTCGAACACAGTCATCAGCCGCGACTCGGTGCCGACAAAGGCGCGCTGGGTCAAACTTTCCAGCCAAGCCAGGGCTTTCTCGGTGGCGGGGGTCAGGTCGAAATGGGCTTCATCGGAACCTGGCGGATAGAACTTGCGCAACCACCCCTTGTCGTTGGCCGCCCAGTCATCCAGGTATTGCGCGGCGGTGCGCGGGAACGCGGCTGTGCCCAGAGAGAGTCGAAGACCGTAAAGCGTGTCTTCCAACTTCTCCACCAGATCGGCCTGGGCCATCACTCGCACGTTGGGCGTCAAGTAAACCCGATGCAGAAAGCTCGCCACCAGCGGTGCATGGGGCGAATCCAGCAGTCGCCAGGCCGGGTGACTGCGGCGCAGGGTGTCGAGGGTAGGGTAGTCGAGAGGCATATCAGATTCCTCCGGATTCTAGCCGCGCCGAACCGAACCGTCCTCGGGTCTTGGCTAGTTCCTCCTGCCTGACGGCTCCGGCGCCATGGTCGGGAACTGTACCTCCCAGGCCAAGCGGGCATCTCCCAGGCCTTCGACCCAGACGAAGGCAAGCCGCCAAGCGTAAGAAAGGTAGGGCGGAAAAACGGTTTTTCGCGCCTTCCGCCGGATGTTTGCCACTCTACGTGCGCCGGGCTTAGCTACCGGCAGGTTAGCGCAGCCGCCTTAGAACGCACTCCAGACGAAGGCGTACAGCGTGTTGTTGTCGCAGGCATTGCGGCCACTGCCGTCGTAGTTGCTGCTCGCGCCGTTGAACTTGGTGTAGCCGGTGTATTGCAGCCCCATACGCAGATTGGCCCAGGGCGCGCCCCAGGAATCCGATTTGCCGAAGGGCGTCCAGTCGGCCTGCAAGACATAGCCGTTGGTGTCCGGGGTGCCGGCATACCCTGTGTCCGGGTTGGCCGCATACAAACCGCCGTCCGCGCTGCCCGCGATCCGGAATAGGCCGGCAGTCAGGCCATAGGTCTGATCGTAGTAATAGGAGGCGCTCAGGTCGAAGCGATGCAGGGAATTGCTGGCGTTGTTCGCGGCACCATTGGCGAAGCTCGCATCCAGGTTCTGCTTCTCGTCGAGGTAGGCCGCATTGAGTGCCAACGTGTGCTTGTCGCCGAACTGGCGCTGGTAGGAAGCATCGAGCCCGAGGTCGCGGTATTTGTCCGTGGCTGAACTGGCCGGGTCTGACAGGATGTGCGCGTTCAGGCCGAACACTCCGGCGGTGAAGTTGCCGCCGCCCAGATCGCCCATATAGGCCAGGCGCCAGTAAGGGCTAATACCATCGGCCTTGGTGTAGGGGTCGCCGTTTGCGATGACATGGGTCTTTTCCAGGAACGACCTGGGCAGGGCCTTGTAGCCGCCGAGTTCGGCGTACCAGGCACTGTCCACCAGCGTATAGACGTTGAGGCCCAGCGTCTGCTGGCCGAGTCCCCCGTCGATCATGGGGGTGGCGCCGCCGGGGGGCAGCGTCGGGCCGATATAGGGGAAGCGCCAGGCGGGCACCGTGGCGAGTGCGTCGCTCACCGTCGGGTTGTTGTTCAGGCTGACGCCAACGATGGCCGAGTGTTCTCCCAGCGCCAGGGTGCGGGCGTAGCGGATATCGGCCTCGTCCATGCCGAGTTTGTCGGTGTTGGCGTTGCCCGCGGCGGCGGTTCCGGTTGCCTGGACGAAGGCGCCCAGATGCTCGGTCAGTCCGCCCGCCAGGAAAACGGAGGCCTGTTGCGCCAGCAGGGTCGCCTTTTGCGAGCCGTCGGAGAGCGGGGTCTTGAGGCTCTGGAAGGAGGATTGCAGCATGGCGGAAACGGGGATGTTGCTTTCACCCTTGGTCAGGGTGTAACCGGTCAGCTTGAAGTTGATGCCGAAGGGCGTCAACTGTGGGCCGAAGGCGCCGACGTGGCAATCGGCGCAGGCCGCACCGGTCTGCCGCGAAAAGCTGGGCAGGGCATGGGCTGACGACGCCAACAACGCCGAGGTGGCGGCCAGCAGGAGCAGGGCTACGCGCGGACTGCGGGTAGAGCGGATGGAATGACGGGTACGCATGTTTCAAACCTCGGGTTGGGCTGCCCGCGAGAAATACGGCTACGGGCATCTGTGGAAGGGAACGCCAGACGTTGTGGGATCGAATCCGGGGTGGATTAGCAAGTTCGGTGCCGGCTTGTGAGCGGATTTCCAAGGTCATGATCTCGCTCGAAGTTTTCCCTGGTGCTGGGCCTGGGAGCGATGGGGCAGGGTGGGTCGCGCAATTTTTGTCACGGATTTCTGCGCCAGGGACAATATTTGCGCCCGAGTGCCCGCGTGTCTCCTGGCCCCGCCAGGATTGGCATGGCCCCCGGCGTATCGATGGACCGGCGAGCGCCCCCAGCCGCCGCGAGGCTGTGTCCCTCGCGGGGGGCAGGAAGACGCGGGTGGCCCGCCGTTTACATCAGGCTGGTATGGTTATTGCGTATGGCTTCCCAGACTTGTCTTGGAAACGCCAGAATGCACCCCTCCTTCATCGAAGTCGGCATCGACCCGCTACTGCCCGAATTGCCGGTGCCGATCCAGGCACGGGTCGTCGGTTCCAGGCACCCGTCACGCCCGCAATTGCAGGCCTTCATTCGGGAGGATTTCCGCAAAGCCTATGGCGCCGAGGTCTACGCGTTCTACCCTGGATTGTTGAGCTTCAGTGCCGGCGGCACGCCGCGCGCGGTGGTGGGCTACCGCGACGCAGGCGAAGTGCTGTTCGCCGAGCAATATCTGGGTAGGCCCGTGCAGGACTTGGCCGCGGAACAGGGGTTGGACCTTCGCCGTGAACAACTGGTGGAAGTCGGCAACCTGGCGCTGGCCGACCCGGGTCATGCGCGCTGGGTGATCGCCGCCAGCACGGCTTTTCTGGCCGCGGCCGGCTATCGCTGGGTGTTGTTCGTGGCCCGGCCCGGCCTGGCCAACGCCTTTGCCCGGCTCGGACTCAAACCCCTCGCACTGGGCAGGGCCGACCCGTGTCGTCTGGCGGATCGTGGCGCCTCCTGGGGTCGCTATTACGCCGCCGGACCCCGCGTCTATGTCGGCGACATCCAGGCCGGTTACCACAAGCTTCTGACCGGTGGCTGGAGTCGTCGCCCCAACCTGCACGGTCTGCTACACGCCAGTGGCCGCCTGGGCGCGCAAAGTCATCGTCCGGACCGGCAGGAGGCCAGTGCATGGGCTTGATGCTGCGGGAGCATGCGCGGATGCACCCGGATCGGACTGCGTTGAGCGATGGCGTGACCCGGCTGGATTACCGAGGACTGTTGCGCGAAGTGGAGTCTCTGGCAGCGACCCTGCCCGGGCACCGGGTCGGCCTGCTGCTCGATAACGGCGCCCCCTGGGCTTGTCTCGATCTGGCGCTGTTGCAGCGCGGCTCGGTCTGCGTGCCGATGCCGCCCTTTTTCAGCGATGCGCAGTTGCGCCACCTTCTGCGTGACGCCGGGGTCGACCTGGTGGTGAGCGACCAGCCGGAGCGCGTGGCGGCCCTGTTACCCGGGCTGACCGGCACCCGCTTCGAGGTGGCCGGCCGGATCCTGCATGTCTTCCACCCCCAGGCCGACGCCGCGCCGCTTCTCCCACCCGGCACCGTGAAGATCACCTACACCTCGGGTACGACCGGACAGCCCAAGGGGGTTTGCCTGTCGACGGAGTGTCTCGAAGCAGCCACGTCCGCGCTCTGCCAGGCCGTCTCGGCCGTCGCCGCGGATCGCACCCTGGCGTTGCTGCCCTTGTCCACCCTGCTGGAAAACATCGCCGGGCTCTATGCGCCGCTGCATGTCGGCGCCCTGGCCCAGTTGCCGAGCCCCGCGCGCTGCGGCCTGCAGGGTTCGTCGGGCTTGCGGATCGACCTCTTGTGTACCGCCCTGGTAGCCTACGAGCCGACGACGCTGCTTCTAGTGCCGCAACTGCTCAAGGCCCTCACGGCAGCCGCCGCGGCCGGCCTGCTCCTGCCGCGCGGCCTGCGCTTCGTCGCCGTGGGCGGCGCCCCGGTGTCCAGCACCTTGCTGGAACAGGCGCGCGCCTTGGGTCTGCCGGTCTACCAGGGTTACGGCCTATCCGAGGCGGGCTCGGTGGTCAGCCTCAATCTGCCGGGTGCGGAACGCCCTGGCAGCGTCGGCCGCCCTTTGCCGCAGCACCGCGTCGAGATCGCCGCGGACGGCGAGATCGTGGTCGGCGAACACCTGTTCCTGGGTTATCTAGGCCACCCGGAACAGGGCGCCGCGTCGTTTCGCAGTGGCGACCTGGGCCATTTCGACGCGGACGGCTACCTCTACCTGACCGGCCGCAAGAAGACCGCCTATGCCACCGCCTTCGGGCGCAACGTGGCGCCGGAATGGGTGGAGGGCGAACTTTGCGCCCACCCCGACCTCTTCCAGGCTGCGGTCTTCGGCGAGGGCCAGGCCGGCAATGTCGCCGTGCTGGTCGGGTCTGCCGCGGACGCGACCCTGGATCGGGCCGTGCAGGCGACCAACGCCCGTTTGCCGGATTACGCCCGCGTGCGGCGGTGGTTGCGCGCCGATGCCGCCTTTTCCCTCGCCAACGGCCAGTCCAATGCGGCGGGCGGCCTCCGCCGCGATGCGGTCTGGGCACACTACCAGGCCAGGATCACCCCACTTTTCAACCTTGAGGATGCCCATGTCTTTCTATGAAAGCCTGATTGCACGCAGCAGCGGCGAGCGCCAGCAGATGCTGGACATTCCCCTGATCCAGCGCGCACTGAGGGGCGACGTTAGCCTGGTCGAGTACCAGGCATTCCTGGGCCAGGCTTACCATCATGTCAAACACACCGTGCCCCTGCTCATGGCTTGTGGCGCGCGCCTGCCCGGCCACCTGGACTGGCTGCGCGCGGCCCTGGCCCACTACATCGCGGAAGAGATCGGCCACGAGGAATGGATCCTCGACGATCTCGCCGCGAGCGGCGGCGACCCCGACGCGGTGCGGCGTTCCTCGCCGGCGCCGGCCACGGAAGTGATGGTGGCGTATGCCTACGACCAGATCCAGCGGCGCAACCCGGTCGGTTTCCTCGGTATGGTCTACGTTCTCGAAGGCACCAGCGTTAGCCTGGCGCATCACGCGGCCGGGGCGATCGGGTCCAGCCTCGACCTGCCGCCCGCCGCCTTCCACTATCTCCAGTCACACGGCAGCGTCGATCAGGAGCACATCCGCTTCCTCGAAGACCTGCTCAATCGCCTCGACAACACGCAAGACCAGGCATCGGTGCTGCACGCCGCCGCCATGTTCTTCCGGCTGTACGGCGACATCTTCCGCACCCTGACCTCCTCTGGAATAAACGCATGAAAATCCCCCTGTCCTTACTGGCCCTGGCGTTCACAACCCTGCCCGCCCATGCCGACGACGCCGCGCTGGATCACGCCATCCTCGACATCCAGCACCAGTGGGAGCAGATCAACTACAAACTGCCCCAGGACGAGAAAGTCCAAGCCTATGCCGCGCTGGAGGGGAAAGAGGCGGCTCTCGCGGGCCAGTATCCCGGACGTCCCGAGCCCCTGATCTGGCACGGCATCACCTTGAGCTCGCACGCCGGCGCCAAGGGAGGGCTGGGCGCGCTGGGCCTGGCTCGCGAGGCGAGGCGGCAGTTGCAGGCCGCGGAAAAAATCGATCCCAATGCGATGCAAGGCTCGATCTACACCTCGCTGGGCACGCTCTATTTCAAGGTTCCGGGCTGGCCGATCGGCTTCGGCGACGACGACAAGGCCGAGACCTACCTGAAGAAGGCCTTGCAACTCAATCCCAATGGCATCGACCCGAACTACTTTCATGCCGACTTTCTCTATGGCAAGCACCATTACCGCGAGGCCATCCTGGCCCTGGAAAAGGCGCAGGCCGCCCCCGCGCGGGCGCTGCGACCGCTGGCCGATTCGGGAAGGCGCGAGGAAATCCGCATCCTGATGGACAAGATTCGGGCGAGTGCCGGCGATGACTTCAAGGTGGCGAGGTGAGCGCGTGGATCTGAACCGGCAACGCATCCTGCTGACTGGGGCTGGGGGAGGCATCGGCAGCCTTCTGGGCGACGCACTGCTCGCCCGCGGTGCCCAACTTTGCCGATTGGTGCGCCAGGGCGAAGGCGCGCTGGCTGCGGACTCCGTTCCCGCAGGCTACGGCGGCCAGACACTGACTCTCCTCTGTGATATTTCCCGGCCGGAACAGCGGGCCGCCGCCATCGAGGCGGTGAATCGGGCCTGGGGTGGCGTCGACATCCTCATCAATCTCGCCGGGGTGCTCGATTTCGGCCCACTCGAAACTTGCGACGCGGACGTGTTGCATCGGCTCTTGCAGGTGAACCTCGAAGCGCCCATGCAACTGACTCGCGCCCTGTTGCCAGGGATGCTGGAGCGCGGAGTGGGCCGTATCGTCAATGTCGGCTCGACCTTCGGGAGCATTGCCTTTCCGTTCTTCGCCGCCTATTCGGCCAGCAAATTCGCCCTGCGCGGCTTCTCCCAGGCCCTGCGCCGCGAACTCGACGGCAGCGGGGTCGGTGTCACCTATGTCGCTCCCCGCGCGGTCAACACCCCGCTCAATCCGCCCGTCGTCCACGAAATGGCCGCACAGGGCCTGATGCAGATGGACGAACCGGGCCCGGTCGCGCGCGCCATCGTACGCGCCCTCGAACAGGAGCGCGGCGAGGCCTATCTGGGCTTTCCGGAGAGCCTGTTCGCGCGCCTCAACGCCCTGTGGCCAGGACTGGTCGATTTCGCACTGCGGCGCCAGCTCCCCGCGCTGAGGCGATTTGCCACAGCGTCACTCGACCGCTAGCGGCTTGCCCGAATTGGAGCGGGTGAGCCATAACGCCATCGCGAAACTACTGGCGACCACCAGCACCACGGTCAGGCCGAACAGCGACTCCTTGCCCTCGCTCCATGCGTTCAGGGCGGGCCACGTCAGTTTGGCAATGCCGAACCCGGCCACCAGTAGGCTGAGGCTGGCCACCACCAGGCTCATGACGCGAGAGGCGATCAGCGCAAGCTGGTCGGCGCGCAGGATGAGGCGGGAGATCCACAAGCCGTTGATGCCATCGGTCACCAGCATGCCCAGCATGAACAACAGCCCCAGCAACAGGGCGTCGCGCCAGCCGCCGAACTGGGCGGCGGTCAGCGCGAACAGGGCGGTCTGGCTGATGGTGTCGAAGGAGAGGGCGAATAGCGCGCCGACTAACGCGATCAGACCAGGCGAGGCGGCCTGTGCCAGCCTTCCGAGCAAGCGCCCTTTCAGCGCGATGGGCCGAACCATTTCCGTGGGTCTGGCCTGGATCACCGCCTGGATGTTGAGCAGACCCAGCGCGGCGAGGAAGGCGATGGAGGTCCAGGCGCCGAACGCTTCCAGCCATTCCGGGGTCTGCCATTTGCGGGTCAGCAGGCTGACGGCGAGGGCGATGGCCACCACCACGAGGCCATGGCCCAGCGAGAACAGGGCGCCGCAATACCGCGCCAGTCGGGGATTGTTGCGGGCGTTGAAGCGCGTCAGTCCGTCGATGGTGGCGAGGTGGTCGGCATCGAAGCCGTGTTTGAGTCCCAGGACGAAGACCAGCAGGCTGAGGGCCAGCAAGTCATGAGGCAGGGTTTCCATCGCGGTGCTCCCGGGAGCGTATCGGCCGGGGCATGGTAATCACAAATAGGAAAAAAAGAAAATACATCATAACTGCGCCGCGTCGATCGGGCGTCGGCCCAATGGATGCGGCTCAGGTGCGAGGCCGGCTGTGGATGTGGTCATGGACGCCTTCCGACTCCGCCGGCACCAGGTTGAGGGAGGCGTGGCGCACGCCCCGCTCGGCGGAGATTTTTTCCGCGAGGACGCGCACTTCCGTCGTGGCACCGCGCAGGAACAGGGTTTCCAGGCAATGGTCGTGGTCGAGATGTACATGCATGGTGGAGACCACCAGATCGTGGGCGCGGTGCTGCAAGTCGGTGAGCCGCTCCGAGAGCCGTCTTTCGTGGTGGTTGTAGACGTAGGCCAGGCTGGCCACGCAGAAGGGCGCTTCCTCCCGCGACAGGCGGTGGCTTTCCAGTTCACGGCGCAACATGTCGCGTACCGCTTCCGAGCGGTTGGCATAGCCGCGGGCGCGGATCAGTGCGTCGAACTCCTGGGCCAGGGATTCGTCCAGGGAGATGGTGAAGCGTTCCATGGGAGGCTCGTGAATGGCGATCGGGCCAGTGTAGCAGCGACTCCCGTGCTTGGCAGTCCCGCGCTGTGTGCGTCGCCGGGCGACGCCGCCCGGCAGGGGCCGCCGATCGCCGCAATCGCCGTCTGGCGGGAGGCCCAGGTTCAAGATAGAATTTCTCCCCTTTTTTACCCTGCGTTCGTGCGCCCCGCGCGGACCACCTGATCGGCCCGACGACAATGGATGATCGACAAAGTAGCCTAGCTGGCACGCTGTACAGCCCGGACTTCGAGCAGGATAGCTGCGGATTCGGCCTGATTGCGCAGCTGGATGACCAGGCAACCCACAAGCTGGTGGCCACGGCGATCTCTTCGCTGGCTTGCATGACTCACCGCGGCGCGGTGGCTGCCGATGGCAAATCGGGCGACGGCTGTGGTCTGTTGTTCAAGAAACCGGACGGTTTCCTGCGCGCGGTGGCGGTCGAGAACGGCTACACCCTGAACACCCGTTATGCCGCCGGCCTGACCTTTCTCAACCAGGATGCGGCCCTGGCCGCGCGCGCGCGCGAGCTGCTGGTCCGGGAGTTGACCGGCGCAGGCTTGCACGTGGCCGGTTTCCGTTCGGTGCCCACGGACAACGCCGCACTCGGCGAGGTCGCCCTGAAGAGCCTGCCGGTGATCGAGCAGCTCTTCGTGAACTGTCCGGAGGACGTCTCGGCCGACATCTTCGAGCGCAAGCTCTATATCGCCCGGCGCCGCGTGGAGAAGGCAGTGGCCGACACGGATGCCACCTTCTACATGCCGACCCTGTCCGGGCGGGTGATTTCCTACAAGGGCCTGGTGATGCCGGCCTATTTGCAGGTGTTCTATCCGGATCTCGCCGACGCGCGCTTCGCCTCTTCGCTCGCCGTGTTCCACCAACGCTTTTCCACCAACACCTGGCCGGAGTGGCGCCTGAGCCAGCCTTTCCGCTACCTCGCCCACAACGGCGAGATCAATACCGTGCAGGGCAACCGCAACTGGGCGCGCGCGCGCGAGCAGAAATTCCAGAGCCCCTTGATCCCCAACATGGACGACGTGCGGCCGATGGTGGGCGTCAAGGGCTCGGACTCGATGAGCTTCGACAACATGCTCGAAGGCCTGGTCATGGGCGGCGCCGGTCTGTTCCGCTCCATGCGCATGATGGTGCCGCCGGCCTGGCAGAACGTGACCAACATGGACCCGGACCTGCGCGCCTTCTACGAATACAACTCCATGCACATGGAGCCCTGGGATGGCCCCGCCGGCATCGTCATGACCGACGGCCGCTATGGCGTGTGCATGCTGGACCGCAATGGCCTGCGCCCGGCGCGCTACGTGATCACCAAGGATCGCTATGTGACCATCGCCTCGGAAGTGGGCGTTTGGGATTACGGCGGCCCCGACAACATCGCCGCCAAGGGGCGCGTGCGTCCGGGCCAGATGGTAGCGGCCGATCTGGAGACCGGGCGATTCCTCCTGCCCGAGGACATCGACGCCCAGCTCAAGAGCGCCCAACCTTACCGCGACTGGCTCAAGTCCAACGCGAAGCGGGTCGAGTTCGGCATGGAGCAGGACACGGATTATCCGACCATGGATGCCGCCGCGGTGGCGACCCACCAGAAGCTGTTCAATCTCAGCGCCGAGGAACTGGACCAGGTGATCCGCGTGCTGGCCGAAGAGGGCCAGGAAGCCGTCGGCTCCATGGGCGACGACACGCCCATGGCGGTGCTGTCCCAGAAGGTGCGTTCTCCTTTCGACTATCTGCGGCAGCAGTTCGCGCAGGTGACCAATCCGCCGATCGATCCGATCCGCGAAGCCATCGTCATGTCGCTCAACACCGTGTTCGGGCGCGAACGCAACCTGTTCGAAGAGACGCCGCTGCACGCATACCGTCTGGAGCTGAATTCTCCCGTGCTGTCCAACGACAGCTACAAGGCGGTCACCGCCAGCAGCGATCCGGCCTTCGCCGCGGTGCATTTCTACCTGCAATACGATGCGACCCTGGGCAATCTCGAAGCCGCGCTGAACCAGCTGGCGCAGGACGCGGTGGCGGCGGTGAAGTCGGGCAAGGTGGTGGTGGTCCTGTCGGATCGCACCATCGACCGCTTCGGCAAGGAGTCCACCCTGACCATACCCGCTCTGTTCGCCGTGGGTGCGGTGCACCATGCCCTGATCGAGGCAGGCTTGCGCTGCGACGCCAATATCGTGGCGAAAACCGGCGCCGCGCGCGACCCTCACCAGATCGCCGCATTGATCGGTTTCGGCGCCACCGCCGTCTATCCCTACCTTGCCTATCAGTCCATCCTGCAGATGGTGAAGGGGGGCGAAGTTCAGATCGAGGCGGAAAAAGCGCTGATGAACTACCGCAAAGGGATAGACAAGGGCCTGCTCAAGGTCATGTCGAAGATGGGCATTTCCGCCATCGCCAGTTATCGCGGCGCGCAGTTGTTCGAAGTCGTAGGCATGCACGAAGACGTCGTCCGCCTGTGCCTGACGGGGGCTGTCTCGCGCGTCTCCGGCGCTCATTTCGCAGATTTCGAGTCCGACCAGACGAGGCTCAACCGCGCTGCCTTCAACCCGCAGCGCACCCTCCCCGCGGGCGGCCTGCTCAAATACATGCACGGCGAGGAGTACCACGCCTACAACCCGGACGTGGTGCAGGAACTGCAAGAGGCCGTGCAGACCGGTTCGTATGAAGCCTACAAGCGCTATGCCGCCACGGTGAATACCCGGCCGGTAGCCATGTTGCGCGACCTGATGCAATTGAAGCTCGCCGAACAGCCGCTGTCGCTCGATGCGGTGGAGCCGATCGAAGCCATCCTGAAGCGCTTCGACTCCGCCGGCATGTCGCTGGGTGCGCTGTCCCCCGAGGCGCACGAGGCTCTGGCCGAAGGCATGAACCGCATCGGTGGCCGTTCCAACTCGGGCGAGGGCGGCGAAGACCCGGCCCGCTACGGCACGGTGAAGATGTCCAAGATCAAGCAGGTGGCGTCCGGCCGCTTCGGCGTCACCGCGCATTACCTGGTGAACGCCGAGGTGTTGCAGATCAAGGTCGCCCAGGGTGCGAAACCCGGGGAAGGCGGCCAGTTGCCGGGCAAGAAGGTGGAGCCGCATATCGCCCGCCTGCGCTGCACCAAGCCCGGCGTCACCCTGATCTCGCCCCCGCCGCACCACGACATCTATTCCATCGAGGATCTGGCGCAGCTCATCTATGACCTGAAGCAGGTCAACCCGAAAGCGCTCGTCTCGGTGAAGCTGGTGGCGGAACCCGGGGTCGGCACCATCGCCGCCGGGGTCGCCAAGGCCTATGCGGATCTGATCACCATCTCCGGCTATGACGGCGGCACCGGCGCCTCGCCCCTGACCAGCGTGAAATACGCCGGCACGCCCTGGGAACTGGGTCTGACCGAGGCGCAGCAGGTGCTGCGCGCCAATGGCCTGCGCGGCCGGGTGCGGGTGCAGACCGACGGCGGCCTGAAGACCGGCCTGGACGTGGTCAAGGCAGCCATCCTCGGTGCCGAGTCCTTCGGCTTTGGCACGGCACCCATGATCGCACTGGGCTGCAAGTACCTGCGCATCTGCCACCTCAACAATTGCGCCACCGGGATCGCCACGCAGGACGCGCGCCTGCGCCGCCAGTTCTTCATCGGCCTGCCGGAGATGGTGATCCACTATTTCACCTTCGTCGCCCGCGAAACCCGCGAGTGGATGGCTGCGCTGGGCGTCACCCGTTTCGAGGATTTGATCGGCCGCACCGACTTGCTGAATCTGCTCCCCGGGGAGTCAGACCGGCAGGGCCGACTCAAACTCGACGTATTGCTCTCCCAGGGCAGCATCGCCGAGAGCGAACCGCGCTACTGTATCGAGGCCTCCAATCCTTCCTTCGACAAGGGTGAACTGGCGGAACAGATGGTGCTGGACGCCTTGCCCGGCATACTGTCCAAGACGCCGCAGCGCCTGGAATACGCCGTGCGCAACGTCAACCGCTCCATCGGTGCGCGCCTCTCCGGCGAGATCGCACGGGCGCATGGCGCCGCTGGCCTGCCCGCCGATTGCCTTCACATCAAGCTCACCGGCTCCGCCGGGCAGAGCTTCGGCGTGTGGAACCACCGCGGTTTGACCATGGAGATCGAGGGCGACGCCAACGACTACGTGGGTAAAGGCATGTCCGGCGGTCGCCTGATCGTCTACCCGCCGCGTGGTTCCTCCTTTGCGGCGCATCAGGCCAGCATCATTGGCAATACCTGTCTGTATGGCGCAACCGGCGGCGAGTTGTACGCGGCCGGCACGGCCGGCGAGCGTTTCGGCGTGCGCAACTCCGGGGCGCTAGCGGTGGTGGAGGGAGTGGGCGAGCACTGTTGCGAATACATGACCGGCGGCTGCATCGTCGTGTTGGGCAGCACGGGGCTCAACGTCGGCGCCGGCATGACCGGCGGTTTCGCCCTGGTCTACGACGAGGAAGGCAACTTCGCCGAGAAGTACAACAACGAATTGGTCGATATCAACCGCATCAACGACGAGAAGACCGGCGAACACCGAGCCTTCTTGCGCGAGAAGCTGGAAAAACACCTGCTTCATACCGGCTCGGAACGCGCTCGCTGGATGCTGGAACACTACAACGACGTGGTGAACCGTTTCTGGCTAGTGAAGCCCAAGGCGCTGACGCTGGATAGTTTGTTGCGGGATTGAGACCACAGGAGTTCGATATGGCGACCATTTCGCAGGAACAACTCGACAGCCTCACGGCCCCGGAAAAGCTGGCTTTGATCGAATTCCTGTGGAATTCTCTGGAACCCGATGACATTCCCCTCCACGACTGGCAGAAACGGGAATTGGAGCAGGCTCTTGAAGAGTATCGGCTCAATCCGGAAGAGGGTGAGGACTGGGAAGACGTGCGGGCGCGTATCGAGAAATCCTTTTCATGAAAGTGTATGTTCGTGTTCGCGCAGGGCATGAAATGAATCAGGCAGCCACTTGGTATGAACAACAATCGGCAGGACTAGGACGAATGTTTCTGAACAGCATTACCGAGATGTTCAAGATTGTCCGCGATCAACCTCTCGCCTTCGCACGCGTCGGGGGCGAGATGCGGCGGGTGTCCATGCGGATATTTCCTTATGCCCTGTTCTATCTGGTGGATGGGCGCGGTATCCAGGTGCTTCGCTGTTTGCACCAACATCGCAATCCTTCGTCTTGGCCTAGCTCGCAGCACTAACCAGGAACCCTCATGTCCGACGTATTTCAGTTTCTCAACATTCCCCGCCGCGACGGCGACAAGACTCCGGCCGACGTGCGCCGTGGCGAGTTCAAGGAAATCTACGCCCAGATGGGTGCGGACCAGGTCCACGAACAGGCCGGTCGCTGCCTCGGCTGCGGCAATCCCTATTGCGAGTGGAAGTGCCCGGTGCACAACTACATTCCCAACTGGCTGAAACTGGTGGACGAGGGGCGTTTGTTCGAGGCGGCGGAACTGTCGCACCAGACCAATTCCCTGCCCGAGGTCTGCGGCCGTGTCTGCCCGCAGGATAGGCTCTGCGAGGGTTCCTGCACCCTCAATCAGGTCAAGGCCGGCGCGGTTACCATCGGTGGCGTCGAGAAATACATCGCCGACACCGCCTTCGCCCAGGGCTGGCGCCCGGACATGTCCCGTGTCGTCGCCACCGGCAAGAAAGTCGCCATCCTCGGCGCCGGCCCCGCCGGCCTGGGGTGCGCCGATATCCTGGCGCGCAATGGCGTGCACGCGGTGGTCTTTGACCGGCATCCAGAAATCGGCGGCCTGCTCACTTTCGGCATTCCCGAATTCAAGATGGAAAAGAGCGTGATGGTGCGCCGCCGCGAGATCTTCGCGGCCATGGGCATCGAATTCCGCCTCAATACCGAAGTTGGAGGGACGAAACCCGATGACGTGCAGATGGCCGATCTGCTCAAGGACTACGACGCGGTGTTCATGGGGCTGGGCACCTATACCTTCATGCAGGCCGGCATACCCGGCGAAGACCTGCCCGGCGTCATGCCTGCCCTGCCTTTCCTGATTTCCAATGTGAACCACTGCCTGGGGCTGCCCCAGGAGACCTACACCGATATGCAAGGACTGCGCGTGGTGGTGCTGGGTGGCGGCGATACCGCCATGGACTGCAACCGTACCTCGATCCGTCAGGGGGCCGCGAGTGTCACCTGTGCCTATCGCCGCGACGAGGCCAACATGCCCGGCTCCAAGCGCGAAGTCGTCAACGCCAGGGAAGAGGGCGTGCAATTCCTCTGGAACCGGCAACCGGTGGCGGTTGTCGGCGACGGCCGGGTCGAAGGCATCAAGCTGGTCACGACGCGTCTGGGAGAACCCGACGCCCGCGGCCGGCGCACGCCCGTGGTGGTGGAAGGCTCCGAGGAAATCATTGCCTGCGACCGCGTCCTGGTCGCTTTTGGTTTTCGCCCCAACCCGCAACCCTGGTTTGCCGAGTTCGGGATAGCGACCGATCCGGGCGGACGGGTGCTCGCGAAAGGCCAGAAACACGCCTACCAGACCGGAAATCCCAAGGTGTTCGCCGGCGGCGATATGGTACGCGGTTCCGATCTGGTGGTCACCGCCGTGTTCGAGGGCCGCGAAGCCGCCAAGGGCATGCTGGCGTTCCTGGGCGTCTGGTGAGCGTGGGCCTTCCCCTCTCCTGAGCACAGGCAGGGAGACTCGGGCTCTTTCCCCGTAAGGAAGATCCAGCGCATGCAGCAACTCGACCTGTTTGCCCACGGCCGCGACGTGATGTTGCGCCGCGACGTGATCGCCGCCATCGAGGCGAGGCAGGCATTGCCGGGCCGGGCGGCGCTGGACAAGCTCGCAACGGCCTACCCTCAGGACAGTCTACTGCCGGCCCTGGAGGTTCTGATGCGCACGCTGGAAGCGCCGGTCATGCGTTTGTCCGACCACGAGTCGGCCCTGTCGGCTGGAGAACTCCTGGAGACGGTGATTCAGTCCGCCGCGACACGGCTGCTCTCACCAAGCTCCGCGCGCCACTGGATCAGGCAGGAATGGCTGGGCCTGGCGCAGGCCGCCGAAGGTCTGGCCTTCGCCCCCATGGCGCCGCAAGCGCATGCGGCGCCGTACCTGCTGCGGGCCGGTGCATGGCGGGAGGCGGAGCGCGCCGTCGACCGCATCCCCTCCTGGCGGCGCATACCCCGGCCGCTTGCCTGGATGGCCCAGGCAAGCATGGGCAGGGAGGGCCTGACTGCGGCCTGGCCCCTCCTGATCGAGCTGGCCTGGCTCGACCCACCCGGTTTCGAGGGGCTCGCCCGTGGCCTGGAAGACGCGAACCTGCAACGCTTGCTGCGCGACTTCGATGCGAATTTCGAGAATGAATCGGGTAACGGCGAGGCCGACCCGGCGCAGGAAATGGCCTGGTTCCCGGCCTGGTGCATACTCGTAGAGCCCGGCCTGGCGCACTTGCTGCGCCAGGCCGAACCCGGCGCGGATCGCGATCCGGAGCGCGCGGCGCGCCTGCTGCTGGAACTCCTGCTCCTGGAAAAGCAGGGTAGTCCCCCGCTCCAGCAACGCAAGACCTTGCGCGGGCTTCATGCCGGGATTTTCGCCCGCTACATGCAAACGAGGTAGCCGATCAGCCGTGGCTCACCGGGTACCAGGCGGCGCGTGAGCGTGGCGGCCCAGCCGGTGCCAGTTGGCGAAGCAGCCCATGGACGAGGCAGAGGGCCGGCAGGTGCGCAGCACCCGCGACACGTGTTCCCGCGAGCGGGCAAAATCTTCCTCCTTTTCTCCGTAGCGGACGTGTTCCATGGCCTCGATCATCGCGTCCAGCCCCGTACAGCAGGCCTCGGCGCGCATGCGTTCACGCCAGAGCCCGAGCGTGGCCGCGGGTGGAGGGGAGGCAAGCAGGCTGAAAGCGCGCAGCGTCCGCAACAGGCTGTCCAGGTCGGGGCTCGCATCCAGGGCGGCGAGGTGGCGGCGTTTGCGTACACGCCAGAACGACCGGCCCGCCACGCAGGCGCACAGCGCGGCCAGCGCCACGCCGCCCAGGAGGAAGGGCAGCCAGTGGAGGAAGGCTTCCAGGGCGGGATCCACGACCCGCAGTTCGCCGCCCGTCGTGGCCAGGCTTTCCAGCCGGCCACGGTCCGGGTCATACCAGGGGAAGACGAGCTTGGGCAGCCGCAGGAGGCCGCGTGTCTCCGCCCTGGAATAGAAGGTCAGGCGCAGTCTGCTTTGGGCTGAGTTATGGTTTTCCGGCGCCAGGGTTTCCACCGTGGGCGCATAACCGCCGAAACCGGAGACGTCCTGCGATTGCACTGCCAGCAGAGCCTTCATGCCGTCTTCGCTGTAGCCGCCGACGACCTCGATGTGCCAGGCCAGCGGCCGACCCCGTGGCCAGGTGAGGGGTAGCCCATCCGCCTCGATATGGGGCCGGCCGATGGCGACATCCAGCGGCAGCCAGCCAGGCACGGCGGCGACGGCAAAGCTCGGCGCGGGTGCGGGGAAGCGCAGCACTCGGCCGAACTTGTTGGCTTCGAGCATGGCCAGCCGTAGCGACACCCGCCCGGCCTGGGTGGGAATCACCGCCCAATGCCATCGGTGCGCGGTACAGCGAACCCCGTTGCGGTTCACTTCGCGCTGTTCCTCGCCCAGCGGCCGGGCGTATAGGGCGACATGGCGCGGCAACAAGGGGCGCTTCCAGGCAAGGCTGTCGTCGTCACAAGCTTCCATGGTGAGGCGGAATGCTTGCCGCTGGTTCGGGACGGATGGATCGGTTTCCACCCGGAACCAGACCCGGGGCGTCTGTGCCGAGCCATCCGTCACCGTGACGGGCAGTGCTCGGCTGCGCGCAGTTCCCGCGTGCAGCGCGGGCAGAATGCACTTCCCCAGGTGCAGCGGATAGAGGCTCAGAACCAGGGTTTCCTGTTTCCCGGAGCGCGACAGCGTGGCAGCCTGAACCTGGAAATCCGCGTTCAGGGGTGCCAGGTCGATCCGGTCCAGTCCGCTCCCGGTCAAGGTGAGGCCCAGCGCTTCGCCCAGGGCCAGGCTGCCATGGTCGAGCCGGGCTTGCAGGCCGGCTCCGGCGGCGCCAGGCAGCAGCAGGAGGATCAGCAGGCAGCGCGCTATCATGGCGCCTGGCTGGAGGAACGGTCCTGACGCATCATGCCCTTGAACATCGTCTGGGGGTGGTCGCCCAGTAATTCCAGCTTCTTGAGGCCAGATTGCACGTTGGCGTTGTCCCGCGCCGCGGCCTCGTCGCCGTCCGGGCCTTGCAGCCGCGCGCCCGCCGCCGTGCCGCCGCCGACCATCGCCACGCCGGGCGTCGCGTCCAATTCGCGCACCGCGCGTTCACTATCCCAGTCCAGGTTGACCTCGCCCTGCGCCAACTGCCCGCGGCGGCCACGTAGGTCGCTGGCGAAGGGCTTGGGTTCGCTCGCCAGGCGACGGCGAGCCTGCTCCAGGTTGGCATGGGCAGCGGCATCCCTGGGTCGGGCTTGTAACACCGCCGTGTAGGCTTCCATCGCGGCGCGCCAGTTGCCCAGGCCATAGAGGGCATTGCCCAGGTTGTAGAGGGCGTCGCAGCGACTCCTCGCGTCCCCCGCCAGCAGCAGGGCGGCGCCGAAGTAGGCCGCGGCGGCCCGGTAGTCGTTCAGTTTCCAGGCCGCGGCCCCCGCGCCGAACTGGCCGGCGTAACCGCCCTGGCGCGCGTACAGGGTCTGGGCCTGGGCGTAATGGCCGCCGCGGTATTGGGCGTAGGCGGAAGACGCGCCGGCATCGGCCAGCGCCGAAGCGGATAGCAACCATGCCAGGCATAATTCCTTACGCATCGCCGCGCCTGCGCACGCCCGCCAGCAACACCAGCGCGGGGGCCAGCAGCCAGGGGTATAACTCGCGCCAGGCACGCGCCTGCTCGCGCCGTGGCGGATCGCCCCGGGTTCCGACGAGCGCATCCAGGGCAGCGGCGCCACGATTCGCGACCAGTGCGAACCGGCCCCCCGTGAGGCGCGCCAGATCCTGGCAGGTGGCGACATCCATCGGGCTGCGCGGCGCCGCGTTTCCCGCTCCGGTCAATCCGGATGGAGCGCTGCCAACGCCGAACACGAATATGGGTATGGCCTGCCGCGCCAACTTGCGCGCGGCGGCGCGAACGGCGTCTCCCGCGGCTCCAGACAGGCCGTCGGCTGCGCAATCGCTGAGCAAGAGGATGGCTCGCGATCGCGTCGTTGCCGCCTGAAGCTCGCTCCCGGCAAGTTCCAGTGCCGCATCCAGCCGGGTGCCGCGCGCCTCGATCAAACCGGGCTCGGCCAGCCCCAACGCACGCCTGAACACGGCGCTGTCGTCCGTGGGCGGCAACAGCACGCCGGCGCTGCCGGCATAGACGATGAGGCCGACCCGCTCTCCGGAAAGCCGCGCCAGCCAGTCATCGAGTTCCAGCCTAGCGCGTATCTGCCGTGTAGGCGCGATGTCGGTCTCTGCCATCGACTCGGACAGGTCGAGCAGGACGTAGAGGCTGCTCTGGTGGCCAGGAACGAGGCGGCCGTCGGCGTTCGTCAGCAAGGGCAGGCGCGGCCCGGCGGCGGCGGCGGCCAGCAACAGCCAGGCCAGGCCGTAAGCCAAGGCGGGTCCTGGCGAGATACTCGGCCGGGGAGCGACCGCCCAGGGCAGGAGATGCGCGTCGGCATACGCCTCCAGGCGCTGCCGGCGGCGCAGCGTCCAGAGCCGGAGCAACAGCGGCTGCAAGGCCAGCAGGCCCCACCAGGGGGCGCGCCAGTCGAGACCGGAAAGGAGGTCGATCACGCCGCCTCCACGAGCCGAATCCGCGTCAACAGGGCCGCGGCCAGCAGTAGCGGCAGCCAGTACCACTCGCGTGTCTGGCGGTCCTGTGCCGGGCGGACGAGGGTCGGTTCCATCCGGTCGATGGCGTGGATGACCTGTTCGGCGTCCTGCGTGCTCTTCACCACCCAGTGTTGGCCACCGGTGAGCCGGGCGATCTCGGCCAGGCCGGGCTGCGCCTCTCTCCCGGAAGGACTCTCGGCAGTCCTGCCCGCGGCGAAAAGGTCGCCGCCGATACGCAAGGTGTGCACCGCCACCCCGAGTTGTCGCGCCACGGCGACGGCTTCGGCCGGCGCGAGGTCGCCGCTGTTGGATTCGGCACCGTCGCTGACCAGGATCAGCGCCGGGCGAAGACGGCGGTTACGCACCTGCCTTGCCGCCAGACCGATGGCGTCTCCCAGCGCGGTGTCGTCCCCGGCCATGCCGATCTGCAAGCGTTCGATCTGCGCGATGACATGGGCACGGTCGAAGGTGGGAGGGGTCAGGGTCGCCGCCCTGGAACCGAAGGCCAGCAAGCCGAAGCGGTCTCCAGCCCGAGCCTGGACGAAACGCGCCAACACGGTCTTGAGCACGGCCAGGCGTTCGGCTTTTTTTCCGGCAAGCTGGAAGTCGTCGATGCTCATGGTCTGCGAGGTGTCGATGACCAGGACGATGTCGCGGCCTTCCGGCGGCGGCAGGATCCAGCCCCCCACCTCATGCGGCTGCGCCAGGGCCAGCAGCATCAGGGCATAAGCCAGCAGTTCGAAGCGCCAGTGCGACCGCGCAACTGCCTCGGGAGCGGCATCCAGCCCCAGGCCAGGGTGGTTGAGCAGCATCCTCGCGGCTGGCCGCGTGTCCGACCGGCGCCAGGCCACCCAGGCCAGCAGCGGTGGGAACAGGAACAGCCAGAGGGGGTGTGCGAGTTCCAACATTCAGCCCCCGAGAAAACTTTCCGCCTCGCGGCACAGCCGCGCCAGCGTGCTTGCGGCTTCAGGCGTCGGCGGCGCGAAGCGCAGGCGCTCCAGTTCCTGGCGCCAGGCTGTCGTCGCCGCGTGGCCTTCGGCCAGACGCGCCAATGCGGCGGCCGCGGCGGCGACGTCCGGCGAACGCGCCAGCCGGCGCAAGGCGCGCAAGGGTGCGCGCCGCCGCAGCAGCCACCAGAGGGCCAGGAGCGGCAACACGGCGGCACCGGCCAGGGCCAGTGGTCGCATGAAATGGGCCGGCGTCGCCGTGGCCGGCGGCGAAGCGGGTTCGATGATCTCGGCGAGATCCCTATGCGGGTCAGGCATGAGCTTCGAGGGCGGGTAGAAGGTCGTCGATTTCGCAGCCGATGCCGACGTGCCGGATGCCGGCGCGGGTGAGGCGTTCCACGCGCCGTTCCAGTCGTTGCCGCAGCCGCTCGCCGTGACCGGGCTGGCTGGTATCGAGCCAGCTTACGCCCGGCTGCGAGAGGTCGCGAAAGCAGGCCAGGCCGAGTGCCGGTAATGCGCGTTCCGCGGGATCGCTGATGCCCACGGCGAGCACATCCAGGCGTTCCGCCAGGCGCGCGAGCAGACTCTCGTGCCCGGCCTCCAGCCAGGAAAAATCGCTCACCAGCACCAGATGCGTTCCGCGCGGCAGATTGGCGGCCAGCCCGGCCAGGCGGTCGAGATCGCGGCTGGGCTCTGGCGTCACACGCAACGGTGGGCAGGGCGCCGCGACGGCCAGGGCCAGCGCCAGAAAACCGGCTTCACCATGCCGGGGAGGCAATTCGAGGTCGCGCCGATCCCACAAGGTGGCGGCCAGGGCGCGGTTGTCCTGGGTTGCGGCGAAGGCCAGCAGCAGGGCGACGCGTGCCGCCTGGGCCGCCTTGAGCCGGCGTCGGGTGCCGAAACGCAGGCTCGCACCGCGATCCACCACCAGTTGCAGCAGGGGTTGGTGTTCCTCGCGGTAGACCTTGAGGTAAGGCCGGCCGCTGCGCGCGGTGGTGCGCCAATCCATGTCGCGGATGTCGTCGCCGGCTGCATAGGGGCGCGACTCCTCGTAATCCAGCCCCCGGCCCAGCCAGGCCGAGGGCCAGTCGCCGGCATGATGATCGTGGACTTCGCGCTGGCGGCGATATGCCCGCAGTTGCGTTGCCTGCGCGCAGACCTGGGCGATCTCGGCCGCGGACAGGAGCGGCGGCGCATCGTTCACGGCGCCGGCACCTTGTCGATCAATCCCTGGATGAGCGCGTCGCGGTCGAGTTTGTTCAGTCGCGCGGACAGGCTGAGGAGGATGCGATGGCGCAAGCAGTCCGGAGCGATTTCGCGGATGTCGTCCGGGCTGACATAGTCGCGCCCGCGCAGCCAGGCCAGCGCCGCCGCCGAGTGCGCCAGGGCCAGGGCCGCGCGTGGGCTGGCGCCGACGGCCACGCTGCCGGCCCAGGCGGCGTCGTGGACGCCCGGCTCGCGGGTGGCGCGGGCCAGGGAAACGAGATAACGCTCCACGTCCGGCGCGATGTGTACCCGGCGCACTTCGGCGCGCGCAGCCAGGACGCAGGCCACGTCCACCACCGCCGTCGGAGGCATCTCCCCCCAATTGCGGGCGCGGTCGCGGCGCATGATTTCCAGTTCCTCGTCGGCACTCGGGTAATCCAGCAGCACGTGCAGCAGGAAGCGGTCCAGTTGCGCCTCCGGCAGCGGGTAAGTGCCCGCCTGTTCCAGCGGGTTCTGGGTGGCCATCACCATGAACAGTTCGGGCAGCCGACGGGTGTGGTTGCCCACCGTGATCTGTCGTTCCTGCATGGCTTCCAGCAGCGCGGACTGCACCTTGGCGGGTGCCCGGTTGATCTCGTCGGCAAGTATGATTTCGTGGAACAAAGGGCCTTCGGAAAACTGGAACGTGCCGTCCTGGGGCCGGTAGATGTCGCTGCCGGTGAGGTCGCCCGGCAGCAGGTCGGGCGTGAACTGAATGCGCCGGAAACCCGCCTGGATGCCCGCGGCCAGCGTCTTCACCGCCGTGGTCTTGGCTAGGCCGGGGAGGCCCTCCACTAGCACGTGGCCGCCGCAAAGCAGGCCGATCACCAGGCGGTCGAGCAACTTTCCCTGGCCGACGATGACGCCTTCCAGTGCCTGGCGTAGTTCCAGGATTCGGGTTTGTTGGGTCATGGCGGCGAGTGGAGGAGTGGACGGTGGGGGATTATCCTTGATCCGTCCACCGGGCCACACTGACCTATATCTACCATGTGCTCGCCCGGCGCGTGCGTCAGGCCGGGGATGCTCTGGCTACACAGAGCATGGGCCGAAAAACGCGCTCAACTACCCCAACACCGGCAAGCCGCCGCTCATCTCCACCCGCGCTTCGCCCACCCGTTTCAGATGCGCCGCCAGGGCCGCGTCCATGCTGGCCAGATGCACGCCGAACCATTCCTCCAGGCCCTGTTTCACGAAAGCACGCGGCAGCGCCAGGCGGCCGCGTTGCACGGCGCGATGCATCTGCACCAGATCGCCATAGATGCGGTGATGCTCGCCCTCGTGTTCGTTCATGGCCGGAAAGCGGGAGATCCGCATCAGGCGGCCTTCGCTGGTGAAATGAAGCCGGCAGTGGTCGAGCAGTTTCTGAAACAACGCGGCAAAGTCGGTGTCGTCGCACTCCACGAGCAGGTTGACCAGTGCGGTGAATTCACGATGCGTGGCATCCATTTCCGCGACGCCGAGGGCGTGGATCGAGTCCTCCCAGCGCAGCATCAGGCCGTCTCCTGCTCAAGTTCGAGCAGCGCGGCCGCGAGCAGGTCGGCGATACCCGCATCCACCCATTCCAGCCCCAACTTGTTCAGGAAACGTTTTTCCTTGTCGTTGGCGTTCGGCAGCAAGGCCCAGCCTGCGGGTTGGGCCGCGCCAAACTGGATGTCGGACAACACCATGCGTTCGGTGTCGCGGGAGAGCGGCAAGCCCAGCAGGAGATAGCGTTTGCCCTGGCGCATGCGCTTGACGAAGGAAGGTATGCCGAAGCCGCCCATCAACTCGGTGACGTAATCGACGAAATCCGCGTCCGAGGCGATGTAGTGCGACTCGGGCAGCGGCGTGCCCAGCGGCTTGAACAGCACCGGCAGGGTCACGTCCACCGCATCCTGGTCGATGGAGCGGTAGTTGCCTGTCCCCTCCGATTGAAACAGCTTGAAGCGGTAATCGCTGCCGCCGATGCGCGCCAGGCCGACGATCAGGGTATGCGGGCGGTCGGCATAGGCTTGCTGTAGCAGGGTGTCGCGGTTGCTGTCGACGATATAGGGCAGATGCTGTGCGGCCAGCCAGGTATGCAGTGTGGAGGCGCTCCAGAGGGTGTCTCGGTAGGTGCGATCGAGAAACTTGCTGACCGCCGCACGACCGCGTTTCAACTCGACATTCATCGCCGCGCGGGGGAATTCATACATCAGTTTGGGCGCCATCGGCCGGCCGTCGTTCATGGCCAGAATGAGACTGTTGGAATCGGCGGGTATGGCCTGGCCGTTGGCGGGATTGGTGACGCCGTCGAGGGCGTGGCAGCCGAGATAGGGCACGACGCTGCCATCGGCCAAGCCGGTGAGGATGGAAGCCATTGCGGGATTTGACGCCATGGAAAGCTCCTGATTATCGAACGCAGTCACCATCGCAAGAAACGGGCCGACTCAAGGCCCTGGCGCCATGCGGGTTGGCGTGGCGACGGCCCTGTCGGATAGAGCGCAAAGGCCGGGTTTTGTCGGGTTGACGATGCAGTGCGACCGGCCGGCGGGATGGGGTTGTGCACGGCCGAGACCCTTTGTGGACGGGCGCGGTTGTAGAATCGGTGCTTGCAGTAGCGGTGGCCGACGTTCACCTCTGAGCGTCCAGCTTCGAGTGACGCCCCCTCATGTCCCGTCAACAGGACCGAACAGATGAAACCGTGGGTGAGCAACCATCCGCAACGTCGGTAGGCACGGAATCATGCGCCGATTCGCGCTGATCTGCCTGCTGCTGGCCTGCGTCCCGGGCACGCGGGCCGACGGCGGCAACGCGCGGTTGACCCCGGATGAGCGGCTTTGGCTGGAGGCGAATCAGTCACGCGTCGTCCTTGCGGTCGAAACGGGATATGCGCCCTTCTCCTTTCTCGACACCCAGGGCCTGCCCGCGGGGCTTGCCAGCGACTACCTCCGCCTCATCGAAGCGAAGATCGGCGCCAGGTTCAAACAGCGGCAATTTCCTTCCCTCGACGCCATCTTTGGAAAAGTTCGCACGGGCGAAGTGAACATCGTCAATGCGGTGACGAAAACAGCCGAGCGGTCGCAATTCCTGACGTTCACCGATCCTTTCATCGTCGTGCCGAACGTTATTCTCGTGAGAAAGGACCGCACGGGTCCGTTACGCGAGAGCGACCTGGCCGGATTGACCGTCTCCCTGGTCAAGAAGTATGCCGTCACGGAATACCTCATACGAAACTCGCCTGGGTTGGTGCTGGATATCGTCGCAGACGACCGTTCGGCCCTGCTCGATGTTGCTTTTGGCCGCGCCGATGCGGCCATCATCGACCTGGCAACGGCCTCCTTCTTGATCTCGAAAAACGGTATCACCAATCTGCGCGTGGCCGGTGAATCGGACCTGAGCGTTCAGTTGGCCATCGCCACGCCGATCAATCAATCCATGTTGCGCGGCATACTCCAAAAAGGGCTCGATGCAATCACCGAAAACGAGAGGGAGGCCATCCGTAAACGCTGGATCGGCATTTCCAGCCCAAGCCTCTTTTCCGACTGGCAGTTCTGGCTCGTCGTGTGCACCGCGCTGTTTGCCGTTCTCGCGGTAGTTGCCGGCGTTTCCAGCTGGAACCGCATGCTTCGGCTTCAGGTCAGGGGTCGCACCGCTGAACTCGAGGAAGAACGCGCCAATCTCGAGCAACGTGTGCGTGAGCGCACCGCAGAAATCGTTCGTAGTGAAGCCGAATCACGGGCCATCATAGAAGCCGCTCCGGTGCCCATGGCGATGAACGACAATCAGAACCATATCACCCATCTCAACGCGGCCTTCACCCGTACTTTCGGCTATGTGCTCGAGGACATTCCCGCGCTGACCGACTGGTGGGCGCATGCCTACCCCGATGCGGCATATCAGAAGTGGGTCGTGACCGCGTGGCAGGAACGTTTTTCAAGGTTACAGCGAGACCGGACGCCCTTCGAGCCGCTGGAGGTGACGATACGTTGCAAGGATGGAAGTGACAGGACCGTATTGGTCGAGGCCGCCTTGCTGATGGGCTGGGAGTCTCACCTCGTGATTCTTTACGACCTCACGGAGCGAAAACGGCTCGAGGATACGCTGCGCGAGAGCGAAATGAAGTTCCGCTCGCTTTATGCCGCGATGACCGAGGGGGTCGCACTGCACGAACTGGTTTGCGACCCCTCGGGAGAACCCGTCGATTACCTCGTGCTCGACGTCAATCCCGCATTTGAGGCCATGACAGGCATGAGCCGGTCGTCGCTCGTCGGGCGCCGGGCCAGCGCCGTGTACGGCTCGATCCCTTATCTGGAAGCCTTCGCGGCCGTGGCGATCACGGGCAAACCCACGCGTTTCGAGGCGAAGTTCGGGCCGCTCGACGCGGTATTCGCGATTTCCGTGTTTTCTCCGGCAAAGCATCAGTTCGCGTCCATATTCGAGGACGTGACCGAGCAGATACGGAAGGAAGAGTCCTTGGGCGAAAGCGAGGAACGGCTGCGCCTGGCCCTGGGTGCGGCTAACCAGAGCTGGTTCGATGTCGATCTGCGTACCGGTCGGGTGAAGGTCAGCCAGGAATATCCCCCCATGATCGGCTACGCTCCGGAAGAGTTTTCCAGCGATCTGCCGAATTGGCTGGCACATGTCCATCCCGAGGATATTGAGGCAGTCAGCCAGGCATTTCAGGCATGTACCGCGGATGGCGGGCCCTACACGATGGAGTATCGCCGCCAAACCAAATCGGGCGACTGGAAGTGGCTCGAGTCCATCGGCAAGATCGTGGAATGGGATGCCGATCACGGCGCGACCCGAATGATCGGCATTCATACCGACATCACGCAGCGCAAGCACGTCGAAAGTGAACATATGCGGCTCAACCGCGCGCTCCGCCTCCTGAGCGAGAGCAACATGACCCTGGTGCGCGCCGAGAACGAACCGCAACTGCTGGCCGATATTTGCCGACTGGTCGTTGAAACAGGTGGGTATTTGATGGCTTGGGTCGGATACGCCGAGCACGACGCCGAAAAAAAGATATGTCCCGTTGCCCGGTCCGGCTACGAGGACGCTTATCTGGATAGTATTCAGGTGTCGTGGGATGAAGCCTCGGAGTTCGGACACGGCCCTACCGGTAGCGCGATCCGAACCGGGGTCACGCAGGTCAACCAGGATGTCCTGACCAATGCGAACTTGGCCCCGTGGCGGGCGTTGGCCCTGCATCGTGGTTATCGTTCAAGCATCGCTCTGCCGCTGGCCGGCGGGAGGGCAATGCTCGGAGCCCTGACGGTCTACGCCGCCGAACCCGACGTGTTCGGCGTGGATGAAGTGGCTCTGCTGGAAGAACTGGCGGCCAATCTGGCGTTCGGTGTCCAGGGGTTGAGAACGCGCATCGAACGCACCTCGGCCGAAGCGGCGAATCGTGCCAAGAGCACTTTCCTCGCCAACATGAGCCATGAGTTGCGCACGCCGATGAATGGCATCATGGGCATGACGGATTTGGCCTTGCGTCGGGCCACCGACCCCAAGCAGAGAGAGCAGTTGTCCATGGTCGCTCAAGCATCCCAACACCTGCTCGCCGTCATCAACGACATTCTCGACATTTCCAAGATCGAGGCGGACCGTCTCACCCTGGAACGGGTCGGCTTCAGGCTGGGTGAGGTACTGGAAAATCTCATGAGCCTGATCCGCAACAAGGCCGTGGACAAGAATCTGGAACTACGCGTCGATCTACCGCAGGAAGTCGCCCAACGGTCGCTTCTGGGCGACCCTCTGCGCCTGGGCCAGATCCTGCTCAACCTCGCGGTCAATGCCGTCAAGTTCACCGAGGAAGGCGTCATCAGCGTGCATGTCCGCCTGGCCGAAGAGCGTCAGGATGAGGTGTTGCTGCGTTTCGAAGTGCGGGACACGGGCATCGGCATCTGCGCCGAAGATCAGGTGCGGCTATTCACTGCCTTCGAGCAGGCGGATGGCTCGACGACCCGAAAATATGGCGGCACGGGCCTGGGCCTGGCGATCAGCAAACGCCTGACGCAATTGATGGGCGGCGAGATCGGGGTGGAAAGCCAGGCCGGAAGCGGCAGCACCTTCTGGTTCACCGCACGTTTGGGTAAAGCCGGCCAGGATACGGCCGAGCCGGTCTCGGCAGAGGCACACGACTCGGCCGAAGTGCGGCTCAAGACCCGCCATGCGGGTGCCCGCATCCTGCTGGCCGAGGACGAACCGATCAACCAGGAGGTTTCTAAGGGGTTGCTGGAAGATGTCGGCCTCACGGTGGATCTGGCCGAAGACGGCGTCCAGGCGTTGGAGATGGCACGAAATTTCGACTACGCCCTGATCCTGATGGACATGCAGATGCCCAACATGAACGGCGTGGATGCGACCCGTGCCATCCGGGCCCTGCCCGGGCGCGGCCACCTTCCCATCCTGGCGATGACCGCCAACGCCTTCGACGAGGACCGGAAAAGGTGCCTGGAGGCGGGCATGGACGACCATATCGCCAAGCCGGTCGATCCGGATAAATTGTTTGAGACCTTGCTGAAATGGCTGGATACGCCCTCACACGATAGCGCGTCGGCCCCGATCTCCCCGGCTTGAACCGAAATCCGGCGCACCCTCGGGAGGGCAGTCCAACCTCGAGTTGGATCGGCGAAGCGGAGGTGACGACCGCGCGGGAGTGACGAACATGGCGACCGGCTTCACGCCGCCGGAACGCGCACCTCGTACACCCCGCCGATTACGCCGAATTCCGCTTCGCCGCCCAGCATCCCCGGTAGCAGGCCGTGGAAGAAACAGACCTTGGGCAGCGGTACCCGGGCTTCCAGGATGCTGTCGCCGAATTCGCAGGCTCGTTCCCTCTCGCGGGTAAAGGAGTTGAGGCTGTTGAGCAATACGATGCGGGTGTCATCCGCCCCGGGCTCGGCCAACACCTCGTACCCCCCCATCCGGTTCACGCCGCGATACAAGGTGAGATGGGTTTCCCCGGTGAAGCGGCGCTGCAGCTCGTATTGGCACCAGGCATACAGCAGATCGAACTGCGCTTCCAGGCTGTTGGTGTTGTAGAGGCCGCCACTGCGCTGTTCCAGGTAATGGCGGTAGGTGGCGCCGGAGAAATCGCGGATCGGCCCGCCGTGATGACGCGGCAGTAGGCCAAAACGCGATTCCACCCAGCCCTTCAACACCGCGCCTTCGCGCCCGTCGGCGTCGAACGCCCAGCCGCGCAGGACTTTCAGGTAATTCGCCTTCGCCCGCCCGTGCGGCGACGCCGCATCATGGCCGGCCTCCTCCGGGTGTTCCAGGCAGAAGGCCGCGTTCATGTGCGCCGTGAAAACGCCCGCACGCTCGCCGCCGCTGTCGAGCTCGGCCAGCCGTGCGAACAGTTGGCGGTGCAATTCTTCCACGCCATCGAGCTTCAGCGGGGCGGGATGGCGCTGGAAGGTCAGGCTGCCCAGAATCGCCGCCGGCAGGTTGCAGCGGTTGACGGGCAGGCTGACGGCGCGGGGTAGGCTGGGGGACATGGTGTGCCGCTGGGTTATCTTGCCAGTCGCGAGCGCGAGTCCGAAGCTCCCCTCGCCCTTTGGGAGAGGGAACCGTTCATGGCCTGACGTGGCTTGCATCAGTGGCTTGCATAAGCGGGCGGTGTAAGGCCATGCACGGTTGGGCGCCGCGGCAGTCGACCTGAGCCTATTTCTCCAGCATGCCCTTCAGGCCGGCAAAGGGGTTGAAGGTGGCGGCCGATGGGGTGTCCACCGAGTCCGTGCGGCCGGCCAGATCCTTCAACTTGGAGTGCTCATTCTCGTGGCAGTAGGTGCAGAGCAGTTCCCAGTTGCTGCCGTCCGGCGGATTGTCCTGGTGGTTGCTGTTCTTGTGGTGGACTTCCAGCAGCTGGAGGTTGCTGTGGGTGAAAGCGCGCGCACAGCGTCCGCACACCCAGGGGAATAACTTCAGTGCCTGCGCCCGGTAGCCCGCGTCCCGTTTCTCGGCGTTGCGGCGGGCTTCGAGGACGATACGGTCGAGTCGATCTTGAGCCATGAGGTTTCCTTTCGCTGTTTGCGCAGAGTGTAGCCGGCTTTCCGTGGCGCCACGCTCACGGGCGAGCGGCGGGGCGTGCTTGTCGCCACTCCGACAAACCCGGGTCCATTGTGTTGTACGGCACCCGACAAGGGTGTCTTCTTATCCCCGATGCATACTTTAATATCAATGAGTTAACCGCTGAATACGCTACTGGCACAGGGCTTGCGATAAGGGAGATGCGAACGAATCATCCACTCGCACTTCGAGACCTGAGGAGAAAGATCATGGCTCTGCGTCAATGCGCGATTTACGGTAAGGGCGGTATCGGCAAGTCCACCACCACACAAAATCTGGTGGCCGGACTGGCCGAACTGGGTAAGAAAGTAATGATAGTCGGCTGCGACCCGAAGGCGGATTCGACCCGCCTGATTCTGCACGCCAAGGCCCAGAATTCCATCATGGAGATGGCCGCCAATGCCGGCTCCGTGGAAGACCTGGAACTGGAAGACGTCATGAAAGTGGGTTACCGCGACATCAAGTGCGTCGAATCCGGTGGCCCTGAGCCGGGCGTCGGCTGTGCCGGACGTGGCGTGATCACCGCCATCAACTTCCTGGAGGAGGAAGGCGCCTATGAAGAAGACCTCGACTTCGTGTTCTACGACGTGTTGGGCGATGTGGTCTGCGGTGGCTTCGCCATGCCCATCCGTGAGAACAAGGCGCAGGAAATCTACATCGTCTGTTCCGGCGAAATGATGGCCATGTACGCCGCCAACAACATCGCCAAAGGCATCGTTAAGTACGCGAACTCCGGCAGCGTGCGCCTGGCCGGCCTGATCTGCAACAGCCGCAACACCGCGCGTGAGGACGAACTCATCATGGAACTGGCCCGCCAACTGGGCACCACGATGATCCACTTCGTGCCGCGTGACAACGTGGTGCAGCGCGCCGAGATTCGCCGCATGACCGTGATCGAGTACGAGCCGACGGCCAAACAGGCGCAGGAGTACCGCGATCTGGCCAACAAGATCATCCACAACAAGAACTTCGTGATTCCGACCCCGATCACCATGGACGAACTGGAAGACCTGTTGATGGGCTTCGGCATCATGGAAGCGGAAGACGAATCCATCGTCGGCAAGACGGCGGCGGAAGAACAAATGGCTGTGGCGGCGTGACGAGCGTAAGTCGGGTCGGCGGCTTTATCGCGTAACCCGACGGTGCTCTGGACGTCGGGTCACGGCGCATCGCGCCTGGCCCGACCTACGAAACCTGTCCACGTTTTCCACAGATTGGTGGCGGCGTGAAAGGAGAATGAAATGTCGAATCTGACGCGTGAAGAAACCGAGGCCCTCATCGCCGAGGTGCTTGAGGTGTATCCGGAAAAGGCCAAGAAGGATCGGGCCAAGCATCTGGCGGTCAACGACCAGAGCGTCGAGCAGAAGTGCGTCACGTCCAACCGCAAGTCCCTGCCCGGCGTGATGACCGTCCGCGGCTGTGCCTACGCCGGTTCCAAGGGCGTGGTCTGGGGACCGATCAAGGACATGATCCACATCTCCCACGGTCCTGTGGGTTGTGGCCAGTATTCCCGCGCCGGGCGCCGCAACTACTACGTCGGCATGACTGGCGTGAACACCTTCGGCACCATGAATTTCACCTCCGATTTCCAGGAGAAGGACATCGTCTTCGGCGGCGACAAGAAGCTGGCCCGTCTGATCGGCGAAATCGAAGGCCTGTTTCCCTTGCACAAGGGTATCTCTGTGCAGTCCGAATGCCCGATCGGTCTGATCGGCGATGACATCGAGGCCGTCTCAAAGAAAGCGGCCGTCGAACTGGACAAGCCGGTCGTGCCGGTGCGCTGCGAGGGTTTCCGCGGTGTCTCCCAGTCCTTGGGCCACCATATCGCCAACGACGCGATCCGCGACTGGGTATTCGGCCGCGATGGCCGTGACGTGAAGACTGAATTCGTGCCCGGTCCCTATGACGTCTCGATCATCGGCGACTACAACATCGGCGGCGATGCCTGGTCTTCGCGCATCCTGCTGGAAGAAATGGGACTGCGTGTGGTCGCCCAGTGGTCCGGCGACGGCACTCTGGCGGAAATCGAACTCACCCCCAGGGTCAAGCTCAACCTGATCCACTGCTACCGCTCGATGAACTACATCGCCAGGCACATGGAAGAGAAGTACAACATCCCCTGGATCGAATACAACTTCTTCGGCCCGACCAAGATCGCCGAATCCCTGCGTGCCATCGCCAGCCACTTTGACGACAAGATCAAGGCCGGTGCGGAAGCGGTCATCGCCCGCTACCAGCCCATGGTCGATGCCATCGTTGCCAAGTACAAGCCGCGCCTTGAGGCCAAGCGGGTGATGCTCTACGTCGGTGGTCTGCGTCCACGCCACGTCATCGGTTCCTATGAAGACCTGGGCATGGAAGTCGTCGGTACCGGCTACGAATTCGGCCACAACGACGACTACGACCGCACCATCAAGGAGATGGGCAACGCCACACTGATCTACGACGACGTCACCGGCTTCGAGTTCGAGGAGTTCGTCAAGCGCGTCAAGCCCGACCTGATCGGCTCGGGCATCAAGGAAAAGTACATCTTCCAGAAGATGGGCGTGCCCTTCCGCCAGATGCATTCCTGGGATTATTCCGGCCCTTACCACGGTTACGACGGCTTCGCCATCTTCGCCCGCGACATGGACATGACCATCAACAACCCCTGCTGGAAGCAGATGCAAGCCCCTTGGCTGAAGAAACCGGAAGCCGCCGAGGAGTTGGCAAAAGCTGCGTAATGTACAACCCCCTCCCCCTCCGGGGGAGGGTTGGGGAGAGGGAACACGCTGCGCTTAACCAACCCGCGCTCCCTCACCCCCGGCCCCTCTCCCGGTGGGAGAGGAGAGCAAACCGATCAAACCATGCTCTTGTCCGCGGATTAGCGGCAGGGGCCCAGGAGATGAACATGCAAGTCGTTGAAGACATCAAGCCGTCCTACCCCTTGTTCCGCGATGATCAGTACAAGGGCATGCTGGCGAACAAACAGCAGCAGTTCGAAGGCCGCATCGACGAGGGCAAATTGGCGGAAACCTTCCAGTGGACCACCACGCTGGAATACCAGGAACTCAATTTCAAGCGCGAAGCGCTCACCATCAACCCGGCCAAGGCGTGCCAGCCCCTGGGCGCAGTGCTCTGCGCCCTGGGCTTCGAGAAGACCCTGCCCTACGTGCATGGCTCGCAAGGGTGCGTGGCCTATTTCCGCACCTACTTCAACCGCCACTTCAAGGAACCGATCGCTTGCGTGTCGGACTCGATGACCGAAGACGCGGCGGTATTTGGCGGCCAGAAGAACATGTATGACGGACTGGAAAACGCCCTGGCGCTCTACAAGCCGGACATGATCGCGGTTTCCACCACCTGCATGGCAGAAGTCATTGGCGATGACCTCAACGCCTTCATCGGCAACACCAAGAAGGAAGGTCACATCGCCCAGGACTTTCCCGTCCCCTACGCTCACACGCCGTCGTTCGTGGGCAGCCATGTCACCGGCTGGGACAACATGTTCGAAGGCATCGCCCGTTACTTCACGCTCAACACCATGGCGGACAAGAAGGTCGGCAGCAACGGCAAGATCAACATCGTCCCCGGCTTCGAGACCTACCTGGGCAACTTCCGGGTGATCCACCGCATGCTGGACGAAATGGGGGTCGCCCACACCCTGCTGTCGGACCCGGCCGAAGTGCTGGACACCCCGGCCGATGGCGAATTCCGCATGTACGCGGGCGGCACCAGCATGGCCGAGGTGAAGGATGCGCCCAATGCCATCACCACCTTCCTGCTGCAACCGATGCAATTGGAAAAGACCAGGAAGCTGGTCGAGACCACCTGGACCCAGGAAGTGCCCAAGGCGAACATTCCGATGGGCCTGGAATGGACAGACGAGTGGCTGATGAAGGTGTCCGAAGTGACCGGGAAGCCGATTCCGGCCTCGCTGGCCAAGGAACGCGGCCGCCTGGTGGACATGATGACCGACAGCCACACCTGGCTGCACGGCAAGAAGTTCGCCCTCTACGGCGACCCGGATTTCGTCATGGGGCTGGCCAAGTTCCTGATGGAACTGGGCGCGGAACCCATCCATGTGCTGTGCCACAACGGCAGCAAGAAGTGGAACAAGGCGATGCAGAAAGTGCTGGCCGACTCGCCCTACGGGGCCGGCTGCAAGGCCTACGCGGGTTCCGACCTGTGGCACATGCGCAGTCTTTGCTTCACCGAGAAGCCCGATTTCCTGATCGGCAACAGCTACGGTAAGTTCATACAGCGCGACACCCTGCAGAAGGGCAAGGAGTTTGAAGTGCCGTTGATCCGCCTGGGCTTCCCGATCTTCGATCGCCATCACCTGCACCGCATGACCACACTGGGTTACGAGGGCGCCATGTACATGCTCACCACCCTGGTGAACGCCGTGCTGGAACGTCTGGACGAAGAGACCCGCGGCATGGGCACGACGGACTACAACTATGACCTGGTGCGTTGAGCCCCTCCCTGTAGGAGCGGCCTTGGCCGCGATCCGGCGGCAAGGATCGCGAGCAAGCTTCGCTCCTACAGGAGCCCAGAAAGGAATCCCTCATGGCCAACATCATGATTCGACGCGGAAGTACGGGCGAGTACGTGTTCTACCTGCCCAAGCGCGACCTCGAGGACAGTATCGTCTCGATGGAGTTCGACACCCCGGAGAAATGGGGTGGCGAGATCAAGCTCGGCAACGGCGGCGCGTACCTGATCGAACCCCAGCCGGCCCCCGCGCGTCTGCCTTTTTCCGTGCGTGCCCGTCGCCTGGATGCGGCGGAATGAAATCGAGGACTGAGTGCCGAGGCACCCGCTAGCCACTCGTCACTCGCTACCCAAAGGAAACCATCATGGCACTCAAGATCGACCCCACCCTGTGCACCGCCTGCGCGGACTGCGAACCGGATTGCCCCACTGCCTCGATCCGGAAGAAAAAAGGTGTTTACATCATCAACCCGGATACCTGCACGGAATGCGAAGGCGACTACAAGACGCCCAAGTGCGTGTCGCTATGTCCGATCGACAACTGCATCGTGCCGTTGGAGGCTTAATCCCCCCCCCTCACCCCAGCCCTCTCCCACCCGCGGGCGAGGGAGCAAAACCAGGAGCCCATATGACCACCATCACCAAAGCCGCCGCCTTCCGTATCGCGCTCGCCGCCCGCGCGCTGGGCGAGATCAAGGCAGGGGCGTTCACCATCAAGCTGGCCGAGAAATTGGGACTGCCCCTGACCGAGGGCAAGCTGGCTACATTGACCGTGAACGACCTGAAATTGGTGCTCTCCGGCGAGGAAACCGTGGAGCCGGACATCGACACCGCCAGCCTGAAACTCGCGGTGCGGTTTCTCTGGGGTGAGGACGGCGGCGACGACAGCCTATCCGTGCCGAAACCCGAGCCCTACGCCGACGGCGATATGCGCGGCAGCCTGCGCGTCGCCGTGGCCTCCAACACGGCGGACAACCTCGATGGCCATTTCGGATCGGCGCGGCACTTCCTGGTCTATCAGGTCGGACTCGATGCCATCCGGCTCATCGACGTTCGTCCCACCCTGCTTGCCGACGAGGCCGAGGATAAGAATGTCGCCCGGTGCGAACTGATCCGCGACTGCCAGATCGTCTACGTGCAATCCATCGGTGGTCCGGCCGCGGCCAAGGTGGTCCGCGCCAACGTGCATCCGGTCAAGTTCCCGACCCCGGTTCCGGCGCGTGACGCCCTGGCCCGCCTGCAAACCACGCTGAACGCGCCGCCTCCCTGGCTGGCGCGGGTCATGGGCGTGGAGGCGAAGTCGTTGTCCAGGTTCGCGCAAGAAGAAGCCTGAACGCCATGGCCCGCATCGACAACGCCGTCCTGGCCGCGGTCGCAGCCCGCGCCACCGAACTGGATTCGAGCGCGGCCAGTCTTGCCCAGCTGCGGCGGGAATGGCCTGGCATCCACTTCACCTTCTGCGACGACGACGACGTCCCCGCCCGCCTCTCCCCCGCCCTGGATGGCGAAAATATCAGGCTCTATCTGGTTAGCAATGCGGAACACTGCATCGCCTTCACCAGCCAGCCCGAGGCCGCGACCGGCATCGTCCTGGCCGTAGTTTCCCAAGACTGAGGTATCCTGCCATGGCCACTCCTTGCCGCGTCGCCAGCGTTATCAAGGCGCCATACATAACGAAGCTGGAGCGGGTCGCCTCAGCCGCCGCGGACTTGGGCGTGGCGGAGGGGCCGGTCTGGAACACCCTGGTGGCGGCCAACAACCTGTCCGAGGTGCCGCTGCTCCCGTCCGCCACCGGGGATGCTCCTTTGCAGGTCCTGTTGGGGCGGTCCGATAATCTGGCCCACGCCTTCATGGGGTTTCTGGATGTGCCCGAGGGCGGCGCCTTCCGCCAGTTCCACCTGCGCCGAAGACTCCTGCGCGGACTCGAGGAACGCACCAGCGCGCGCAACCAGTTCTATTGCCGGGTGCGCCTGATCAGCAGGGAACGGGTCAATGCCGTGGTGACACTGGATCTCGGCGGCGGTGACCAGCTGACTGCCCAGATCACGGCGCGCAGCATCGATGATCTTGGCCTGGTCAGCGGCTGCGCCTGCCATGCCCTGTTCGATCCATCCTGGGTGGAAATCCTGCCCGACACGTCCGCCGCCGGGCAGCTGCATGGCTTGCGCGGCACGGTGGCGCGCTGCCGGGACGACCCGGTGGACAGCGAAGTGACGATCGCCCTGGCTGGCGGCCGCCTGCTCCTGGCGACCATGACCCATGCGGAGAGGCTGGAAAAAGAGATCCGTGTGGGAAAAACTGTCTGCGCGCTCATCCAGGCATCTCAGATCATTCTGGCCGTCTACGAAGCACTCGCGCCAGCCAACAGGAGAAAAACATGACACTCAGCCACGAATTGTTGATGCAAGCCTGCCGCGACCGCTCGGATACCGTGGCACTCGCCCTGGCCGGCGCGCTCGCCAACGCGGCCGCGGGCGTCATACAGGCGCCAAGCCCGGCGTTGGGCCTGGATGGGGAACGATTCCAGGCGTTGCTGGCACACTATTTCCCCACGCTCGACAGCGGCATCTGCGCTCAGTATTGCGAAGGTTGTCGCCCCCTGCGCGGCGACGAGTTCGGGGATCTGGTCGCGCTGTTGCTAGCGCATCGTTCCCACGAGGGCGAAGCGGCGGAATGGCTGGCGCACGCCATCGCCAGCGCCTGCATGGGGGGCAATCACCTCTATCAGGACATGGGACTGCCGCACCGCCAGGCCTTGTCGGAATTGCTGAATCAGCACTTCACCCGCCTGTTCCAGAAAAACGTCGGCAACATGAAGTGGAAGAAGTTTTTCTACAAACAGCTTTGCGACCAGGCCGAGATCAAGGTGTGCCAGGCCCCGTCTTGTCAGGTGTGCCACGACTACCAGGGTTGTTTCGGCCCCGAGGACGCAGCGGACAGTTTGGCTGCGAGCCCCGCGGCCGCGTGAGAAGGCTCAGCCCCTGGTGGCCAGGATCACATGCGAGGCCTTGACGATGGCCGAGGCAGCCGTACCGATGTCCAGACCCAGGGAGTCCACGCTCTCGTTGGTGATGATCGCGTTCACGGTCAGGCCGCCGGAAGTCTGCAAGGTCACATCGGTGTTGATCGCGCCTTTCACGAGCCGGCTGACCCTACCGCGCAGATGATTGCGGGCACTGGTCTTGAGACCTGCGTCGTCGGTCATCAGGATGACCCAGGGCGCCTTGATCAGGGCCGTGGCCTCGCTGCCCACATGTAGGCCCAGTTCCTTGACGCTGCCCATGGTGACCACCGAGACGATGCGATCCCCGCTGTCCAGGCTCAGTTCCACCTCGGCGTTGACCGGCCCGGGGATGACGGAAGTGACCTTGCCTGCGAATTGGTTGCGTGCACTGCTTTTCATGATCTACCCCTTGCGAATCGTCGCGGATGGCCTTCCACCCGCGCTCCGGGCCAATTTTAGTGCATCGCATCCTTCCTGCTGGATGAGAATTTCACCGTTATGTATCTGATTGCATAACGATTGCAGGCATGTCCATGGGTCAAGCCAGACGTGGAATCGAACTCACGACCTCCGTATTGCGAAAGTGCCGCACTACCCCCAGTTACTTGGCATAAAGTGGTATTATGCTGTAAAAACAGCATGTTATGACGCGTTTGCCGACGTCATTTTTCGGAAAATCCACGGAATTTCTGACAAGTCATATCATTCGACACCATGCAGGCTGTAACGGAATATTTCACTAAATGATACAGTTTGACCGTTACGCGCGCCTTGGATGTGTGGCCGGCCAGCGAATTTGCCTAATTGAATGCCTATTCCTGAGCAAGACACAGGCAACGCTGGTTGATGTCGTATCCTTAGCCCTCTCACAAAACCTTCGTTTCGGTACGATTACTCAAAGTCCTATGCGCGATGTGCCGTCAGTAGCCAGCCTCTTTCTGATGCCGGAATGCCAAGACATACACCGCATCAGCGGTCGGCTCGTGGCGGTAAAGGGCCACATAGCCGGAATCCCCGCAAGCGATCAACAGTTCTCGCAGCTCGGGCATTTCGGGAAACGGCCGGCCAATCTCGGGGGTCGTCTCCAACAGTAGAAATTGTCGCTCGATGGCCTGGCCTGCTCGCCTTGCCGCTTCCGGTGCCTTGACTGCTAAAAACCGCCGGCACCGCTCCAAGCCCTCCGCCGCGTTTTCAGTGACAATTACTTGTGGCACTCAGGCACGGCCTTTTCGACTTCGGTGCCCCAGCTGTTCAACCAGGCGCGCACTTCCTGGCCGGTCAGGTGCCGGCCGGTTTCCTGATAAGCCGACCAAGAAGCCAAGGCTTCCTCCTTAAAACTCTCACGGACTTCCTCCCGCTCGACGTATTGCTGGATGGCTTCTAGCATGACCCAGTGGGGCGAGCGGCGGCGCTGGCTGGCGAGGCGCTGGACGCGACCTTTCAGGGTGTCGTCGATCTTGAGTGACGTTGCCATAGTTGGTCTCATATCACATGGTAATAACAGGCGATACCCTAAACCTGTTCACCCTGTCCGTCAAACGATCGATACGGTGCCAGACCAGTTAGCCCGTGGCGAGCAAAACACGCGGCGCATCAGGTGGCGGTGAGTCTAGATGCCGGCGTGATTTTGGTACATCACACCCGGATGATCCTAAATTCCACTGTTACCCGGCCGCGATGAGCTGAGGAGGCCAAGCTGTGAGTGAGGATGGTGAGGGCAGATTCGGTTTGGCGGCGAGGATTTTGTCGAAGATGTAGCGCACGAGCGTGGGCCATCGTTCGGCTTTCTTCAACTGAGGCGCAGATGTCAGAATGGCATTGAGGCCCTTGCGGACATTGGCAACCATGGCCTTGATTTGATCGCCGGCGGCATGGGTCAAGGTGAGCAATAGGCGGGATTGGCCCGCATGATCCTTGATTCCTCAGTTGACCGCTCATATTCCCTCGTGAGGTCCCATGAGTATTGAGGTTTGTGCCTTCGATCGCGCTCACCCTCTGGGTGAGCCCGCTACACGCCCGATT
>CAILNT010000006.1 GCA_903835655.1 uncultured Pseudomonadota bacterium | reverse complement strand
TTCGCCCGGTGAATACGCGATCCCCCGCCACACGGCCTGCCCCCCGCCACTGACACCGGTAATCCAGCAACCCCATCCCAAGCCCCACTTCATCGATGGGATGCATTCTCCTCAGCCGGACAAAATTGGGAAGAACGCCGCGTGGTTACCGCTTACGGCACGCCGGCAATCCGCTCCCGCAGCTGCACCACCAAGGGCAGCATGTCCGCCGCCATCAGCGCGAACCGCGCTCGTCCCACTACCACAGCGGCCCCGCGCCCTATCCCAAGTCGAATACAAGATAATACAAACTGGGTGGGCAAATGCGGGGTTTGGCGGGGTGTTTCGGGCAAAATCAGGCAGTATTGATACCCCGAAAATGGCCTGAAAACCCAGTGTAAAAATGAAAAAGCGGCCATGTAGGCCGCTTTAAGTATTTGTTTTTTATGGTGTATAACGTACTGGTGCCGAGAGGGGGACTCGAACCCCCACGTTGTTACCAACGGCGGATTTTGAATCCGCTGCGTCTACCGATTCCGCCATCCCGGCTGGGAGCCCAGGATTATCGTCGAAGCGACCGGACCGGGCAATGCAAACCTGCGAGGGGTAGAAGGCCCGCGCCGGACCGGCCGCGGGGACGCCGCGATGCGGTCGGCCGGGGAATCGAGGATAATCCGCGCCCACATGAAAACCAGTGACTTCGAATATCTCCTGCCGGAGGAACTCATCGCCCGGCATCCCCTGGCCCTGCGCACGGCCAGCCGGCTGCTGCGCGTGGATGGGCCGAGTGCCGGCATCAAGGATCGCCGCTTCGACGAACTGCCCGGTTTCTTCCGTCCCGGCGACCTGCTGGTGTTCAACGACACCCGCGTAATCAAGGCGCGCCTGCACGGCCAGAAGATCAGCGGTGGCAAGGTGGAGGCGCTACTGGAACGCATCGTGGGCGACCATGAGGCCTTGCTGTTCTTGCGCGCCAGCAAGTCGCCCCGCCCGGGCAGCGACCTGATTTTCGCCGGAGCCATCGCGGCGCGGGTACTGGGGCGCGAGGGGGAGTTGTTCCACCTCGCCTTCGATCCGGCATGCACGGTGCTGGAATGGCTGGAGCGACACGGCGAGATGCCGTTGCCGCCCTATCTGCATCGCCCAGCCCAGAGCGAGGACGATGCGCGCTACCAGACCGTCTATGCACGCGAACACGGCGCCGTCGCCGCCCCCACCGCCGGCCTGCATTTCGACGAGATCATGTTGGCGCGCCTGCGCGAAGCGGGCGTGGCCAGCGCCTTCGTCACCTTGCATGTCGGCGCGGGTACATTCAAGCCGGTGCGTGTGGATGATCTGGCGGACCATACGATGCACCGCGAACGCTATGCGATCCCCGAGGCAACCGTGGCCGCCATCGCCGCCACGCGCGCGTCCGGCGGCCGCGTCTGCGCGGTCGGCACCACCAGCTTGCGCGCGCTCGAATCCGCGGCGCGCGACGGGGTGTTGCGCGCGGGCAGCGGCGAGACCGCGCTGTTCATCACGCCCGGATTTCACTTCCAGATGGTGGACCGGCTCCTCACCAACTTCCACTTGCCACGCTCCACCTTGTTGATGCTGGTCTGCGCCTTCGGCGGGAAGGATCTATTGCTGCATGCCTATGCCCATGCCGTGGCCGACCGCTACCGGTTCTTCAGCTATGGTGACGCGATGCTGATCGAGCGGAAGCCGGACTGATGTCGCGCTGGCGTACAGCCACGGCAGGCACGCTGCTCTACCGCCAGCTCGTAAGGTAAGCGGCTTAGGCCGGGGGTGGCCCGGCAGCCAGTTCCTTTTCTTGCTCGGCCAAGAAAAGGAATCCGCGCATTCATAATGGTGGCATTTCTGCTACCATTATTTCCATGACACACCGGATTGTCATCGACACCAATATTTTTCTTGGCGCCTGTCTGGGGCAGGGCGCGGCCCATCATGTAGTGGCGGCCTGCCTGCGCGGGCAATGCCAGCCGCTGATGGGCGCCGCGCTGTTCGCCGAATATGAAGATGTGCTGGGGCGAACCGAACTGTTCGAGAAATGCCGGCTGAGTCCGGCCGAATGGGATGAATTGCTGGATATCTTTCTCGCCACCTGCGCCTGGACGCGCATCTACTTCGCCTGGCGTCCCAATCTGCCTGACGAAGCCGATAACCATCTGGTGGAACTGGCGGTGGCGGGCGGCGCCCGCTTCATTGTGACCCGCAACTTGCGCGATGTCGCGCGCATGGAACTGAAGTTTCCCGAGCTGCGTGTCGTGAGCCCGGAGGACTTTCTCAAGGAGATCGCATCATGAGCGCATTGACCCTGCGTTTGCCTGACGACAAACACGCGCGTCTGCGTGCCCTGGCACAGAGCCGTGGCACCAGTGTCAATCGTCTGCTGGATGAAGTCACCACCCTGTTGCTGGCTGAGTTCGACGCCGAAACACGATTTCGCTTGCGGGCCGGGCGCGGTGTCAGCAAGGCCGAGCGTGGAATAGCCCTGCTGGACAAGGCCTCAGGCAAATGAGGCCAGCGACCGCTTGTTGCCCTATGGCGGACATTCGGCAGCATGACTTGTCCGTCGCTTCCGGGTCGGGAACGTTCCTTCGATGATCAAGGAAGCCGCCGCGGGGGAACGACCGGTATCAAGTCGGGGTGAGTGGATCCTGTGGCCGACCACCTGCCATCCAAGGCATTTCAGGCTACAGCCAATATGGGATCGAGCGCCGTCATACGCCGCGGGTGTTCCCCCTCCGCCGGAGCCTCGGGGTTTCGACGGCAGCGGGGCGTGCTTTCTTTGGTTCCTTGCACGAGCAAGGAAAGGAACGCGCCGCCGGGCGCCCCCGGCCCAAGCCACCAAACCCCACACAATAACCGCCATGGCCGACCGGCCGCCCCGTAACATGAAAGGCCGGCCATGTCGGTTCCCTCACTGATGGAACTACCAGCCAACCGACTAGGCCGCCAGAATACGTCGGCCAAGTCTCTGGCTGCCCCAGCCCTCTCCCGCATGCGGGCGAGGGGAG
>CAILNT010000005.1 GCA_903835655.1 uncultured Pseudomonadota bacterium | reverse complement strand
GTTCTTGCCCTGGATGAGCAGCACGAGCTTCTTCCTGGACCGGGTCAACGCGGTGTAGACCAGCTCACGTGACAGGAACCGCGCCTTCTCGGGCAGCACGACGAACACCTTCTCGAATTCACTGCCCTGTGCCTTGTGAACGGTTAGCGCGTAGGCAAGCTCGAGTGGTGCCGTGTTGCTGGAAAACTGTCCCGGGCTGAATCCGAAGCGCACGTCCGGCCGCTGCGCGAACGCGACGTTCAGAAACTTGCCTTTGGCCGCGCCGGTCGCAGGCCCCGCGACGCCGATTTCCCCGTTCGCCAGGTACTCGTCTTCGACCTTGCTCTTTAGCTTCCCGTTCCAACCATCCCGCTTGCCGTTGCGTGTCAGAATGACCTTGTCGCCCCAGACGATCTCCTCGTCACCAAGACTCAGGCCCCAGGGCTGACGCGCCGCGTTCAACTGCGACCGCCGAAAGGTGTTCTGCACCCAGCGGTTGATCTGGTGAATGCCATGTGGCTGCAGACGCACGGGTGAGAGCATCTGGAAGCGTTCGGCGCCATCGTGATCTTCATACGGCACCCAGCCTTCCGCTGTCAGTCCCAGAGCAGCGTTGAATCCCGCCACATCGTCGGGCGCCTTCAGATTCAACTCGGAAACGAACTGCTCGCCAATGATCCGGTAGAGGTCGGCAGGTGTCTGCCAGGTGCAGACGCGGAGATCGTTGAGGTTTTCGCCTTCACCCTCTTCGCTGAGCACCCATTCGGCATCGGCAGGCTGCTGCTCGCGCGTGAACCAGGAGGCAAGCTTCAGCGTGTCCGACGCTTTGCCCTGGTCCGCAGTGCGCAGCTCGACTCCGAGCCTTGCCAGCGAGCTGGCCTGCGGCGAGTCCCTCCCGGCTGCATCCAGATAAGCGACGAGATCCGCAAAGGGGCGGCCGACGCCGATGGGAGGCAACTGGTTTGGATCACCCACGAGAATAACCCGCTGGACGTGCGCCAGATCGAGCGCCAGCAGCGTCGCCAGCAGATCATCCATGGTGAGCATCGAGCACTCGTCGATGACGACTGTCTTTTCCTTCTTGTACTTTTCCTCGCCATCAAAGCGCACGCGCTGCCGCAGGCCGTCATAGCGCTTGAGCTGGTACAGGAATTGCGCGACCGTCATCGCGTTTGCGTTGGCTTTCTGCGACAGGCGGACGCGCGCCTTGCCTGTCGGTGCAAGGAACAGTATTCCGCCGGCGGCCAGCTTCGCCGATTTCAGCAGGCCGGCAAGCACGGTTGTCTTCCCCGTTCCGGCCCGGCCCACCAGTACGGCAAGCTTGCTTGTCGTGATCTGCTCCAGTGCCTTCGCCTGCTCTTCAAGCGCAGATGCGTGCCGTGGATTGCCGAGGTTGGGATTGGTGCCGTTCTCCTTGAGTGCCTCGACGATCAGCTTCTGCCATGGCTCACCGATACTGACGAGCTTCGCGGCCGCCCGGGCGCTCAGCAGCTTGCCGAGGCGGACCTCGCGGTCTTGCAGTTCCCTGAGTTGCAGGCACTGCACCGCTTCATCAGTTTCGTGGTCCAGTACCAGGCGCAGCCGCGACACTTCATCTGCCAGCAGTTCCTCATTGCCGTTGAGCCAGTCCTGCGGTACCTCACATGGCTGTGCGAGATCGAGCCTGCCCAGTGCCAGCAGAGCTTCCAGGTCCGACAGGAGGGCATCGCCCTGCGCTGCGGCGGCGCGCAGAACGCAGACCAGCCCAGCCCGCACGCGCCGGCCGTCGAGCGGCGACTCCACGCGCGAGGGCTGTTCCACGGGATGAGCTGCCCGATTCGTGCTGTCTGGCATGACGCCGCGATCGACGGTCGCCAGAGAGATTGCGTTGTCCTTGTCGTCGCCGATGTCGCACTCGGCGATGCGATAGGGGTTCGAAAGAATCGCCTCGTCCGTCACGGCCTGTCGGGACGCATTCTTGCGCCGGTTCGGATCAAGCCATCGCTTCGCCTGTGCCGGACTCAGGCTCATCCGGGACAGCAGCCGCAGCAGTGCGCGCCGCACATCTGAAAGACCGCTCCAGGTGTTCGCGACGGCCTTGATGTCGGCCTTGTAGGCGTCCTGCGGCGGCGCCTTCTTGCCACGCAGAATGAGATCGATGGCGGGCCAGGGGTCGTCGGTCGGCTTGACAGTTCCCTTGGCTATCAGCTCCAGGACCAGCGACGTGCCGAGACGCATGCCGAGTGCCTCCAGCGCGGGACCGGCGCCGGGGAAGGCGCCGCGGTCTCTCCAGGTGTTCTCGATCTGGTCGTTCAGCCACTCTTCACGCTTGTCCCAGGGGCCCGGCGCAATTCCGTGCTGCTTGATCTTCCGAACTGCCGCGAGGCACTTGGTCAGGACCGAAAGCGCAACATCGGCAGTCGCCAGTTCCCCTGCGTACGAAAACGACATCACGTCGACGGCTTCGGGAACGACCGCAATCTCATCAAGAAGCGCCCGGCGGCGTGCATCCTCAGAGGCGTCCCCGGTGGGCTGCAGGTAGTCGTGGTAGGGAAGGATGAATCCCGCCTTACCCTCCAGTCGAATCGAGTGCTGAAACTTGCCGTCCCAGAGCGGATAGGTGTCACCCGGGATCGACGAGTCGTATTCGAGCACCGGCGCCCTTGACTCCACCAGACCAACGCCGACGACGAGCCGCGAATAGGCTTCCTCCAGAGGGTGACCGCTCTTCGTATAGAAGAACACCAGCGAGCGTCCCACCGTCAACCTGCCGAAGAAGAGCTCGCAGATTGCACGCTGACGGGATTTGGAGAAGACCCAGGGTGAAGGAAAGGGCGGCTCTTCGTCGGGCGGTAGTTCCTGGGGCAGCTGGGACTGCAATTCGTCCTGGTTGCCGCGAAGCATCCAGTAGAACGGCACGGCGAAGGTCGAGTACGGCGGAACCGGGATGTTCGTCTTCAGAAGGTGGCCGTGCGTGTCTTGCGTCTTCTTGTTGCTGGCATAGGGGTGCTCCACGCTGCGAACCCATTGATGTTGGTTCATGAAGGCACCGGACTCGGCCTTGCATGGCGGCAGATCATCGGGAGCGATGTCGGCAAACAGCTTGCCCTTGAACTGGACCTCTTTGTTGTCCAGACGGCTGGAACGGATGCGTTCGAGGTCGAGGCAATATGAATTCAACAGTGGATCGTTGCAAACCGCTCCATTCCATTGGTTGTCATGCCACGCAACGCGGACGTTCAGGTGAAATGTCATTGAGCTCCCCTCCAGTGTGCTCAGTCAGATGCGCACCAATCCAGCACGGCATGGCCACGCCATACCCAAGGTCAATGTGGCGCGGGGTGACTGATAGGCGAATCGTAACGCAGGCGTCACTGGCAACGTCAGCAACGCTCGTAAAGTGGGTCAGATACCCCTTCCTTGGTCTGCCGATATTGCCCACTGACGCAATCCGTTTCAGAGTCAACCGGATCAGCCTGACATTGGCAGTGATGACTGCTTTGGAACGACGTGCTGTCGGCTGCATCAGTCCCTGCCAATGGCCACGCTGCAAAACAGACATTGCTTCGAAAGCGACGAACTTCGGCAACGGGTCGCTATGCTCATCTCTCCATAGCGGCCCGTTTCTGCCATAGGCGCCAGCGGGGAACCTATGACTGCTGTGTGGTGGATTCTGTTGAAAAAGTCCGTTTTCGACGCCGGCAAAAAAATCCGAGGCTCATAGGCTGTTTCAGGCCTTCAGGATGAGGGGCCCCATATGCTTTCTCTCGAAAACGCAGCCATGAGCGTTCATTGGTCAATACGGGCTATCAATATACTGACAGCCTGCCGGAATCCATTTCTGGCAGGAAATCAACGTAGTGGGAAATGCGACTTTTTCAACAGAATCTGGTGGCTAGCAGACCGTCGTTGAGATCGATTGTGGGGTCGGCAGGCCGGCCGTAACAGCGGTACCTTCCGTTCGCCGGATATGGCAGCCATAGTCTGGCAAGAGGTGCTGAAACTTGGCGAATCCATGACCGAAAGACGTGGTCGCCATGGTCCTGACCCGCATCGACAGAGCGAACTCGACGTGAGGATGCGGCCCAACGAGGTCGAGCGGATGGCGCTGGAGATTGGTTTCCAGATACCGACCGAGGAAGAGGTGACTGCATGAGAATACAGTTCAAGCAGACAGGTCGCCGATCATAGTCAAACACATCGATGGCGGCGTGCCGTGGTCATCCCGATCACAGTGAAGCGCTACAGTGGGCGCCGGGAAGACTTTCTGCCACCCGGCGTGACCACCACAACAATGCCTGAGCCCTAGGTGCCGACGATCTTGCAGGCCACGCTGGCCCGTGGGCATCTATGGCAGCACGTGTTGGATGATGGCAGGGTGAAATCCATCGGGCAAATCGCCAGGAAGGAAGGCATGGACGACCGCCATGTAGTCCGGTTTCTGAACCTCACGATCCTGGACCCGGAGATCGTCGCCGCAATCCTGGATGAGTGAGGCGTTGCCGAAGGTGTCACTCTGGCGGATCTGAACCTTAATCCGGCTGTGGTGTGGTTAGAGCAGAGAAGGGCAATGGGGTTGGCGCAGTGAAGCGGCAAAATCAATTGGCCCGGAAGCAGAAACAAAAATTCTTCTATTAGTCCGCATTGCGTACCATTAGAATAAGCTATGGTACGCAGTACGCTTAGCGTACCTGTGCGTAAAGGTGCCCATGACTGGCCAAACAACTCAGAAAGCCTGGCTGACCGCTGCTAAGCGTACGCTGTCGCGAAATCACCCCAACCTAACGTGGGATAGCTTCGCCTATCTGGCCGGCATCGACCGGCGGGCGTTCAAAACCTATCGCATGCCCGAGGACTCCTCCGATTACCGGAAGATGCCCCCCATCGTAGAGGCCGCTATCAAGGCACTGATCGATCGAAGCACCCAACCGGTGCCACCGATGAGCGAAAACGTGCCGGAGGATTTCTCCCCGCTGGTCCCCGCACTGGCGGCGCTGGTGATGCGCCAGGCCCGGCTTTCCCTGGTCGAGGGCAAGATGATCGCCGGCAATACCCGCACCCAGGGCGTTCCCGTCGGCCTGCTCCCGGAAGACCGCAAGGCCATGGCGCTGGTGTCGCGAGCGTGCCTTGCTCACGGTCAACCAGATCGCGGCGCTGAGATCCACACGCTCCTCTGGCAGTGCACCCGTCCCCTTGGCGAATGGCTTCCAGTGCTGGAGGTGATTGACCAAGGCTATGCAGAGACCTGTTTCATCCATGGCGAGGACGGCACCCCCACCGCCGAGGCCGAGGAGGTGGCCAGCGGGTTCGGCGGTTTGACCGCAAGCATCGAGGAGCAACTGTTCACGAAGTTCGTCGAGGTACTGGGCCGATTCCCTGAACGGCGGGCCTGCCAGGACTACACCAAGGTGCGCGAGTTTGTGGTGCGTCATCCCGTGGTCGCCAACGATGTGCTGCGTAAGTTCGATGTTGATGTGTCCTCGCAGATATGGATGCTCCTGCAGCAGCAGTTCTACGAGCCGGTCCCCGAAGCCTGGTGCGTTGGCGAGGCCGTACCGTTATGCGCGCACTGCGGGAATGCCATGAAGCAGGGCAAGGCCGGCTTGGTTTGCCGCACACAGGCTTGTGCCGCAAGTCGTCCAGCAACGATCGGTCTGCAGGCGAAAGCGGCCGACCTCATGAGGGTCACCCGAGGCATCCGCCAATACTGGATCGAGCCCGGCCTGGACGAGATCCGTCTGTACGATGCCTTGGTCGAGATGGGGCTGACCGCCGAGCTCTACCCGCACCGGGATCGTGTCGACATCGCGGTGGGAGAGATCGGGATCGACCTCAAGGCGTACACCAGCCCGGAGATCCTGGGGCGGCGGTTCCAGCGCAGCCTAGGCGGCCTCGCCCATTACCCGCGTAAGTGGGTAGTAGTGCCCGACTGGCTGTTGTCCGCCACGCCGTCCTACCTCGACCGCCTGAAGACCGCCGCGTATCGGGAGGAACTGCTGTTCCTCAAGGTCAGCGATGCCATCCGGCTGCTTAAGGGAGAAGTACATGCGTGAGGCACTGCTGCCATACAAAGGGCATGAACGCATCAACTTCCTCTGTCTCATCGCCACCGAGATGCTGGGCGAGAACCGCCTGGACAAAATGCCGGCGCTGCTCTCTGGCTTCGAGAGCATCGCTCATACCCTCCCGGCAGATATCGCCCAAGCCTTGAGGAATGTGCGGCTATCCGGGTTTGCGCCAGGCACTCGTCGCGAACTGGCCCTGATGGCCGACATCTACCGGGCGCATTACCGTCGGACCGATGAGCGCCGGCACCGGGGCGAGGAGGTCAAGGAAGGACACCCGCAGCGGTACGAGATCGCAGATGACCTGAGCGTGCGCAAGCTCTGGACCCACCTGGCGCCTGACGATATCCAGCAGGCGCTGGTCGCGCTCAACTCACCATTGCCGGTGCGCGGGCGAAGCCCAATGGCCATCCACGACGCCACCCAGACCGCCGAGATCAACCACGACTTCGGCTACAGCGCCTTCGTGTCTCCACTCGGGTTTGTGCCACCGGAGCCGCCCAACTACGACCTGACACGCATCGGCCGGGCACCGGGCATCGTCGCCTGGCGCGACCTGGTAGACATTGCTCACGATTTCGATGCGCAAGATGTCGTGGCCGAACGCCAAGCACCAGGGGTGAATGCCTGGTTTCGACGTCTGCATGACAGCGAGGACGTCCCCACCGCCCTGCTGCTCCAATCCAGAGAACATGGGCTGGAAACCTGTGAAGAGCTCGATCTCACTGGCCTCAAGCACCTGATCGGCCTACCGGGTGCTGGCAAGACCACGGTCCTCTACCTGCTGGCCGCCTACCTGGCCAAGCAAGGGTTCCGCGCCTGCTTCCTGTTTCCCTCCATCGAGGTGGCCACGGGGTTCATTGAGACTCTGAGTCAGTATGACGTCCGGGCCAGCCTGCTGTCCGGCCAAAGCGAGACCTCGCGTAACCGGCACGTCCTCAACTTCGCCACCTCCCTGGCTGGGCATCACCGGGGCTTCGGGGAAACCCGCTCGGTGGCTGCGTTCTTTGCGACCAACTGTGCGCTGGCCGGATTTGCCAGCGACGAAGAGTTGGATTTCCCGCACTTCGACCCGCCCTGCATGAAGGTGCTGCAGCGCCCCGACAACCAGAAGCGGGTTCGGTTGCATCAATGCGCCTTGTCGTCGGTTTGCGGCTATCAGTATGCGGAACGGGTGCTGACCGAGACCGCGATCTGGGCCGGCCACATTCTGTCCATGGACCGGGGGGTGTCGCGGCTTTATTCGGACGTGGAAGTGCGTCACTTCGAGTTCATCGCCCGCACCTTCGATCTGTTGGTAGTGGATGAATGCGATGGCGCCCAGAACAGCCTTGATGCGCGCGGCACGCCGATCATGAAACTGGTGGGAGACTCGGATTCCCTCTGGAACACCTTGATCCGGGATATCCATCAGCCTGCAGCCGGCGGTCGTAATGCCTTCATGGCGGGAGAGACCCTGCCGACCCTGTTGGAGATGACCGGGCGCTTCGGCCGGGCGACGGAACGGCTTCTGGGACGCATCACCCACTTCCCACCCAAGTTCCGGGCCGACAACGCCAACATCCTGCTGACCTCGCTGTCGATCCTGGCGGACATGTATGCCGATGAGCGGGACAAGGACGACGATGTCCGACGCGATGCCAGGCAGGCCATCGAACGGGTCTGGGATGTGTCGGTGAAACGGGTTGCGTTCCGACATGATCTAGAGCTAGACGACGATGACGAGGATCCGCTCGATCTTGAGCGCACACTAGCTGAAGCCGCCGAGCTGCTCAGCATCGATATAGAAGAAGTGCGGACCTTCCAAGACCGGCTCGCCCAGGCCCTTGAGCGTTGGGAGCGGGACGGCAATGATGCGGCAGTTCGTGAGATTGCCGCCACCATGCGAGCCGCCCCCAAGCTCTCGTTCACAGTGGACGATGAGACCTTCTTCGCCTACTGCGGTCTCCTGGTGACGGTCACCCTAGTGGTGCTGCAGCACTTCGGTCTGGCGCCTCACTTGCGGCTTATGAACGCAGAGGGCCTGGTGAGCGACAACGTGTTTGAGTCACGACCGTCGCGCGACCAGATGGCCATCCTGCCGGAGTCCCTGATTGGTCGCATGAGCGGGGTTCGTTACACGATCAGCGAGGAGGGCAACGTCGATGTCTCGCACGTGAGCTTCGCCGGTACGCCGCGCACCTTGCCCCAGCGCATGATCCGTCTTGGCGAGGAGGCCGAGGGTGGTGGCATGGCGGTGCTGCTGACCAGTGCAACCTCGATGCTTGAGCAAAGTCCCAGCAACCATGTCGGTGTAGGCCCACATTACGTTCTGCAGCGTCCCAACGCCGGCGATGGGTGGAAGCGGTCACGCTATACCTTCCTGCCGTTACGAGATCCCCATGACGGAATCACCCCGCTGCGCTTCAGTGGCGCCAGGATGAGCCAACGCGAGTCGATCCTGAAAACCATCGTCGACCAGTTGCTCAAGGACGGTACGTTCAGCCACGTCAGCAACGCCATCGCCGAGAACGATGTGGTGGACGGGATGTCGCGCAAAGCAGGGTTCGTGGTGAACTCGTATGAGCAATGCAAATGGCTGTTCCAACACATTGAAGCCAATCATCCCACTTGGCGTGGCAAGGTGCGCTACCTGACGCAGTCCACCCTGCACGGCATCATGGATGACCACGCGGTCACAGCCGCCGAGGTCGAGCAACTGGGCGAAGACAGCACCTGGGAACTGTTGATCTTCCCGATGAACGCCATCGGCCGCGGCGTCAACATCGTTTTCCAGTACGGCCCTCGCCAGAATAAGGCCATGATTGGCTCTCTGTTCTTCCTCACCCGCCCGCACCCGCGCGGGGACAGCCTGCAATTGATCCAAGGGTTGGTTGGACAGGCCTCCGAGAGATTCGATCAATGCCGATTTGATAACCCTGAAAAGGCACTTGCCGGCCTGGGACAATCTCGCCGAGAGGCGACTCACATGGCCGAGTACCTGCTGCGGCTGCCTCTGGTGTCGCAACGCCTGGGTCCCTACGCCGAACCGTTCGTGGCCGACCAGATGATCATCATCCTGCAGACCATTGGCCGGGCGATGCGCGGTGACTGCCCGGCATTCGTGTACTTCGTCGATGCCGCCTGGGCGCCGAATTCCGCCTTGGGTATGGCCGACAGCGAGCGCACCTCCATGCTGGTCATGATGCAGACCATCCTGCAGAAGTGTCTGAACTACCCTGATCCCGCCCGGCGGGAGTGCTACCGCAATCTCTACCAATCGTTCTCGGAACCCCTGAACGCCATCCAAAACCTGATCCGCGCAGCCTCATGAATACTGACTCCATGATCCTCTGGACCCGCGTCGACGGGGCCAAATCGAAACGCGAGGCGACCCTGATTGGACGGTCGATCTCAAGAGATTGGCTGACAGGCAGCGTGTCTTTGGCCCGGGTTCGGTTCGTGAGTGAGATGAAGACGGCGTTCGGCGACCTGATCGACGCCGCCAAGGCCAGCAAGATCAACCTGCCGATTGTTTCTCTGCGCACGGCTATGCTGTGCCAGTTGGATAACGTCATCACCCTGGATCGGCATCTCGGACTGAGGCCCGACCGGACTGGCACCTTACCGCCAGCCATCGAGCTCTACGCCCCGCTGGAATACGCCCTGCCTGGCGTAAGGGAAACCCTTGCGCGTGTGGTCAAGCGTTGGCTCATCGACGATGTAGAGACTTGGGCGGAGCGTCACGGACTGGGGCACCTGGCCGAACGGCTACGGGAGAGCGTGCTGCCGGGCGCATTTGATTTAACTCCCGTCCAGACGACGTACATTAATGACAATGGACAGCCCAACTTTGCCCTCATCGCCCGAGAAATCGGTGAGCGCCTGGTTGGCGAGAGCCTGTTCGACGGGCTGGGCGCCTGCGAACTGGTAGCGTCACCCGATTACACCAGCAATTCCGTGGAACTGATGACCAGGCCCAAGCGCGGGGACGGTCGCTACCGGGAAGACACTTATTCAATGGTCGCCCGGTTGACTGTGGCCAGCGTGCCGTACAGCGGTGACATCTACCTCTCGGTATCGGCCATGAAGCGGGTTTGGGCGAAGAAAGTGCCCGCCGTGCAGTTCCGCAGCAGCAGTATGGTGAGCGCCTACGTGATGGCGGTGGGCCGACCGGTGTCGCGGGTCAACGTCATAAAGACACAGGACGGGTGGGCGTTCGGCGACGAATACGCGACCTTACAACGGGAGTCCGGCAACAATCTGCCCAAAGACCTTGCTGAAGCGATCGGCCGGCGTGAGTTTGATGAGCACAATGGCTGGTGGGTCGGGCTGCCAGAACTGCCTGCACTGTTCCGATCAGTGTCTCCACGCACTGTGTTCGAAGGCGACGAAGTGTCGCTGCTACAAACGGTCAGCACCCTGCTTGACCCCCTGCTCAGCAATCGGCCAATCCCGATCCGGGAGGTGAAGTTGCCCCGTTTTCAGGCCAAACCGCGCCAGGAAATGCTGAAACTGACCGACTTCGGTACCGCCGGCGGGGTGTTCGCCCAGGCCGTGGAAGGTGACGAGGACGAAGAAGACGGCATCGAGGAGGACAGTGTCCTGCGCAAGGCCAACCTGGACCTCTACCGTGAGCAGAATACGACAGCTCTGCGCCAGGTCCATGACGGGAAGATGCCGGTGATCTGGCTGTTGTCCGACTATCAGACGGAAAAAGGGTTGGTAAAAAAAACAGTGGGGGTGTTGTTCGGCGATGCAGTCACGGTGTACGACGAACCCCTGCCGGAAGGCACCCACGGGCTACGCGCGAATCTCGATCTGCCAGCCGGGAAGGCCCGACAGCGCTTCGATGCCCGGGTAAAACAGTGGCAGCCCAGTGCTGAGCGTATCCGCGAATTGAGCGGTGACCGGCATATCGTGGTGCTGATCTGCGTGTCGGATCGCGTTAGCACCAAGCCGGAGGATGCGGTCAACTACTACGCCGGCATCCATGCCCTGTCGGCTATCGGCGCCAACGTGCACCACGTGCTGCCCATTGAGTCCCCGGACGACCCGAAGTCGCAGCAGAATTTCTTGCATCGTGTGCAGAGCGCCCTCCTGGATGTGATGCTGGCCCACAGTGGGGCGGTGTTCGGCGTGAAAGCATTCGTCGAGCGCTTGCCGATCCCGGCCGATCGTCTGCCCAAGGCCATCTACGGTGTCCAGGCAGTCCGGTCCCGCGCCCAGACGCGCAGCGGCCAGACCGGGGTCAACTTCGTGCTGTTTACAAGGGTCGTGGTCGAGTCCGGCAATACCGAGGTGCGGATCGGTTACCGGGACGGCTCCACACAGATGACCGACTGGATGCCCCTGGCCAAAGGGTTGTCCTGGATGGGCAGCCAACGGCACCTGCAGGAAGGCGACGACGACTGGCTCAAGGGTGCATTCGAGGAACTGACCCGGCGGGCGCTGGTGGACATCCACGCGGAAGATCCCAACGCGGTGGTGATGACTCAATGGGATAGCGTCAGAAGTCTCTGGCGGGGCATCAGCGACGCCGACCTCGCCGCTGGCAATCCGCCGAAGCTCGGCAACCTCTCCCTCTCGCGCTTCGAAGGCATGACCTTCATCCGACTGCGGCGCAGCATCGATACCCTGTCGCTACGCACCCTGGTCAAAGCAGTCTTCCGCGGCTGGTGTAACGGCGAACCGACCGGTGAGTTGCAGCAGGATATGTATGCCACCACCGATATGCGTCTGGTTGAGATCGTCAACGAGGCTTTACCGGAAACCCGACGCTTCGGCCACTATATTGCCTCGATGGGTTACACCAAGACCGTGCAGGTGAAGCGTGGCTTCTCGTGCTATCGCAACATGCCGCGCATGGCCCAGATCGGTAAGGGTACGCGCGAGTACGAACTGAAGATCCTGGATGTTGCCTCTCTGGATGCCTCCCTGCCGGCGCCCATGGACATGACGGTCATGTCATCACCGAGCGGCATGCCCCCCAGCGTGTACGCGATCCTAGCCATGGGACTGCGACTGGGGTACGCGCACCACAACGACTGGACCAAGCTGCCGATGCCCATGTTCTTCCGGGCCAAGATCGAGGATTACATCATCCGCTATCCGGATGACGACGACGTTGGCTTGGTGCTGACTGGCGATACTCAAGAGCCGACCGCATCCACCGGTTCGGTCCTGTCCGAGAAGGTGATCCAGGCCGTTGAGGGCGAAGTCGACGCCGCTCCAACTCTGGATGAAAGCACACCGGACCCGTTGGGTTCACCCCGGCAGGAAAACGATACTGACCTGCTCAGTCGTGTCCGACACACGCCCATGCCGTTCATCCACGAGCACCAAGATTTCCACGGTCGGCAGTTGTACCACCGGATGTTCAACGGTGATGCTCGGGTACGCGTCGAGCTACCTTACTGGGTGAAGACTGCCGGCATCTTCAACCTGACCGGGGAAGTGACCAAGCGTCGCTTGCGGCGAAGCTGGGACTGGCTGCGCGACTTCGGCTACGTGAAGCAGCATGGCGTGGAAATGCCCAGTGCCGATCACTACTTGGACTGGCTCGCCGACAAGCTGCGCATTCCGCAGACCTGTTCGACCATCGTCAATGCGACCCGCGGGATCGGCCAGATCACCTACGCCGAGATGGCCGAACTTATCGAGCGCGATTACAACTCGGCGCACCCGGATGAGCCGGTCAACCCCTACAACATCGAGGGGGGCGCGTTCGAACGCATGGTGAGGTGGTCCTGCGAACAGGGCCATGACGTACTGCTGGGCTGGCTGGTGTTCATGGCCGCCCAGCTGCCCAACCTGGAGTGGACTGACGCTATCACCGAACACCTGAGCGCCATGCCTGGGCCGCGCACACAGCACGCCCTCGAGTATTACCTGGCGACCGCTGCAGCCATCCAGACGGTGCTGGAGCACAAGGGCAAGACTGGCAACTTGGTGGTCTTGCGCGATCTACCCAAGATCGAGATCCCGGTACCGGCCGATTCACCCTCTGTGATTCCGTTACCACAAACTGATCCGGCGGCCATCTCTGAACCGCACCTTGAACTGCACATTACAGAAAAACAGGAAGGTAACCTCACCATGATCACCAAGCAGACGCTCGTTGAACTTATCGAGGCGATCGAACCCGGCTCCGAGCAATTCGATTCTCTCCTCAGCAGCATCCAGGCGCAGATCAAGGTTCTCGAAGGTATCCACGCGGACCAGATATCGTTACACGCCGCTAGCCAGGCGCTGGCCTCCAAGATGCGGCAGTTCGAAGAACGCCAGCAGGCCATGGCGGCGCAGATCAACGCCATGCGCGACGACCTCGGTATCCTCGGGGTTGAGCCCTGCTCCATCGACGCTAGCATCCTCGAACGCGCCCAGGCGGAACTGGCGGATATCGAGGAGGCCGTTGGCAATCTGGAAGCACTTCTGAAAGTGCTGAACGATCTGGAGTCCGCTCCAAAGCCATCCAACCTCCAAGAACGCAAGAAGCGCTCGGACATCGCCCTTCAGGTCACGGACAACGCATTCATACGTTCAGGCGAGGTGCGCCATCTGCTGGAATCCTGTACCTGCTACACGCTGACCCAACCAGGCGAACCCGACGTGCCTCCGGATGAGATGCCACCTTCGCCCGATACACCGGTGGATGAGCCCCCAGTTCCCCCTGAGACTCCAGCGCTGGCCACGGAATTCAGCCTGGCCATGGCTGAACCCCCACCTGTGACTCTCAGCCTTTTCCCGGAGGCTCCAGTCGAACCGGTCGCACCACCCATCATCGAGGCGGTGGAGATTGTCGAGGCCCCGGTTCCTCCACCTGCTCCGGTCACGGTCAAGGCGGTCGCGGCACCTACGCCGATCCCGGTCCGGGTTGAACCGAAACCCATGTCGTTGCCTATGGACGAAGAGGAGGCTGATACGCCGTGCATGACTGGCGAGATTGCCTTGGTGTCGCAGATGGAGGTACTGCGCAGACTGGTGAATAGCCGGCTCTATGGCTTGGCCGACGTGCATGTGGCCGCGATCGGCAAGATGATTGAAGGTGAGGACAACCCCGAACTTCAGGTACACCACACCATCCTGCATGCCCTGGTACAGGCCCTCGACGCCATGGACTGCCAGTTTCTGTTCGATACGAAGCTAGATCCCCGCCTGAGCGAGGTGCTGAGCGCAGATCGCCTGCCATCCGGCCGCGTTGCCGATCCAGCTTTCATGGCCCTGGGGATATTGGCCGCTGGTCTGGGCAACATGCTATTCGACGAGATCGAGGTGCAGTGGCGCATCGGCAACGCTGTCTCCTCCCGGTTGTCGAGCCACCTCGCGCTACTTGGCCTGGTTGAGCACCTGGATGTCATCCGGGTCCGCGGCCTGGCGCTGACCCGCGATTTGTTCGTACGTTCGCGCATCGGCGATAAAAACGCCATCGAGCACGAGCTCGCGCGCTTTCACAAACGTGCCGCCACCTGGAAGGACGCCCCGGAGATCCACAGCAACTTCCACAACTACAGCTTCAAGAATGCTCATGCGGAGATGTTCAACCCAAACACGCCGATCGGCAAATGCCTGACCCTGATTGCCAGGGGCGATACCACCCGGCTGCCCGCCGCCTACGAGGAGGCGAAGCCCAAGTTCAAGCGGCCTAACCAGGCCATCGACGACGCCTTCAAGAGGATCAAGGACCGCACCAAGCCTGAAGGCACCTACCGGCTGATGATGTTCGAGAATATCGAGGCCACGGAGAAGTTCGTCGTGTCATATCTAGATCTGGTGAATCGCCGTGACACGCAGAACGCGGAACTCACCCGGGACATGCAGGCCTTCCTGGATGCGCTCAACGCCAAACTAAGCGAATCTATCAGTGAAGCCGGGGCGCTCCAGCCTGCAAGCGAAATCGAGCGGCTCTACCGAGACGCGGCGATCAAGGCCTTCCAGTGCGTCATCCAGTTGTTCGATGCGGGGGAGCCGGCAGCGTGCATCCCTGACAACAAGCAGCGTCTGCTACTGCAGGTGTCGCTCGGCAAGGATCTGATGCCGGCGCTTAACCAGTCGGATGACCTAACGCCACCGCTGTGTACACCCGAGCACGTGTTCACTCAGCTACAGCAGCTGGCGGATGAGCCGATCACGATGGGCGAACCTGGCTCCGAAGATGATATCGACAAGGCTCTGGCCGATGCCTACCAGGGCCACATCGCGGCCAAGCGCTTCCTGCCCGCCTTCCTGATTGCCCCCCTTCTACCCGTGCACAAAGTACCCAAGGGCGTGACCCTGGAGCAGCAGTACCACATCGAGCGGGATGCCCTGGTAGCGTTGCTGCAGGATGCCCGGCAGAAGGTGGCGCATGCCATGACCCTGAACGCGTTGCCCTCTGAGGAGGCAATGCGCATGCAGTGGCTAATCGAGGAATTGCACACGCTGTGCCATCGCAACGGTCGTTCAGTCGGCCGCGCAGAGGTCGAATCCGCCGTTTACCCGGATTTCCCGCAGGCACGGGCCAGTTTGCGCTGCAACGTGCAGCAACCGTTGGAAACGCGACTCAAGGAGAGTCGGGCCAAACTGGAGACGGATCTGGCTACCATTGAGGCGACTGGCCTGGTACAGGCATCGGACATCCTGCGCATCCGTGACATGCTCGAATCGAGCAACGCGGCTACCCTGCTGACGGCCCAAGATGCCCTGAACATGCTGCAGCAAAGTGGCAAGCTGCCCGCCCGCCTGGCCGCTTCAGCGCACAACCTGGCCGACGAGTACGACGATTTCATCGATCAACTGAGGAAGTCGACCGGCCGCAATAAGCACCTGTTGGACGATCTCAAGATTCGACTGAGCGCCCCGCCCGACCCGGAACACGATCCAGAATGGCTTTCCCGACTGGACGAGGAGCAGCGCAACGACGCCGTGGCGTTCATCGATGCCTGGATTGCATTCTTCAATGCACGCAATCCGAACAAGGTCGAGTTCACCGAACGACTGTTCCAGTCCATGGGCATGGCAAACCTGCCCACCTATATGCCAGAAAACGGCCGCCCGAATCGAGCCCGCTTCATTCTGGACGTGAACACCTTCCGCTACTTCACAACAGCTCCTGAGGATCCACTGTTCATCCCACCAGTGCTGGGCTCAAGCTCCACCCACAGCATGTGCGTGGCGATCTTCGGCAATCCGCAGGAAAGCGATATCCGTCAGACACTAACGGAGATCGGCAACGTCCCGTCCCTAGTGATGGCCCGGACCCAGTTCAACATGCAGAAGCGGGCCAAAGTGGCCTTCCCGCATCCAACACTGTACATCGACGACGACCTGATTGCCTATGCTGCCCTGCACACGGGCGAGAGCCTGCCGGCGCTGATCAAGGTGGGCATGCTGACGTTCACCACCAACCCCTACGACGACTACACCACGAAGCCAGTACCCAGCGAGATGTTCTTTGGCCGTCAGAGTGAACTGACCAGCCTGCGCGCGGTGAAGGGCCTGGCGGTCCTGTATGGCGGTCGCCGACTGGGCAAGTCTTCACTGCTCAGCCAGATCGAATTGGAGTTGCGCAACGTGCCCGGCCAGGCTGCCGTCTACATCTCCATGGACACGGTGAACACCGCCGGCGATTACGTGTCTTCCGCTTGGGAATTCATCTACCGTGCCCTACTCAGTCGCCGCCTGATCGCACCGATTGCCGGCCCCGTGCCGACGCACTGGAAGCCAATCCAGCAGCACATCGAGAAGCAGCTGGTGGAGTCGGGTATCCTCAAGTCCCTGTACCTGCTCATCGACGAGGCCGACAACCTGATGGGGTGCGAGTTGCGGCGCACGCCAGATGAGGAGAGCTTCGTGCGCACCCTCACGCAACTGGCTGACGACCTGAATCACGCCTGCCACATACGCATGGTGATCGCCGGCCTGCACAACATGACGCGCATGGCCAACGACGCGAACTCGGTTTTCGGCAAGGCCGATCCGATTCCGCTGAAGCCGTTTACCGGCGTGGATGACGTGCAACGTGGCATCCGGCTGATTACCAAGCCCCTGGCTGCCATGGGTTTTCTGTTCCGGCCCGGCGACGAGGACCTGGCCATGCGCATCATGGCTGTGTGCAACAACTACCCGGCCTTCATCCAGCTCTATTGCAAGCGGCTGGTCGAACATCTGCAGAACAACCGCCAGGACAAGAAGCCGCCCTACTTCATCACGGCCGACATGCTGAACGTGGTGGAGAAGGACAACAACCTGCTGTCCGAGTTGCGCGAGAAGTTCGCCCTCAACCTCAAGCTCGATAAGCGCTACAAGGCCATCGCCCTGATCCTGGCTGACGTCTACTACACCGAGGTGGAAAACGGCCAGTACACGGGGCTCTCCACCGCCGATCTGCGCGAACACTGTGAGGCCTACTGCCCGCGCCACTTCGAGAACAGCAGCATCGGCGTCTACGAGGCCCTTCTCGACGAGATGTGCAAGCTCAACGTGATAGAGCGATCTGGCATCCACTACCTGCTACGCAACCCGAACATCGCCATGATGCTCGGCGACAAGAACCGGGTGATCACACTGCTTACCGGCTTAGCCGACGAGCCGCCGGAGACCAGCCGCAACCAGGGCGAGCGGCGCATCTGCATGACCTTGCACAACTCCGGCTCGATGTCCTTCCCGATGCCCATGAGTTGGATTCGCAACCACATGGATACCTCAGACGGACAATTGTTGATCCTGACCGGCAACGCCCTGAGTGGCCTGATGGACCTGACCCGGGTGGGACGCGAGGAGTGGAAATTGCAGGAGGGGATGTTCTCATCGGCACCGGTGACCCAACCCAACCAACTATTGCAACTGATCGATCGGCAACGGCGGACCACTCACGACGGCCGGGAACCGAAGATTCTGGCCGTACGCGAGGCTGCCTGGCGGGTGGATCAGGTCGGCGACTACGCGGCTGTCGCTCAGAAGGCCAGCAAGCATGGGATTCGCATCATGCTGCTGGCCACACCTGCCCGCGCGCTGGAACTGACCCGCGCCTTGGAGAACAACAGTCTCAAGCCAAGCACCGACAGCCAGCGCTCGTGGCGCGTTGTCCCCATCCCACCGTGGTCAGATGACGCTATCCATTACCACGTGCAGGAGAACGTCAAGGTAGCCGACCGTCCGGATGCCCTGGCCGCCATCCGTACTGCGACCTGTGGATTCGGCAAGGCAGTGCTAGACCTGTGTACCCCGAGCCTGACCCTGGAGGAGGCCCTGGCGTCACCGGCAACGAACCGATCCTTGCTGGCACCGTCACTGGAGGCGTTTTACCAGCACATCGGCCTGCCCCCAACTCTGGGCGCGGACCGGCGCAAGGACATCGAGGAGTTTCTGGGCATGATCAATAGCATGGATCGGAGTCACTACGCGGACCGCGAAGAAACCATGGCGATCTACCGCATCACTGAGTCGATGTGGGCGTTCCTCTACTGGATGGGGCTCATCCAGGAAGGCCCGGCCCACACCTGGTTGGTGCCCAAGCTATACATCGATCTGCTGACGAGCTAAGGAGTCGCCATGCATAGTCTCGACGCCGGCCTATACTGGCTGCTGCCTGGACCGCGATCCCTGATCGAGAAGATCGCTACGCAGATCACGAGTTCGCGGGTGCTGGTGGTCAACCTGCCCAAGACCACGGTGCCTGGCACCCGCGAGGGGATAGCTCGTGGGTTGCAGGACGCCCATTTCCCCCATCCGATCCGACTGCTGATCCGCAGCGGGACGGACATTGCCAGCGACGTGGGCGTCCATTTCGGCGAGGGTAACCGGCGAGTCACGGCTGCGGAACTTGCCCGCTTGCATCTCGCTTCGGCCAGTTCGATCCTGCTGCAACCGGATGATGCGAAGGCCCAGGCTCTATGTGACGCCTACACGGTGGAGTTCATGGCGGCCACGGGCCACACGGAGGGCAACGTGCACCTGGTCACCACTATCCATGATGCTTCGCATCAGGGCGATGGGCACCAGAACAAGATTCATCTCATCACCTTCGACGGCGGCCTGACCCCGGACGAAATGGATGCCTACGTGTCCCTGCGCATGATCAACCGGCCCGGCCCCGGCAGCACCCGCCTACTGCGCGCGATCGTCGGCGAATTCGCCGGCTTCGACGCGCTGTTCGCCGAGCGGTTGATGCTCCTGGACGACAGCCAGATTCTGGCGATCCGTGACCACCTTGGCCTCCTTCTTGGGGAGGATCACGAGCGTTGGCGCACGCTCAGTTGGCTCACCGGCACTCGCTCGATCGTGACATCCCAGCCGCATCTGCTGCACGACTTCTACCTGGCCGAACACGGCACGGCAGAGCAAAAGGTCGACGCCAAGGGGCGCATCGATCGGCGCTACTGGCGAGCCTGCCTGAAGGCTATCACGCCCTGGAGCGAGGAGAGGCGCTCCGAGGTAGTGAAGATATTTCTGCCGCAATTGCGCCAGATTGCGGCCCGGCATCCCAAGGGGAAGATCGCGATACCTCAGGGGGAATTTCAAAGGCTGGTGGACTCGGAGGACCTCGAATACAACAACATTAGCGGCATGGCCAAGCGAGACATCCTGGACGTGAAGACGGAGAACGAGCGCCGAGCTGTGAACGTTTGCTGGAAAACCAAATTGGTACGGGACGACATCGCCCACCTGAGAGCCCCCAAACCCGAACTGCTGTCCGAACTGATCCAGGCGATGGATGGGCTAGTTCATCTCGACTAGTGTCACTTACGCTGCACCTATCACCCTGATACGCGCTTTGCCTGAGCGGCTTTACCAACGAATTGTTACATCACGTCGTATCCGATTCGGCTCTTCTGGGAGCCGAATGGATCATGCGTCCTGTGTCTATACGCTGGTAGTGATGCTTGAGTAAATGCACCATATTCGTCGACGACGATCGTCTCGTGTGTAGTGAGATCTTGTCACTTGGATGGCTGGTTCCGGTGTTGCTCGAATGCTGGCTCCTGGCCGGAAGGGTGATGTCGCCAACGGCCGCTTTATAGAAATCCAGGTCGCAGAACATGGCTTTGACGGGACGGCAGCTATGGAGAAAACTGTCTGACCGAAATGGGTCGGACCCGGCCAGCGGCAAACCGTCGTGCTATACGTCGGCTATATGGCACAGATGCGTAAGCGTCCACCCATCCCATCTAGCCAATCGCCATCAAGTCAGGGTTTGTGTTTGCCCCGCAGTGGCAGCAGTTCGTCGATCCGGCTATTCGGCCAAGCGGGGAGTTTCGCCAGGGTGTCGCGCAGCCAGGCCGCTGGATCCAGGCCATTGAGTCGAGCTGTGCCGATTAGGCTCTGGATCGCTGCCGTGCGTTTCCCCGCCCGCTCCGAACCGGCGAAGAGCCAGTTTTTCTTGCCGATGGCGATGGGCCGAATCGCGTTCTCCACCGGGTTGTTGTCGATAGGCAGGTCTCCCGAGTCCGCATAGCGGACGAACGCCGCCCAGCGCTTCAGGCTGTAGTCGATTGCCTTCGCCGTGCCGCTGCCGTCGGCCACGGTCTTGCGGGTGGCCAACAACCAGGTAAACAGCGCATCCAGTACTGGCCGGGCTTCGCTTTGCCGTAGCGCCTGCCGCTGGGGGATGTCCAGGTCACGCCCCGCCTGCTCGATGGCATAGAGCTTGCCGATGCGCATCAGGGCCTCCTGGGCGATCGGGCTCTGGTTCGCCTCGTGTAGGTCGAAGAATTTCCGCCGCGCATGCGCCAGGCACGCCAGTTCCGTGATGCCCGAATTGAACAGCGCCTTGTAGCCGGCATAGTCGTCCACCATCAAATGGCCGCGCCATCCTTCCAGGAAGGTGCTGGCATGACTGCCCGAACGGCTCGCCTGGTAGTCGAACACCACGATCGGCGGCCCGGCCGCCAGGCTGTTGCTGCGGTAGGCCCACAGGTAGGCTCGCTTGGTCTTCCCCGCACCGGGGTCGAGCTGCGCCACCGGCGTCTCGTCGGCATGCAGGACCGGGGATTGCTTGAGCATTTCCGCCATTCGCCCCGCCAGCGGGGTCAGCGCCACACCCACACGGCCCAACCATTGCGCCTGGGTGGAACGCGGCAGGGGGACGTCCTGGCGCGCGGCAATCTGTTCGATACGGTACAGGGGGAGATGGTCGGCATATTTGGCCGTAGCCACCCAGGCCAGCAGGCCGGGGGCGGCCAGGCTGCCGTCGATGATCGCGGCCGGAACCGGGGCGGCGGAGATGGTCTCGCAGGCGCGGCAGGCGTATTGCGGGCGGATGTGGCGGTGGACGAAGAAACGGGCGGGTTCGACGTCGAGTTGTTCGCTGACGTCCTCGCCGATCTTGACCAGATCGTGGCCGCATTGGCCGCAGGTGCAGGACTCCGGCTCGTGCCGGTGTTCGATGCGCGGCAGATGGGCCGGCAGGGGTTGGCGGCCGGCACGGGGGCGTTTGGGGTTGGGGGCAGAGGCTGCGGGAGCGGCCTGTTCGGCTTCGGCCTCGCAGGCGGCGATGTCGGCGTCCAGGGTTTCCTGGAACAGGTCGCGCTGTTCCGCGCTCAACGCTTCGCTCTTGGCACCGAAGCGGATGCGGCGCAGGTGGGCGAGTTCCAGGGTCAGCGCCTGAATCTTGGCTTCGGCGTGCTGGAGGGTGGCGTCCCGCGCGGCGAGCGCGGCATTCAGCCGGGCGGCTTCGGCGGCTTGCTGTTGGATCAGATCGAGCAGTTCCTGAACTGGGTTCTCGGCCCCATCGTAAAGCACGTTGGCGGCTTCACCGAGGGTCTCGATCCGGGTCGATTCAGGGCTCGAATTCATGCCCGAATTTTACCTGGTTCATCCCGCCGCAAGCCGCCTGGACACTGGGTTCGTGCGGTTTCTTTCGGGTAGGTTCGCCTTACCCGAATGGGCAGTGTGCTAGACCTGCCAGTGGGCCGGCGCCGGCACGTCCAGGCGTTGCCAATCGACCCCGGTGATCAGCCATTGCCACTGCGCCGCCGTCAGGGTGCAAACCGGGGTATCTGCACTGGGCCAGATGAAGTGGCCACGATGCAGGCGCCGCTGGCAGAGCCAGACGCCGGTACCGTCCCAGATCAGGAGCTTGAGCCGATTCTGGCGGCGGTTGCGGAAGGCATAGGCGCTGCCGTCGCAGGGCGAGCGCCCCAAAGTGTTCTGAATTCGTTGCGAGAGGCCGTCGATGCCGGCGCGCATGTCGATCGCTTCGACTACCAGCCAGACCTGGTTCACTGTCGGCATCATGGCAGGTGCCTCAGCAGGTCGGCCAGCCAGGGGGCTTCCCCTGCCGGCAGTTCGATTCGCCAGCCACCCGGGCTGTGCAGCCTGATGACGTTGTTCGTCGCCGGCGCACCGACGCTGACCGGGACCAGGGTCAGCGTGGCCTTCCCCGCCGCGATGGCTTCCTTCTCCCTGCGGTGCCAGCGATAGAACGCCCGCTCTCCCAATCCGTGCTGTGCGCAGTACGCTCGTTGCGTCAGGTCGCTTTGATGCCACGCGGCAAGATGCTCCTGCCAGTATGCCGCCCCGTGCCGCTTCGCCATCTCGGGTGCCTCCATGAATGAAGAACCCAGCTTGCACAGGCTTACGCGATCAGCATAGATGGTGGGGTTGGACGCTTACACAGATGCGCCATTCGCAAAGCCTCGGTCGTCACCTTGGATGTCCAGAAAGAACAGCCAGCCATAGCCGCCCCCCTGGTTCATAGCGTGATCGTCGGCGCCGGCCCACCCAACCATGGCGGATTCGATCAACCAACGCCCTACCCTTTTCCCTGGTTGAGGTTCACCACCGGTTTGCCATAGGCGTCGCCCATGACATCCCGGTCGTTCGCTTCCAGCGCCTCGCCAATTGCGGCCAGGTGCTGGCGGATCAGATCACGGGCGGCATCGGTCTCCACCAGCCCTTCGCCCAGCATCGCCATCGAAACGACAGCCGCTTCCAGTGCATGCACGGGCATCTTGCGGATAGCATGTGATGCAGCACGCGCCAGTTGCGCCGGCGTGATCGGTTCGATGCCCAGGTCGAGCACTTCATCGGCCACGGCGACCAGGTAGGGCAGTACGTTGAACTGGGCGAGGTAGCCGGCAGGGTTTATGCGCATAGTGGCTTCGCGTTCAGGGGGTAGGGCCATGAGATGTCTCTCTCCTGTTTGTTTAAGGTGAAGGTCGGCGAATCCGACGGCGCAGCAAGTCCTGGCGCACCTGTAGGTCTAGCGGCCGGCCACATAAATGGCAGTGCCGGGGCTGCGGCAAGGCGCTTTCCGTTGGCGTCGTCGGATGGGGAGGCAGTACAGCAGTTGTGGCCGGGGGTGGGGAACCGTGATGCGTCACTTTCTTTTTCCGAGCACGGTAGCGGCGCTGGCGCTCGGCATGGGCGCGGCGGCCACGCTGACTTGCTTGATAGCGCTTGCCGGCCGCGCGCAGGGAACAGGCGCGGGCCGCCTGGGCACATTCGTCGGAGCAGTAGCGATGGCCGTGGTCACAATGGCTGCAGAGGAGTACCACTGCGCCGCAGCGGGCACAGCGGTAACTTCGTCCCGGAGGCTCCACCAGCGAGGAGGGGCCGATGGATGCTCGACAGGATCGGGCATTGAGTGAAGCGTTGTCCACGCAACGTAGCCCGCTTGGGCACGGGGCACGGCATTGGCGAGAACTTGGTTATCTGGGCTGGTGTCGCCAGCTTTCTATGACTGGCGCGTATTCAAGCGGATCTTCCTTGAGCCCGCTTAGCCAGCGTCTCAATGCCTTCCCGGCCTACCTCCGCCTACCCTGCCAGACGGCGGAATAGCGCCGGCAGGCCGGTTTCCGATACTGGTTTCGGACTTCTATTTGTTCCTTCGGACTGCCTTGTTTCCGTATTTCGCCATGCGAATCAAGCACGTAAATAACATAACATGTTGATTATATTACACTACGCTTCCTGTAAACGGGGACATTTCGTCCATTTTTCATCCTGTAAATGGGGACATCTCGCCCCGTAAACGGGGGCATTTCGCGATGCACTGCATTCCTACAGCCACCCCGCGAATCGCCTTGTGGCCGCCATGTAAAAACCGTGTGAAGCCTCTATCCATGCGCTATCCCGCCGATCAGACGCGCTGTAGTTCTTCGTCGCCCGGCATGGTGAATTGAAAGTTATCCACAGAGCGCGGAAAGCCACCCTCCGGAGCCGCCCCATAAACAGGGACATTTCGATTTCTCGCCCCTGTAAACGGGGACATTTCCTCCTGTAAATGGGGACGTCTCATCCTGTAAATGGGGGCATGCCATCCTGTAAACGGGGACATCTCGTAAAGTTATCCACAGGCAGAGCCACCCCCGGAACCAACTTGGTGGACCTGCCCCACATGCTGCCAAAAATGAGTATTCATGCGGGTTTACGACGGATCGAAAGGTGGCTGCAGGCATGGACAAGCCACTCCTTAAATCGACCTGCAAAATCCCCCCTAAACCTATTAAACCTTTTAAAGGAAAAGCAACAACAACACGCGCGCGAACGCCGGGGCCGGGAATGCAGGGGGTTGTTGTTGTTGTTTTTTGAATTCCTGGCACCACCCTCCGAGGCTCGTCCAGAACACCCACAGTACCGACCGTCAGGAAGACAGAGAAGGGGTTCCACTCCTCTCGGCGCATCCGAGTCTGCATCGAGACACACTTGGCAAGGTGAACAAGGGGATGTGCCAATGGCCCAACCGGGCACCGATGGGCAGAACCCTGTATTGAAGACGACCTTGGGAACGGATTTGGCTCGGCAAGGGGCCTATCGCCCTCTTGGGCGGGCTTTTCTGGCCTGGGAATACCCTGACCTACATCAACCCTGTTAGACGTAATGACGGGCGTCTTATTGGCTTATGCAACGGTATCGTGTGACGCGGCCAGATGGGCGGTGTCCCCGGCCGTCCAGATCAGACTCCAGGGCAGCCTCATGGTCCTGGCCACCCTAGAACGCGCCAACGATGGAACCCGTCCTGCCTCCACGGCAACGGCGATCACGGAACGCTTTGTTGTTGGCGTGATGCCGTAGACCAGGGCGAATGTCATCGCGGCGGGTGGGCGGGTGCCTTGATGTGGGAAGGACTACATCCCCTCGCAATACGAGACAGTGGCGCTGCGAGACGATGATGCGGGTTTAGCGCTCAGCGGCCTCGGGACGGGCTTTGCCCGCGATGTTGCGGTAGTTCAGTTGTCGAGGGTGCCCAGATAGGACAGAAACTCAGATTTGGCCCAGGGATGCGCCAGCCCGCCACGCTGGAAGATGTCCACGATGTTCTGCTTGTGCTTCGATGTACACAGCCAAGCCAGGAACTTCTCCAGAACATCCTGCCGGCCGTCCTCGGGCAACGCTTCGAAGTGCGCCCATAACGACTGGTTCCGCCCCATCTCCGCCTGGGCCTTCTCGCGACGCTGTGCATCCCGTTTCTCCTTGGCGGTTTGCTTCGCTTCGACTTCCGCTTCGCGGTTCGGCTCCAGTTGGCTCCGCCTGATGGCGGCGCCTTCCTTCAGGGCCGCGAGAAAGTAGGGGCCGATGTCCTTCACCTTGCCGGCGTTGTAACGGGACCGCACGTAATCCATCGCCCCCAGGATGGCCGCTTCCGGGTTTTCGCTGCATACCCGCGCAGCAACGCGTGCCGAAAGGCAGAACTCGTTTTGCAGGCGAGCACGGATCGGATTCGACTCAACAAGGAGTCTGCCGCCCTCTTGGGTGGATTTTTCGGGCGCTGGGGTACCCATGCCCGCATCGACCCCGTTTGGCGCAATAGCGGGCATGTTATTGGCCAATGCAACGGTATCGAGTGACGTGGATGGATGGGGACATGGTTCGAACCTGTCCGCCATTTCCCTCGGCGGCTCGATCTGCATGGACTGCTGGGGGTTGGTGGCGATCAGGAACCGAATCTCGGCAACTTGACGGGCCTCCCGCTTCACTTCGAGGGTGAGGGCCAGATCGGTCACCGCGTTGACCTCTCTGAGCGCTGGCTGGATCACCCGCTCGTTGAGCTTCCGGTAATCGTCGTAGTACGGGTCACGTGCTCCAAGGAGCGCCCTGATGATCTCGACCGGGAAGGAGGGCGTCTGTCCAAGTCTGCGATAGCGCGCACAGTTTTCGTACAACGCCAGGGCGTAGCCGGACTGGAAGCGGCGCACGATGTCGATGTCGAGCAGGACATAGAACTGGGGGTTGAACAGCTTTGCCCGGAGGTGGGGACTGTAGGCGTAAGTACAGACCCCATCGATGATGTCCGCGCTGGCCAGCAACGCGGAAACACCCCACTCCCGTTTTCCGGCCTCGTTCATGATGTCCCATTCGATGACCGTGTTGGTGAGGGCTTTCAATAACACCTTGATGCGAGCGATATCGTTGCTGTCATAGCCGATCATGTCCACGAGCTGGCTGACCGGTATCCGGTGGATCGTGATGCTCAGGTTCGGCAGCTCGTAGTAGGCGTTGAGCAATAGCCCATTGATGAGCTTGCGCTGAACCAGGGTGATGTTGTTGGTGATGTGGACCGCCTCGACGCATTTCCTGACCTGGCGAGTGCGGGATTTTCTGGTCGGAATGGCCTTTCGCGCTGGTTTTTCGGTGCGTTTCCCGGTCGGGAGGCTGGCGTCCTGGGTCACAACAGATCCTCCCTTGCGATGAGCCGGATGGCCTCGCGCTGCACCAGCCGCGATAGCCCTATTCGCTGGCGTCGGGACGCCGGACACGACTGGAGTCGCTGGACTGCACGCTCGGCCGCCCCAGTCGCCCACATCACGATCTGCTCAGCCCCACCCAGTTTCCTCATCACCAACTCCACCAGTAATTCGTCCAGCGACACTGAGGTCCGTCGTCCATCCACAACAATGTGGACACGGACGATGCGCGCGGAAAGTGCTCCATCGTGCGGATTCATGGCGTAAGTCTATCGCCAATATCGCGGCAAATAATACGATATTGTACCGTTGCGCGTTGTTATATTTATACCGGCGGGAAGGTACTTGCAAGAAGTCGAGATCAGGCATTTCCACCTGTTCTGAGGGTTGGGTGGTGGCGCTGCGGGATCCCATCGTGGCGAAGCGAGTGTTGGCACAGCCGCCAGGCGCGCTTCCGCCTCCTTGGCTATGTAGGCGTAGAGCTCGACTTCAGGCGCTTGGCTGCGTGCCAGGCGCGGTGCTGGATTGGTTCAGCCGCGAGCAGGACAACGTTTTCCACGGCGCCGCTCCGCCGGTCGGATGGCGAGAGGCAACACCGGCCGATAACCTCGCACCTGGGGCAAGGCGTGACGTTTCAGAAAAGCCGCCTGCAAGGCCGCCGCGTCGGGGTCAATGGAAACGGTGTGAAAACGATCAGAC
>CAILNT010000004.1 GCA_903835655.1 uncultured Pseudomonadota bacterium | reverse complement strand
GCGGCGTATCCGCCAACGGCTCCGCGGTACCCGCAAGGGGTACGCCGGTTCCGTAAGGCGGCGTATCCGCCAACGGCTCCGCGGTACCCGCAAGGGGTACGCCGGTTCCGTAAGGCGGCGTATCCGCCAACGGCTCCGCGGCAGTGGCGACGAGTGTTCGCAGGCTGCGCAGTCGGCGCAGCACACCATAGACCGCTTCGGCGATGAAGGCGCGGTCATGGCTGCCCAGCATCGGTTCGTTGCGGAAGGTGTAGGAGAGCACGGCGTCGGCCGGGCGTTCAAATTCAAGCACACGCTCCAGGACGTCGATGGCTGCGGCCAGAGCGGGTAGTGAGTGGGCCTCCGGGGTCTGGCGATGCTGTGGGCGGTGTCGTTTCTGGGTAGGGGTCATGGCAAGGGATTGTCGGATAATAAAAAGTCGAGGAAGGTGCGCGCTACCACGCTGCGCTGGCGGCCGGCGGGATAGACGGCGTACCACTGGCGCGGGATCGGGAAGCCGACCGCGTCGAGGATGGCGAACTGACCCGGCGTATGCAAGGTCAGGGTGTGGCGGGACACGACGGAGATTCCCAGGCCTGCCAGCACCGCTTGCTTGATCGCCTCGTTGCTGCCCAATTCCATGCGTGGGGTGAGCTGCTGCCCGTGGTCCGCGAACAGGCGTTCTACCGCCTTGCGCGTGCCGGAGCCGGGCTCGCGCAACAGCCAGGGCTCTTCGGCCAGGCGCGCGAGCGGGATGTTCTTCTTATGTGCCAGGGGGTGATCGGGGGCTGCCAGTGCCACCAGCGGATTTTCCAGGAAAGGGATGGCGGTGACCGCCAGTCCCTCGGGTGGCTGTCCCAGGACATAGAGGTCGTCCAGACCCGCGGCCAGGCTGGAAAGTACCTGCTCGCGGTTGGTGACGCGCAGCGAGACTTTCACGCCCGGGTGCCGCCTCGAAAAATCGCCCAGCAGGCGTGGCACGAAGTAGCTGGCGGTGGTGATGGCGACGATGCGCAGGGAGCCTCCGGCCAGCCCCTGGCGCTCCACCAGGGAAAGTTCGTAGCGTTTCACCGCGCCCAGAATTTCCCGCGCCATGGTGACCAGTTCCTGGCCCTGGTCGGTGAGTTTTACCTTCTTGCCGGTCTGTTCCAGCAACGGGTGGCTGACCGCCTCCGACAGTTTTTTAAGCTGCATGGACACACCGGGTTGAGAAAGATGCAGTTCCTCCGCGGCGCGCGACAGGGAGAGGTGTCGGGAGACGGATTCAAAGACCTGAAGTTGGCGCAGAGTGAGGTGCAGCATGGGTCGGTATTATAAGTAAATGCTTATAGCACCTATCAGAAATCATGATTTTTTCTTATGTGGCGTGATCGTTATAGTGCGTTCATTCCTGGAGGGGCAGAGCCTCCCCGGAATAACCAAAATACCAATGCATCTTTTATGGAGCAGTCATGGATCAGTCCGCACGTTATTCCGACCTCAGCCTGAAAGAAGAAGACCTGATCAAGGGCGATAAGCACGTACTCGTCGCCTATCACATGTACCCCGCCACGGGTCACGGTTACCTGGAAGTGGCCGCGCACATCGCCGCCGAGTCCTCCACCGGTACCAACGTCGAAGTCTCCACCACCGACGACTTCACCAAGGGCGTCGATGCATTGGTGTACTTCATCGACGAAGCCCGTGGCGTGATGAAGGTCGCTTACCCGAACGACCTGTTCGACCGCAACGTCACCGATGGCCGCGCCATGCTGGTGTCGTTCCTGACCCTGGCCATCGGCAACAACCAGGGCATGGGCGACGTGAAGAGCCTGCAAATGCAGGACTTCTATGTGCCCTGGTCCATGCTGCGCCAATACGATGGCCCGGCCAAGGACATCACCGACCTGTGGGACATCCTGGGTCGGCCCCGTGTCAATGGTGGCTACATCTCCGGCACCATCATCAAGCCGAAACTCGGCCTGCGCCCCGAGCCTTTCGCCAAGGCGGCTTACCAATTCTGGCTGGGTGGCGACTTCATCAAGAACGACGAACCCCAGGGCAACCAGGTGTTCTGCCCGGTCAAGAAAGTGATCCCGCTGGTGTATGACTCCATGAAGCGTGCCATGGACGAAACCGGCCAGGCCAAGCTGTTCTCCATGAATATCACCGCGGACGACCACTACGAAATGTGTGCCCGCGCCGATTTCGCGCTGGAAACCTTCGGCCCGGATGCCAACAAGGTCGCATTCCTGGTGGACGGTTATGTCGGCGGCCCAGGCATGATCACCACCGCGCGTCGTCAGTATCCTGGTCAATACCTGCACTATCACCGCGCCGGCCACGGTGCGGTCACCTCACCTTCCTCCGTGCGTGGCTATACCGCGTTCGTGCTGGCCAAGATGTCGCGTCTGCAAGGCGCTTCCGGCATCCACGTCGGCACCATGGGCTACGGCAAGATGGAAGGCGGCAAGGATGACCGTGGTATCGCTTACATGATCGAGCGCGATTCCGCTGACGGCCCGTATTACCACCAGGAATGGCACGGCATGAAGCCGACCACCCCGATCATCTCCGGCGGCATGAACGCCCTGCGTCTGCCCGGTTTCTTCGAGAACCTGGGTCATGGCAATGTGATCAATACTTCCGGTGGTGGCGCTTACGGCCACATCGACAGCCCGGCGGCCGGCGCGATCTCCCTGCGTCAATCTTACGAGTGCTGGAAGGCGGGTGCCGACCCGATCGAATTCGCGAAAGAGCACAAGGAATTCGCTCGCGCCTTCGAATCTTTCCCGGGGGATGCCGACAAGATCTTCCCGGGTTGGCGCGACAAGCTGGGCGTGCACAAGTAATCGGCCGAGAGAAAAGAGTCGAGAGCGGGCAGAACATCGCCGCTCTCTGCTTCAATCCGCCAACCCCGTTTCGGCGGGGTTTTTTGAGTATCAATACCTGACTGTTTTTATCGGACAAAGCCATGACCGACAAAGATCAATACAAGGTTCATCAGGAACCCTACTACCAGGCCCAGGGCAGGGAAGTGGCGCTGTACGAAGCCGCCTATCGCAACCGCCTGCCGGTGATGGTGAAAGGCCCCACTGGCTGTGGCAAATCCCGCTTCATCGAATACATGGCCTGGAAATTGAGCAAGCCGCTGATCACCGTGGCCTGCAACGAAGACATGACCGCCAGCGATCTGGTCGGCCGTTACCTGCTGGAAGCCAATGGCACGCGCTGGCTGGATGGCCCGCTGACCGTCGCCGCGCGCATCGGCGCGATCTGCTACCTGGATGAGATTGTGGAGGCGCGCCAGGACACCACCGTGGTGATCCATCCTCTGACGGACCACCGCCGTACCCTGCCCCTGGACAAGAAGGGCGAATTGATCCACGCACACCCCGATTTCCAGCTGGTGATCTCCTACAACCCCGGCTACCAGTCGCTGTTGAAGGATTTGAAGCAGTCTACCAAGCAGCGCTTCACCGCCTTCGATTTCGACTACCCGGACGCCTCGCTGGAAACCACCATATTGGCGCGGGAAACCGGCCTCGACGAAGCTACCGCCGGAAAACTGGTGAAGATCGGCCAGACCGCACGCAACCTGAAAGGCCATGGCCTCGACGAAGGCATTTCCACGCGGTTGCTGGTGTATGCGGCTACCTTGATCAAGGACGGCGTCGATCCATTGGATGCTTGCCGCATGGCATTGGTGCGTCCGATCACCGACGACGCCGATATCCGCGAGACCCTGGACCACGCGATCGACGCGGTGTTTGGCGTGTAACGGAAGTCGGCCAGTCGCGAGTAGCTAGTGGCGAGTGGCTAATACTTCTGCACCTGTCGCGCGGTAACTTTGACTTGCCACTAGCCACCCGCCACTTGCGATTCGCTACCCCATGACCGAAACCGAATACCAGCACCCCCTGATGCAGGCCTATTGGGCCGTGCTCGACACCCATTTCAAGCCGGTTGAAGACGTGTTCGAGGATGTCATGGCCGAGGCACTGGCCATCCTCACGCGCGCCGGGCTGAACGCCTATCTCGAAGCCGCCCGGGTCATCGGCAAGCTGGGGCGAGGTGTAGAGCCCATGCTGGCGTTCATGGAAGAGTGGCCTTCCGCCGCTCACGTGCTGGGCGAGGATGCGCTGCCGGAGATCATGGTCGTCATCCAGCGCATGCAGAAGTCGCCCAACAGTCGTGCCATCACCGCCTTTTTGCAGACCCTGGCGCCGGTTGCGCGTCGTTTGCACTCTCAGGAGCGCATGCGGCACTACCTCGACATCACCCTGGATTTCATGGAACGCACCACCGGCTCCATCCATGGTCATCACACTACGTTCCCCAGCCCCGGCCTGCCCGACTACTTCGCCCAGGCGCCTTTTTTGCTTAGCCAGTTGAGCTTGGTCGGCTTGAAGAACTGGGTGGAATATGGCATCCGCAATTACCGAAATCATCCTGAACGGCAGAAGGATTATTTCACGGTCCAGTCCGCGGATAGCCGCGCCGTGCTGCAACGCGAGCGCCACGGCACTTTGTTCATGGACGTGGAACGCAAGCTCGACCTCTACCTGCGCGGCCTCTGGCAGACATCCGAACAACTGGTGCCGTATTCCACCGCCTTTGATGAACTGCGCAAGCCCGTACCGTATTACGACAAGCTGGGGATGCGGATCCCGGATGTCTATGACGACTTCAAACGCTCCTCCCCCGCAAGCGGGGGAGGATCTGGGGGAGACGAGCATCAGCGAGTCACAGGCCTCGACCGCTACCGCGCCACGCTGGCCCACATGGTCGGCCACCGGCGCTGGACGCAAGCGCAGATCGCCGACAACTGGAGTCCCTTCCAGCGCATGGCGGTGGAGTTTTTCGAAGATTGCCGTATCGAGACCCTGATCTGTCGCGAGTATCCCGGCCTGCATCGCGTCTTCCTGGCCTTGCACCCTAAACCGCTGGAAGGCGCTTGCGACCCGGAGACCACGTCCTGTCTGCGGCTTCGCTTGGCCATGCTGTCGCGCGCACTGCTCGACCCGGAGCACGGTTATCGGGATGCCGACCTGCTGACCTTCTCCGAGCGCTTCCACGCACTGATGGCGCAAGGCGTATCGAATACCAGGGAAATGGCCACGCTCGCACTCTCCTACGTCGCCAAGACCCGGCGCCAGAGTGACCAGCTCGCCCGCGTGCATTTCGAAGACACCGTGGTGGATTACCGCGACGACAATCGCCAAATGTGGCTGTTCATCGAGGAGAGCGACGATGAAGAGATGTTCGAGAAGGAGAAGAAGCGCACCTCCGGCGACGAACACAAAGGCCTGCCGCCGCGCCACTATCCCGAATGGGACTACCAGAGCCTGACTTACCGGCCGGACTGGTGCAGCGTCTATGAGGCGCTGCACCCGAAAGGCAATCCTGCCGACATCGACCGCTTGCTGGAGAAACACGCAGCTCTGGCCAAGCGCCTGAAACGCATCCTCGACTTGTTGAAGCCGCAGGACAAGGTGCGTATCCGTTACCAGGAAGAGGGTAGCGAGCTCGATCTGGATGTGGCCATTCGTTCGCTCATCGACTTCAAGGGCGGGGCGAATCCCGATCCGCGCATCAACATGAGCCACCGGACCGACGGCCGGGACATCGCCGTGATGCTGCTGCTCGACCTGTCGGAATCGCTCAACGAGAAGGCGCACGGCAGCGAGCAGACCATCCTCGAACTCAGCCAGGAAGCCGTCTCGCTCCTGGCCTGGGCGGTGGAGCAATTGGGCGACCCTTTCGCCATCGCCGGCTTCCACTCCAATACCCGCCACGACGTGCGCTATCTGCATATCAAGGGCTACGGCGAGCGCTGGGGCGACGACGCCAAGGCCCGGCTGGCGGCGATGCAGGCCGGTTATTCCACCCGTATGGGTGCAGCCATGCGCCACGCCGCCCATTACCTGAATGCGCGGCCGGCCGACAAAAAGCTGATGCTCATCCTCACCGATGGCCAGCCCGCGGACATCGACACAAACGACGAACAGTTGCTGATCGAAGACAGCCGCCAGGCGGTGAAGGAACTCGACCGCGACGGGATCTTTACCTACTGCATCAGCCTCGACCCGAAGGCCGACGAATACGTCAGCGGCATCTTCGGGCGGCAGTACACGGTGATCGATAATATCCAGCGCCTGCCCGAGAAACTGCCGGAACTGTTTCTGGCATTGACCAAGTAGCGAGACTGCTTCATGGCCGATCTGAACGCTCTCGCCACTTCCGGACTCACGCTGCCGAGCCCGGCCTATCTGTTCGGCCTCATCTTCTTCGGGATCGCCGGCTACGCGGCCTACCGCTACGGCAAGAAGGCCGGCCTGTCCCGACCCAGGTGGATCGGGATCGCCCTGATGCTCTATCCCTACGCGGTTTCCGAGACCTGGATGTTGTACGGGATCGGCGCCGGTCTGTGTGCGCTGTTGTTTTTCTATCGCGAGTGAATTCCCGCGTCGGGTTCAGCCGGGCGTGGCCGCCAACTTGCCGATCACCGGTGCGATGCGTCGGTTGAAATCCTCATCGATGAGCGCGGGCGTGGCGTACCAGCGCAGCAGCATCGCCTCGGGGTCCGGTTGCTGTGCCGAGTCGGCACCGAAGTGTCGTTGCAGGCTGGCCAGTTGGCGTTCCCGTCGAACCGCCGCGTAGGCCTCCGGGGAGGGCAGATCCAGTGCCATTTCCAGGTCGAGCAGCAAGGTTTCCCGCAGAGTCCGGCCGGCTGCCAGTTCGGCTGGCGTGACCCGGTTGGCCGCGGCGTAGCGCAGGGCGAGCAGGTTCTCGACCTTCCCCGGCAAGGCCGGCATGGCCTCCCAGAGTGCTTGCACCTCGGCGGCCAGCGTATCGAGTGGCGCACCTGACAGGACCGCCTGCTCGATGCGTTCGGCCAGGGCGGCTTTCGCTACCAGAAGCTCGAAGCGCCTGCGGTTCTTCTTGTCGTGCAGCTCATCCAGACGGGTTTGCGCCCCTTGTTGCAGTTCCCGCGCACGGGTGTCGAGGCGATCCGTGTTTTCGCGTGAGTTCGTGGCGTCCCATTCGACGCGAAACCGGGCCAGAGCCTGTTTGATGCCAGCGGCGTCGGTGCCGGTCAGCGCGGCCTCGAAAGTCTCCAGCAGGTTTTGCCGGGACTGCGCCCGCTCCTGACGCTGCGTGGCCTGTTCCGCACGCAGGGCGTCCTGGCGGGCGAACACGGCATCGCAGGCGGCGCGGAAGCGCTGCCATAGCTTTACTTCGTCCTGACGCTTGAGCCGCACACCCGGCGTGCTCCAGCTTCCCTGCAAGGATTTTGCCTGCGTCATGGCTAGCCTCAGATCGGGCTGGTTCTCCAGCGCAAGCGCTGCCGCGATCAATTGTTCGCGGCGGGTGCATTCCGCCGTACGCGCAGCCTCCAGTCGGCTGTCGATGTCGCCGATGAGCGCATCGAAACGCTTGCGCAGGGCTCTCTCGTCTCGGAATCCGGCCTGGGGTGAAGCGCGCCACTGTGCGATCATTTGTGTGCGCCGGGCCTCGATCGACTTGTAGTCGGGCGGTTTCTGGAGGACGCCGGCCATCTCTGCTTCCCATTCGGCACAGAGCGCCTCTTTGGCCGCGAGCGCTTCGGCCTTGCGGGCGGCCTGTTCCGCACGCAAGGCGGCTACCGGCTTATAGGCCTGTTCCAGCGCCGTATCGAAATCCTCCCACTGTCCTTTCGCCGCTGGACCATGCGCGTTCAGCCGTTTCCAGTCCTCTCGCAGTGCGGGGATGGCGAGAGCCAGTTCTTCCACATCGCGCTCGGCACTCTGTAGATCTCGTGCGCTGGCGATCAGGTGTTCGCGCGCCTGTCCACTTCCCCAGCGCGCCCAGCCGCGCAGCGTTTCCAGCCTGGCCTGGAGATCGTGCAGGTGGTGTTCCAGGGCGGCATCCGGGCGATGCCCGGTCAACGTGGTCTTGATCTGCTGCATCACCGTGTCCGCGGTGGCCAGGTGTCCCTGTTCGATGGCCAGGTCCAATTGCTCCATGGGTTCACGCAGGCGATCGTGTTCGAAACGCGGTGGCTTGCGCACGGGTGGCGGGGCGGGTGCTGGTTCGCACGGTGCCTGGGTGTGCAGTGCCCTCCAGCGTACTTCCAGCGCCTGGCGCAGGCTCGCGTGCTCGGGTTTGGGTAACGCATCCCAGGCCTTCGGGTCGACATCGGCTGCCGTGCCTTCTTCCAGTACGGTTAAGAACTGTTCGCAAACCTGGGCCCGATCGGTATCCATGGTGAGCGCGCTCAAGCAGGCTTCGATTTCGTCCAGAGATCCCTTCAGCGCGCGCGCGGTGGGTTCGTCGGCAAGCCAGGCGGGCAGGCTCGCGGCCTGGGCCAGGGGTTCGAGGCGGGCGCACCAGGTCTCGAGTTGCTCGCCCCATGGCCAGTCGGCATGTTCGCACTCCGCCGCCAGCGTCGCCGCCGCGCGCTGCTTGGCCTGCAGGTCGCGGCGCGCCTCCGACTCCAGCCGCAGGCGGGTCATGCCTTGTTCCAGCAGTTCGCGGCACGCGTCCAGTCCTCCATCCCCCAGTGCTTCAACCTGTTTTCTCAGCTCGAACAGGCGTGGGCTGAGCAGCGGGACGGTCGCGAGCAGGGCTTGCAGTTCGTCGGCGATCTCCGTTGCGCGTTGACTCCGCACCTGCGCCTCCCTGCGTTGCAGCAGGAGATCGGTGCAATGGCGATAGACGCGCTTGTCCTTGTCCCGGCAGGCGTGGGCCACCTGCTCCAGCATGGCGTCCGACTCGATGCGGCGTGCAGCGGCGTAGCGGGTCTCGGCGCCGCGCGCCTGTTGCGCCACCTGGCCCAGCCAGCGATCACCCCGCAGACTCGCGGTCCAGGTCAGCGCAGTGGTTTTGTCCGGCGCCTGACATATCGCCTCGACCCAGACCTCGGGCGGATCCTGAGGCAGCGGTGCCCGCGGGCCGGCAAGCGGCACGGGTGCTAGGCGGGCGGGGGCCGCGGACGGCTTTACGTCGGGATTTTTTCCCAGGAGTTTGCTGATCCAGTTCATTGTCTCTATCCGTATCTGGCTGAAGAAGGAACAAATAATTCGAAATTCGGAAATGCCCGCGTGCATGCCGCAGCCCGGTTCGAGTCGTGCGCGATCACCCCGGTCTGAGGTAGGATGCAGCGCAGAGGAGAAATCGCATGCGCCAGAATATTTTTACCCACCACGCACAGACCGTGCTCGGCATCGTCGAGTATGCCGGACTGACGATCATTACCGTCGCCACCGTGATCGCGGCCTACTTCGAGGTCAGTCACATGGCCTCCTCGAGCATGGTCACGCTGGCCGATCTGCTGCTGATGTTTCTCTACCTGGAAATCCTGGCGATGGTCGGCATGTACTTCGAGTCCGGAAAATTGCCGGTGCGTTTTCCCATATACATCGCCATTGTCGCCCTTGCGCGTTATCTGGTTCTGGACATGAAGAACCTCGATATCTGGCACATGGTCGGTGTGGCTGCCTCCATCCTGCTTCTCACCCTGGCGGTGCTGGCGCTGCGCTACGGTCACGTGCGCTTCTCCTATGGCGAGCACGAGTGACCGGTTCAGGAGGATTGAATCAGCGTTCCCACGCCTTGGTCGGTCATGATCTCGAGCAGCAGGGCGTGCTCGACGCGTCCATCGATGATGTGCACCGATTTCACTCCGCTGCGCGCGGCGTCCAGGGCCGAGGCGATCTTCGGCAGCATGCCTCCGGAGAGTGTGCCATCGGCCACCAGTTCGTCGATCTTTCTCGGCGTCAATCCGGTCAGCAAATTGCCTTCTCGGTCCAGCACGCCGGGCGTGTTGGTGAGTAGCACCAGTTTCTCCGCCCCCAAGACCTCCGCCAGCTTGCCCGCGACCACATCGGCGTTGATGTTGTAGGTTTCACCCTGGCTGCCCACGCCGATGGGCGCGATCACCGGGATGAAGTCGCCGGAGTCGAGAAAGGCGATCAGGGAGGGGTCGATCTGGGTGATCTCGCCCACCTGGCCGATGTCGATCAGATCGCCGGGCTTGTCCTGCGAGGCCATCATCAGCTTCCTGGCGCGGATGAAGCGACCGTCCTTGCCGGTCAGCCCGACCGCCTTGCCGCCAGCCTGGTTGATCAGATTGACGATGTCCTTGTTCACCTGGCCGCCCAGCACCATCTCGACCAGGTCCATCGTCTCCGCATCGGTCACCCGCATGCCCTGGATGAACTCGCCCTTCTTGCCGACGCGCTTCAGCATGTCCTCGATCTGGGGGCCGCCGCCATGCACCACGACGGGGTTGAGTCCGACGAGTTTCAGCAGGACGACATCGTGTGCAAAGGCCACTTTCAGGAGCGGATCGGTCATGGCGTTGCCGCCGTACTTGATGACGACCGTCTTGTCCCAGAAGCGCTGGATATAAGGCAGGGCCTCGGCGATGACACGGGCTTTCTGGGCAGGAGTGAAATGGGCGATGGACATGGTGCATTTCCTGGAATGGAACGGGACGGATTTTACGCATGCGGCCGGGGCTTAGGCCGGCGCTGCCTTGCCAGCGCATAAAAAAGGGCGGCCGAAGCCGCCCGACACGCTTCGATACCCTCACTCTATGGCCAACCTCCTGGCCGCGGTGATCGCCTTCTTCGGCAGGACCAGTTCAAGGACGCCATTCTCGAACCGAGCGCTGGCATTGGCTTCATCCACCTCCTGCCCGAGGCTGATGCCGCGATAAAGCTTCCCGTAATAGCGTTCGCGGCGCAACAGCTTGTCGCCCTCCTGCTCCTGGGATGCCTTTTTCATTTCGGCGCTGACGGCCAGGGTATTGCCTTCGATGGTGACTTGAACATCCTCTTTCTTCACACCGGGCAGTTCGGCATGCACGGTGTAACTCTTCTCACTCTCTTTGACATCCATCCGGATCGTCTGCGTCTCCGGCTGTTCGTCAAAGAGACGCATGGGCCTGACCCAATAGCCCTTGAACAGATCGTCTAGTATATCGTTGATGGCATAGGGGTCGCGCTTGATAATATTGCTCATGGATAACTCCCGGGTGGTTTACCGTAATCCGCACGGCTCGGTAGTCTCACTATCGACCCACGGTGGAATTATTCAAGCCCGACTGACTTCCAGAAAGGACTTGCCATTCACCCGCGCCTTTGTCACATTCGGGCGCCCAATTCGGCCGCGCCGCGTGAGCATCGCACGGCGCGCTCGATGGGGCGGCGACTTTGCCCACCTACACCCACTGGAAGGAACTGCCATGACTCGTAACCAATCCATACTCGCCCTGATCCTGGGTACCGCGCTTGCCTCCACCCTGCTTGCGGCACCCACTTACGCGCTGGATAACCCGTTTGCCACGAACAAGGCCTACGTGGTGGCGGACGCGGACAAGGCGGGCGAAGCCAAATGCGGCGCCGGGATGGGCGATACCGCCAAGTGCGGCGGCAAGAAGATGGAAGCCGAACCCAAGGGCAAGAAGGCCACGCACAAGAAAGCCAAGAAGGATGCCGATGCCAACAAGAAAATGATGGAAGAAGGCAAATGCGGCGAAGGCAAGTGTGGCGCCAAGAATCTGAAGGAAGGCAAGTGCGGCAAGTGAGCGTATAGACACCCGCGAACATGGCGCCGGCCTACTTGCCGGCGGCTTGTCCTATTGCATCGACATCTGCATCGCGTAGACGCACAGGCTGATGAGACCCTGGGGCGCGATTCCAAGGAGCAACACCGCCAGACCGTTCAGTGAAAGCAGCGCACGGCTGTCGGCATGGACGGACAGAGGCAGTACGCCGGCGTTCGGGCTGTCGAAGTAGAGGATCTTCACCACGCGCAGGTAGTAGAAGGCGCCGATCAGCGAGAACAACACCGCCACCAGGGCCAGCCACAGCCAGCCGGAACCGACCAGGGCTTGCAGGACCGAGAGCTTGGCGTAGAAACCGACGAAGGGCGGAATGCCCGCCATCGAAAACATCAACATTCCCATCAGCGCGGCCAGCCACGGATGGCGGCTGTTGAGGCCCTTGAAGTCATCCAGGTTTTCCGCTTCCAGACCGTTCTGCGACAGGTATACCACTAGTCCGAAGGTGCCCAGACTCATGAGCACGTAGACGATGGCGTAGAACATGGAGACCGAGTAACCGGCAAAGGTGCCGGAAAGTATCCCCAGCAACAGGAAGCCCATGTGCGAGATCGTCGAGTAGGCCAGCATGCGTTTGATGTTGGTCTGCATGATGGCAGCCAGATTGCCGATCGCCATGGAGAGTACCGCCATCACCGCCAGCATCCCCTGCCAATCGCCCACGGCGGGTTGCAGGCCGTCGACCAGGATGCGCATGGTGAAAGCGAAGGCGGCGAGCTTGGGCGCGGAACCGATGAACAGGGTGACGGGACTGGGTGCTCCCTGGTAGATGTCCGGCACCCACATGTGAAAGGGTGCCACGCCCATCTTGAAGCCCAGTCCCGCGACCAGGAAGACCAGGCCGAAACTGAGCAACGTGGGGCTGCGCACCCCCATGTAGACCATGGCGGCGAGCTTGTTCAGTTCCAGCGTGCCGGTCAGTCCATAGAGAATGGACATGCCGTAGAGCAGCAGCCCGGAGGCGAGTGCGCCCAACACGAAGTACTTCATGGCCGCCTCGGTGGCCAGCTTGTTTTCCCTATCCAGGGCGACCAGGGCGTAGAGCGACAACGACAGCAGTTCCAGGCCGATGTAGAGCACCAGGAAATGGTTGGCCGAGATCATCACCATCATTCCCAGGGTGGCGAACAGCAGCAGGACGAAGAACTCGCTCCGGAACAGCTTGCGTTCGATCAGGTAGGCACGCGAATAGATCACCACCGCGATGCCAGAAAGATAGGTCATGAGCTTCAGGACGTCGGCCATCGGGTCGTCGACGAATTGCCCGGAGAAGGCGTACTGCGGCGACCCGGAGCTGTCGAAGGCGGTGATGGCGGCGGCCCCGACCAGGGTGAGCAGAGTCAGGGCGTAGGACCACGCGGTTTGTCTGGCCGTGACACCGAGCAGCAGGATGGCGCAGGTCATGAACAGCACGAAGATCTCGGGCAGGGCGGGAACGAGGTCGGGGAGAGTCAGGGTCATTGCGTGCATGATCATTACCGTGAACGCCGCGTTAACGGCGCTTCAAGCTCCCCTCGCCCGCGGGCGGGAGAGGGGCTGGGGGGTGAGGGAAATGGCGGGGACACTCATGATTCGTGATGGCCTATCGCAATGTCCGTCAGGGCGCCAGCTTGCTGTGCGACATCTGCACCAGCAGGTTATCCACGGAGGCATGCATGACCTGGGTCAGCGGCAGCGGGTAAAGGCCTATGCCCAGCACGCCGACGGCCAGCAGCGTCAGCACGATGAATTCGCGGCCGTTGATGTCCTGCATGGCTTCCACCCGTTCGTTGCCGACCGCGCCGAAGACCACGCGCTTGTACATCCACAGCGTATAGGCCGCGCCGAAGATCAAGGTGGAGGCGGCCAGGAAGGCCCACCAGAAATTCGCCTTCACCGTTCCCAATATCACCAGGAACTCGCCGACGAAGCCGGAAGTCCCGGGCAGGCCGGCATTGGCCATCGCAAACAACATGAAGAAGGCGGCGAACTTCGGCATGGTGTTCGCCACGCCACCGTAATCTGCGATCTGGCGCGAATGCACCCGGTCATACATCACACCCACGCACAGAAACATTGCCGCGGCGACGAAGCCATGCGAGATCATCTGAACCAGGCCGCCCTCCATGCCGAGCCGGCTGAAGATGAAGATGCCCAGGGTGACGAAACCCATGTGGGCGATCGACGAATAGGCGATCAATTTCTTCATGTCCGCCTGCACCAGGGCGACCAGGCCGATGTAGACCACCGCGATCAGGGAAAGGGCGATCATGAGGCCGGCCAGATGGTGGCTGGCGTCGGGCGCGATGGGCAGGGCGAAACGCAGGAAGCCGTAGGCGCCCACTTTCAGGGTGATGGCGGCCAGCACCACGGAGCCACCGGTGGGCGCCTCCACATGGGCATCCGGCAGCCAGGTGTGCACCGGCCACATCGGCACTTTCACCGCGAAGGCGAAGAAGAAGGCGATGAACAACAGGATCTGAGCCGACATCGCCAGGGGTACTTTGTGCCAGACGAGGATTTCGAAGCTGCCGCCACTCTGGAAGAACAGATAGAGCAGCGAGACCAGCATCAGCAAGGAGCCCAGGAGTGTGTAGAGGAAGAACTTGATCGCGGCATAGACGCGGTTCGGGCCACCCCACATGCCGATGATCAGGTACAGCGGGATCAGCATGGCTTCGAAGAATACATAGAACTGCAAGCCGTCGAGCGAGGCGAACACGCCGTTGATGAGGCCGGACTGAATCAGGAAGGCAGCCATGTACTGGCCGACGCGTTCCTTGATGACTTCCCAGCCGGCCAGTACCACCAGGATGGTCGTGAAGCTGTTGAGCAGGATGAAGGGCATGGAGATGCCATCCACGCCCAGGTGGTAGTTGATCTTGAACAACGGCACCCAGCGCGCCAGTTCTTCGAATTGCATGGCCGCCGTGCCGGTGTTGAAGCCGGTCCACAAGGGGATCGTGATCGCAAATCCGATCACTGCGCCAAGCAGCCCGAGGGTGCGTTGTCCCTCAGAATTCTCGTCTCCGCCGGTGATGAGGATGAGTATCCCCACGAAGATGGGCACCCAGATGGCGAGACTTAACAGGCCGATTCCTTCCATCGTTTTCCTTCGCTGCGTGTGTGTGACTAAGTCCGGGCGAACAGGGTGGCCATGAGTAGCACACCGATGATCATCGCGAACGCATAGTGGTAGATGTAGCCGGATTGGAGGTGGCGCACGATGCCCGCGATCCTGCCTACCAATTTGGCGGAACCATTCACCACCCAGCCGTCGATGGCGGTGACATCGCCCCAGCGCCAGAGGTTGCCGCCCAGCAGGCGAGCGCCGCTGGCAAAGAACCAGTCGTTGAAATCGTCGAGGCCGTATTTCTTTTCCAGGATCAGATAGATCAGGCGGAAACGCGTTTGCAGCATGGCCGGGATGTCCGGTCGCTTCAGGTAAAAGAACCAGGACAGCGAAACGCCAGCGGCGGCCAGCCAGAAGGGCAGGCTGGCCAGGGCATGCAGACCCATGACCGTGGCACCCTGGAACTCGTGGTGCAGTTCCTCCATGGCGCCGTGGCGCTGCGCCACCTCAATGGCATGGCCGAACCAGTCGCCGAACAACATGGGTTCGATGGCGAGGTAACCGATGATCACGGAGGGGATCGCCAGCAGAACCAGCGGCAGGGTGACCACCCAGGGGGGTTCTTGCGGGCAGCTATGGCCGCCGTGGTGATGGCCGTGGACATCCCCGTCCTTGTCGGCCTCATGGTCGTGGGTATCGTGGGCGCACTTGAAGCGCTCCTTGCCGTGGAACACCAGGAAATACATGCGGAAGGAATAGAAGGCGGTGACGAACACCCCGGCGACCACGGCGAAATAGGCGAAGCCCGAACCGGGTAGGTGGGAGAAATGGACCGCCTCGATGATCGAGTCCTTGGAATAAAAGCCGGAGAAGAAGGGGGTGCCGATCAATGCCAGCGAGCCGATCAGGGATGTGATCCAGGTGATGGGCATGTATTTCCGTAGCCCCCCCATGTTGCGGATGTCCTGGTCATGGTGCATGCCAATGATCACCGAACCGGCCGCGAGGAATAGCAGCGCCTTGAAGAAGGCGTGGGTCATCAGATGGAAGATCGCCGCCGAATAAGCGGACGCACCCAGCGCCACGGTCATGTAGCCCAGTTGCGACAGGGTCGAGTAGGCCACGACTCGCTTGATGTCGTTCTGGATCACGCCGAGGAAGCCCATGAAAAGCGCGGTGATGGCGCCGATCACCATGACGAAGGAGAGGGCGATGTCGGACAGTTCAAACAGCGGCGACATGCGCGCCACCATGAAGATGCCGGCCGTCACCATGGTGGCGGCGTGGATCAGGGCGGAGATCGGGGTGGGGCCTTCCATCGAATCCGGCAGCCAGACATGCAGCGGGAACTGCGCACTCTTGCCCATGGCGCCGATGAATAGCAGGATGCAGATCACCGCCATCAAGGGCCAGGCGTGGCCTTCGATCAGGGTGATATTGTGGCTGGCCAGGTGCGGTGCCATCTGGAATACCTGCTGATAGTCCAGCGTGCCGAAATAGGCCAGCACCAGGCCGATGCCCAGGAGAAACCCAAAATCCCCGACGCGGTTTACAAGAAATGCCTTCAGGTTGGCGTAGATCGCTGTCTCGCGGGTGAACCAGAAGCCGATCAGCAGGTAGGACACGAGACCCACCGCTTCCCAGCCGAAGAACAACTGTAGGAAGTTGTTGCTCATCACCAGCATCAGCATGGAGAAGGTGAACAGCGAGATATAGCTGAAGAAGCGCTGGTAACCGGGATCGTCAACCATGTAGCCGATGGTGTAGATGTGCACCATCAGCGAGACGAAGGTCACCACCAGCATCATCACGGCGGTGAGGCGGTCGACCAGGAAGCCGATTTCCAGGCTGATGTCGCCCGAGGTCAGCCAGGTGTAGACGGTGCCGTTGAAAGTGTTGCCAGCTTGCACGTCCTGGAACACGGCAAGCGACGCCAGGAAGGAGATCGCCACGCCCAGAATGGTCACCGTGTGGGCGCCCGCGCGGCCGATGGCCTTGCCGAACAGCCCGGCGATGACCGCCCCCAGCAGAGGGGCCAGCGGCACGAGGAGGTAGAGGGTTTTCATTTCCATGTCAGCCCTTCAGCCGGTCGAGGTCTTCGACGTTGATGGTACGCAGGTTACGGAACAGCACGACCAGGATGGCCAGGCCGATGGCGGATTCCGCCGCCGCCACCGTGAGGATGAAGAACACGAACACCTGGCCGGCCATGTCGTTCAGGTAGTGCGAGAAGGCCACGAAATTCATGTTGACCGCCAGCAGCATCAGTTCGATGGCCATGAGCAGGATGATCACGTTTTTTCGATTCAGGAAGATGCCCACGACGCTGATGGCAAACAGCAGAGCCCCGAGGATGAGGTAATGGTTGAGGCCGATCATGACTCATCCTCCTTCGGTGCATCCGGTTTCTGCGGTTTGATGTTCACCATGAAGAGGCGATCCGCTTTTTTGACCTTGACCTGTTCGGCGGGGCTCATGTGCTTAGCATCATTGCGCTTGCGGTGGGTCAACGCGATGGCCGCGACCATCGCCACCAGAAGCAGTACCGCCGCCAACTCGAAGGGATAGACATAGGCCGTGTACAGCAGGCGCCCGACCGCTTTGGTGTTGCTGTAGTCGGCGGGCAAGGGCGCGGGTTCGGATAGCCCAAGGTTCGCCCCGCCCAGCACCATGACCATCTCCAACACCATCAACCCCGCCACCAGCAGGCCCGCTGGCAGGTAACTCCAGAAGCCGCGGCGCAGTTCGATCAGGTTGATATCCAGCATCATCACCACGAACAGGAACAGGACCATCACCGCACCGATGTAGACCAGCACCATGGTGATGGCGAGGAACTCCGCTTCCAGTAGCAGCCAGATGCCGGCCGCGGTGAAGAAGGCAAGAACCAGGGACAGGGCGGAATGCACCGGGTTGCGCGCGGTGATCACGCGCAAGCTCGCCAGCAGCAGGATGGTGGAGAAGACGTAGAAAACGAGGCTCTTGAATTCCATGGTGTGTCCGTCAGCGGTACTTTGCATCGCTCGCGCGGTCGCGTGCGATCTGTTCTTCGTACTGGTCACCCACCGCCAGGAGCTGTTCCTTGGTGTAGTAGAGATCGCCACGCTGCTCGCCGTGGTATTCCAGGACGCGGGTTTCGACGATGGCATCGACCGGGCAGGCTTCCTCGCAGAAGCCGCAGAAGATGCACTTGGTCAGGTCGATGTCGTAGACCGTGGTGCGCCGGCTGCCATCCGCGCGCTGCTCGGACTCGATCTTGATCGCCATTGCCGGGCAGACGGCCTCGCACAGCTTGCAGGCGATGCAGCGTTCCTCGCCATTGGCGTAGCGGCGCTGCGCGTGCAGGCCGCGGAAACGGGGCGACTGCGGCGTTTTCTCCTCCGGGAACTGCACCGTGATCTTGTGCGCGAAGAAGTGCCGCCCGGTCAGTGCCATGCCGCGCACCAGCTCGGCCAGGAAAAAAGTGTTGAGGAAGGACTTGATGCCGTTGAACATGGTCGTCCTCTTAGTGGAACAGGTAGCCGTAGGGCGTCTGCATGGCAGCGCCCACCACGACGATCCAGGTCAGGGTCACCGGAATGAATACCTTCCAGCCCAGGCGCATGATCTGGTCATAGCGATAGCGTGGGAAGGTGGCGCGGAACCAGAGGAACAGGAACAGCACGAAGCTGATCTTCGCCGCGATCCAGAAGAAGCCGTCCGGCAGGAAAGGGAAGGGCGACAGCCAACCACCCAGGAACATCAGGCTGGTTAGGCCGGCTACCAGGATCATGTTGGCGTATTCGGCCAGGAAGAACACCGCGAAGGACATGCCGGAATATTCCACATGGAAGCCGGCGACGATCTCCGATTCGCCTTCCGCCACGTCGAAAGGCGCACGGTTGAGTTCCGCCACCCCCGCGATCAGATAGACGATGAACAGCGGGAACAAGGGCAGCCAGTACCAATGCCAGAAACCGCCTGATTGCGCCTTGACGATGTCCACCAGGTTGAGGCTCTGGGCACACATCAATACGCCCACCAGGGCAAAGCCCATCGCGATCTCGTAGGAGACGATCTGTGCCGAGGAACGCAGGGCGCCGAGGAAGGCGTACTTGGAGTTGGACGCCCAGCCGGCGATGACCACGCCGTACACACCCATCGAGGTGATGGCCATGACGTAGAGCAGGCCGGCGTTGATGTTGGCCAGCACCAGGTGCTCGGTAAACGGGAACACCGCCCAAGCTGCCAGTGCCGGCGCGAGTACGAGCACGGGGCCCAGGATGAACAGGCCCTTGTTGGCGCCGCTGGGGATGATGATTTCCTTCATCAGCAGCTTGAGGCCGTCGGCGATGGGTTGCAGCAGACCGATGGGGCCGACCCGGTTGGGGCCGATACGCACCTGCATGTAACCGATCACCTTGCGTTCTGCGTAGGTGAGGTAGGCCAGGGCGATCATCAGCGGCGCGACGATGGCGATGATCTTGGCCAGGGTCCAGACGGGCAGCCAGGCGGGTCCGAGTAACTGGATCAGGGGGGTGAGCAGCGTATGCATAGTTGCGTCCATCTCAGACCTTCTCCACGCTCACGGGGCCCAGGCGGGGGCCCAACTTTGCAGTCAGGGGGTGGGCGGCGACACGGACGGTGTCGGTCGCCAGGCGGTCATCGCGGCGCACCGGCAGAACCACATCCCGATCGCCTTGACTTACCCGCACCAGGCCCCCTTCTGCCAGGCATAGTCGGGTCAGCAATTCGCTGCCCATCCATGCCGCCGGGGGGGCCGCATCCGTGCTCGCCTGCAAGGCTGGGGCGTGGCGCACCAGCGCATCGAGTTGATAGGGCGGGGTCTCGCCCAGTCGTTCCAGACCCGGGACGAGATTCAAGCGACTCGGGGCGAGCGGCGGTGCCGCGTTGTTCAGACGGGCGCTGAAGTCGGCCGGCAGCGCGTCGCCCAGCACCGCCTCGGCCGTGTCGTAGTCGAAACCACCCAGGCTCAGCAAGTTGCCCAGGACGCGCAACACCTTCCAGGCCGGGCGCGCTTCGCCTTGCGGTTTGACCGCGCCCTGGAAGCGTTGCAGTCGGCCTTCCATGTTGACGAAGCTCCCGGCCGTCTCCGCGAAAGCGGCGATCGGCAGCAGAACGTCGGCATGTTCCAGTGTGGCCATCTTGAAGGCGCTCAAGGCGACCACGAAATCGGCCGCGTGCAGTGCGGCAGCGGCGCCCGCGGCGTCATAGGCCTCCAGCGCGGGTTCGGCGCCAAGCAATACATACGCGGAGCAAGGTGTCGCCAACATGGCGGCGGCGCCGAGGCCCTCGGGGCCGGGCAGGGAGCCGACCAACTGTGCGCCGACGCTGTTGGCGGCAGGGCTGAGGAAGCCGAGGGTCGCGCCGCAGGCCGTGGCGATGCTCTGCGCGAGGCCATGCAGTTGCTCGGCAGCCGGATGCTGCTGTGCCAGCGCACCCAGGAGCAGGGCGCGGCGCGAGCCACTCATCAAGCTGGTGGCGATAGCGCGGGCGTGGTCGCTGACGCTGACTATCGCGGCCAAGGCCGCTCCCATATCCGCGCCCAAATCGGCCCCGGCTTCCTGCATGGCCTTCGCGATCTGTGCCAGGGCGTTGACCCAGTCACCCGGCTTGTTGATGAGGCGAGCGTTCACCCGGCACAAGAGGTCGTCGCCGGCCGCATGCAGCACATTGAGTTCCGCGCCGTGTTTGACCGCCTGGCGCAGGCGCTGGGCGATGAGGGGCTGTTCCTGGCGGATCGTGGAGCCGATCAGCAGCACGCGATCCAGTGTGTTGATTTCCGCCACCGCCATACCGAGCCAGCGGACGCCGTCGCTCGCAGCGGTGTCGGCCCGCGCGAGACGGTGGTCGATGTTTTCCGTGCCCAGTCCGCGCAGCACCTTGGTGAACAGATACAGTTCCTCGACCGTCTGGTGCGGGCTGGCGAGGCCGGCGATGGCCGCGGGCCCTTGAGCCTGGCGGATCTGGTTCAGGCGAGCGGCCACGTGTTCCAGTGCCTCCTGCCAGTTCGCTTCCCGCCACTGTCCATTCTGCTTGAGCATCGGGCTGGTCAGACGGTCTGGGGAATTCAGCGCTTCATAGCTGTAGCGGTCACGGTCGGCGATCCAGCACTCGTTGATGGCCTCGTTTTCCTGGGGCACGACGCGCAGGACGCGGTTGTTTTTTACGTGTACCTGAATATTGCTGCCGAGGCCGTCGTGCGGGCTCACGGACTTGCGCCGCGAAAGTTCCCAGGAACGCGCACTGTAGCGGAACGGCTTGGAGGTCAGGGCGCCCACCGGGCAGAGTTCGATGACATTGCCGGAGAGTTCATGGCTGACCTGAGCCTCCAGGAAGGGCATCACTTCCGTGTGCTCGCCGCGACCGGCCATGCCCAGTTCCATCAGACCGGAGATTTCCTGGCCGAAACGGACGCAACGGCTGCAATGGATGCAGCGGGTCATGTCGGTGGCGATCAGTGGACCGAGATCCTTTTCCTTCACCACCCGCTTCGGTTCGCTGTAGCGCGAGGCGGATGCACCGTAGCCGACCGCTGTGTCCTGCAACTGGCACTCGCCACCCTGGTCGCAGATCGGGCAGTCCAGCGGGTGGTTGATCAGCAGGAACTCCATCACGCCTTGTTGTGCGGCGATGGCCTTGACCGATCGGGTCTGCACCTTCATGCCTTCGGTCACGGGTGTGGCGCAGGCAGGCAGGGGTTTGGGCGCCTTCTCCACTTCCACCAGGCACATGCGGCAGCTGGCGGCGATGGAAAGCTTCTTGTGGTAGCAGAAATGCGGGATGGTGATGCCGGCCTGGTGCGCGGCGTCCATCACCGTCGCCTCGGCGGCGATCTCGATCTGTTTTCCGTCGATTTCGATGACTGGCATATCAGCCCCCTACCTTGTCGGATGGGCTCATCCCTACTTGACAGCGTTTGTGCTCGATGTGGTACTCGAATTCGCTGCGGAAGTGCTTCACGAAGCTGGCCACCGGACCCACCGCGGCTTCGCCGAGTGCGCAGATGGTGTTGCCGCCGATGTTCTTGCCGATACGCAGCAGTTCGTCGATGTCCTCGGGACGACCCTGGCCCTGCTCGATGCGGTGAATGATGCGGTAGAGCCAACCCGTGCCTTCGCGGCAGGGCGTGCACTGGCCGCAGGATTCTTCAAAATAGAAGTAGGAGAGGCGTTCCAGTGCTTTCACCATGCATACACTGTCGTCCATCACGATCACTGCGCCGGAACCGAGCATGGATCCGGCGCGGGAGATAGCGTCGAAATCCATCGTCAGGGACATCATCACTTCGGCGGGCAGGACCGGTGCCGAGGAGCCGCCCGGGATCACCGCTTTCAGGGTGTGGCCGGTACGCACGCCGCCGGCCATGGCCAGCAGGTCGGCGAACGGAGTGCCCAGGGGAATCTCGTAGTTGCCGGGTTTGTTGACGTGGCCGGAGATGGAAAAGATTTTCGAGCCGCCGTTGTTGGGCTTGCCCAGTTCCAGGAAGGCCTGGCCACCGTGGCGCAGAATCCAGGGGATAGAGGCCAGGGTCTCGGTGTTGTTGATCGTGGTCGGCTTGCCATACAGGCCATAGCTGGCGGGGAAGGGCGGCTTGAAGCGCGGCTGTCCTTTCTTGCCTTCGATCGACTCCAGCAGCGCGGTTTCTTCGCCGCAGATGTAGGCGCCATAGCCATGATGCGCATGGAGATCGAAATCCCAGCCGGAACCGAGGATGTTCCTGCCCAGCAAGCCGGCGGCGCGGGCTTCCTCCAGGGCGGCTTCCCAGGACTGGTATTCCTCGTAGATTTCGCCGTGGATGTAGTTGTAGCCTGCCACGGCTCCCAGCGTGTAGCCGGCGATGATCATACCTTCGATCAACTGGTGCGGGTTGAACCTGACGATGTCGCGGTCCTTGAAGGTGCCCGGTTCGCCCTCGTCGGTGTTGCAGACGATGTATTTGTCGCCCGGAAAGCTGCGCGGCATGAAGCTCCACTTCAGCCCCGTGGGGAAGCCCGCGCCCCCGCGGCCGCGCAGGGCGCTGATCTTTACCTGGGCGATGATGTCTTCAGCCGGAGTCTTCTCGGCGAGGATATTCCTCAGCGCTTCGTAGCCACCGTTGGCCGTATAGGTGGCGAGGCTGGCCGGGTGGTCGAAGCCCAGCGTCCAGAGGCAAATCTGAGTGTCGGGTGTGTTCAAACTCATTTCATGTCATCCAGGAGTTTGCCCACCGATTCCGGGGTCAGGTGATCGTGCATCTTGTGGTTGTTGTGCAGGCACAGGGGGCCGTGGCCGCAAGCACCCATGCATTCGCCTTCCTTCAGGGTGTAACGGCCGTCTGCCGTGGTCTCTCCGAAGCCGATGCCGAGCCGGGCCTGCATCTGCGCGGCGATCTGGTCGGCCCCCTGGAGTTGGCAGGGCAGGTTGGTGCACAGCGTGATCTTGTTTCGTCCCACCGGGGCCAAATCATACATGTTGTAGAAAGTGGCGACCTCGTAGGCGGCGATGGCCGGCATGTCGAGGTAGTGGGCAACGAACTCGATAGTGTCGCGCGAGAGCCAGCCCAGTTCGGTCTGGGCGATGCGCAACGCGCTCATCACCGCCGACTGTTTCTGCTCGGGCGGATATTTCGTCAACTCGTGGTCGATCTGGGCTAGGGATGCAGCGGAGAGCATGGAGGTCATTTATCTGTCTATGTCGCCGAACACGATGTCCAGGGTACCGATGATGGCGACCACATCGGCGATCATGTGGCCGCGCGACATCTCGTCGAGGCCGGCAAGATGCGAGAAGCCGGGGGCGCGCAACTTCAGCCGGTAGGGTTTGTTGGCGCCGTCGGACACCAGGTAGACGCCGAACTCGCCCTTGGAATGTTCCACGGCGGCGTAGCACTCGCCTTCCGGTACGTGCATGCCTTCGGTGAACAGCTTGAAGTGATGGATCAGCTCTTCCATGTTGGATTTCATGGCTTCGCGCTTGGGCGGGGCGACCTTGTGGTTTTCCACGATGACCGGGCCGGCGCCTCTCGCGGAATCGGCTTTCAGCCAGTTCACGCATTGACCGATGATGCGGTTGCTTTGCCGCATCTCTTCCATGCGCACCAGGTAGCGATCGTAGCTGTCGCCGGTACGGCCGATGGGGATTTCGAAATCGAGCTTGTCGTAAACCGCATAGGGCTGCATCCGGCGCAAATCCCAGACGATCCCGGAGCCACGCAGCATCGGGCCGGTGAAGCCCAGCGCCTTGGCGCGATCGGGAGTGACCACGCCGATGCCGACGGTGCGCTGCTTCCAGATGCGGTTATCGGTGAGCAGAGTCTCGTACTCGTCGACGCGGTCGAAGAAGCGCTTCGAGAAGTCCTCGATGAAGTCGAGCACGCTACCCTGGCGATTCGCGTTCATCCGCCGCAGATCGGCGGCGTTCTTGCGGTGGACCACCTCGTATTGCGGCATCGTGTCCGGCAGATCGCGGTAGACCCCACCCGGCCGATAATATGCCGCGTGCATGCGCGCACCGGTCACCGCCTCGTACATGTCCATCAGGTCTTCCCGCTCGCGGAAGGCGTAGATGAAGACGGTCATGGCGCCGATGTCGAGCGCATGAGTGCCCAACCAGAGCAGATGGTTCAGGATGCGGGTGATCTCGTCGAACATCACCCGGATATATTGTGCGCGTTCCGGAACCTCGATACCCAGCAGCTTCTCGATGGCCATGCAGTAGGCATGCTCGTTCTGCATCATGGACATGTAGTCCAGCCGGTCCATGTAGGGCACGGACTGCAGGAAGGTGCGGGTCTCCGCCAGCTTTTCTGTGCCGCGATGCAGCAAGCCGACGTGCGGGTCGGCGCGTACGATCACCTCTCCGTCGAGTTCCAGCACCAAGCGCAAAACGCCGTGCGCGGCCGGATGCTGTGGGCCGAAGTTGATGGTGTAGTTGCGAATTTCTGTGGATGCGTCAGCCATGGTTCTAGCCTGCGCCATAAGTGTCTTCGCGCACGATGCGCGGGGTGATTTCGCGTGGCTCTATACTGACGGGCTGATAGATCACACGCTTCAATTCCGGGTCGTAGCGCATTTCCACATGGCCTGAAACGGGGAAGTCCTTGCGGAAGGGATGGCCGATGAAGCCGTAATCGGTGAGGATGCGACGCAGATCGGGATGGCCGTCGAAGACGATGCCGAAGAGGTCGAAGGCCTCGCGCTCGAACCAGTTCACCGCCGGCCAGACATCCATCAGCGTGGGCAGGATGGGCAATTCGTCGTCGCTACAGAAAGTGCGCACCCGCAGGCGATGGTTGCGGCGCACCGACAGCAGGTGCAGCACCACGGCGAAGCGTCGGCCTTCCCAGTTGCCGTCTTTCCAGGCGGAATAATCGACGCCGCAGAGGTCGATCATCAGGTCGAAGGCGAGTGCCGGCGTGTCGCGCAGCGTCGTACAGACTGTCAGCCAGTCGGCGGGCTCGACTTCGATGGTGACTTGTCCTTGCGCGATCTTGCTGTTCAGGATCGAGTCGCCTAGCGCATCGTGGACGCGCAGGAGCAGAACTTCAGGGGAGAGTGGCATGGGTTCGGCCGTGTTCCGTCAGCGGGCGATGGTGTTGGTACGGCGGATCTTTTTCTGTAACTGGATCAGGCCATAGAGCAGGGCTTCCGCGGTGGGTGGGCAGCCTGGCACGTAGATATCCACCGGGACGATACGGTCGCAGCCGCGCACCACGGAGTAGGAATAATGGTAATAGCCGCCGCCATTGGCGCAGGAGCCCATCGAGACCACCCAGCGCGGCTCAGCCATCTGGTCATAGACCTTGCGCAGTGCCGGTGCCATCTTGTTGCACAGGGTGCCGGCGACGATCATCAGGTCGGACTGGCGCGGACTGGGGCGAAAGACGATGCCGAAGCGATCCAGGTCGTAACGCGAGGCCCCGGTTTGCATCATTTCGATGGCGCAACAGGCCAGGCCGAAGGTCATCGGCCAGAGCGAACCGGTACGGGAGTAATTCACCACGGCATCGACCGTGGTGGTGACGAAACCTTTTTCCAGGATGCCTTCGATGCTCATCGTGTCATTCCCAATCCAGGGCGCCCTGTTGCCACTCGTAGATGAAGCCGACCACGAGGATGCCAAGGAAAATCATCATGGAGACAAAACCAAACAGGCCGATTTCTTCCAGCACCACGGCCCAGGGGAAGAGGAAGGCGATTTCCAGATCGAACAGGATGAACAGGATCGCCACCAGGTAATAGCGCACGTCGAACTTCATGCGCGCGTCTTCGAAGGCCTCGAAACCGCATTCATAAGGGGAAAGCTTTTCCGCATCCGGCTTGTGCGGAGCTACCACGAAACCCGCCACCATGGGCCCGACTCCGACGGCGAGGCCGACGAGTATGAACAGCAGAACCGGAAAATAATTTTCGAGCATCGTCCCCCCGAAAGGCATGTGCAGATCATGCCATTAAGGCGCGCAGTCTAGGCGTTCAGCCCCCTCGCGTCAAGGTGGCGGAAAACGGAATATTCTTTAGGATCAAATGGTTATTAAAATAAACCATGTGACATAAATAAATTCGATGGGATTGGCTTGTCCCCGGAACGCTCTCGACCCCGGCTTCTCACTTGCGGGAGAGGGGGCGTTTCGGGCATTGCTGTGCGATGTTCACGTTAACGAAAAAAGCCGCCAGATCGGCGGCTTTTCGGGGCGAACCGTGGCTCAGCCTTTTTTCTTGTGGAAGTCCAGCTTTTCCTTGATCCGGGCAGACTTGCCGGAGCGATAGCGCAGGTAGTAGAGCTTGGCGCGGCGCACATCGCCGCGGCGTTTCACCTCGACGCTGGCGAGCAGCGGGGAATAGGTCTGGAAGGTGCGCTCTACGCCCTCTCCAGCGGAGATCTTGCGCACGGTGAAGGCGGAGTTGAGGCCGCGATTGCGCTTGGCGATGACTACGCCTTCGTAGGCCTGAAGCCGCTCGCGCGTGCCTTCTTTCACCTTCATGCTCACTACCACGGTGTCACCAGGGGCGAAGGACGGCAGGGTCTTGCCCGCCATGACGCGCTCCATTTCTTCCATTTCCAACTGATCGATCAGGTTCATCTTCGTTTCCTCTTGGGGGGTATAGGTCTCGGTGCGAAATGCACCAGACATGCCGCCGTTTCTAAAAAATCCGGATGCGTCCGGAATACTTCACGGCGCACCCTGTTCCGGTGCGTCGAGCAATTCTCTCTCCAACGCGCTCAAGCGTCGCCCCACCAGCAGATCGGGACGGCGCGCGCGCGTCCTTTGCAACGCCTGCCGCAGCCGCCAACGCACGACCTCGGCATGATTACCGGATCGCAGCACATCCGGCACGCGGCAGCCCAGGTAATCCTCGGGCCGCGTGTAGTGCGGACAATCCAGCAGTCCGTCGGCGAACGAGTCCTCCGCCGCCGAGTCGGCATGCCCCAGCGCGCCCGGAATGCGCCGGATCAGCGCGTCCAGGAGCACCATCGCCGGCAATTCGCCGCCAGACAGCACATAATCGCCGATCGATACTTCTTCCAGTGCGTGGCGCTGAAACAAGCGTTCGTCGATGCCTTCGTAGCGCCCCGCGAGGAGCACCAGGGCCGGTGCCGCGCCCAGTTCTTCCACCAACTTCTGATCCAGTCTGCGGCCTTGCGGCGACAGGTAGATCAACCGGGGTTGCCGGCCTTCCCGTCCCAGGGCGACCTTCGCCGCCGTCAGGGCCAGATCCAGCGGCTCGGCCAGCATGACCATGCCAGGGCCGCCACCGAAGGGCCGGTCATCCACCGTGCGGTAGTGGTCCTGCGTGAAGTCCCGCGGATCCCAGAAATTCACGGAGCACAACTGCTTCTTCACCGCCCTGCCGCTTATGCCCGATTCCGTGAGTGCGGCAAACATCTCGGGAAACAGGGTGATGACGTAATAACTCGGCGACAGTGTCGGCTCCACGCTCAGTAGTCCACGCCCCAATCCACCAGGATACGCCGGGCATCCATATCGACTTCGCGGACAAAGGCATCGACGAAGGGAATCAGGCGTTCGCGCTCGCCCTGAACCTCGATCACGTCATGCGCGCCCGTTTCCAGGAGGCCGGATACCTGGCCCAGGAGGATCCCTTCACCGTTCACCACATCCAGGCCGATCAGATCGTCCCAGTAATACTCTCCGTCCAGCGCTTCCGGCCGGTCTTCCCGGGCGACGGCGATGTCCATGCCCATCAGGCCTTCGGCACCGTCCCGGTCGTCCACCCCTTCCAAGTGGGCGAGCAGGTATTGGCCATGCACCTTGCCCTCGGCCAGTGTGTACGAAGTCCAGTGGCCGCGTCCGCCGATCTGCCAGGTCGGGTAATCCAGCAGGCTGTCGATGAACTCGCTCTGCGTCTGTATCCGAACCCAGCCGCGCACGGCGTAGGGCGCTGAAATCCGCCCCATCACCATCAGCGCATCCTCAGCGCGACCTTCGAGCTCGCTCGCCAAGGAACCGACCTTCAAGTTCAGGCCGCGGCCTGAACGCGCACGATGCGGGAGACGGTGTCGGAAGCCTGGGCGCCGACGCCTTCCCAGTAGGCCAGGCGTTCACGGTCGACGCGCAGGGTTTCGGCGCTGCCCTTGGCCAGGGGATTGTAGAAGCCGAGGCGCTCGATGAAGCGACCGTCACGACGGTTGCGGGAATCCGCCACCACGATGTTGTAGAAAGGGCGCTTCTTGGAGCCGCCACGGGCAAGGCGTATCGTGACCATGTATGTTCTGTCCTAAGTATCTGACGAAACGCCCGAAAAACGGGCGAATAAGTAAAACCAGTAAAACCAACGCAGGAAACCAACGGGAAAACATCGCGGTAAAGCCCACGCGGGGAGCCGTGCATTGTACGCGAACCCGGCGGGTATTCCAAGCGGCTGTTTTCGCGAGGGAATTGCCCGGCCGCTAGTGCATCCCCTGCATCATGCCTTTCATCCCCCGCATCATCTTGGCCAGGCCGCCTCGACCCATGGATTTCATCATCTTCTGGGTCTGCTCGAACTGCGCCAGCAGGCGGTTGACATCCTGCACCTGGACTCCGGAGCCGGCCGCTATGCGGCGCTTGCGCGAGGCTTTCAGCAGGGCGGGATTACGGCGCTCGGCCGGCGTCATGGAATTGATGATGCCCTCGATGCGCGTCATCTGTTTTTCCCCCTGGGCGAGTTCGCCCGCACCGATCTTGCCCGCACCCGGCAATTTGTCCACCAGGGAGGACAGTCCGCCGAGCTTTTTCATCTGTTGCATCTGCGATTTGAAGTCTTCCAGATCGAAGCCTTTGCCGCTTTTCAGCTTCTGCACCGTCTTGAGGGCGGCCTCGTGGTCCACCGTCCGGTGCGCTTCCTCGATCAGGGAAAGCACGTCGCCCATGCCGAGCACGCGGCTGGCCATGCGCTCCGGGTGGAAGACCTCGATGCCGGAAAGTTTTTCGCCCACACCCACGAGCTTGATCGGCTTGCCGGTGATGTGGCGCACCGAGAGTGCGGCGCCGCCGCGCGCATCGCCGTCCAACTTGGTGAGGATGATGCCGGTGAGTGGCAAGGTGTCGTTGAACGCCTTCGCGGTGTTGACCGCATCCTGGCCCTGCATGGCGTCGACCACGAACAGGGTTTCGATGGGCTTGAGGAAAGCATGCAATTCCTTGATCTCTTCCATCATCGCCGTATCCACATGCAGGCGGCCGGCGGTGTCGACGATGAGCACGTCGTAGAAATGCTTCTTCGCGTGATCGAGTGCCGCGCGGGCGATCTCCATCGGCGTCTGTTCCGGGCTGGAGGGGAAAAAATCAGCCAGGGCCTGGGCGCTCACCACCTTCAACTGTTCGATCGCGGCGGGGCGGTAGACGTCGCAACTCACCAGCAGGATCTTCTTGCGACCCTGTTCGCGGATCACGCGCACCAGTTTGCCCGACGACGTGGTCTTGCCGGCACCTTGCAGGCCGGCCATCAGGAACACGGCGGGCGGCTGGGTGGCGAAGGAGAGGGGGGCCGCGGTCTCCCCCATCAATAGCGTCAATTCCCGATGCACTACGCCGATCAGTACCTGGCCGGGCGTGAGGCTCTGCAATACTTCCGCGCCCATCGCCTTTTCCTTTACCCGGGCGATGAAGTCGCGCACCACCGGTAGTGCCACGTCCGCTTCCAGCAGCGCCACACGCACCTCGCGCAAGGCGTCCTGGACATTGGCTTCGGTCAGGCGTCCCTGGCCGCGCAGATTCTTTACGACATGGGAAAGTCGTTGGGTGAGGTTGTCGAACATGTTGGTTTCGGATGGTTGGGATAAACTCGCCCAGTCTACCAGCCCGCCCCATCGCCCATGTCGGACCTCCTCTACTCGCTCTGTACACTGGCCTATTTCGCCCTGGCTGCCTGGTTCTGGCCGGGCCGACCGGGTTGTTGCCGCATGGACCTGGTGCCCCGCTTGCTGCCGGTCGTTCCCCTGACCTTGCACGTGTACCTGGTGACCGTGGATGTATTCGACGGCATCGGCATCCACCTCGGCTTTTCCACTTCGCTGTCCGCCATCGCCGCCCTGACCGTGCTGACCTACGCCGTGGCCTCCTGGCGCTACCACCTGGCCGGCCTGCAAGGTTTCGTCCTTGCCTTCGCCGGCGTCACCGTGGCGATCGAAGCCGTCTCTCCGACACCGCATGCCGTCATACACAGCGACATGCCCGCGTTCCAGTTGCACCTGGCCGTGGCCTTCGCCGCTTACGCCTTGCTCACCATCGCCGCATTGCACGCCGTGCTCATCGCTCTGGCGGAAAAACATCTGCACAAGGCGGTGCGTCCCGCCATGGTTGCCGACCTGCCGCCCTTACTGACCCTGGAGAAACTATTGTTCCGCATGATCCAGGCGGGCTTCGTCCTGCTCACCCTGACCCTGGCCTCGGGCATCCTGTTTTCCGAGGAAATCTTCGGCAAGGCCGTGCAGTGGAACCACAAAACGGTCTTCGGCATCGCTTCCTGGGCGATCTTCGGCGCGCTTCTCCTGGGGCGGCGCATCAGGGGCTGGCGTGGTCGCACCGCCATCCACTGGACGCTGGCAGGCTTCGTCAGCCTAATGCTCGCTTACGTCGGCGTGAAATTCGTGCTGGAGGTGTTGCTGGGGCGCTGAGGCGGCAGCCTCGGCACCCCCTGGTCTGAGCCGGACGCTCAGGCCAGGCCGGCGATGATATTCACCGTGAGGGCGATGATCACGACGTTGAAGAAAAACGCGAGCACGCTGTGCAACAGGGCGATGCGGCGCAGGGCGCGGGCGCTGATCTGGACGTCGGATACCTGGAAGGTCATGCCCAGTACGAAGGCGAAATACATGAAATCCCAGTAATCCGGTACTTCGCCGCCCGGAAAATCGAGGCCGCCCGGGTTGTGCTGGCTGTAGAAGTCATGGGCATAGTGCAGCGTGAACATCGTGTTCACGAATACCCATACCAGCACGATGGTGCTGACCGAGAGCAGTTCCTGGAGTGCCGCGCCCTTCGCATGCAGTTCCAGGCTGAGTGCGACCAGGGTGGACAAAGATACGACCAGGCCGGTGGCCAGAACGGCGATGCGTCCCTCTCTTTGCTGTTCCGCCCGTTGCCGAATGGATGCCAGGGTGGATCGGGACATCATGCGGTAGATCAGGACGAGGTAGGTGGCCGAGGCGATATCGAAAGCCAGCAGCAAGCCGCGCGCGGGATGCTGCGGGTTGAAGGACAGCGCCAGAACGAACACCAGGGCCGCGAACGACAGCCTGGGCCGGTTCCAGATATGGCGGGCGCCGTGGCGCAGCCAGGCGCCCGGGGAAGCCGGGTTCATGCGTCGTTTTCCGGGCCGGCCGCGCCCACCAGTCTGGCGGCGAGCAGTTCCTGTTTCAGATAGGCATACAGCACCGGTGCCGCGACCAGGCCGGGCAGTCCGAACAGACTCTCCAGGGTGATCATGGCCAGGAGCATTTCCCAGATGCTGGCGTTGACCGAACTGCCGATGATGTGGGCGTTGAGAAAATATTCCAGCTTGTGCACCAGCACCAGGAACGTCAGGGAAGCTGCGGCGATTTCGGGCGAGACGCCGAGGGAGATCACGACGATCACGGTGTTGGAGATCAGGTTACCCAGCACCGGCAACAGGCCCGCGACGAAGGTGATCAGCACCAGCGTCTTGGTCAGTGGCAGGTGGACGCCGGCGATAGGCAGGATCAGCAGCAGGTAGGTCGCGGTCAGGGTCGTATTGACCAGGGAGATGCGCACCTGTGCGAACACCACCTTTCTGAAGGCGCCGCACAGGCGCGCCAGGCGCAGCAGCAAGGCGGCGGAGAGCGGGCGGTAGACGGGCGCGGTGAAGCGGACCTGGGAAATTACCGCGCCGATCACCAGACCCCAGAGCAGGTGTGCCGCGCCGGACAGTCCTTCGAGACCGCCGCGGGAGAGGGTCTCGCCATGCGACTTCAGGGCCGCTATCGCCATTTCCCTCAAGGTGTCCGGCGAGGTTGGCAGGTAAATCAGGAGAAATTGCGGCAGATTCAGGCGCAGGCGGCCGATGGCATCGGCCATTTGCGGCAGTACCCTGGCAAAGTCGATGTCCGCCGCGAAGTGCAGCGCCCAGCGCCCCAGGATCGCGATGCCGCCCAGTATGCCCAGCAACACCAGCGCCAGCGCCAGGGCGCGCGCGCGCGCCGGGCGCAGCGGCAGCCGGGATGCCGACATCGCCACCAGGGCGTGCAGGAAAAAACCGCAGAGTGCGGCGGCGACCAGGTGCTGCGTCAGGATCAGCGCGACCCCGCCCCAGATCAGGAGGTGGCTGCTCGCTTGCGGCCCCAGGCCCTGGCGCATGCGGTTCATGCCTCGGGTGCGATCGGCCGCACCCTCGGCAAGAATGGCCACGACACCCGTCTCGCGAGCCGCAGCAGCCAGACCAGGGCCAGGCTCAGAGTAAATCCTGCCAGCACATCGGCGGGGAAGTGCGCACCCAGACTGATGCGCGAGAACCCCACCCAGAGCACGAATACACCCAGGAAATAGCGCGCGGGACGGTGGGCCACGGTCCAGAGGCTGGCCGCGAGCAGCATGGCGAAGGCGGAATGCCCGCTGGGTAGACTGTGGTGCAACTCCAGCTTGCCGACGACGTGCACCGAGCCTGGCGGCAGGGCCAGCGCCGGCCTTGGGAAATCCAGCCACGGCTTGAGGATGCCCAGGATCTGTCCTTCCAGCACGAAGCCCACGCTGAACACGGCCAGAACCGACAGCCAGGCGTAAGCCGCGTGTGGGCCGCCGCGTGCCGCCGCGATGAGCGAGAAAGCCGCCATCAACGCCAGGTAGAGCGGGAAATTGGCATGGTCGCCGGCCTGGGTGCCCAGCAGCATGAAGCGATCGAGCAGCGGGGTATGCACATCGTTGATGCTGTGGAACAGCGAGACATTCAGTCCGCCCCAGTCATAGAGAAATGCACGCATGGTCATCGTGCCCGGTCAAGCCGCCAGCGCCAGCGCCCACAGGCCCATGCCGCCGACCGCGGCCAGCCCCGCCAGCGCGAACAGCCAGCGCACGCGCGTCAGCGCGGTGATCGATGCCAGCGCGATGGCGATCTGGATCAGGGTCATCGCCTGGGCCAGGTGGTGATGCGGATGCATGGCCTGCTCACTGCGCTCGTTGGCCTGCATCGACAGTGCTTCCAGGGCTTCCGCCTGTTTCTTGATGGCCTGTTTTTCCAGGCCGTATTTCTCGATCTGCGCCTTGTAGCCGGCCTGCTTTTCCGCGGGCGCCAGATCGAGGGCCAGTTCCATGAGGTGGCCCTTGCTGCTCTTGGCCTGGTAGAAATTCCACTGGTCCGAGGCCTGGGTCTTCTTCAGCACCGCCTCGTTCTTGTCGAGCATGGCTGCGTTCTGGGTGGCGCCGCCCTGGTAGCTGACGATGGCGCCCACGGTGGAGAGCACGGCGGTGAAGATGGCGACGTACTGGGCCAGGCCGGGGCCATGCTGGGCTTCGTGTTCGAGTGCGTGTTCATGTGCGCCATGCACATGGAAGTCGTGTCCGGACATGCGGGTGTTCCTTGCGGTTACTGGAAAAAATCGGGCTCGGCGGAATCGTGCCGCCTTTCCCGCCTGAAGCGTGGAAAATGGGCGAATGATACCTTCCTCGCCCCGCCGCACCTGGTTGTTCCTGGGTGCCAGCATGCTGCTCTATTTTGCGCCAGACTTGCTGCTGCCCGCAGCCTGGCTCCATGGCGCCTTCTATCCGCGCCTGTCCGACGCCTACCAGAGCCTGCTGGTCCTGGCGGGCTTCGCCTACGGGCCGGCGATTTGCCGCGCCCTGGTCGTGCGGGAACTCGGCGCCGGGCCGCAACACGCCGCCGTTTCCCGTGCGCTGGCGACGCTGTCGGGGCCGCCGCTCGTGCTTGTGGATCACACCCAGCCCTTCATCCTCACCGCCGGCCTGTTGCCGCGGCATTGCCAGGTGTTCGTGTCCTCGGCCCTGGTCGCGCGCCTGTCCCCGATCGGATTGCGCTTCCTGCTCGCCCGTGCCGCGGCACACGCCAGCCTGAGGCAGCGCCTGGCCGCCCTGCTGCCGGTTCTGGTGCTCACCACGCTGCCGGACGACTTCTCCGTGCCCTCCACCTGGTTCATCCTCTGCGCTGCCTTGTTGCTCTGGCTGCCCTTGCACTGGCTTCTTGAACTGGATGCGGACCGCCAGGCCGCACGCCGGGTGGGCGAGGACTCGAGTGCCGCGCTGCTCGAAGTCCTCGTCACCACCGCCTCGCCGCTCGATCGTTACCTTCCGCACCCGCCCTTGCTCTGGCGTTTGCGTGCGCTGGAACATCGGCGCCCGCGTTGATCTCGCCCGACGGGGTTTATTTTTTCTTCGGCGGCAGCAGGTCGGTGATGGTGCCCTCGGCCATTTCGGCGGCGAAGCAGATCGTCTCCGAGAGCGTCGGGTGGGCATGGATGGTCAGGCCGATGTCTTCCGCTGTAGCGCCCATCTCGATCGCCAGCACGGCTTCGGCCAGCAATTCGCCGGCATTGATGCCGACGATGCCGGCGCCGATGACGCGGCCGGATTCCTTGTCCAGGATCAGCTTGGTTAGCCCCTCGGTGCGGGCGATGGACAGCGCGCGGCCACTCGCCGCCCAGGGAAAGACGCCTTTCTCGTATTCGATGCCGCGGGTCTTGGCTTCCGTTTCGGTCATGCCCACCCAGGCCACTTCCGGGTCGGTGTAGGCGACCGAGGGGATGACCAACGCCTGGAATTCGACCCCGTTTATCCCGCCGACTCCGGCGATGTTTTCGGCGGCGACCTTGCCCTCGTGCACCGCCTTGTGCGCCAGCATGGGCTGACCGACGACATCGCCGATGGCGAAGATGTGGGCCACGTTGGTGCGCATCTGCTTGTCCACCGGGATGAAACCCTGCGGATCGACTACGACGCCCGCGGCTTCCGCGGCGATGTTTTTGCCGTTGGGGCGGCGGCCGATCGCCACCAGGACGCGGTCGTAGACCTGAACCTCGCTCTTGTCCCCGGTTTGCAGGGTGACCTGGATGCCGTCGGCCCGCGCTTCCATGTCGGTGACGCCGGTGTCGAGCAGGATCTTCTCGAAGCGTTTTTCCATGCGGCGGGCCAGCGGGCGCACCAGATCGACGTCGCAGCCGGGAATCAGCGCGGCACCCCGCTCGACTACGGTGACGCGGCTGCCCAGCGCGTCGTACACCGTGCCCATTTCCAGGCCGATGATGCCGCCGCCGATCACCAGCAGGCGGCCGGGCACCTCTTCCAGCGCCAGCGCGCCGGTGGAATCCATGATGCGCGGGTCGTCCGGCTGGAAGGGCAGTTTGATGGACTGGCTGCCCGCGGCGATGATGGCGTTGTCGAAGGAAATGTATTGGATGCCTTCCGGGCCGTTCACCTGGAGACGGTTGGGGCCGGTGAATTGGGCCACGCCCTGCACCACCGCGATCTTGCGTTGTTTGGCCAGTTGCCCCAGGCCGCCGGTGAGTTTGGCGACCACGTCTCGGGCTTTCCACTCGCGCAGCTTGGCGAGATCCACCTGGGGCGGACCGAAACTCACGCCGTGGGCCGCCATTTCCTCGGCCTCCGTGATCAGTTTCGCCGTGTGCAGCAGGGCCTTGGAGGGGATGCAGCCGACGTTGAGGCAGACGCCACCGAGATCCGGGTAGCGCTCCACCAGGACGACCTGGAGCCCTAAGTCGGCGGCGCGGAAGGCGGCGGTGTAGCCACCCGGGCCGGCGCCCAGGACGACGAGCTGGGCATGCAGACTGGCCCCCTCGCCCACAGGCGGGAGAGGGCTGGGGAGAAGGGCTTTGCCTGCACTAACAGACGTGGCAGCACCCTCCCCCCCGGCCCCTCCACCGGGGGTGGATGGGAGGCCCAGCAGCAACAGGGGTGAACCTTGCGATACCTTGTCGCCGACCTTGACCAGCAGTTTTTCCACCACGCCGGCTTGCGGGCAGGGGATATCCGTGGCGGCCTTGTCCGACTCCACGGTGATCAGGGTGGCGTCCAGGGCCAGGCTATCGCCGGGCTGGACCAGGATGTCGATGATCTGGACATCCTTGAAGCCGCCGATGTCCGGCAGCCTGATTTCGATGCTGTTGCTCATGGTTCGATCTCGAAGAGTTTTTGTAGGTCGGGTTAGCGCAGTAACCCGACGTTTCCTTAAAGTAGCAACCGCCGCACGTCGGACAACATCAGGCGCAGATGGCTGGTGAAGCGCGCGCCGTCGGCGCCGTCGATGACGCGGTGGTCGTAGGACAGCGACAGGGGCAGCATCTGGCGCGGCTCGAAGGCCTTGGTGACCTTGTTCCACACGGGTTTGATCTCGGCGCGCGAGAGCCCGAGGATCGCGACCTCCGGGCAGTTGATGATGGGCGTGAACGCCGTCCCGCCGATGCCGCCCAGGCTGGAGATGGTGAAGCAGCCGCCCTGCATGGCATCGATCTTGAGCTTGCGCTCGCGCGCCAGTTCGGAGAGTTCGGCCAGCTCCCGGGCGATTTCCATGACGTCCTTCTTGTTGACATCGCGGATCACCGGGACCACGAGTCCATCCGGGGTGTCGCAGGCGAAGCCGACGTGGAAATACTTCTTCAGCACCAGGTTTTCCCCGTCCGCGGCCAGAGAGGCGTTGAACGATGGGTAGTGGCGCAGGGCATTGACCACGGCCTTCATCAGGAAGGCCAGCAAGGTGAGCTTGACGCCGCGTTTGCCGGCTTCTTCCAGCATGGACTTGCGGAAGTCCTCCAGGTCGGTGATGTCGGCCTCGTCGAACTGGGTGACGTGCGGGGCGCTGACCCAGTTGCGGTGCAGGTTGGCGCCGGAAAGCTTCTTGATGCGTGACAGGGCCAGCGACTCGACTTCGCCGAACTGAGCGAAGTCGATCACCGGGGCCGCGGGGAAGCCCAGGCCGATGGCCTCGCCCGTGGGCTTGGCCAATTCACCCTTGACCCAGGCTTGCACGTCCGCCTTGAGGATGCGCCCACGCGGACCGCTGCCGCGGATGCGCGTCAGGTCGGCGCCCAATTCTCGGGCGAAGCGGCGTATCGAGGGACTGGCATGAGCCAGTTTGCCGCTGACGAACTCGACATGCGCTGCCACCGGGTCGGGACGATGTTTCGGCGCGATGTGGGTGGGGACTTCCGGTGCCGGGTGCGAGGGCAGCGGGACATTCACGCCCTCTCCCGTGGGCGAGGGGGGGACGAAGGATTTCACTACCGTCGAAGCGCTTTCCTGCGGGCGACTGCCCACGGCCGGCTGGCCACTGCAATCGAGCATCAGGATGGGGGTTCCGGCCGAGATTCGGTCGCCTACCTTGCGCTTGATTTCCGTCACCGTGCCGGCGAAGGGAGCGGGGATGTCCATCGCAGCCTTGTCGGATTCCACGGTCATGATCGAGTCGTCCGCGGCGATTTTGTCGCCTACCTGGATCAGGATTTCGATGATTTCGACATCCTTGAAGCTGCCGATATCGGGAACGAGAATTTCCTTGGTGGTCATGTTCTCATCCTGTCAAATGTTGACCGGGTTGGCCCGGTCGGCGTCGATTCCATACCTTGCGATCGCTTCCGAGGCCTTCGTGGCCGGCAGCACACCGTCGTCGGCCAGGGCCTTGAGCGCGGCCAGAACGACGTGGTGGCGATCCACCTCGAAAAAACGGCGCAGCGCTTCACGCGAGTCGGAACGGCCGAAGCCGTCGGTGCCCAGGGTCACGTAGCGGCGATGGACATAGGGCCGGATCTGGTCGGGGAAGGCGCGCATGTAGTCGGTCGAGGCGATGATCGGGCCGGTCGTGGCATCCAGGCATTGCTCGACGTAGCTGCGTTTTTGCGCCTGTTCGGGATGTAACAAGTTCCAGCGATGCACGTCCTGGGCTTCGCGGCGCAGTTCGTTGAAGCTGGTCGCACTCCAGACATCGGCGGCCACCCCCCAATCGGCTTCCAGCAGTTCGGCTGCGGCCATGACTTCGCGCAATATGGTGCCGGAACCCAGAAGCTGCACGCTCGCTCCTTGCCCCTTGCGCGTCCCTTCCGAGAGGCGATACAGCCCCTTGAGGATGCCGGTTTCGCTGCCGTGGGGCAGGGCGGGGTGGCTGTAGTTCTCGTTCATCACGGTGACGTAATAGAACACGTCTTCCTGCTCCTGGAACATGCGGCGCATGCCGTCGTGCAGGATCAAAGCCAGCTCGTAGTGGAAGGTGGGGTCGTAGGACACGCAGTTGGGGATCATCGCCGCTTGTAGGTGGCTATGGCCGTCCTCGTGTTGCAGGCCCTCGCCGTTGAGCGTGGTGCGCCCGGCCGTGCCGCCCAGCAGGAAGCCGCGCGCGCGCGAGTCGCCGGCGGCCCAGGCCAGGTCGCCGATGCGCTGGAAGCCGAACATCGAGTAGTAGATGTAGAAGGGGATCATCTGCACGCCGTTGCTGCTGTACGACGTCGCCGCGGCGATCCAGGAGGAGAAGGCGCCGGCTTCGTTGATGCCTTCTTCCAGAATCTGGCCACCCTTGTCTTCGCGGTAGTACATCACCTGATCGGAGTCCACAGGCTCATAGAGTTGACCGACGGAAGAGTAGATGCCGACCTGGCGGAACAGGCCTTCCATGCCGAAGGTGCGTGCCTCGTCCGGGATGATGGGGACGATGTGGCGGCCGATGGCCTTGTCACGCAACAGCGCGGTCAGGATGCGCACGAAGGCCATGGTGGTCGATATTTCGCGTTCGCCGGTGGCTTCGAGCATGGCCTGGAAGGTGGTCAACGGCGGCAGCGTCAGCGCTTCGGCCTTGCTGCGGCGAGTAGGCAGGTAGCCACCCAGGGCGGCGCGGCGCGCGTGCAGGTATTTCATCTCCGGGCTGTCTTCGGCCGGACGGTAGAAGGGCAGGTGTTCCAGGTCGGAATCGGCCACCGGGATGTTGAAGCGGTCGCGGAAGGCGCGCAGCGAATCCAGATCCATTTTTTTCTGCTGGTGGGTCGGATTCTGCGCTTCGCCGGAGGAGCCCATGCCGTACCCCTTGACCGTCTTGGCCAGGATCACCGTGGGTTGGCCGGTGTGCTTGACCGCTTCGGCATAGGCCGCGAACACCTTGTGTGGGTCGTGGCCGCCGCGGTTCAGGCGCCAGATGTCCTCGTCGGACATGGCCGCGACCATTTCCTTCAGTTCCGGATATTTGCCGAAGAAATACTCGCGCGTGTAAGCGCCACCCTTGGCCTTGAAGTTCTGGTACTCGCCGTCGACGCATTCTTCCATGCGTTGCCGCAGGATGCCCTTGCTGTCCATGGCCAGGAGTGGATCCCAGTACGAACCCCAGATCACCTTGAGCACATTCCAGCCGGCGCCGCGGAAGGCGGCCTCCAGTTCCTGGATGATCTTGCCATTGCCACGTACCGGGCCGTCCAGGCGTTGCAGGTTGCAGTTGATGACGAAGATCAGGTTATCCAGTTTTTCGCGCGAGGCCAGGGTGATCGCACCCAGGCTTTCCGGCTCGTCGGTCTCGCCGTCGCCCAGGAAGGCCCAGACGTGGCGTCCGGAAGTGTCGGCGATGCCGCGGTCATGCAGGTATTTGAGGAAGCGTGCCTGGTAGATTGCGGTGATGGGCCCCAGTCCCATCGACACCGTGGGGAACTGCCAGAAGTCCGGCATCAACCACGGATGTGGGTAGGAAGGGATGCCCTGGCCGCTCGTTTCCTGGCGAAAATTGGAGAACTGGTCGTCGCTGATGCGGCCTTCCAGGTAGGCACGGGCATAGATTCCGGGAGAGGCGTGGCCCTGGAAATAGACCAGGTCGCCGCCGTGCTGGGGTGTGGGCGCGCGGAAGAAATGGTTGAAACCGACGTCATAGAGCGTGGCGGAGGACTGGAAGCTGGCGATATGCCCGCCCACGCCTGGTGCCTTCTCGTTGGCGCGCATGACGCAGGCCACCGCATTCCAGCGGATCAGCGCCTTGATGCGGCGTTCCAGGGCGACATCCCCGGGGTGCTTGGCCTGCATGTGCACGGGTATGGTGTTCACGTAGCCGGTGGTGGCGTTGTAGGGCAGATAAGCCCCGGAACGGCGCGCCTTGTCGATCAGCTTTTCCAGCAGGAAATGCGCGCGTTCAACGCCTTCTTCTTCGATCACGGCGGCGAGCGCGTCCAGCCACTCGCGGGTTTCCTGAGGATCGTTGTCCGCCAACTGGGCAGGGATGGAATTCGGCATGAATCAGTTTCTCCGTTTCGGTTTCTATTCCCCTCTCCCTGGGGAGAGGTCGTCGCAGTGTCAGGGATCGTGGCGCACTATACCAAAGCGTCCCATCACGCCGGACTTCTCCGCCGGGGGAGAAGGAAAGCCGTGGAACAATCGGGCGTATATCGAGCGGTGCATTGTCCCGTCGCGGTGTTACCCGGTCAATTTCCCAGCGATGCGCAGCGCTACACTCGCGCCTTCCGCACTCTTTCCTGTACCCATGATCCTTGAATCCTCAGTTGAACACGCCCGAGTGTGCGTCTGGCGAGTTGTCTGGCAAGGGCGCGGAGTCGTAGCGCTTGAGCGCGTACGAATCCGGCCTACCCCTAGCGGGTGCGCGACGACGCGCATGGTCGCTCCCTGCAAGGAGAAGCAGCGGAGTCGTTGGTGGCTTTGCCGCCTTACGAATCCGGCGTGCCCCATGTGGGTGCAACGCAGCCAGGCGGCTCGCCTGCCGTGCAATCGGGTGCATAGCGGGTTCACCCAAAGGGTGAGCGTGATCGAGGGCACAAACTTCAATATCCATGGGGCCTCACGGGAGAAAATAAGCGGTCAACTGAGGAATCAAGGATGATCCATCCCGCCCGCTTGACCCAACACGGCGCACTCTTGCGCGCCCGCCTGCCCTCCACCCGCCATCTGCTCCTCGTCCTGCCCGCCGGTGAGGAATGGCATGAGGCCCCGGAGCAGGCCGCGGCGCAGGCTGCGTTGCGGCGACGTGGCAAGAAGGATGGAGAACTGGAGAAGCAAGCCCTGGTTCTGGAGTTGCCGGGAGGCTGTGCTTCGGTGTGGCTGCGTTTGGACGAGAAGAATTCGCCTTTCGCCTGGCATGGCGCCTTGCGCCGGGCGCTACAGCCCTTGCTGGACGAACATCCGGCGGAACTCGAAATCGCCCTTTACGGCGACACCGCCTTCCGTGAACGCGCGGCGCGGGCCGCGGCCTATGTCTCCTGGCTGAATGGCATGCCCATGCCGACCTGGAAGCGCGGCAAGCCGCCTGTAGCACTCGTGCGCCTCGTTCTGCACGGCGCGGACCTGGACCTGAAGCGCGAACGTGCCCTGGCGGTGGGCAACAGCCTGTGCCGCGAGCTCACTCTGTTGCCGCCCAATCTCCTGACGCCGGCGACTTACCGCGAACGCATCCACGTCCTGGCCGAGGCGGAAGGCTGGGAGATCGAGGAATACGACCTGAAACGCCTGAAGAAGCTCGGGGCGGGCGCCTTCGTGGCGGTGGCGCGCGGCAGCGGCCACGAGGATGCGGCGATCGTTCGATTGCGCTATTCGGGCAAGCTGCGAACGGCGAGCGGCGAGCCGAACAGCATTGCGCTGGTGGGGAAAGGCATCTGTTTCGATACCGGCGGGCACAACCTGAAACCCGCGCGCTACATGAACAACATGCATGACGACATGAACGGCTCGGCGGTGGCGCTGGGGATTCTGATGGCTGCCACCCGCTTGAAGCTGGCGGTGAAGCTGGACGTTTGGCTGGCCATCGCCCAGAACCACCTCTCGCCCGAGGCATATACACAGAACGAGGTGGTGACGGCGTTGAACGGCACGACGATCGAGATCGTTCACACCGATGCTGAGGGTCGCATGGTGCTGGCCGATACCCTGGCACTCGCCGCCTTGGCGAAGCCGGGGACGATCATCGATTTTGCCACCCTGACCGGCAGCATGGCGGTGGCCCTGGGCGAGCGCATGAGCGGGGTCATTGCCAATCGCCCCGAACTGGCCGCGCGCGCCGTGGCGGCCGGTGAGGCGAGCGGCGAGCGGGTGGTGGCTTTCCCTATGCCGGAAGACTACGACGAAGCGCTGGATTCGACCGTGGCCGATGTCAAGCAGTGCACGCTTGAGGCCGAGGCCGACCATATTCTCGCCGCCTCGTTCCTGAAACGCTTCGTCGGCGATGTGCCCTGGCTGCATGTCGACCTCTCCGCCAGCCGCTGCAAGGGTGGGTTGGGCGCGGCCGCGACGGATATAACGGGCTTCGGTGTGGGCCTGGGTCTGGCGTTGTTGATGTGATCCCCACATCCGTTTTTCTCGACTACGTGGGTTTCCCCTCGCATTCTTCCCATTCGAGCATGGGTAGTTGTGAGAACGCCTCGCGGATGCGTTCGCTCCAGGCTTCGTGCAGGGAGTTGAAATAGGCATTGTCGGCGCTGATGCGCAGGCGCCGTTCCGCGTGGAGGCTGTCGCGGCGATAACACATCAGGTCCAGTGGCATGCCCACCGACAGATTGGATTTCAGGGTCGAATCCATCGAGACCAGAGCGCACTTCGCGGCCTCCTTCAGGGAGCTGTTCCAGTTGAAGATGCGGTCGAGGATGGGTTTGCCGTATTTCGATTCGCCGATCTGGAAATACGGAGTGTCGGTGCTGGCCTCGACGAAGTTGCCGGCGGCATAGATGTTGAACAGGCGCGGTGCTTCGCCCTTGATCTGGCCGCCCAGGAGAAAGCTGGCGTTGAAGTCGATGCCGAAGGCCTGTAGCGATTCCGCATCGCGCCGGTGCACTTCGCGCACACAGTCGCCGACATGGCGCGCGGCTTCGAACAGGTCGATCGCCCTGAGCAGGCTTTCTCCCTCCTTGGACTGGCGCTCGTAGAGCAGACTGACCACCGCCTGGGTGATCGCCAGATTTCCGGCCGACAGTAGCACCAGCACGCGTTCGTCCGGCTGCTCGAAGACGCTCATCTTGCGGAAGGTGTTGATCTGATCGATGCCGGCATTGGTGCGGGTATCGGAGAGAAACACCATGCCGGCTTCCATCAACATGCCTACGCAGTAAGTCACGATTCGGTCCTCTTCACTTTATGGTTGGTGCGGGTCGGGCGACTGGCACGCTCCTTGCAAGGATGGTGCCAGATAGGAGCAAATTCAATGACAGCCCTGGCGCGTGATTATCCCAGCAAAGACTTTTTCGACGAACTGATCTCGCCCGATGGCCAGCCTCGACCCGCCGCGCGCACCCTGTTCCAGCATCTCGACGCGCTCGATGCGGCGGGCCTGGACGAACGCCGCCAGGCCGTGAACGCGGCCATCATGACCACCGGCATCACCTTCACCGTCTACAGCGAGGCCGGGAATATAGACCGTGCCTGGCCGTTCGACATCATCCCCAGGGTCATGTCGAAAAAGGAGTGGACGCGTATCGAGGCCGGACTGAAGCAGCGGCTCACGGCACTGAATTGTTTCATCAACGACCTCTACAACGAGCAGCGCATCGTCAAGGATGGCGTGTTTCCCCTCGAGGTGCTGGAAGGCTCAAAGAATTTTCGTGCGCAATGCAAGGGCATGACGCCCCGTTTTGGTGTGTGGGCGCACGTCTGTGGCACCGATTTGGTGCGTGATGGCGATGGAACCGTCTATGTGTTGGAGGACAACCTGCGCGTGCCCTCCGGCGTTTCCTACATGCTGGAAAACCGCCAGTTGATGAAGCGCTTGTTTCCGGAACTGTTTCAGGCCTCGGATATCCTGCCGGTGGACGATTATCCCACTCGCCTCTACGACACCCTGGCCGCCTTGTCGCCGCGCAGAGGAGACCGTCCGGTGCTGGCCGTGCTCACCCCGGGCATCTTCAACTCGGCCTATTTCGAGCACAGTTACCTGGCGCAGAAGATGGGCGCTTTCCTGGTTGAAGGCAGCGATCTGGTGGTGCAGGCGGACGACTGTGTCTACATGAAGACGATTTCCGGCTTGAGAAGGGTCGATGTGATCTATCGCCGCATCGATGACGACTTCCTCGACCCGGAAGCCTTTCGGCCCGATTCCACGCTCGGCGTCAAGGGGCTGATGCGCGCCTGGCGCGCCGGCAATGTCGGCATCGCCAACGCGCCAGGGGCGGGCGTGGCGGACGACAAGGTGGTCTATGCCTTCATACCCAAGGTGATCCAGTATTACCTGGACGAGGCCCCGATCCTCCCCAATGTGCCCAGCTACCTGTGCATGTATAGCGAAGATCGCGACTATGTCCTGGCCAATCTCGACAAACTGGTGGTGAAACCGGCCAACGAATCCGGCGGATACGGCATGCTCATCGGCCCGCGCGCCACGCCGGAGGAGCGTGCTCATTTCGCCGAGCTGATCCGAGAAAATCCACGCAACTACATGGCCCAGCCCACCCTGGCCCTGTCCACCGCGCCCACCCTGGTAGGCGACCATATGGAGCCGCGCCACCTCGATCTACGCCCCTTCATCTTGCAGTCGGACAAGCTCTACTGCACCACCGGTGGCCTCACCCGAGTGGCGATGCAAGCCGGTTCCCTGGTGGTGAACTCGTCCCAGGGCGGCGGCGCCAAGGACACCTGGATCGTCGATGTCGAAGAAGAACAGAGCCAAGATTCAAGACACAAGACGCAAGACGGCAAACCTTGAACCTTGTGACTTGCATCTTGAACCTTGCATCTTGAACCTTGCACCTTGAATCTTGCTCTGGAGTAAGACCATGCTTTCCCGAGTCGCAGAAAATCTCTATTGGATGGCGCGTTATCTCGAGCGCGCCGAAAACACAGCGCGTTTCATCAACAGTACCACCCAGGTGCTACTCGACCTGCCGCGCGGTGCCTCGTTTGGCTGGGATGTGCTGCTCAAGGTGGCCGGCCTGGATGCGCTCTACGACAAGCACTACGCCAGCGCCAACGAAGCGGACATCATGCGTTTCCTGATCCTGGACGAGCGCAACCCCGGCTCCATCCTGGCCAGCATCCACGGCGCGCGCGAGAACACCCGCACCTTTCGCGAAGTGTTGCCGATGGAGATCTGGGAGCGCATCAATGCCCTCTACCTCTATATTCGCGACAACGCGGCTCGCGCCACCCATGGCCGCAGCCAACGCTATGAGGTGCTGAACGGCGTGATCGAGCGGCGGCAGTCGGTGATCGGCCTTCTGATGGGGTCGATGAGCCAGGATCTGGCCTACCAGTTCCTCAAGCTGGGGCGCAGCCTGGAGCGCGCCGACATGAGCACCCGCATCGTCGATGTGAATTCGGCTGTGCGCCTGCCGGAGGATGCCGCCGCCGCGGACACCGCGCGCGAACGCCTGTGGATGAATACGCTCAATGCGCTTTCCGCCTATCAGATGTATCGCCAGCACGTCGGCGTGCATGTCGAAGGCCCCGCCGTGTTTCGCTACCTCCTCCTCGACCCGCATTTCCCGCGTAGCGTGGCGCATTGCCTGGGCGAGATCGAGGGTTGTTTGTCGGTCCTGGTCAATTACCAGATGCCGCTCAACATCGCCCGCCATGCCTGGCGCCGACTGGAAGGCATGAACCTGGACGATCTCTCACCCGCGTCCTTGCACGAGCAACTCGACCTGATCCAGGCCGACCTGGGCGAATTGCACAACGCTATCTCGCGCCAATATTTCTCGCTGCACCAGCAAACGCAGCAGCAATAACCCATCCTTAAATTCCAGGAATCTCAGATAAATGATCCCTATCTCCCTTGATCTTCCCCGCTATGGCGACAAGCTGAACTCCGATTTCTTCGAGGAATTTCTCGTGCTCCTGCTGGAGGAGCGCGATCGCAGCGGCCTGACCGCGATGATCCGGCAGATGGATGCCCTGATGATCACGGTCGAGCCGGGACACTCCATCGCCTATGTAGGCGAGTTGTGCCTGATGACGCCCTACCATTACCTGGTCACGCTGGAATCGGAAACCCACTACACCCACATCCTGCGTATCGACATGAACGCGCCGGACGTGTTGGTGCGCGAGGTGAAAGACCCGAACACGCGCGGCATTTTCCGCAGCCTGAACGAGGTCTACCCGATCGGTGCGCAAAAACCCAATTCGCGCTACATGGGGGAAATCTTCCGCGTCACCAGCCTGCATGACGTCGTGGAACTCCAGAAGTCGCGCGACGTGCGCTTCTTCAACCAGGATCAGATCCGCAAGCTCGAACTGCCCGGCAACATGGCCGTGGTGAAGCCCAGTCCTTACACGCACAACATCGTCGGTTACTGGGAGAGGCCGGAGCACAACATCCGCGTCTATCCGCTGGGTCTGTCCAGCATCCGCCCCGATGTGCAGGCCGCCTACGAGACCGCCAAGGAAACTCAGGAAAAGCTCGGCCTGGAGGGGATGCTGTTGCCCATAGACCACCTCGCTACCCGCGTCTACAGCCAGAACCGGGAGGCCGCGATCCTCGAATACTTGACCCTCACCAGTTACTATTACTGGGGTTCCTACGACATCGCCGACCAGAACTCGTCCACCAATGTCACCAAGAGCGTGCATCACAGCAACGAGCTGGAATGCCCGGCCAAGGTGTTCACCGCGGCCAATCACCCCTATTTCGTCAACCACCTGCTGCAACTGCCTTCGCCCACCGAGGCCTTCGTGCGCAACTATGGCCCGCGCCTGCACCATATCGCGGTGGCCGTGAGCGACGGCTACACCAATGACAAGGCCAACATCGACTACGTGGTGGCGGCCCTGCGCGATTGTGGCCAGGACTTCCTGCTCGACGTGATCGGCAGCGAGGAAGAGGGGCTGAAACAGATCTTCTCCAGTGCCTCGGAATACTCCAGCCTGATCATCGAATACGTGCAGCGTTTCGGCGATTTTCAGGGGTTCTTCACCAAAGACAATGTCGCCCGATTGACGCATGCCGCCGGCGTGGAAGAGGGCCTGCGGGAAATGGACGCGGCGGCGCGCGCGGCGGAGGTGGTGTCGTAGGGCTCACGAGAAACGAAGGCCCCGCGTTTCCCCATCGTGGGCCGCCGAGTTGCGGCCCGGGGCGCTCAGAAGCGTTCGTTCTCGCCCAGATAACGCCAATGCCCCATCGGCAGATGGCCCAGCATGATCTGGCCGATGCGCACACGCTTCAGGCCAACCACCGTGAGCCCGACTAATTCGCACATGCGGCGGATCTGGCGTTTGCGGCCTTCCTTGAGCACGAAACGCAACTGATCCTCGTTCTGCCAGGCCACCTGCGCGGGACGCAGTTTCTGGCCGTCGAGAGACAGCCCGTGGTTGAGCAGCTTCATGCTCTGCGCATCGAGGTCGCCTTGCACACGCACGAGATATTCCTTCTCGATGTCCGAGTCGTCGCCGATGAGTTGCTTGGCGATGCGGCCATCCTGGGTCAGGACCAGGAGCCCGGTGGAGTCGATGTCGAGCCGGCCGGCCGGGGCCAGGCCCCGTGTGTGGGCCGCTTGGAAGGCCGGTCCCCCCCCCTCGGACCAGAGATTTTCTGGTCGGATCAGCGTGACGGCGGGGGTGTATCCCGGTTCCGGTTGTCCCGAAACATAGCCGATGGGCTTGTTGAGCAGTAGCGTGACGCGTGCCTGCTGCTGCTGGGTGGCTTCGCCGGCCAGGCGGATATCACATTCCGGGTCCACCCGCGTTCCGAGTTCGCTGATACGCTGGCCGTCGACGTAGACCAGGCCCTTGGCGATGTAGGTATCGGCCTCGCGGCGCGAGCAGATGCCGCGTTCGGACATGAGTTTGGACAGGCGCATGGATACACGTTGGGTCATGGTGTCGGGTTCAGGCGGTTCGGAAGCATATGGTAGCTCGACTCCAGGCTGCTAAACTCGACTTCGTCTCCAGGCCTATCGGGAAATCACCATGTCCAAGCAGCATCCCATCGTCGCGGTGACCGGCTCGGCCGGTGCTGGTCTGTCCACGGTTCGCCATGCCTTCAAGTTCATCTTCAGGCGCCTGGGTATCCGTCCCGTCATCGTTCACGGCGACGGTTTCCGCCGCTACACGGAAAGGCAGTTTGCAGCACTGCTCGAAGAGGCGCGCGGCAGCGGCCGGCGACTCTCCTGGTTCGGGCCCGAGTGCAATCATTTCCCGGAACTGGAAGCCTTTTTCAAGACCTATGGCGAATGCGGCAGCGGTGTCTACCGCCAGTACGCGCACAGCACCGATCATGCGCTGGATCTGGGGGTGCCCGCCGGTGAGTTCACTTCCTGGAAACCGTTGCCACCGGGCGCCGACCTGCTGTTCTACGAGGGCCAGCATGGTGGCCTGGTGGCTGATACCTGGACGCGGCGCCGGGTGGACCCAAGACACGGGGTTGCCCTATTTCCTCCGGAAATCGACCGCCGTGCCGGCAAGCCGGGCATCGACGTGGCGCAGCATGTGGATCTGCTGATCGGCCTGGCGCCCGCCATCAACCTGGAGTGGATCCAGAAGATCCACCGCGATTGCGACAAGGGGGTCTGCTCTCCGGAAGAATCCGTGGAAACCATCCTGCGCCGACTGGACGATTACCTGCATTACATCGTGCCGCAGTTCGGCCTGACCGACATCAATATCCAGCGCATGCCCCTGGTGGATACTTCCAACCCCTTCATCGCGCGCGATGTCCCGGTGGCCGAAGAGTCGATCTGCGTCATCCATTTCCGCGACAGTCAGCGCCACGACTTTCCCACCATGCTCAAGAGCATCCCCGGCGCCCACATGTCGCGCCCGAGCACGCTGGTCATCCCCTGCGGCAAACTGCGTCTGGCCCTGGAAGTGATCTGCGCCCCGATCCTGGCCGAATTCATGGCGGGGCGTGAGGCGTGAGCGGAGCGGTAGCGTTTCCGCCGCCACAAGCCTGGCGGATCGCCTGGCGGGCATCCGCCCTATAGCGGGCTGTAAGTCCGCTCCCGCGTGTAATTCAGATAGCCCACGCTGGCCCCCGCGCGCCAGCCGGCACCCAGGCGGATGGGGGCGAGTACGATGTCATGGCGGCGCTGGTAATTCATGCCGACGCCCGCGATCCAGTACAGGCTGCCATCGACGCCGGGGAAACGCTGGTAGATGGCGTCTTTCGAGGGCAGGTTGTAAATCAGGGTGAAGACCCTGGAGGCGTTGAAGCCGAGGTCATAGCCCACGGATGGGCCTTGCCAGAATACCTTCGCGGTTTCCCCGTTCTTGAGGACCAAGTCGCCCTTGCCGTAACTCAGGCCCACAGTGATGGCGGCGGAAAGTTCCTCGCCCTTGATGAAGCCGACGGGTCGGCCCTGTTCCTTGAATGCCTTCTCGATGGCACGAGCCAAGCCCTCGCTGGCCTCGCCGAAGTACAGTCGGGCTTCTTTCAGGATGGCAGCCTGGTCATAGGTCGTTGTTTCTTCACCCGCGGCAAGCGCATGGGGCGTCTGCAACAGGCCGGCCATGAGCACGAAGGCGCACAGCAACGAGGGTGAAATCAGGGAACGCATGCGGTTCTCCATGGGCGGGGGCATCCATGGTAAACCACGCCGAAGAGAATTCCGATGCACGCGGTGTGCGGCCGTGGCGGTCGGATAGGGATACTGGGTAATTATCTCGGGGAGAAAAGCGGCAGACGTGTTAGTCTCGATCGTTTCAATATCCCCTTGCCGTATGGGCGAGGTGCAGGAGAGTGAACGCATGGCAAAGGAAGAACTGATCGAGATGGAAGGGGTCGTCAACGAGGTGTTGCCGGATACCCGTTTCAAGGTCACCCTGGACAACGGCATGGAAGTCGCAGCCTACGCTTCCGGCAAGATGAAAAAGCACCACATCCGCATTCTGGCGGGCGACCGCGTGACGCTGGAACTGTCTCCCTATGATCTGACCAAGGCGCGCATCAGCTTCCGCCATCGCGACGATCGCGCCGCCGGTGCCGCAGCAGCCCGGCCGAAGACCGCCAGCCAGTTCCGCCGCCGTTGATCCGTGCGCTGGCCGGCTTGGCCAGCGGCGTAATCGAGCCGGCTTGGCCAGCGCCACGCCGACCCAGGGGTTGTTACCCTTCCCGGTCTCGCCAGACCGTTCGAGGCCGCGTCATTCTTCCAGGCGGTATTCCACATAGGTGCGGTCGCGCGCCTGTCTGACCCAGTCATCGAAGGCCTCTTCGGCGCGGCGCTCCCGCAGGGCGCGGCGCGCTTCCATGCGTTTACGTTCCTGGGTGACATCCTGATCGCGCCGTTCCAGAACCTGGATCAGGTGCCAACCGAAGGGGCTATGCGTCGGCTCGGAGACTTCGCCAGGCTTGAGCGTGTCCATCGTGCGCTCGAATTCTGGAACGGTGTCGCCCGGATTGAGCCAGTTCAGGTCGCCGCCGCGGCTGGCCGAGAGATCGTCTGAATGAATCTTCGCCAGTTCCGAGAAATTGGCGCCGTGTTCGATTCTTTCCTTGAGTTGCAGCAGACGGGTGCGGGCATCGTCATCGCTGACCACTTCGTTGGTCTTGACCAGGATGTGGCGTGCATGGGTCTGTTTGACTACGGTCTGGACGTCCTTGCCGCGCTTGTCGACCAGCTTGACGATGTGAAAACCGTTCGGACTCTGGATCACCGCCGAATTCTCGCCCGGTTTCAGGGTTTTCACCACGACGGCGAACAGGCTGGGTAACTGGCCCTCGCTGCGCCAGCCCAAATCCCCTCCTTGCAGGGCATTTTGCGCGTCGGAATAGGCCGCGGACACCTGACGGAAATGCGTTCCGGCCTGGAGTTCCGCCGCCGCCTTGTCTGCCTTGGCGCGCAGTTCCGCCAGTTTTTCCGGGCTGGCACCTTCCGGCGCCTGGATCAGGATGTGGGCGATTTCGTATTCGTCCTGTTGATTGGCATCCTGTGTCGGGTTGGCGAGGAAATTGTCGACCTCGGCTTCGGTGACCACGACCTTGCTGTCCACCTCGCGCTCCTTCAGGCGGGAGATGGTCATTTCGTTGCGGATCTGTTCGCGGAAAGCGGAGAAGTCGGTCCCTTCGGATTCGAGTTGTTTACGGAATTCCTCGGGCGATAGCTTGTTCTGCGAGGCGATGCGGGCAACGGCGCGATCCAGGACGGCTCCATCGAAGCGGATGTTGTTGTCCTCCGCGATCTGTAGGAGCGCACGTTCGGTAATCATGCGTTCGAGCAGCTGTTTTTCCAGGACGCGGCGCGGCGGGGCCGCGGTCTGCTGGCTCGCGAGCTGGCGCAGCACCTGTTCGATGCGCTGGTTCAGTTCGTATTGGGTAATCACGGCGTTATTGACCACCGCGACGATGCGGTCGATATCCCGTGCTGCCGCGACCGCGCCGGTCTCCGCCAACAAGCCGGCGACCAGCAGGAGGCCGGCGAAAAGGGCGTTAATTCGCGGAAGCCGGGAGGGCGATAGGATTGCTGGGGACATAACCGGTGATGCTCCGTTTGAGGACATCCAGAGGATTTGGGCCAAGATAGGCCAGGCCATTGAGTTCCAGTTGCAGGAAGAAGGCGTTTGAAACCGTGGTCGAGTTGGTGGCCAGCCGTTGCGCGACGCCACGCACGGACCAGCAGCCAGCGTTGTATTCGAAGCCGGCCAGGCCTTCCACCATGCGTGTATCCTGGAGGGAGTAGTTGATGCGGGCGAGGCCGTGCCACTTGGCCGTCAGTGGCCATTGCGTGGACAGATCGAACTGGTTGACGCTGCCCAGGGTGTAGCGGTAGTTCGCATTGAACAGCTGGCCGGGTCCATTGCGCCAGGTGCCGCCCAGATCAGCCATGTTCAGTTTGCCGCTGTCGGCGTCGAACTGCACCGTACTGGACAGGCGTAATTTTGGATTGACTTGGCCCGTGACCTGGCCGATCAGGTCGCTGCTGTTGTTGCCACGCGTAGCTACACCGGGCAGGGTGACTTGTTGGTCGCCGAAATAATAGCGCTGCCCCAGGGTGAGCTGGAGCCGCTCCGCGCCCGTGCCTTCTTGGAGGAAGCGGGAGGACACGGCCAGAGTCAGTTGGTTGGCGTTGTTGATGCGGTCGATGCCGTTGAACTGGTTTTCCCGGAACAACTGGTCGAGGGAGAGATCGCTGGCGCCGCTGTCGAAAACCGGGATACTGGACTGGTTCCGATAGGGGATGTAGACGTAGTAGGCGCGTGGTTCCAGGGTCTGGGTGTAGGTCTCGCCGTGAAACGCCATATCGCGTTCAAAAAACAGGCTGCTGTCCAGGCTGAAGGTAGGCAGGCTGCGGGTGGTGTCGCGAAAGCCGCCGCTCGGGGCCGCGGCCAGGCTGTCTTGTAGCTGGCGCGTGCTGTCGTCCAGCGCGTAACTGCTCAGGCTCCAGCCCAGGCGCGGGGTGACAGTGGAATAGGGGGTGTTGATCGGCAGGCTGATGCCGGGATAGGCGTAGAGGCGGCTGCCCTGGACGCGCTGCCCCGAAGCGTAATTGAAATTCACGAATTCGCCGCTGAAGTCGAGGTTCAGGCCGGCGCGGGTGAGGTTGGCCTGGTTCGCGTTCAGGGTCAGTTGTGGCAGGCGTTCGTAGGGTGCGACGACCGCGTTGACCGGGTCCTGGAGGGTCTGGTAGGCCTGTACGCGACCCGCCGCCTGCCACCAGCCACCGTCGTAGGCGAGGCTGGCTTGCTCGGGCAGGTTGACCTGGGAAGTCTGGGTGACCAGGCTGGAGAGGTCGGTGAAATAAGTGTTGTCCGACACTTTTTCATACTGAACGCGACCTGACCAGTGCGGACCTAACTGCTGTTGGTGATCGATGCGGACGAGGTAGCGGTTGCTGTTGCTCTCCCGATCGCCGGGCAAGGCTTCCAGGTTGAACGTGCCGTTGAAGTCGGCTTCCAGGTAGCGGAATTCCCCGCCCAGCTGCAGGCCGCGCCGGGTCATCAAGCGCGGAGTGAGGGTGGCGTCGTAGTTGGGGGCGAGGTTCCAGTACCAGGGGGTCAGCAGTTCCAGGCCGCGTTCGCTGCTTGCCCCGTAGGAGGGGGCGAGAAACCCGGATTTGCGCTTGCTGTCCAGGGCAAAGTCCAGCCACGGAGTATAGAGAATCGGCGTGTTCAGGTATTCCACCCAAACCCCGCGCGCACTGCCCAGACTGCTGTTGTAATCCAGGTCGAGCTCGTCGGCCTTGAGTACCCAGTCCTGTTGTTCGGCCGGGCAACTGCTGTAGGTGGCCTGTTCCATCTGATAGCGTTCCGGCCCCTTGAAGTTGACGACTCTTGCGATGCCGCGGGTGAGTTCACCCCGGTTGCTGCGCAGGTCGTAGGCGATTTCCTTGAAATAACCCAGGCGCGACGCCAGTTTCAGTTTGAGTTCCGACCCGCGCAGGTGGTTGCTTCCCTGGGTGAAAACCACGCCGCCATGCGCCTGGACTTCGTCATTGGGTTGCTCGTAGTGTATCCAGTCGGCCTCGACCTGCTCGCGCAGGTTACGCATGATGACCTTGCCTTCACCCTCGAAATAGTCCGTATTGATGCCATGCAACTGGTCGGCTTCAATATAGGTTGGGCCTTCCACACTTTTGCCTTTCGGCGCGGCCGAGCCAAGCGCGGGCGCGTTCTTCAGCGGCAGGGAGTCGCCAGAGGCATGGGCCGTGGCCGCCGCCAGACACAGAGAAAGCAACAGGCGCGGGAAAGGGGGCGCGGCGAACGGCATCGGGGGGAGTGTTAGAATTTCGACGTTTACATGACCGCGCGGATTATAGCTTTGGAACGCCTCGAACGTTTGACCGCATGGACTCGGAGTGTCCTGCCCGCTCCCCTCCTGTCTCTCGCCCCCGCATCCGCCGATGCCAGCTTTCGCCGTTATTTTCGCGCGGTGACCGAAGCCGGCAGCTTCGTGGTGATGGATGCCCCGCCCAGCCATGAGGATTGCCGCCCATTCCTGCATGTCGCGCGCCTGTTTCGCGCGGCCGGCGCCAATACCCCGGAAATCTTCGCGGAGAACCAGGAGGAAGGCTTCCTCCTGCTCTCCGACTTCGGCAATACGACCTACCTGCTGGCGCTGGACGGCACCAGCGCCGATCGTCTCTATCGTGATGCCAACCAGGTCTTGATCCGGATCCAGTTGGCCAGTCGGCCGGGCGAGCTTCCCGACTATGATGCCGACTTGTTGTTGCGCGAGATGCGCCTGTTTCCCGACTGGTATTTGGCACGGCATCTGCGCATCGACCTGAGCGAGGAACAGCGCGCCGTGATGGAAACCGCTTTCGCCTCGATCCTTGCCAACAATCTCGCGCAGCCCAAGGTCTATGTGCATCGCGACTGGCACTCACGCAACCTGATGGTCACTCAGCCCAATCCCGGTGTGCTCGATTTTCAGGACGCGGTCTACGGCCCCATCACCTATGATCTCGCCTCCATCTACAAGGACGCATACCTCTACTGGGAAGAAGCGCGCGTGCTCGACTGGGTGATACGTTATTGGGAGGCCGGTCGCCGTGCCGGACTGCCCTTGCCGAACGATTTCGGCGATTTCTACCGCGACTTCGAGTGGATGGGGGTGCAGCGCCACATCAAGGTTCTGGGCATCTTCGCCCGCCTAAGCCACCGCGACGGCAAGGATGGATACCTGAAAGACATGCCGCTGGTGCTGGCCTATCTGAAGAAGGCCTGCGCTCGTTACAATGGCCTTGGCGACTTCCTGCGCCTGCTCGAACGCATCGAGGGCCAGGCCGCAAGCGTCGGCTACACCTTTTGACCATGGCGCGCCCGACACTCGATCCTCAACTCCTGCCACCGGGCCCCCACGCCTTCAAGGCCATGATACTCGCCGCCGGCCTGGGCCGGCGCATGCGCCCGCTCACCGAGCATACGCCCAAACCTCTGCTGGTCGCCGGCGGCAAGCCGCTGATTCAATGGCAGATCGAACGCCTGAAGCGCGCTGGTTATTGCGATCTGGTCATCAACCATGCGCACCTCGGGGCGCGGCTCGAAGCAGCCCTGGGCGACGGTGACCGCCTGGGTGTGAAGATCGCCTGGTCGCGCGAACCCGAGCCGCTGGAAACCGCTGGCGGCATCGCCACCGCCTTGGGTCTGCTGGGCGAGGTCCCCTTCCTGGTGAGCAATGGCGATGTCTACGCCGAATTCGATTACGCGCGCCTGCTGCCGGTGCTGGAAGACATGGCCGGCAATCCCGATCATCTCGCCCACCTGGTGCTGGTGGATAACCCCCCGCACCACCCGGACGGTGACTTCTCTCTGGTCGATGGGCGGGTCACTGACCACGCGTTTCTCACCTTCTCCGGCATCGCCTGTTATCGTCCTGAGTTGTTCGCCGGGGTGGCGCCCATGACGAAGGTCAGGCTCGCCCCCTTGCTGCGCGCGGCGATGCAAAAGGGCCAGGTGAGCGGCGAGCATTTTGCCGGCCGCTGGGAGGATGTGGGCACGCCCGAACGACTCCGCCAACTCGACGTGGATCTCTCATCTCTCGCCCGCGAGAAGGATCAGGGGTGAGGGTGCAGCCATGACGCCCGACATCGCCATTCACCGTGCCCGTCGCAGCCATCTCCTGGAAACCCTGGGGGAGGGCGTGCTGATCCTGGCCACCGCGCCGGAGGCCAGGCGCAACCGTGACGCCCACTACCCGTATCGCTTCGACAGCCACTTCTATTACCTCACGGCCTTTCCGGAACCCGAGGCGGTACTGGTGTTGATCGCGGGAAAGAGACCCAGGCAGATTCTGTTCTGTCGCGAGAAAAATGAGGAGCGGGAAATCTGGGATGGGTTCCGCTACGGCCCGAAGGCGGCGAAGGCGGCGTTCGGCTTCGACGCCGCCTATCCCTACGATGAACTCGACCGCCGCCTGCCCAAGCTCCTGGAGAACCAGGTGCGACTCGCTTACGCTTTCGCATCCGTCCCTGCCTGGGACGCCCGCATCATGGCCTGGATCAACGTCGTGCGCGGCAAGGCGCGTACCGGTGTGACCGCTCCGGTGAACCTCAGCGATGCCCACGCCCTGATCGATCCTCTGCGCCTGTTCAAGGACGCTCATGAAATCGAACTCATGCAGCGCGCGGCCGACCTCTCCGCACAGGCGCATCGCGACACGATGCGTCTGTGCAAACCCGGTATGGGGGAGGGGGAACTCGAAGCCGAGTTGATGCGCGTCTGGCGCGCGGGCGGCTGCCAGGCCCCGGCCTACACCCCCATCGTCGCCGGCGGCGCCAACGCCTGCGTGCTGCATTACGTCGCCAATGACCAACCGCTCAAGGCGGGAGACCTGGTCTTGATCGACGCCGCCGGCGAATACCACGGCTATGCCGCCGACATCACCCGCACCTTTCCGGTCAACGGCCACTTCTCGGGGGCGCAAAAAGAGGTCTACGCGATCGTCCTCGCCGCCCAACTCGCCGCCATCGCCGCAGTGCGCCCTGGCCTGGACTTCAACGCCCCGCACGCCGCCGCCCTGCGCGTCCTCACCCAAGGTCTGGTCGACCTGAAACTGCTCACGGGCGAGGTCGATGGCCTGATCGAGCAGGGGGCCTACAAGCCCTGGTACATGCACAAGACCAGCCACTGGATCGGGCTCGACGTGCACGACGTCGGCGACTACAAGGCGGCCGGTGCCTGGCGCGAACTGCAACCGGGCATGACCCTCACCGTCGAGCCCGGCCTGTATCTCCGCCCCGCCGATAATGTCCCCAAGGCTCTGTGGAACATCGGTATCCGCATCGAGGACGATGTATTGGTGACGCAGGCCGGCTGTCACGTGTTGACCGCGGCGGCGCCGAAGTCGGTGGCAGAGATCGAAGCGGCGATGCATCCATGAGTGTATTTCTTGCCGCAGTCGGGGCAATATGGCCAACCCCTTACCTCGTCCCTTACCGCGTCTGTGGCCATTGCCATCGAGATGCTGGGCGTACTCCACGATGCCCGCGAATGGCCGACGTCATTCGGCTAACCACCTCAGGAAGAACATGACCGATCACGTCGATATCGCCATCATCGGTGGCGGCCCGGTAGGGATTTCGCTGGCGCTGGCGCTGGAAGGCTCCGGGCTGAGGCTGGCCGTGCTGGAGGCGAAACAGACGCTGGAAGCACCGGACCCGCGCGCGCTGGCGTTGTCGCAGGGTTGCCGCTTGATCCTGGAGCGCTTGGCCGCCTGGGAGGCGTTGGCCCCCAGCGCCACGCCCATCGAGAGCATCCATGTCTCGCAGCGTGGTGGCCTCGGCCGGGCAGTGCTGACCTCAAGGGAAATCGGGGTGCCGGCGCTGGGGTATGTCGCGGAATACTGCGCGCTTTATGCGGCGCTGGCCGGCCGGCTCTTGGGCTGCGGGTCGATCGAGGTGCTGACCGGGGCACGCGTGAGCGATGTGGCGGCGACCTCGGCCTATGGCGCGGTGCGCTACCAGCGCGACGGCGCGGAACGCTTGCTCACCGCGCGCCTGGTCGTGTTGTCGGAGGGAGGGCGCAGCCTGCCAGCGCACATGCGCCAGGACAAGGACTACGGTCAGTCGGCGGTGATCTGCACTGTTGCGACGCAGCGCCCGCACGCGCGCCGCGCCTATGAGCGTTTCACGCCCGAGGGGCCGATCGCGCTGTTGCCGCTGGACCTGCCCTCGTCCCCGCCGATGCAACCCCGCTCGGATCGTTCGCCGGGTCGTCTCAAGAGCGACTCGGTACCCGCGGGGCCAGGGTTGGGCGATCCACCAGACAGGCCGCGGGTGCTTCCGCTTGCGGGCGAGGGGAGATATGCCCTGGTCTGGACCACGCCCAGGGAAAGAGTGGAGGAGCGCCTGGGGTTGAGCGATGCGGCCTTCCTGGCGCAGCTGCAAACCGCGTTCGGCGATCGCCAGGGGCGCTTTACTCTGGCTGGTCCGCGTGCGGCGTATCCGCTCAAACTGGCCTTGGCGGCGGCGTCGACTTCGGCACGCATCCTGCGCATCGGCAATGCCGCGCATGTGCTGCACCCGGTGGCGGGGCAGGGCTTCAATCTGGGCGTGCGCGATGCCTGGCAGTTGGCGCAGACCCTCCTGGATGCGCCGCGCCAGCGTCTGGGCGAGGTCGCCTTGAGCCGTGCGTACGCGGCGCAGCGACACTTCGATGTGCTGGGCGGCAGCCTGATGACGGATATTCTGGTGGAGTCGTTTTCCAATGACCGCCTCCTGCTTGGGGCTGCGCGAGGCGCCGCGCTGGCGTTGCTGGATCTGGCGCCGCCGCTGAAACAGTTGTTTGCCCGCAAGATGATGTTCGGAGCTCAGTCATGGTGATCGAAAGCGATGTCGTGATCGTCGGCGGCGGCCTCAACGGGGCCGCGCTCGCCTGCGCGTTGCGTCACGGGCCGCATACGGTAACCCTGCTGGAACCGCAGCCCCCCTCACTCCTGGCCCCACTCACGGGGGGCGATGCGTGGGATTCCCGCATCTACGCCTACAGCCCGGGCAACGTGGACTGGATCAAGTCCCTGGGTGGCTGGAGCGACCGGGTGCGGGCTCAGGCGGTGTATCGCATGCGTATCCATGGCGATGCGGGCGGCGACCTGGATTTTGACGCCCTGGCTGCAGGCCTGCCGGAACTGGCGTGGATCGCCGAAAATGGCCGCCTGCAAGCTTCGCTGTGGCAGTCGCTGTCCGGCACGCCCAATCTGCGCGTCGTTACCGCGCCTGCCGAGGCGATCACCTGGGGCGATGACGGTCGCCATGTCCTGCGCCTGGCCGATGGTTCCACGCTGGCTTCGCGTCTCCTGGTGGCGGCCGATGGCGCCAATTCCTGGGTGCGGCAGCAAGCCGGCATCGGCTTCCTCCTGGAAGACTACAAACACATCGGCGTGGTCGCCAACTTCGAAACCGAAAAGCCGCATCGCGGCGTGGCCTGGCAGTGGTTCCGCGAGGACGGGGTCCTGGCTTACCTGCCCCTGCCGGGGAATCGCATCTCGATGGTCTGGTCCACCCCGCCGGAACACGCGGCCCTGTTGCAAGCCCTCGCACCCCTCGAACTGGCGGACCGGGTAGCACGGGCCGGCGGGCACGCGCTGGGTGAGTTGCGCTGCATCACGCCGCCCGTCGGGTTTCCCCTGAAACGCCGGCTCGCCGATGCCTGGGTGCGCCCCGGCCTGGTGCTGTTGGGCGATGCGGCGCACACCGTCCATCCCCTGGCCGGTCAGGGCGTGAACCTGGGTTTTCGCGATAGCCGCCTGCTCGCCGAAGTCCTGAAAAACGCGGGTGACCCAGGCATGATCGGGCGATTGACCGCGTATGGCGCGCGCCGCCGCGAGGATGTGGCCTCCATGCAGCTCGTCAGCGGTTCCCTGCGGAAACTTTTCGGCCGCCAGGAAAGCCTGATAAGCGTCCTGCGCAACCAGGGCATGAATTTCGCGGATCATTTTCCCCCACTCTCCCAGGCACTCATGCACCATGCAGTGCTGTAACCCATCCTTCAGGAGCTATTCCATGCGTCGATTCGCCCTATTCCTTGCCCTCTTTGCCGGCACCGCCCTGGCGAATGATGCCGACATCCGCCTGTCCATCGAAGGCGCGTTTACCGGCGCCAAGGTGAGCGAGATCAACAAGTCCGCGCTGCCGGGGATGTTCGAAGTGGTGATGAAGAGCCGCGAGGGGCCGCGCGTGGTCTACACCGACGACAAGGGGCGTTACCTGGTGATGGGTGAAATGATCGACATCAAGATGGAACGCAACCTCACCCAGGAGCGCATGGACAAGCTCACCGAGGTGAGATTCGACAGCCTGCCTCTGGATCAGGCGATCAAGACCGTGAAGGGGGATGGTCGGCGCCGCCTGGCGGTGTTTTCCGACCTTGATTGTCCTTACTGCAAGAGGCTGGAAGGCGAGCTGACCAAGGTCGACAACGTGACGATCTACACCTTCCTTTATCCCCTGCCCATGCATGGCGAGGCGCCGCGCAAGTCGAAGCTGATCTGGTGCAGCAAGGATCGCGCCGCCGCCTGGGCCGACTATTTCCATTCTGGCCGGCTGCCTTCGGGCAAGGGCGATTGCAAGACGCCCATCGACGAGAACCTGGCGCTGGGTGCGAAGTTGCATATCGATGGTACGCCCGCCATGGTTTTTGCCAATGGCAAGCGGGTTCCCGGTTACCTGCCGTCCGCGCGCCTCGATGAGATGCTGACGGCATCCGAGAAGTCCACACCGCGCCCATGAGTGAGGCGAATCTCGAACGCGAGGGGGACGCCGGTCTGCGCCAGGCTTTCGCCTTGTTCAGCGAGACCTCGGAAAAGCTGGCCGGCGCCTATCTCGAACTGCAAGGCCAAGTGGCACGGCTGACCAGTGAACTGGCCGCGGCCAACGGCGAGCTGGCGCGACGCGAACGCCTCTCGGCGCTAGGTGAGATGGCAGCACAGGTGGCGCACCAGTTGCGCACGCCGCTGGCCACCGCGCTACTCTACACCGGGCACCTGGCGCGGCCGCAACTCGGCGATACGGATCGCATCCGTTTCGCCGAGAAGAGCCTGTCGCGGCTGCGCTATCTGGAGCGATTGATCCAGGACATGCTCTTGTTCGTGAAGGGCGCGCGCCTCGCCCGTGTGGCCTTTCCCCTGCGCGCCCTGCTGGAGGAATTGGCGCAGACCCTGGAGCCGCACGCCGCGCAACGCCGTGTGCATCTGGAACTGCGCCCGCCGGATGCCGCCGAATTCACTCTGACCGGCGACCGCCAGGCGATTGCCGGCGCCCTCATCAACCTGCTGGAAAATGCCCTACAGGCGACGCCGGAAGGGGGCCAGGTGGGTTTGAGCGTGGGTGGCCTGGGTAGCCCTTTCGCCGCCTTTCGGGTCAGCGACACGGGGGCCGGCATCCCGGAAGCCGCCCGTGAGCGACTCTTCGAGCCCTTCTTCAGTACACGCGGCGAGGGCAGCGGTCTCGGGCTTGCCATCGTCCGCCAGGTTGCCCAGGCGCACGGTGGCTGGGTGGAATGGGTGCCGCGCGAGGGCCAGGGTAGCTGCTTCACGCTCTACCTGCCCTTTGCCGGTGGCGAAGGTGTGCAGGGCGAACATGGCTGACGCCCTCTCAAGTCGTTCGCCGGGCCGCCCCAAGAACGACTTGGCCCCCTTGGGGGGCGGCTCGGACGCATTTTCCGAGTCGGGGATACAGCTGCCCATCCTGGTCGTCGAAGACGACCCCGATTTGCGCGAAGCGCTCATGGATACTCTGGCACTCTCCGGCTATGCTGCCCACGCCGCGGCCAATGCGGAAGAGGCCTTGGCCTGGCTGGAACGAGGCGACGCCCATCCCGGGCTGGTCTTGTCCGATGTGCAGATGCCGGGCATGGATGGCCATGGCTTGCTGCGCAATCTGAAGGCGCGCTGGCCTGAGCTGCCGGTGCTGTTGATGACCGCTTACGGTCAGATCGACCTGGCCGTGCAGGCGATGCGCGAGGGGGCCGCCGATTACCTGCCCAAGCCGTTCGAGCCGGATCGCCTGCTGGTCGCGGTGGCGCGCTATTACCGTGGGAGGGAGGGCGAGGCCGGAGAAGTGATCGCCGAGGATGCCGCCACCCGCGCCATGCTCGATCTGGCCAGGCGGGTCGCGGTCACCGAGGCCAGCATCCTGCTCACCGGCGAGTCCGGGGTCGGCAAGGAAGTGTTTGCCCGTTTCATCCATCAGCACTCGCGGCGCGCCAAGGGAGCTTTTGTCGCGGTGAATTGCGCGGCGATTCCCGAGAATCTACTCGAATCCGTGCTCTTCGGCCACGAGCGCGGCGCCTTCACCGGGGCGACCTCCGCCCAGGCCGGCAAGTTCGAGCAGGCCAGCGGCGGTGCGATCCTGCTCGACGAGGTCTCCGAGCTGCCGTTCAATCTTCAGGCCAAACTCCTGCGGGTGCTTCAGGAAAGGGAAGTGGAGCGGGTGGGGGGGCGGACCCCGATCAAGCTCGACGTGCGCGTCTTCGCCACCAGCAATCGCGACCTCGCGGCTTGGGTCGCGGCGGGTCACTTCCGCGAAGACCTGTATTACCGGCTCAACATCTTCCCCCTGGAAATTCCGCCCTTGCGGCGACGCCGCGGCGATATCGCCGCACTCGCGCGGCATTTCCTGAAGCGTTTCGAGAGCGTGGTGGGCAGAAGCGGTTTTGCCCTGAGTGATGCCGCGCTGGCCGAATTGACCGGCTATGGGTGGCCCGGTAACATCCGCGAGTTGGCGAATGTGCTGCAACGCGCCATGATCCTGGCGCACGGCGCGGTGATCGGCCCGGAACACCTGATGCTGCCGCATGCCTCGGGCCGGGAGATGCCGCGAGTTCAGGAAATGGCCGCCGAGTCGGGGGCGCCCGATCTCGGCCTCAAGGACATGGAACGCGAGACCATACTCGGCACGCTGCGGCGGTCGGGCGGCTCCCGGCGCAAGACCGCGGAAGTACTGAGCATGAGCGAGCGGACCTTGCGTTATAAACTCAAGCAATATCGTGAAGCAGGCTACCTAGACGAGGACGAGCCCCTATAATCGCCTCAGCGGTGGAAATCGCGTGAGCGGCTCTCGAAGCGCCCATTTCTCCCGGGATACCGAAGAGAAAAGGCTTCGTCGGTGGGGCTGGAGGTGAGGGAAAAGGCAAGGCGATGAATGATATCGATCTGATGGTGAACCAGTTACGTGCCGTGGCGGCCCAGGCCGGTGCCAGTGCGCCCGTCAGTTCGGTCGGCGCGCCCTCGCAGGATTTTGCCTCGCTGCTCAAGTCCGCCGTGGACGAGGTCAACACCACGCAGATGGATGCGCGCCAACTGAGTAAACAGTTCGAGACCGGAAATTCCGCGGTCAATCTCCAGGACGTCGTGCTTTCCTTGCAGAAAGCCAGCCTGTCCTTTCAGACCATGGTTCAGGTGCGCAACAAGCTGGTGAGCGCGTACCAGGAAGTCATGAACATGCAGGTCTGATGGAACACGGTTGACGGATGGCCCTGCAACCCCAAGATTCGCTCAACGCACTCTTCCTCCGCTTCAATGAGCTTCCCGCCGCCAGGAAGGCGATCCTGGGGGCAGTCGTGGCGGGGGTCGTCGCGTTGTTCTTTGGCGTCTACCTCTGGGGGAGCGCGACCGAATACAAGGTGCTGTTCTCCAATCTGGCCGAGCGCGATGCCGGCACGGTGACGACCACCCTGCAGCAAATGAACGTCCCCTACAAGACCGAGGCCAACGGCACCCTCATGGTGCCGGCCGACCAGGTCTACGATCTGCGCTTCAAGCTGGCCGCGCAAGGCATTCCCAAGGGCGGGGCCGTGGGTTTTGAGTTGATGGACAACGCCAAACTGGGCATGACCCAGTTTCAGGAGCAACTCGCCTTCCAGCGCGGCCTCGAAGGCGAACTGGCACGCACGGTACAGTCCTTGTCTCCGGTGGAATCCGCGCGGGTGCATCTGGCCATCCCCAAGCCCTCGGTGTTCATCCGCGACAAACAGTCGCCTTCCGCCTCGGTGTTGGTGAAGCTCTATCCTGGCCGCGCGCTCGAACCCGGACAGGTGCAGTCCATCGTGCACCTGGTTTCCAGCAGCGTGCCGGAACTCTCGCCCGGCAGCATCACCGTGGTGGACCAGGCGGGCAATCTGCTCACCGCCAAGAACGACAACAAGTCACAGCTGGGCCTCAACGACAGTCAGCTGGCCTACACCAAGGACATCGAATCCTATTATGTGCAGCGGATCGAGGCCATCGTGCTTCCCATCGTCGGCAGCGGGAATGTCAAGGCCGAGGTACGCGCCGATCTGGATTTTTCCGAGGATGAGGCGACCAGCGAAACCTACAAGCCGAATCCGGGTGCGGATACGCAATCGATCCGCAGCCAGCAGTCGGTGGAAGATATCAACAACGCCGGCAACCAGGCGCAGGGCGTTCCAGGTGCGTTGACCAACCAGCCTCCGGGGCCGGTCAGCGCGCCGGTGACGGCACCGGCCGGCGCCAATGCAGGGCCGAACGCGACGGCTGCGGGGCAGGGCGGCAATTCCAGCCGCAAGGAACACACCGTCAATTTCGAACTGGACAAGACCATACGCCACGTCAAGGAGTCGCAGGGGCGGATCAAACGCCTGTCCGTGGCCGTGGTGGTCAACAACAAGATTGCCATGGGCAAGGATGGCAAGGATGGCAAGCCGGGCAAGGCAGTGCCCCTGTCTGCCCAGGAACTGGCTCAGATCAATGGTCTGGCGCGGGAGGCCATGGGCTTCGACCAGACGCGCGGCGACACCATCAACGTGGTCAACGCGGCATTCACCGAAACCAGGGAAGAGCCCGCGACGCCGCTATGGAAGGATCCGGAAAATGTGGCGCTGGCCAAGGATCTGCTCAAGAACCTGCTCATCTTCGGCCTGGCCTTCTATCTGGTGTTCGGCGTGCTGCGGCCGATGTTGCGTGACCTGGTGAAGCCGCATGAGTTGCCGCACATACCCGGCGACGAGGATGAGGAGAACGAGCCGGGCGAAGGTGAAGCACTCTACGGCGCGGATGGCAAGCCGATCGAAGCGCCGGTCGATAGTTACGCGGAGATCCTGGCCCAGGTGCGCGAGTTCGCCAAGATCAATCCAAAAATCACGGCTGAGATTGCCAAGGAATGGATGGTCAAGGAATGAGCGATGACGACGGCCTGAGAAAGACGGCTATCCTGATGCTGGCACTGGGGCACGAGGAAGCCGCCGAAGTGTTCAAGTATCTCGGTCCCAAGGATGTGCAGAAGCTGGGCATGGCGATGACCAGCGTGGGCAAGACTGGCCGCGAGGAGATGGAGGCGGTACTGCGCGAATTCCATGGTCAGACGGAAGGCCGCATCGACCTTGTCGATTCCGATGAGTACATCCGTTCCGTGTTGAGGAAGGCGCTGGGCGACGACAAGGCCGCGCACCTGATCGACCGCATCTTGCAGGGCAACGAGAGCGCGGGCATCGAAAGCCTGAAGTGGATGGATGCCGCCTCGGTGGCGGAGATGATCCGCAATGAACACCCGCAGATTATCGCCACCATCATGGTGCATCTGGATCGCGACCATGCCAGCGAAATCCTCAACATGTTGCCGGAGCGCCTGCGCAATGACGTGATGGTGCGTATCGCCACGCTCGAAGGCGTGCAGCCGATGGCCATGCGGGAACTCAACGAGGTGCTCACCCAACTCCTGTCCGGCGGCGAAATCGGCAAGAAGAGCAGCCTGGGCGGGATCAAGACGGCGGCGGACATCCTCAACTACATGGGGGGGGCGATCGAGGCTTCGGTGCTGGCCAACATCCGCGAACACGATGCCGATTTGGCGCAGAAGATCCAGGATCAGATGTTTACCTTCGACAACGTCATGGAACTGGACGATCGCTCGGTGCAGATGCTGCTGCGCGAGGTGCAGTCCGAAACCCTGATCATCGCGCTCAAGGGCACCAGCGAAGAGCTCAAGGCCAAGATCTTCCGGAACATGTCCAGTCGCGCCGCCGAAGCCCTCAAGGAAGACCTGGAATCGAAAGGTCCGGTGAGACTCTCCGAAGTCGAGGCGGAGCAGAAGGAAATTCTCAAGATCGTGCGCAAACTGGTGGACGAAGGCCAGATTATCTTGGGCGGCAAGGGTGGTGAGGAAGGCCTGGTGTCCTAGCCGCCATGTCGCGCGTCATTCCCAAGGAGCAGCTCACCGCCTACCAGCGCTGGGAACTGGGCAGCTTCGAGCCCGTACCCGTCGTCGAGGCCGAGCCGCCTCCACCCGAGCCGGAGCCCGTGTTGAGCGTGCCCCTGCCCACCGCCGAAGACATCGAGCGCATCCAGCAAGATGCCTGGCAGGAAGGCTACGACCTGGGGTTCACGGAAGGCCGCAAGGCAGGCTACGAGGATGGTTACAAGACCGGGGAAGAGCATGCGGAACGGTTGCGGCAACTGGCCGAGGCCTTGCAGGTGGAAAGTCTGCGCCAGGACCAGAGCCTGGCCCGCGAGGTGCTGGAATTGGCCCTCCAGATCGCCCAGCAGGTGTTGCGAGCGACTATCCGGACCAAGCCGGAAGGTCTCCTCGCCGTGATCCGTGAGGCGCTGCAATCGCTGCCCACCTTGTCCGGCCATCACAAGGTCGTGGTGCATCCCTCGGACGCCGAGATCGTGCGCGCGTGGCTGGACGGGGAACACGGTCACCTTTCCTGGAAAGTGGTTGAAGATGCGCAGATTTCGCCCGGCGGTTTCCGCTTCGAAAGCACCCACAGTGAACTCGACGCCTCACTGGAAACCCGCTGGCGCGAGACCGTCGCCTGCCTCGGCACCGAGACCTCATGGATGGAGTGAGCCGGGCCGCCGCGCTGGTGACTTATCTGCGCGATTGCCAGGAAGCGATTTCTCAGGGCACCCCCTGGCGCGCTACCGGCCGCCTCACGCGTGTCGCCGGAATGGTGATGGAAGCCTCGGGTCTCAAGCTGGCCACCGGCGTATCCTGCAAGGTGGTGATGCCGGGCGGGCAGCAGGTCGACGCGGAAGTGGTCGGTTTTTCCGGCGAACGCATCTATCTCATGCCCTCGACCGATGTCTACGGCCTGGCGCCCGGCGCAGTGGTCGAAGTCGCCACGGTTTGCGGTTTCGACCCGCCTTGCATGAACAAGCCCTTCTCCCGCCGTCGTCGCATCGAGGACCGGATACGCCAGGTCGCGGTCGGCCCGGAATTGCTCGGGCGGGTCATCGACGGCGCCGGCCGCCCGCTCGATCGCCTCGGCGCCCTGGCGGCGTCCAGCCGTGTGCCTTTGCACGCCCGTCCCTTCAATCCGATGGAGCGAGAACCGATCCGCGACGTCCTGGATGTCGGCGTGCGCGCCATCAATGCACTGCTCACCGTGGGACGTGGCCAGCGCATGGGCTTGTTCGCCGGCAGCGGGGTGGGTAAATCGATGTTGCTGGGCATGATGGCGCGCTACACGTCGGCAGACGTGGTGGTAGTGGGGTTGATCGGAGAGCGTGGCCGCGAGGTGAAGGACTTCATCGAGAACATCCTCGGGACGGAAGGCATGAGCCGCGCCGTGGTCGTCGCCGCCCCGGCCGATTCGCCGCCGCTCTTGCGCCTGCATGGCGCGGCCTACGCCACGGCGGTAGCGGAATACTTCCGCGACCAGGGCCAGGATGTCCTCTTGATCATGGATTCGCTCACGCGCTATGCCCAGGCGCAGCGCGAGATCGCGCTGGCGGTGGGCGAGCCGCCCGCCACCAAGGGTTACCCGCCCTCGGTATTCGCGAAGCTGCCGCAGTTGGTGGAACGCGCCGGCAATGGCCGCGCGGGTGGCGGCTCCATCACCGCCTTCTATACGGTCCTGATGGAAGGCGACGATCAGCAGGACCCCGTGGCCGACGCCGCGCGCGCCATCCTCGACGGGCACATCGTCCTGTCCAGGTCGCTCGCCGACCATGGCCACTACCCGGCCATCGACATCGAGGCCTCGATTTCGCGCGCGATCACCGAATTGCTGCCCAGGCAGGAGTTGGACCGGGTGCGCCGTTTCAAGAGCCTCTACGCGCGCTATCAGCGCAGCCGCGACCTGATTACCATCGGCGCCTACCAGCGCGGTAACGATGCGCTGCTCGACGAGGCCATCGCGCTCTACCCGAGGATGGAACCCTTCCTCATGCAGGATTTCCTGGACAAGGAAGACTACGCCGCCAGCCGCGGCCAACTGACCGCGCTGCTCGGGTGAACCTGGCTCGGCTTAGCCGTGGGTTGGGCCGGCAAGCGGGCCTTGCGCGTCGCGCAGCAGGCGGAACAATTCCCGGCTGGACTTGGGCGGTTTGTCTTCTGCGGCTTCGCGGCGGGCGTTGCGGATGAGTTGTCGCATGGCTTGGACATCGACGTCGGGGTGGCCCGACAGCCATTCGGTGAGGGCCGCGTCGTCCTGCAGCAGGCGTTCACGCCAGCGCTCGATGGCGTGGAATTCGGCCTTGGAAGCGGCAGATTCTCCCTTGAGCGCCGCGAGTTGGGCGGCGATGGGCTCGACTTCCACATCGCGCATCAGCTTGCCGATGAACTGCATCTGGCGGCGGATGGCGCCGTTCGCGGTGAGTCGCTGCGCTTCCAGCAATTCCTGGTAGAGCCGTTCCGGCAAGTCCATCCTGGCCAGGCGCTCGCGCGACAGTTTTACGAGTTCCACGCCCATGTCCTGCAAGGCGGTCATCTCGTTCTTGCGCCGCGTCTTGCTGACGCGGGAATCCGCAAATTCTTCGGCATGGTCGTCGTGGTCTTCTGGGGGGTGGCGCATGGGATTCGGGGGAAGGGCGAGGGACGGGTATCATAGCGGTCCTTTGCTTAACGTATCGGGTTCAACCGTGTCAGACAGCCCATTCAGTTTTACCCGCGAAGCCCTGCAATCCCTTGCCGCGCAGACCCTCGAACTGGCTCGGGTTTCGGGCGCCTCCGCCGCGGAGACCGAGATTTCCGAGGGCAGTGGCCTCAGTGTCTCCGTGCGCCACGGCGAAGTGGAAACCATCGAGCACAACCGCGACAAGGGTGTCGGGGTCACCGTCTATCTGGGGCAGAAGCGCGGCCATGCCTCCACCTCCGACTTCAGCCAGGGCGCGCTTGCGCGTTGCGTGGAGAAAGCGCTCTCCATCGCCCGCTTTACCGCGGAAGACGACTGCGCCGGTCTGGCCGAGGTCGAACTGCTGGCGCACCTGGTCCCGGATTTGGACCTCTACCACCCCTGGGCCGTGGACGTGGAGCGCGCCACCATCCTGGCGCGGGACTGCGAGGCAGCGGCCCTGGGCGTGGATGCGCGCATCCACAATTCCGAGGGCGCTTCACTGTCCACCCAGGGTTCGCAATTCATCTACGCGAACACGTCGGGATTTTCCGGCGGCTATGCGAGCACGCGACAGAGCCTGTCCTGCGCAGTGATCGCCGAGGAAGACGGGGCGATGCAGCGCGATTACTGGTACACCACCGCGCGTGCCGAAGCCGACCTGGATACGCCGGAATCGGTGGGTCAGCGTGCCGGCAGCCGCACCGTGCGCCGCCTGAATGCGCGCAAGCTTTCCACCCGGCAATGCCCGGTGTTGTTCGAAGCGCCCGTCGCCACCGGCCTCATCGCCAGCTTCGTCTCGGCGATCTCGGGTGGCCACCTCTATCGCCGCTCCTCCTTCCTGCTCGACAGCCTGGGGCAACAGATCTTCCCGTCCTTCTTCCAGATGATCGAGAGCCCCTTCCTGCCGCGCGGCCTGGCCTCGGCTCCGTTCGACTCGGAGGGCGTAGCCACGCGGGAACGGGAAGTGGTGCGTGACGGCGTGATCCAGGGCTATTTCCTGGGGAGCTACAGCGCCCGCAAGTTGGGGCTGAAGACCACGGGCAATGCCGGTGGCAACCACAACCTGATCGTGCCTTCCACCGGAGAGGACTTCGCCGGCCTGGTCGCCAAGATGGGTCGCGGCTTGCTGGTGACCGAACTTCTGGGTCAGGGCCTGAACATGGTGACCGGTGATTATTCGAGGGGGGCTGCGGGTTTCTGGGTGGAAAACGGTGTGATCGCCTACCCGGTAGAGGAAATTACCATCGCCGGCAACCTGCGCGACATGCTGGGCGGTATCGTCGCCATCGGCGATGACGTGGAGACGCGCGGCTCGCGCCGGGTGGGGTCGATTCTGATCGGCAACATGACGCTGGCTGGGGAATGAACTGCGCGTGTCGGCCGCGATTGCCCAGACTACGATGAATAGACTCCTGGCCCTGATGCGCGGCATCGATGCGCTCAACGAAGGCGTCGGTCGCGCCTCCATGTGGCTGGTGCTCGCGGCCACGCTGATTTCCTCGGGCAACGCGGTCGTGCGCTATGGCTTCAACCGCAGTTCCAACGCCTGGCTGGAGATCCAGTGGTATCTCTTCGCCCTGATCTTCCTCCTGAGCGCGGGCTACACCCTCAAACACAACGGCCACGTTCGCATCGACATCCTCCACGGCCGCTTTTCCCCGCGCTTGCAGGCCTGGGTGGATCTGCTCGGCGGCCTGTTGTTCCTGTTGCCCCTGTGTGGCCTGATGATCTGGATGGGCTGGGGCGATTTCGCCGCGTCCTGGGCCGTGAACGAGGCCTCGCCGGATTCGGGTGGGCTGGTGCGCTGGCCGATCAAGCTGGCGATTCCCCTCGGTTTCGGCCTGCTCGCCCTGCAAGGGTTCGCGGAAATCATCCGGCGCGCTGCCTTTCTCGGCGGCTTCACGCCCCAGGCGCTGGAAAAGCCCGAGGAGCCGGTTTGATGTCCTTCGAACTCATGGCGCCCCTGATGTTCCTGGGCCTGGTCGGCTTCCTCCTGCTGGGGTACCCGGTAGCCTTTTCCCTCGCCGCCAACGGCTTGCTGTTCGCCCTGCTGGGCATGCACCTGGATTTCTTCAGCCTGGTGCAGTTGCAGGCGCTGCCGCAACGGGTCTACGGCATCATGTCCAACGCCACCTTGCTGGCGATACCGTTCTTCACCTTCATGGGTCTGATCCTGGAAAAGAGCGGCATGGCGGAAGATTTGCTCGACAGCATTGGCCAGATGTTCGGGCCGATCCGCGGCGGCCTGGCTTATGCGGTGATCTTCGTCGGTGCCTTGCTGGCCGCGACCACCGGTGTGGTCGCGGCCTCGGTCATCGCCATGGGCCTGATCTCCCTGCCCATCATGTTGCGCTACGGCTACGACAAGCGCTTGGCCAGCGGCGTCATCGCCGCTTCGGGGACACTGGCACAGATCATCCCGCCGTCGCTGGTGCTCATCGTCCTGTCCGACCAGTTGGGCGTCTCGGTGGGCGATATGTACCGCGGCGCGTTGGCCCCGGCGCTGGTGCTCACCGCACTCTATGCCGGCTTCGTGCTGGTCGTCAGCCTGGTCTGGCCCAAAGCCATGCCCGCACTACCCGCCGCGGCGCGTAGCCTGCGCGGCAAGGCTTTGCTGCTGAAGTCGGCGGGGGCCATGCTGCCCCCGCTGCTGCTCATCTTCCTGGTGCTGGGCACCATCTTCCTGGGCATCGCCACACCCACCGAGGGCGGCGCCATGGGTGCCGCGGGCGCCTTGCTGCTGGCCCTGGTCCGCGGACGCTTGCGGCGCGAAGTGCTGACCCAGGCCATGGACGTGACCGCCCGGCTCACCACCTTCGTGGTCTTCATCCTGATCGGCTCCACCGTGTTTTCCCTGGTGTTTCGTCTGTTGCAAGGCGACCTCTGGGTGGAAGCCCTGCTCACCGGGCTGCCCGGCGGCCGCCTGGGTTTTCTGATCGTGGTGAACCTGCTGGTGTTCGTGTTGGCCTTCTTTCTGGATTTCTTCGAGATCGCCTTCATCATCGTGCCGCTGCTCGCTCCAGTGGCGCTGAAGCTCGGGATCGACCTGGTCTGGTTCGGCGTGCTGCTGGGCATCAATATGCAGACCTCGTTCATGCATCCGCCCTTCGGGTTCGCCCTGTTCTATCTCAAGAGCGTCGCACCCAGGGAAGTCAGGACCAGCGACATCTATTGGGGGGCGCTGCCTTTCGTGGCCATCCAGCTGTTCATGGTCGCGGCCGTGCTGGCTTTCCCGAACCTGGTGGGAGTGGATGCGGTCAAGGTCGACGCCACCCCGGTGGAAATCAAGCTGGATGCACCGAGCTATTTGCCGCCGCAGTAACCGCCATAGCCGACCGGCCGCCCCGTAACATGAAAGGCCGGTCATGTCGGTTCCCTCACTGATGGAACTACCAGCCAACCGACTAGGCCGCCAGAATACGTCGGCCAAGTCTCTGGCTGCCCCAGCCCCTCTCCCGCATGCGGGCGAGGGGAGCGTCGTGAGCCGCTGTGCGACTTTCATCGTAATAGTCGCGAGAGGACGCTGGCTCAAGTTTTACCGTAACGTGCCGATAGGTTATTCTGCAATCAATGCGTTACTGAAAAACTATGGAGTATTAGATGAAGAACCTTGCGAAGTTGCTTGTTTCGATGTTTCTGCTTTCCGGGTGCGCCACCCAGGATTATGTGCGGGACTATTTGCAGAGCCAGCTCAAACCCGTGGAAACCCGAGCGGTGGCTATGGGGGCGCGCGTCGACGCCGTGGAGGCCGCGGCCAACTCCGGCAGTTCCGGGCTGGCGGCCACCGGCAAACGCTTGGACGAAGTCCTCCTCACCCTCAAGGTGCATGGCGATCGCCTGACCAGGAATGAGGCCGATATCGCCCGGCTATCCAAGTCCGCCCAGGACGCGCTGGAACGCGCCACGGTGACCGGCAAGCTGGTCGAGGGCAAGTTGGCGTATGAAGTCGTGCTGACCGAAGACAATGTCAAGTTCGGCAGTGGCAAGTCGGTGCTGAGCGCGGATGCCAAGGCGTCACTCGATGAGTTCGCCACCAGGGTGAAGAGCGAAAACAGGCGCGTATACGTCGAAGTCCAGGGCCATACCGACGCCGTCGGCGGGGCCGCGTTCAACCTGGGCGTCGGCCAGCGGCGCGCCGATGCCGTGCTGCGCTTCCTCCATGCCAAGGGCGGTCTTCCTCTGCCACTTCTCGGCGCAGTGTCCTACGGTGCCAGCCTGCCGCTGGCGAGCAACCAGAGTCGCGAGGGTCGCGCCAGGAATCGGCGCGTGGTCCTGATCGTGCTGTATTAAATATTTTTCGTAGGGTGTCGATGCTTTGGGCACCGACCATGCGATCAACAGGAGAAATACCCATGGATGAAACCAGCCATTTTTCGCTGCCGCCTTCCACGGCGGCCCGCCCCGATCTCGACTGGAGCCAGGTGCGCGAGACCATCATGATGCTCAACCTGGCGGTGGCCCAGATCGAGATGGCGCTGAAGGAGTCGAGCGGGTCGGTCGATGTGCTCACGAATTCCTTCACCGATATGTACGGCAACCTCATGGCCCTGGTGCAGGCCGCGCATACCCTGCCGGACAGCCCGGTGAAATTGGCCATCGAGGAGAGTGGGAGCGCGGTTTCCGGGCAGATGCAACACGTCATCGTCGCCTTCCAGTTTTATGACCGCCTGTCACAGCGCCTGTCCCACGTTTGTCGCAGCCTCGACGACCTCAACGGCATCGTCAACGATCCCGTGCGGCTCTATAACCCCTTTGCCTGGCATGCCTTGCAGCAGAAGATCCGCTCCAAATACACGATGGAAGACGAGAAATTGATGTTTGACACCCTGCTGACAACGGGCAATGTCCAGGCCGCGCTGAGTCAGTTCGTTTCGAGCAAACACGCCGGCGATTCGGCGGACGTCGAACTGTTCTGAGCGTGCCGCGGCGGTTCAAGACGCCTATCTCCGTTCTGGTGGTCATTCATACGCGGGACTTGCAGGTGCTGCTCCTGGAGCGCGCCGATGCGCCCGACTTCTGGCAATCCGTCACCGGTAGCCAGGAAGACGGAGAAACGCTGCGCGAGACGGCCATCCGCGAGGTGGCCGAAGAGACCGGCCTGGAGCCGGCAGGCTATGCGCTGAGCGACTGGAACCTGGAAAACCGCTACGAGATCTTCGAGCGCTGGCGCCATCGTTACGCCCCCGGTGTCGGTCACAACACGGAGCACGTCTTCGGCCTGCTGCTGCCCGAACCCGTTCCGGTCACGCTCTCCCCACGGGAACATCTGCGGGCGTGCTGGTTGCCCTGGGAGGTCGCCGCGGCTCGGTGTTTCTCTTCGAGCAACGCGGCGGCGATCCGGCGACTGGGCGCGACGCCTCCCCGCTGAGCGGGGCGCTTACATCGCCGCCGCCGTGGTGGGCGGTGGCCGTCGTGCGTCCGGTGGCGGCAAGGCCAGTCTGGGCAGGCGTGCGCTCGCGGGCAGGGCAGGGAAGGGGGCAACCCCGGTGAGGTGCTCCAGTTCGGCGATGTCCATGATCTGGTAGTCGTTCGTCGCCTCGTTGACGACCACATAGGCGGCCGCTTCATTCTGCTTCAGGTCGTAGACGGCCTTGTAGAGCTGGGTGGGGACCGTGACCCGGCCTTGCAACTGTTTCGGGTGGTCGCCGCCGAAGATCGGGCCGGTGACGACATAGAGCTCGCCATCGGCGCGGGCGAGCTTCCTGACCACGGATTCGATGCGTTGCCAGAGATGGCGATTGTTGTTCGGATCCTGTGGAACCATGTTGGCCAGGGTAAAGCCCTCGAACTGCGCTTCTTCGCTGGGCATGTCCGCGGCTGGCGATAAATGACCGCGGTCGTAGCCGGAATGGGCGTAGTCCCCGAGTTCCGCCTGTTCGCCGGCGGGCAGGCCGGTCTCTGCGTGGAAACGGTTCAGCCGCGGCAGCCCCTGAGCCATGTCGAGCTGCGCCCGCGTCAGGTGTTCGGCGGACCACAGCGGGGTGCGGGTCACGCCCGAATGGGTAACGCCGAAGGCCAGGTAGCACAACTCATGGGTCTGCGCCGTCATCGTCGGGTCGAGGATGTCCGGTGCGGCGCCCGAGAGGTAATGCGATGGACACCGGGTCGAGCCCGCGAGGGCGCTGCCTGCGAGCAGCAGGCACAGAAGAAGGAATATCTGCGGCATACCCTTGCGTTGGATGGGCAGCCATCCGCCCGGATCGCCTGGCATTGTAGAGATTTTTCGGTGCGTGAGGCGTAGCCCCCACCCGCCCGGGAATCCCGCATAATGTTCCCACCCTGGCTTACCCGAGCGCGCGATGGATCAACCCGCCCTACCCGATTTCGACCTTCCCGCCACCGGGGGAGGAAACGTCAGGATCAGCGATTTCAAGGGGCGCGGAGTGGTCCTCTATTTCTATCCCAAGGACAACACGCCCGGCTGCACCACCGAAGGGTCGGATTTTCGCGACCTCTATCCCCTGTTCCAGGCCTTGGGCTGGGAAGTATTCGGGATTTCCCGGGACAGCGTGAAGTCGCATGAGGCCTTCAAGGCAAAGCAGGGCTTCCCTTTCGCGCTGATCGCCGATACGGAAGAACTGGCCTGTGCGGCCTTCGGTGTCATGAAACTGAAAAATCTTTATGGGAAACAGGTGCGCGGCATCGAACGCAGCACATTCGTGGTGGCCCCGGACGGCACGATGGCCCGTGTCTGGCGCGGGGTGAAGGTGCCTGGCCATGCACAGGAAGTGCTGGACTTCGTTCGTACCCTGTAATCAACCACTTCGGAGAGACCCTGATGGCGCGCAAGACCGGTACCAGCAAGAAAGTCACCACCAAGCTGTTCGTTCTCGATACCAACGTCCTATTGCACGACCCGACCTGTCTCTATCGCTTCCAGGAGCACGACATCTATTTGCCGATGGCGATTCTGGAAGAGCTCGACCACAACAAGAAGGGTATGACCGAAGTCGCGCGCAACGCCCGCCAGGTGACCCGCTTCCTCGAAGAAATCGTCAGCCCCGCCGAACTCAGCATCCAGGACGGTGTACCGCTCGCCGAGTACAGCCACAAGGCCGCCACTGGGCGATTGTTCCTGCAAACGCATCCGATCACCAGCGCCATCACCGCCGTCCTGCCGGACACCAAGATGGACAACCAGATACTGGGCGTGGTGTCCCACCTGAAGCAGGCGCAGCCGGAACGCCAGGTCATCCTGGTGTCGAAAGACATCAACATGCGCATCAAGGCGCGCGCCCTGGAAATGAAGGCGGAGGATTACTTCAACGACAAGGTGCTGGAAGACACCGATCTGCTCTACAGCGGCGTGCTGGAATTACCGGCGAACTTCTGGGACAAGCATGGCAAGAGCATGGAGTCCTGGCAGAAGGACGGCCGTTCCTACTACCGCCTCTCCGGCCCGCTCGTGCCTTCCCTCCTGGTCAACCAGTTCGTCTGGCAGGAAGGCGCCACCCCCTTTCAGGCCAAGGTCATCGAGGTCGCGGGCAAGACCGCCACGCTCCAGACCGTGAAGGACTACAGCCACCACAAGAACAACGTCTGGGGCATCACCGCACGCAACCGCGAGCAGAACTTCGCGCTCAACGTGCTGATGGACCCGGACATCGACTTCGTCTCCCTCCTGGGCCAGGCCGGTACCGGCAAGACCCTGCTGACGCTGGCTGCGGGCTTGACCCAGATACTGGAAGCCAAGACCTACAGCGAGATCATCATGACCCGGGTCACCGTGCCGGTGGGCGAGGACATCGGCTTCCTGCCCGGCACCGAGGAAGAGAAGATGACGCCCTGGATGGGTGCCCTGGAAGACAACCTGGACGTGCTCAACAAGCCCGACGAAGAAGCCGGCGAATGGGGCAGGGCGGCCACCCAGGACCTGGTGCGCAGCCGGATCAAGGTGAAATCCCTCAACTTCATGCGCGGGCGCACCTTCATCAACAAATTCCTCATCATCGACGAGGCGCAGAACCTGACCTCGAAACAGATGAAGACCCTGATCACCCGCGCCGGCCCCGGCACCAAGGTGGTCTGCCTGGGCAACATCGCCCAGATCGACACGCCTTACCTGACCGAGGGCAGCTCCGGCATCACCTACGTGGTCGACCGCTTCAAGGGCTGGGAGCACGGCGGCCATATCACCCTGGCCCGCGGAGAACGTTCCCGTCTGGCGGATTATGCTGCGGGGGTGCTGTAAGTCGCCGCAGTCGACCTTGTTCCGCTTCCTCCACGCCGCCGACATCCATATCGACAGTCCGCTCGAAGGGCTGGAGGCTTATGACGGCGCGCCGGTCGCCGCTCTGCGCGGCGCGACGCGGGCGGCGTTCGAGAATCTGGTGCTGCTTGCGCTGGACGAGCGCGTGGATTTCCTGCTCCTGGCCGGCGACCTCTACGACGGCGACTGGAGAGACTTCAGCACCGGCTTGTTCTTCACCCGGCAAATGGCGCGCCTCAAGGCGGCAAACATCCCCGTCTTCCTCATCGCCGGCAATCATGATGCCGCCTCGGTGCTGACCCGGCACCTCAGTTTGCCGGACAACGTGCAGGTATTTTCCACGCGCACGGCCGAGAGCCGCACCGTGGCTGGCCTGCCGGTGGTCATCCACGGTCGCGGTTTTCCCCACCGCGCCGTGCCGGAAAATCTGGTTCTGGATTACCCGGCGCGGGTGGCGGAGCGTTTCAATATCGGGCTGTTGCACACCAGTCTCACCGGCACCGCCGGCCACGACGCCTATGCACCCTGTTGCCTCGCCGATCTGACGGCCAAGGGCTACCAATACTGGGCCTTGGGGCACGTGCACCAGCCCCGTGTGATCGCGCGCGCACCCTGGGTGGTCTACGCGGGCAACCCCCAGGGGCGCCACAGCCGCGAACTGGGTGCACGCGGCTGCCGCCTGGTGAGCGTCGGCGCCGACCTGGAGGTGCGGGATGCCGAATTCCGTGCGACCGACGTGCTGCGCTGGGCGCGCCTGGACGTGGACGTGGGCGGCGCGGAAAGCCTGGATGGCGTGCACCTGCGCATCGGCTCGGCGCTGCGCCAGGCGGCCGCGGAGGCGGAAGGGCGCTTGCTCGCCGCGCGCATCGTCCTGACCGGCAGCAGCGCTCTGCACGGCGCCCTGAATCGCGATGCGCCCGGCTTGCGCGCCGAGTGCATCAACCAGGCGCAGCGCGTCTCGGATGGCGTCTGGATCGAAACCGTGCTCGTGCGCACCACACCGCGCCAGGATCTGGCCTTGCTGGCCACGCGCGACGAATTGAGCCGCATCGTCCTGGAAACCCTGGACCAGGCAGCCACGGGCGAACTGGCCGTGCCAGGGGACGTGCGCGATCTTCTGAAGATATTGCCGGTGGAATTGCGCGATGGGCTGGAAGCCGATCTGACGCAGCGCACCGCCTTGCTCGACGACGTGCGCGCCCTCCTGCTGGCCTCTCTGGATCGAGGCGCATGAGATTTCGGCGGCTCGCGATTCCCGCCTATGGCCCGTTCACCGGTCTGGCCCTCGATTTTACCGCCCCGGAGCAGGCCGATTTTCACCTCGTCTACGGCGATAACGAAGCGGGGAAGAGCTCGTTGTTGCGCGCCATTCGCGATCTCCTGTATGGCATCCATGCCCAGACGGACGACAACTTCCTGCATGATTACAAGGATCTGCGCATCACCGCCGAACTCGAAAACCGGTCCGGCCAGGGCATCGCCATACAGAGGCGCAAGGGCATGCGCCACACCCTGCTCGATGCGGCGGGCAATCCCCTGGAGGAGACCGCGCTGGCCTCCTTTCTCGGGCCGGTGGATCGGGAATATTTCAGCGCCATGTTCGGCCTGGGCTCGGAGGAGCTGCGCCAGGGTGCCCAGGATCTGCTGCAAGGCCGAGGCGACCTGGGCCAGGCGCTGTTTTCCGCGAGCCTCGCCGGCAGTCCCATCCATCGCGTGCTGGCCACGCTGGAAGCGCAGGCACGCAGTCTGTTCAATGGCCGGGCCCGGGTCGGCGTCAGCCTGAGGCCGGCCATCGACGTTTACGAGGAAGCGCTGCGGGCCAGCCGGCAGGCCCAGGTCAAGGCGGAAACCTGGGAAGACACCCTGCGCGAACTGGCTTCGGCGCAGCGCGCCAAGGAAGAGCTGGACGCTGCCCTGAACCTCCGGCGAGAGCGCCTGGATTGGGTGCGTCGCTGCCTGGATGCGTTGCCTACCCTGGGCCAGTTGCGCGAAGTGGGCGCGCGCCTTGGGGCGCTGCCGGAACGGCCGGAACTGCCCGCGGGCTTCATGGCCGATGCGGAAGACTGTGTCCAGCGCCGCGTCCAGACGGAGCGGGCTCTGAGCGAGTTGCGGCAATCTCTCGAAGAGCAAGGCAGCCGCCGACTGGCGCTGGCGCCGCGCGCCTCGGTGCTGGAGCATGCCGCCGAAATCGAGACCCTCGCGCAGAATCTTGCCGTCTACCGCCAGGACAGGGAAGCGCTGGCGGCGGACCAGGCCCTGGCGGCCCAGATGCAAGCGAGCCTGCGGACCGGCCTGCTCGAACTGGGCCCGCTCGAACTCGGCTCGGAGCCGGACGTGGATTTGTCCCGCATCGCCTTGCTGCGCATTCCCCTGGAAGAAGAGCTGGCGCTGCGCGGGGACGCGGCCACCTTGCTGGAGGCCGAACGCGCCAGCGCGGAGCAGCGGCGCGAGACCGAGCGCCTGGCCGAGGAAATGGAAATAACGGCCAAGCGCCTGGCCGGGCTGGCGCAGACCGAGGCCGTCACCTTGCGTGCGGCCCAGGCCGCCAGTGCTCCGGCCGCGGTCTGGGCGCAGACGCTCGCCGACAAGGAAGACGCCCTGGAGGGCCTGGCCAGAAGTTGGGCGAGCCAGAAACAATGCCTGGTGGGTGCGCCCGCCGATGCGCACGCGACCTACCTGCTGGCGCTGCCTGCCGTCGCCCGACTGCGCGAATTCGAGGGCGCCGCGGCCGAACTGGGCAACCGCGCCCGCCAATTGCTGGCGGCGAAGCAGGAAACGGCCAAGCACCTGCGGGAAAGAGCGGCCAGGTTGCGGCGTCTGGAGCAACTCGGCGCGCTGCCCACGCTCGCCGACCTGCTGCAAGCGCGCACACAGCGTGATTCCCAGTGGCGCCAGCTGCTCGCCTACTGGCAGGGCGAGGGGGCGCAGGCAAGTGAGCAGGGCGCGCCCGAAGCTTACTCCGAGGCCGTGCGCTTGGCCGACCGTCTGGCCGACCGTCTGCGCGAGGAGGCGGATTCCGTCGCCCAGGCACAGGTGTTGCGCGGCCAGATCGAGGAGGCCCTGGCCGCGGCAAGGGAACACGAGGAAGAGGAGGCTCGCCTGGAGCAGTCCAGGCAGGCCTGGCAGAGCGACTGGATGGCCCTGTGGCGGGCGACCGGCCTGGAAGCCGCCAGCCCGGCGGAAATGCTGGAGTGGCGCGAGCAATGGAGCGAATTTCGCAAGCGCCATGAAGCCTGGCGCGAACTGTACTGTGAACTGCAAGCCGGCAGGGAGCGTGTCGCCCAGGCGGTGGCCGCGTTGCGCCCGCTGCTGGGGAGCGCCGAAATGCCCCTGCTGGCGCTGCGCGAACTGGCGGAGCAGCGCCTGCGCGCCGCCGATCAGGTCCTGGGCGAGCGTCGTGCCCTGGAAGCCCGCCAGGCCGAGCAGCGCATCGCGGCCGAGGCCCTGGCGCGGCAGGGCGTATCGATCGAGGCTGCGCAGGTCCTGGGCCAGGCGCGCTGGCGGCAACACCGTCTCGGCGGCGATGTCCGCCCGGAGATGGCGCTGTCCTTGCTGGAAGCGCGCCTCAAGCTGGTCGCGCGCTACGACACCTGGAGCCAACTCCGGGACGGTCTCGCCGCCAGAAAAAACGCGCAGGAAGACTATGCTCGTCGGGTCGATATGCTGGCTGGCGAACTCGCGTTCGCGGCCGCCAGTGCCGAAGTCCAGGTCAATACCCTGAGCCAGGCGCTGGCGCAAGCGCGCGCCCTGCAATCCAGGCGGGCCCAGGTCGAGGAAGATCTGGAACGATGGGCGGCTAGCCTGCCCCGCGTGGAACGTGAGGCCGAGGCCGCTCGTCGCGACCTGGATGCGGTCCTGGCCCAGGCGGGCGTGGCCGATCCGGCCGCCCTGCAAGGGCTGCTGGCCGACTTGGGCGCAAGGCTGCACCTGGGCGCCGAGCGCGATCGCCTGCGCGCCTCCTTGCATGTCCAGGCGCGCGGCGAGCGCCTGGACGACTTCATCGAGCGCGTGGAAGCAGAAGGCGTCGGGGGCGCGAGCCTGACCGCGCAATGGGAAGAGCTGGCAGAGCGGATCAGGGAATTGGAAGGCCGCCGCGAACAGGCCATCCAGAGTCTGGCGCGCAGCGACGACGCCCGACGCGTCCTGGAAGCCAGCGGAGCAGGGGCGGCCGTGCAGTTGCAGACGGCGCGCCACGCCGCGGCCCGAATCCGCGAGGATGCCGCCCGTTACTTGCGCCTGCGCTTGGCCACCCAGTTCTTGCAGGCCCAGATCGAAACCTTTCGCGAACGCAATCAAGGCCCGCTCCTGGCGCGCGCGGGGGTGTTGTTCCGGCACATGACCGATGCCCGCTTTTCCGGCCTGGGCAGCGACTACACGGAGGCCGATCTGCCCACCCTGGTCGGGCTGAAGGGCGGCGCGAAGATTCCGCTGGCGGGCATGAGCGAGGGCACGCGCGATCAGCTCTACCTCGCCCTGCGCCTGGCCGCGATCGAACTGCATCAGGCCAGCCACGAGCCCATGCCACTGATCCTGGACGACCTGCTGATGACTTTCGACGATGGTCGCAGCCGTGCCATCCTCCCCATGCTGGCCAAACAGGCCGAACATACCCAGGTGTTGCTGTTCACCCACCACCGCCACCTGCTCGACCTGGCGCGGGCAACCCTGCCCGCCCAGGCCTGGCGACTGCATGAAATCGGGCCGGTGTGAAGATCGTCCCTGCGTATCGAGCAAGAATAGACCCCATGAAGCTGCTGCAAACCCTGGCCCACCGCGGCGTCGCCCCCGCTCTGATTCTCGCCCTCACCGCGTTGCAACTGGTCTACGCCGCGCATCTGCCGCTGCACGGCGACGAGGCTTATTACTGGGCGTGGAGCCAGCATCCCGCCTTGTCCTATTTCGATCATCCGCCCATGATCGCCTGGTTGCTGGCATTGACCACCGCGTTCGGCGCCAGTGAACTGGCGGTAAGAGTCGTGCCGGCCCTGTGCATGGGCTTGTCCACCTGGTTCATCTATCGGCTGACGCTCGAAATTTACGGACACAGCGCCGCAATCCTGGCCCTGCTCGTGTTCGTGGCCCTGCCGGTGACCCAGATGGGCGCGCTCCTGGCAACGCCGGATGCCCCGGTCGTCCTGTTCTGGTCCCTGGGGCTTTATGCCAGCTATCAGGCGATCTTCAGCGCTCGTGGCGTTTGGTTTCTCGGCGCGGGAGCGGCCATCGGCCTGGCCTTGTTGTCGAAGTACACGGCGATATTGTTTCCCGCCGCCTTGTTCGCCTTCCTGCTGCTGCGCCGCCGCGATCTCTTCCTGCGCGGCTCGACCTGGCGGGCGTCGCTGCTGGGCGTGGCCGTGTTTTTCCCGGTGCTGCTCTGGAATGCCCAGCACGACTGGATCAGCTTTCTCTTCCAGTATCGCCACGGCAGCAGTTCGGAGGGCCGGCTGCATTGGGGTACCTGGTTCGAATTCCTGGCCGGAATCTTCCTCGCCTTCTCGCCGCCTCTCCTGTTCGTCGCCTTGGTGGCCGCCCTGGGGCGGCGCACCTGGCGCGACGAGCGCCGCCTGTTCGTGGCGCTGTTCCTGCTCTTGCCCCTGGCCTTCTTCCTCTACAAGGGCCTGTACAAAAAGATGGAACTCAACTGGGTGGCCATCGCCTACCCGGCGGCGGCGGTCATGGCCGCGGGCAGCATCGTCGAGCGTCGTCTCTGGAAGACCCTGGGCTTCGGTCTGGCCATGGCGCTGGCGCTGTCCTTGCTCATCAAGTTTCCCGTGGAACTGGGGCTGCCCGCGAAATGGAACATCCAGAACCGCCTGGTCGGCGATCGCGAGGCCATCGCGGATCTCCTGCGCTTGCGCCGGCCCGGAGAATCTCTGCTGGCCGATCACTACACCACGGCTTCACTCCTGGGTTTCTACGCGCCGGACCACCCGGTTGTCGGCATCCCCACCCCGACCCGCTTCAGCCAATATGACCTCTGGTCTTCGCCCTCGCCGCATCCTCGTGGCCTCTATCTCGCCTGCGAGGACCGCGGCAGCGATCTGAAGTCCGCCTGCGGCAGCGCCACGCTCCTGAAGGTCTACCATTTCGAGCAGCCCGGCTACCGCGGCAAGGACTTCTATTTCTACCGCTGTGGGCCGTAGGAACGCCTGGCCGGTCCTACGGGACGCCCCCTCAATGTGGGGACAGGGGCAGATGGATGGCGACGAGCAGGCCTCCATCGGGGAGATTCTCGGCCGTGATGCGTCCTTTGTAGGCTTGAACGACGCGCTGGCTGATGGCCAGCCCCAGGCCGATGCCATCGCCCCGTCCCTGGTCGACGCGCACGAAGGGTTGGAAGATGGCTTGCAGCATGGGCGTGGGCACGCCCGGCCCCTGATCGAGCACTTCGATGAGATGCCCGTTGCCAGTGGCGCTGCCGTCGCTGTAGCGAACCTCGATGTGGCTGCCTTCGGGGGCGTGATGCACAGCATTGCTCAGGATGTTTTCGAAGGCGCTATAGAGCAGGATCGGGTCACCGACGAAAGCTCCCTGACCATCGGCCTTGAATTCGATCTCGATCCGGTGCGGATCGGCCTCGACGCGAGTGCTCTCGACCGCCTCGGCGAGCAGGTCGGCCAACTCCAGGGGTTTGTGTTGCAGCGGGCGCAAGCCAGAGTCCAGGCGTGAGTAGTCCAGGATAGAACCGATCAAGTCGTTGAGCCGCTCGGTTTCATGCTGGATCAGCGCAAGTTCCGGCTCGGCGCTGCCATCACGCTGCCGTGCCAGGCCCAATGCCGCCTGGACACGCGCCAGTGGCGAGCGCAACTCGTGGGAAATGTCGCGCAGCAGGGCACGTTTCGACTCCAGCAGGGCATCGAGGCTCTCGGCCATATCGTCCATGGCCACGGCGAGGTCGACGACTTCGTCACGGCGCCCGCCGAAACTCGGCGCCACCCTGTAGCTCAGATCGCCGACGGCGTAGGCCTGCGTGGCTCGACGCAAACGGAGCATCGGCACCACCAGATATTGGGCCAGAAGCACGCCGACCAGGCCGCTGGCCAGCGTGGCCAGGATGATGGGCACGGCGATTACGCGGGGTCTGGAAAGGCAGCGCTTCAAGGACACCCCCACGGTGTCCATCACCAGCCAGTATTCACGCCCATCCGGCAGGGTCACGCCGTGGTAGCGCTGTTCATCCGGCAAGTGGGCGCGTACCGCCTCCTGATGATGGTGCAGGTGGGTCAGCGCCGTGCTGGAAACGTCACGACCCAGGAGGTCGTGTCCTTTGGGGTCCAGAACCAGGACGGGCAGCACTTCCTGGTGATCGACCACCTCGGCCCAGCGGGTCAAGCCCGGGAGTCCCTCACGGGCGGCAATCGCGCGGGCCGTCTCGGCGCGATCCTTGAAACCCATCTTGTTGTGGGCGTCGTCATGCAGGGCACGGATGTGCTCGAGATACTGCGCGGCGGAAAACAAGGTGCCCGCGCCGAACAGGATCAGCGCCAGCCAGAATGTCAGAAACAGCTTCCAGAACAATCGATGCGTCACGGTTTACTGCCTCAGGTAACGGTAGCCCACCTCGCGGATGGAGAGGATACGGTCGCGGCCATCGGGCAGGGGTCCGAGTTTACGTCGCAGGTTGCTGATATGCACATCGAGACTGCGGTCATACCGACCTAGCGGCCGGCCCAGTCCCAGCTCCGAGAGCGCATCCCGGACGAACACCTGGCCCGCCTTGCTGATCAGCAGGGAGAGCAGATTGAACTCGGTCTTGGTCAGGATGACCGACCGTCCGTCGATCAGCACGCAGCGGGTGACGCAATCCATGCTCAGGTCTCCGACCGTGACGATCTGGGCGCGGCCGTCGTTCCTGCCGGATTCCTGCGGCACGCTACGCCGCAGCACCGCGCGGATATGCGCCTCCAGTACACGCGGGTCGCAAGGCTTGGCCAGATAGTCATCGGCGCCGAGTTCGAAGCCCAGGAGGCTGTCGCGGGCTTCGCCGCGGGCGGTGAGGATCAGAACCGGGGTGGGCTTGTACACCCGCAGTCTACGCAACACATCGAAGCCGTTCATGGCCGGCATCGTGACGTCGAGGGCGAGCAGGTCGTAGTCCTGGGCGAGCGCCTTCTGCAGGGCTTGCTTGCCGTCGTGGGCGGTGTCCACATGGAAGCCTTCGCTCTCCAGATAGCGCTTGAGCATGGAGCAGAGCACAAGATCATCGTCGGCGAGTAAGAGGTGGTTCATTTCGGCTACCGTTCCCAATATCCGCGGATTGTAAATAGTGGGGCAATGTAAAGCTAGGTTTTGCCTGTCTTTACATTCATGACGCGCTTGCAACAGCGGGATTCGCGCCACACGGGGGAGGCTAAGCGAGTCATTTTCGGCCGCACTGCGGCAGGGAAAATCAATAAATATCAGCTAGATAGAACGTGGTCCGTATGGGTTTGCGTCGCGCATTCCGGGTGATCTACCCGGTGCATGTCCCTGGGTGTCACCTTGGGAAAGGCGCCGCAGACCGGGTTGGTTCGCTACTTTTGTAAAGATGAAAGTAAAGCCCCTTGCCGCATCCTTGGCTTCTGATTAGCCTTCCACATCAGGATATTCTTATCTTGTTAATTGCCCACAACTCCTCGCCCGACAGGCGCTGTGTTGACTCATGCGGGCACAGTGGCCGCTTGCCGGCAGGGTACGAGTGGTAGTCGAAGTGAAGAACCGACGTCAGATGCAGTCGATCTGACCGTTGGTGGAGAAGTACATGCCGTCCGGCCAGATGGCGAAACACAGGGTGATCAGAAGCAGTGATTCGGCGCAGATAAAAATGTCGTCGAATGGATTTTGTCCAGGTAATGCGTTGTTTGTTTTTTTTCAATTTTCCTAGTGGGGCTTAAAATGGATACCCGTAATAAAGGTAATGGAATCATGTTATCTGTGCTGTGGATACTCTCGCTATTTTCGAGTTTATTCGCAATGAATGCGTCCGCCGCTCCCGCAGCCGCGGCGAGGCTGGATGCCGACAAGGCCTGTACGGTTTGTCACAATGAGACCTGGAAATACCCCGTACTGACCATCTATCAGACGCCCCATGGCGTGCGCGGCGATACGCGTACCCCGTTATGCCAGACTTGCCACGGCGAAAGCCATAAACACCTGACCGATCCGATGACACCGCCGGATGTCGTGTTTGGCGACCGCGAGACGACCAAGGGCATCAAGCAACGCCAGATGATCTTCAGTCCGTCCGAAGCCCGTGCACAGAACAAGCAGTGCATGAGTTGCCACGAAGACGGCCTGCGCACCCACTGGGAAGGTAGTCAGCATCAGATCAAGGATCTGGCCTGTGTCTCCTGCCACAGCGTGCACCAGAAAAAAGACCCCATCATGGTTCGGGCCACACAAAAGGAAGTTTGTTTCAACTGCCACAAGGAACAGCGCGCCGACAGCCACAAGATTTCCGGCCATCCGCTCGACGCCGGCAAGATCACCTGTTCCGACTGTCACAACCCGCATGGTTCGTCCGCACCGAAATTGCTGAAGAAGAACACGGTGAACGAGACCTGCTGGCAGTGCCATGCCGACAAGCGCGGCCCCTTCCTCTGGGAACATCAACCTGTCAGCGAAAACTGCACCAATTGCCATACGCCCCACGGTTCCAACATCTCGCCGCTGTTGAAAGATCGCGCTCCCTTCCTCTGTGAGGACTGTCACAACGGCCCGCACCAAAGCAACAGCCCGATTGGTCCCGGCGGTAACGCAACAACGGTCACCATTGGGGGTGTTCCCAGGACGGTCAACACCATACAAGGCAACGCCACAGGACGTGCCTGCATGAACTGTCACGTCATGGTCCACGGCTCCAACAGCCCGGCCGGCGCCTACCTACATCGCTAATCAAGGAGATCAAGATGAAATCGACTCAAGGTAATCTGTCTCTCAGCGTGTTGACGCTGGCAGTACGCAGCGCACTGGCCGTGATGGCCGTGATGCCGCTGGCCGCCATGGCGGATGACGCAGCGGATGCCGCTGCCGCCGTCGCGGCCCAGGCCGTCCCGACCAATACCATCGAGGTTGGCGTCCTCAACACGACCAAGGATTCCGCCAAGTTCGGCGAATACACCGGCCTGAACAAGAAGGGCACCGATCTTGATGCCAGCTTCAGCCTCAAGGGCGGTGACGGATACGGCCAGGGTACCGGCACCACGACCTGGTCGGCCACCGGCCGCGATCTGGGCACCACTTCCCGTGAACTGGGTGTGGCGGCCAGCAATCAGGGTAAGTGGAAAGTAGGTATCGACTACGACCAACTTCGCCATAACATTTCTGATGACTACCAGACGCCTTACGTAGGTGGTTTGGGTAGTGCTAGTTTCGTTCTACCCGCTTCGTTCGGATCGATTGCAAATGCCCAGAATCCGGGTCTTTCGGTCGCTCAGCAGAACGCCTTTCACCAGCAGGATGTTTATAGCCAGCGGGAAAACACGAGCTTGAAGGCGGGTTACAATATCGACTCGCAGTTGGGCATTACCTTTGACTACAAGCATGTCGCCCAGTCTGGCTCCAAATTGATGTCTACGGGAACGGATGGATTAACCGCTGCCATGAGTGGTAGCGGTGGGGTTGCCTGGGGCGGTGAGAAGGTCGCCGTTCTGATGAACCCTACTGTCTCGAAGACGGAAAACTTCAACTTGGCATTGAACTGGAAGGGGGACAAGGCTTTTGGTAACGTCGGCTATTACGGCTCGCTCTACCACGATGATAATACTGGTTTCACGTTCTCGAATCCGTGGCAGGCTGCGGGTTCGATGGGGACTTTGACCGCCCTGCCGGTCGACTCTATGTCCACGCCGCCTAGCAACCAGTTCCATCAACTGAATCTGACTGGCGGCTACCATGTCTCCCCGACGACCAAGTTGGTGGGTGGACTCTCCTATGCGCACAATACGCAGAACGAGAGCTACACCGGCACCTATACGCCCGTTATGGTAGCGAGTCTGCCCGCAGGTTCGCTCGATGCTTCGGTGACCATGAAGCACGCCGATTTGAAATTGACGAATCGGACTACGAACGACCTGAATCTGGCCGCAGGCGTTACGTATAACGAGCGTGACAATAAGACGGCATCAAGGCGTTATACCTTCCTGGACTTGGGAGATGGTTCTGCAACCAACACCAATACTCCGGAGAGTTGGAAGCATACTCAGCTCGATTTCTCGGCGGATTATCGACTTTCCGGAAGCCAGCATCTGCATGCTGCTTACGGTTACGATGATATGAAGCGCTGGTGCAATAACGACGCGGCAAATGTCGCGGCGGGCTATTACACTACGACCTATACAACGCCGGCTACATCCTGTGTCCAGGTGCCTGAGAATAAAGAGAACAATTTTGATCTCATGTACAAGTTGGGCCTTACCGACTCGGTCAACCTGCGAGCCAGCTACCGCTATAGTGACCGTAATGCAGAAGTTAATAGCACCTTCTACAACCCGATGATGTCGCAGAGCGCAGGATACGAGTACCCTGGGTTCGTGGCCTTCTTCCAGGGGTCACGCAAGGAAAACCAGGCCAAGCTGGCAGCCGATTGGCAAGTGAATGAGAGGTTGAGCGTGGATTTGAGCGGCAAGTATGCCAAGGACGACTACGATTCCACGTACGGAGTCCAGCAAGGCGCTCAGTTCAGCATCAATTTGGATGCCACATTTGCCTATTCGGATACCAACTCTGTTAGCGCGTTTGTGACTCAGCAGCATCGGACACGAGACGTTACGGATGGATACAAGGTGGTTGGAGGCACCAACCTGACTACGGCCACTACGAAACTCGTGAACGGTGTGGTCGTGCCCGCAGGTGCAACCCAGTATCTTCCCTTCCAGAATGGGCTGACTGACGACCAACTGATGCTGGGTGTCAACGCCAAGCAAAAGGGGTTGTTCGGTGGCAGGCTCGAGTTGGCCGAAGATCTGACCTACTCATTGGGGAAGACGGATTACTCGACGTCGTATGACTGGGTCTATGTCAGCAACCAATCCACCATGGCAACCACTAGTTGTTCGGCAGTGACTGCTCCAGCGACATCGGGCACCACGACCTGCGGTTCCTTCCCGGCCATCAAGAACGAGGTTATTTCGTTCAAGCTGAACGGTGCTTACAAGATCGACAAATCGTCCAAGGTCTTGGTCGGTTATCAGTTCCAACACCTGAAGTCTAGTGATCCGACCTATTACGATTACTACACGTATGGGTACAAGAGCGGAACACTTCCGACCTACCAGCAGGCACCGAACTACAACGTGAGCAGTCTCTTCGTGGGCTACGCCTACAGCTTCCAGTAAGTCTTACCCGCCAGGTACTTCCTCTCGCGCGGAAATGGCGGTAGGGGCTCGTGAAAACGAGCCCCTTTTTCATTGGTGCGCCCTACGCGGGTTGTGCCTCAACCCGCGGCGTCAACAGCGCTTCCCGAATCACCTCGGTCACCGCATCCGTCTGTAGCAACACGTCGTTATTCCAGAAGCGCAATACGCGAAACCCGGCAGAGATCAGGCCTTGATCTCGCACTTTGTCGGACTCCGAGTCTTGATGCTGGCAGCCATCCACTTCCACGACCAACGCTTTTTCCAGGCAGGCGAAATCCAGGACGTAATCCAGAAAAGGATGTTGGCGGCGAAACTTGCAGCCCTCGATCCGGGCGCCACGCAGTCGCTGCCATAGGGCCAGCTCGGCAACGGTTGGGTTATTTCTGAGCTGGCGCTGGATGTGGTTGCCTTGGATGAAGCGGTTGGTTTGGCCTGCCTTCCCGGCGTCGGCCGCGACCAGATCTGGCAGGGGACGGCTAGACGGCCGCTTCGCCGGTCTCGCCGGTGCGGATACGCACCACCTGATCGACCTGACTCACGAAGATCTTGCCATCGCCGATCTTGCCGGTGCGGGCGGACTTGACGATGGCCTCGATGGCGGCATCGACCATGCTTTCAGCCACGACCAACTCGATTTTTACCTTGGGCAGGAAGTCCACTACATATTCGGCGCCGCGGTACAACTCGGTGTGCCCTTTCTGGCGGCCGAAGCCTTTCACCTCGGTGACGGTGAGCCCGGAAACACCGAGGGCGGAGAGGGCTTCGCGCACCTCATCCAGCTTGAAAGGTTTGACGATGGCTTCGATCTTTTTCATGGCATTCTCCGTTCGATAAATTCGCGGGGCCGCTGGCGTTTCCCGGCCCCCAGTGGTCAGTAAGGGGCGCGGTACTTGTTGGTGATCGGGTAGCGGCGGTCGCGGCCGAAGCCGCGCGCGGTGATGCGGATGCCGGGTGGTGACTGGCGGCGCTTGTATTCGCTGCGGTCGATCAGGGTGATCACCATGCGCACGCTGGCTTCATCGAAGCCCTCGGCGATGATGTCGTGCGGTGACAGGTCGCGTTCGACATAGCGTTCCATGATGGCGTCGAGCACTTCATAGGGCGGCAGACTGTCCTGGTCGCACTGGTCGGCGCGCAATTCGGCGCTGGGCGGGCGGTTGATGATGCGTTCCGGAATCACCGGACCGAGGCTGTTGCGATAGCGCGAGAGCCGCCAGACCAGGGTTTTGGGCACATCCTTGAGGACGGCGAAGCCACCCGCCATGTCGCCGTAGAGGGTGGCGTAGCCGCTGGCCATTTCGCTCTTGTTGCCGGTGGTGAGTACCAGTTGTCCAAACTTGTTGGACAGGGCCATGAGCAGCACGCCGCGGATGCGCGCCTGGATGTTTTCCTCGGTCTGATCGAAGGGCAGGTTCTCGAATTCGTCGGAGAGTTCTTCCAGGAAACTGTCGTACATGCGCTTGATCGGCTGCACGTCGTAAATCACCTTGAGGTTGTCGGCCAGGGCCTCCGCGTCCTCCAGGCTGATGCTGGCAGTGAATTCGGATGGCATCATCATCGCCTGCACGTTCTCGGCGCCGATGGCATCCACCGCCACCACCAGGGTCAGCGCCGAGTCGATGCCGCCGGACAGCCCCAGCAACACGCCGGGGAAGCCGTTTTTCGCCACATAATCGCGCACCCCGAGGACCAGCGCCTGGTAGACCATCGCCTCCGTCTCCGGGAGTTCGGAAATGTCGCCGGCGGGCGTGCCCGCCTCCAGGTCGACCCAGTACAGCCCTTCGGCGAAGGCGGGGAACTGCGCGGCGAGCGCGCCCTGGTCGTCCAGGGCGAAAGAAGCGCCGTCGAAGACCAGTTCATCCTGGCCGCCGACCAAGTTGACGTAGAGCAGCGGCAGGCCGCACTCGGCGATGCGCTGGCGGGCGACTTCATGGCGTTCTTGTTGCTTGTCCATGTGGAAGGGCGAGGCGTTGAGCACCAGCAGGACTTCTGCCCCGGCCTCGCGTGCCTGGACGGCCGCGCCGGGTTCCCAGATGTCGGCGCAGATGTTGAGGCCGAAGCGCACCCCGGCGTGCTCGAACAGCGCAGCCTGATTGCCCGGGTTGAAGGTGCGAACTTCGTCGAAAACGGTGTGATTGGGTAGCTTTTGCTTGCGATAAGTGGCAATGATGGCCCCGTCTCGCAATGCTGAAGCAGCGTTGTAGCGGTTCTCGCCTTCCTGCAGCGGATGCCCCAGCACCAAAGCCAGGCCCGCCGGCAGTTGCGCCGCCAGGGTTCGCAGCACGCGGGCATTCTCGGCATAAAAATCCGAGCGCAGGGCGAGATCTTCCGGTGGATAGCCGCAAAGCGCGAGTTCCGGCGCCAACAACAGGGTGCCACCGGACTGAGCGGTCTGCCGTGCCAGTTCCAGCAGCCGCGCGGCATTGCCGTCGAGGTCGCCGACGGTGGCGTTGAATTGGGCGAGGGCGATTTTCATGGCGCGTATTCTATCCGTTCATGCCGGGCTCAATTCGGCGGTACTTCCCAGACGCAGACCTGATTGCGCCCCCCTGCCTTGGCGGCGAGCAGCGCGTGGTCGGCGTGCTCCAGTGCATCCTCGATCGCTTCCAGGCGGGCGAGCTGCGCCACGCCGAAAGAGGCGGTGAGATGGATCACGCGTTCGTTGCTGGTGACGATGGGGGTGCAGGCGAGCGTTTCCCGAATGCGGTTGAGCAGCACGGCGGCGTTTTCCAGCGTGGTGTTGGGCAGCAGCATGAGGAATTCTTCGCCGCCGTAGCGAAACAGGGAGTCGTACCGGCGCAATGCCGCGTTGATGATGGAGGTGAATGCTTGCAGCACCTCGTCGCCGATCTTGTGGCCATACTGGTCGTTGACCCGCTTGAAATGGTCGATGTCCATCATGCACAGGGCGCAACATTGCCCGGAACGCTGTGTGCGCTCGCTTTCCTCCGCCAGTTTCATACTCATGGCGTGGCGGTTCCAGGCGCCGGTCAGGTGATCGACGGTACAGACCAGGTTGATCAGGGAATACTGGAAGGTGCGCAACTCCTGCTTGAACAGGATGGCCTGATCCATGAAGCGCTCATATTCCCCCAGGTCGGTGGCGTTGCCGGCGGTGCGATGCGAGAGCAACAGGCGGGCGGCGTCATGCATGCTGCGATGGCTCGCCTCGATGTCCAGCAGGCCGGGCAGACCCTCATGCTGTTTCATTCCTGCGCCGTAGAACCAGGCGCCGAACTCACAGCGATGGTGAGCATCCAGGCGCAGGTCGTCGGCGTGACCAGGGGTGTTGGCGATCAGTACTCCGTGGAGTCGCTTCAACCAGGTGACGTGGTTGGCGATGGCGAAATCGAGTTCGCGGATGGCGGCTAGGGTATCGCGCGTGAGGCGCGATTTATCTGGGTTGGTAGGCATGAAGAATTTCCGAAGAATTGCCGGCGACAATATCCCAACTCAGGGTTCATTGCCCGTGAGATAGAGCCAACGCCCGTCTTCGCGCACGAACCGGCTGATTTCATGTAGCCGATGGGCGCGGCCAGCGATCTTGTAACGCGCCACGAATTCCACCAGCGCCTCCCCCTCTGCCGTGACTTCGTGCCGCTTGACTACGAGGCCCAGCCATTTGACCGGCGGGTCGAGGTCGATACTCGCGGGTCGGGTGAGCGGGTGCCAGGTCGCAGTCACATAGGCTGCGTCCTCCAGGACGTAGGCGCTGTAACGGGAGCGCATCAAGCCTTCCGCATCGGCGGGCAAGGCCGCGCCGGCCAGATAGGGGCCGCAGCATGCGTCCAGGGCTCGGCCGGAGCCGCAAGGGCAGTGCATGGGCAAGCACAGAGGTTGGAGTGGTGGCATGATCTTCGCTTGCGAACATGCAATCAAGCTCGGACTGACTCCGGTCGGCCCGGCGTCGGCTTGCTTGTGTCGGGCAATAAGCTTTTAATGCGCCCACTGTGTCGCCCGTCGTTGCCATGACTCGCCCATTCTTTCTGAACCTGTTGCGTATCGGGTTGCCCATCGGTGGTGTGGTTTCCATCCTGCACCGTGCCAGTGGCGCTCTGCTGTCCCTGGCCGTGCCCTTGCTGCTCTACGCGCTCGCCCTGTCGCTGGACTCGGCGCAGGGCTATGACCGCGTGTGCGGTTTTCTCGGCGGCGGTCTTGGCTGGCTGGGGATGAGTGTTCTCGCCTGGGCTGGCGTGCATCATCTTCTGGCGGGCCTGCGCCACCTCGGTTTCGATTTCGGCTACGCGGATCAGCTCGCCGCGGCACGCAGGACGGCCTGGGGGACGCTGCTGCTGGCCCTCGTGATTGCGGCTGGCATCGCCTTGTGGGGTCTGGTTTGAGACGGGTGGGCGGCGCTCGCCGCGGCCTCGATCTGTGGCTGGTGCAGCGGGTCAGCGCGGTCTACATGGCCCTGTTCCTGCCTGCCTTCTGGTTCTGCCGCGCGGGCACCGGGTACGCCGGCTGGCATGCGCAGTTTCTGGGGCTGCCCATGAAAGCCGCGGCGCTGCTGTTCGTTGCGGCCCTGCTGCTGCACGCCTGGATCGGCCTGCGCGAAATTCTGATCGACTATGTGCATCCGCTGGCATGGCGCTTGCCGCTGTATTTCCTGTTCGCCGTCGCCTATGCCGGTTGTTTGGTCTGGGCGGTGGACATCCTGTGGAAGGTCCAGTGATCCCGAAACGTAGATTTGACGCCGTCATAGTCGGTGGTGGCGGGGCGGGCCTGCGCGCCGCGTTGCAGTTGGCCGAGGCCAACCTCAAGGTGGCGCTGATATCCAAGGTGTTTCCCACGCGCTCGCACACGGTCTCGGCCCAGGGCGGGATCACGGCGGCGCTGGCTAATGTCTCGGACGACAACTGGCACTGGCACATGTACGACACGGTGAAGGGCTCGGATTATCTCGGCGACCAGGACGCGATCGAGTTCATGTGCCGCAACGCAAGCAGCGCGGTCTACGAGCTGGAGCACATGGGCCTGCCGTTCTCACGCCTCGACAACGGGAAGATCTACCAGCGCCCCTTCGGCGGCCAGTCGCAGAATTACGGCGGTGCGCAGGCGATCCGCACCTGTGCCGCGGCCGATCGCACCGGCCATGCCCTGCTGCATACCCTGTACCAGCGCAACATCGCCGCCCGCACCCAGTTTTTCGACGAGTTCTTCGCGCTCGACCTGATACGCGATGCGGACGGCTATGTGCTGGGTGTCACCGCCATGGAAATCGAGTCCGGCGAGCCCTGGGTTTTCGAGGCGCGCACCACGCTGCTGGCCACGGGTGGGGCCTGCCGCATTTTCCGCCACTCCACCAACGCCCACATCAATACCGGCGATGGCTTGGGGATGGTGCTGCGCGCCGGCCTGCCGCTGGAGGACATGGAATTCTGGCAGTTCCACCCGACCGGCATCCCCGAGGTGGGGAGCCTCATCACCGAAGGCGTGCGCGGCGAGGGCGGGTTTCTCGTCAACAAGCTGGGTGAAAAATTCATGGCGAACTACGCACCCAATGCGAAAGACCTGGCCTCGCGCGACGTGGTGTCGCGCGCCATCGCCCAGGAGATTCGCGCCGGGCGTGGTTGCGGGGTCCATGGCGACTACGTGGATCTGAAGATCGAGCATCTGGGCACCGAGAAGATCAAGGCACGCCTGCCGGGCATCCGCGAACTGTCCATGCAATTCGCGGGGGCCGACCCGATCACCGATCCGATTCCGGTGACTCCGACCGCGCACTACATGATGGGCGGCATACCCAGCAACCTGCACGGCCAGGTGGTCTCGCCGGCCCACTACGGCCCGGAGGAGGCCGTGCCCGGCCTCTATGCCGCGGGCGAATGCGCCTGTGTGTCGGTGCATGGCGCCAATCGCCTGGGCGGCAACTCGCTGCTCGATCTGGTGGTGTTCGGCCGCGCCGCCGGCATGCACATGATTGAGCACCTGCGCGAGAACCCGATCCCGCGGCCGTTGCCGCAGGCCGAGGTGGAGAAGTCCATGGCCCGTGTGGCGCGTTGGGATCGAAAGGGCGGAACGGAGACCGTGGCCGGCTTGCGCGGCGAGATGCAGCGGGTGATGCAGGATCATTGCGGTGTCTATCGCAGCGAGGAACTGCTCCTGGCCGGCCTGGAGAAGCTCACCCGGGTGGCGGCACGTTTGCCTGACGCGGCGATTCGTGACCACAGCAAGCACTTCAATACGGCCCGCCTGGAAGCGCTGGAACTGGAAAATCTGCTGCCCATCGCCCGTGCCACCCTGGTGTCCGCCCTGGCGCGCACCGAGAGCCGTGGTGCCCACAGCCGCGAGGACCATCCTCAGCGCGACGACAGGCAGTGGCTGCGCCATAGCCTGTACTACTGCCAGAACGACCAGCTCGATTACAAGCCGGTCAAGTTGAAGCCGCTGACGGTCGAGTCCTTTCAGCCGAAAGAGAGAACGTATTGAGCCGTGGAGTAAGCATGCGTTTTCGTATCTACCGTTACGACCCCGAGTCCATCGGCAAGCCCCGGATGCAGGACTATGAGATCGAGTTCGATCCGCGGGGCAAGAAGGTGCTCGACGCCCTCATCGCCATCAAGGACTGCCTCGACGAGAGTCTCTCTTTTCGCCGCTCCTGCCGTGAAGGGGTGTGCGGCTCCGATGGCGTCAACGTCAACGGCCGCAACGTGCTCGCTTGCGTGACGCCGCTGGAGGGCCTGAAGCAGCCGATCGAGATTCGCCCGCTGCCGCGTCTGCCGGTGATCCGCGATCTGATCGTCGACATGGCGCAGTTTTATCAACATTACCGGGCGGTGAAGCCCTATCTCATCAATCTCGAACCGGAGCCGGAAAACGAGCGCCCGCAAAGCCCGGAAGAGCGCGCCGAACTGGACGGACTCTGGGAATGCATCCTGTGCGGTTGCTGCACCACTTCCTGCCCCTCGTTCTGGTGGAATCCAGAGCGTTTCCTCGGCCCCGCGGCGCTGTTGCAGGGCTACCGTTTCATCGCCGACAGCCGCGACCAGACGAGCGACGAGCGCCTCGACTTTCTCGAAGACCCGTACCGGCTGTTTCGTTGCCATGGCATCATGAACTGCGTCGAGGTTTGCCCAAAGGGCTTGAACCCGACCCAGGCGATCGGCAAAATCAAGACGCTCCTCGTGAAACGGGCGCTGTGACCGGATCTTCCCCCCAGATGAATCGCCTGCGTTGGCTATGCCGACGCGGCATGCTGGAACTGGATAGCTGGCTCGCACCGTTTCTCGAAACGCGCTATGCCGATCTGGCTCCGGAATTGCAGGGCGTTTTTGCCCGGCTGCTGGACCAGGACGACCTGGCGTTGTTCGACTGGTTCACGGGAGCAAGCGAGTTGCCCGACGAATTCCGGTTCGTGGTGGCTGCCATCAAATCAACCCGGTACCCACGATCATGACCACTGCCACCCTCCAGATCGACGGCCAACGCATCGAACTCCCCCTCATGAAGGGTAGCCTGGGGCCCGATGTCATCGACACACGGACGCTGGGCAGCCAGGGCCATTTCACCTACGACCCCGGCTTTCTTTCCACCGCCAGCTGTTCCTCCAGCATCACCTATATCGATGGTGACCAAGGCCTGCTCTATTACCGTGGCTATCCCATCGAGCAACTCGCGGAAGGATCGGATTTTCTGGAGGCCGCCTACCTCCTGTGGCACGGCGAACTCCCCGACGCGGAAGAAAAAACGACCTTCGACACCCTGGTCAGCAAGCACTCCATGCTGCACGACCAGATGCTCTCGCTGTACAAGGGTTTTCGCCGCGACGCTCACCCGATGGCGGTGATGGTCTCGATTATCGGCGCGATGGCGGCGTTCTATCCGGAAAGCAGCGACGTGGCCGATCCGCGCCAGCGCGAGATCTCCATGTTTCGCCTGCTCGCCAAGGTGCCGACGGTGGCGGCCTGGTCGTACAAGTACAACAAGGGCGAGCCCTTCATCTACCCGCGCAACGATCTGGGCTACGCGGCCAATTTCCTGCACATGCTGCACGCGACCCCGTGCGAATCCCACGAGCCCAGCCCGGTGCTGGCGAAGGCGCTGGATCGCATCTTTTTGCTGCATGCCGACCACGAGCAGAACGCCTCCACCTCCACCGTGCGCATGGCCGGCTCCAGCTACGCGAATCCGTTCGCCTGCATCGCGGCGGGAACCGCCTGCCTCTGGGGGCCGCTGCACGGCGGCGCCAACGAGGCCGTGCTGACGATGCTGGCCGAGATCGGCGATGTCTCGCGCATCGGTGATTTCGTCAACCGCGCCAAGGACAAGACCTCCGGCTTTCGCCTCATGGGTTTCGGCCATCGCGTCTACAAGAACATGGATCCGCGCGCGGCGATCATGCGTCAGGCCTGCTACGAGGTGCTCGACGAACTCGGCCTGCACGACGACCCGGTGTTCAAGATGGCGCTGAAGCTGGAGCAAATCGCCCTGGAAGACGAGTATTTCATCAAGAAAAAGCTCTATCCCAACGTCGATTTCTATTCCGGCATCGTCCTGCGCGCTCTGGGTATACCCACTTCGATGTTCACCGCCATATTCGCCCTGGCGCGCACCGCCGGCTGGATCGCGCAGTGGAATGAAATGGTCGCCAGTCCCGGCCACAAGATCGCCCGTCCGCGCCAACTCTACACCGGCTTGCAGCGCCGCGAGTTCGTCCCCCTCTCGGAGCGCTGAGAGCCGCTGTTGCATGCGGGCGACGCGGGGTCGATTGTTTTTCCCCAGTGTGTTGGTCGAGATTGCCGAGGACTTCAGAGTATTAGAAGATGCTTATGACGCTGGCGCCAACGCTTACCTCCCTAGGTGTTGCCAGCGTCGTCTCCTCCATCCTCCTTTTAGGTGGATTTAGCCCGGTCAATCGACCGGGCTTTTTTTTCTGCCTGGCAGGGCGCAGAAATGAAAAAGGCCGCTTGCGCGGCCTCTGCTACTTCACCCTCGTGGGCGATTACTGCGCGCCCAGCACCGAGACGGTGATTTCCACGGTGACGTCGGTGTGCAGCGCCAGTGTGGTGGGATAGTCGCCCACGGCCTTGAACGGGCCTTCCGGGAGACGTACCTCACCGCGTGCCACGGCAAAGCCCTGCGCGGTCAGCGCATCGGCGATGTCGATATTGGTCACGGAACCAAACAGGCGGCCATCGACGCCGGCCTTCTGGCTGATCTGCACCGTATAGCCGGCCAGTTTCTCGGCGCGAGCCTGGGCGATGGCCAGCTTGTCCGCCGACACCTTTTCCAGTTCTGCCTTGCGATCCGCGAAGGCGGCGATGTTGACCTTGTTGGCACGCTTGGCCTGACCCGTGGGAATCAGGAAGTTGCGGGCATAACCGGCCTTCACGTTGACCACGTCACCCAGGTTGCCCAGGTTGGTCACTTTGTCCATCAGGATGATTTCCATGTTCGTGTCTCCTGATCTCAGCTGAGGTGTTGGTCGGTGTAGGGCATCAGCGCCAGGAAGCGTGCGCGCTTGATGGCCACGGAGAGCTGGCGCTGGAACTTGGCCTTGGTGCCGGTGATGCGGGCGGGGATGATCTTGCCGTTCTCGTTGATGAAGTCCTTGAGCACGTCGATGTCTTTGTAATCCACCTCTTTCACGCCCTCGGCGGTAAAGCGGCAGAATTTACGGCGTCGGAACAGAGCCGCGCCATTCGGGTTCTTGGGACGGGGTTTGCGCTTGATGAACGCCATTTTTAACTCCTCAATCGTGCCCGCCAATAAGCGGGCTGAACAAATTCGGTTACGTGCAGTCGGTTACGTGTAGTTCGAGCGTCGGGTACTTCACACCCTTGCGGTCGAGGAAGCCGGAGAGTCTGGCCGTTTCGCCCAGAGGCATGTGGGCCAGTCTCTTCGCCGTGTCGCCGAAAGCGACGACTTCGGTTTCCATCTCTACTGCCCGGCTACGTCCGCCTTCCTCTTGCTGCGAGGTGTGAATCACGCGCAATCGTAAGGTGGGGAGTCCGGAGGGGGTGTGGCGCAAGCCGTCACTGCTGGCGATGCGCGCCGTCAACTCGAAATAGTTGCTCTCGCTCAGGCTGTGGCCTCGGCTGCGGGGACTTCCGGCTGCGCGGATTGCGGTGCCAGCAGATTGCGGGCCTTTTCTTCCTTCATCATCGGCGAGGCTGCGGTGACCGCGTCGTCGCGGACGATGGTCAGGTGACGCAGGATGGCATCGTTGAAGCGGAAGCCGTGCTCCAGTTCGTCCAGGGTTTCCTGGTCGATCTCGATGTTCATGAGCAGATAGTGGGCCTTGTGCATCTTCTGGATGGTGTAGGCCAACTGACGGCGTCCCCAGTCTTCCATACGATGGATTTGACCACCCTTGGCGGCGATGAGGGCCTTGTAGCGCTCGACCATGGCGGGAACCTGCTCGCTCTGGTCGGGATGGACGATGAATACGATTTCGTAGTGGCGCATTGAAACTCCTTCTGGACTATGGCCATCCCCGTGCGTCCGGGGTAGGGCAAGGTGAGGAAAAAAAACGACCGAGCCAGCCGTGGCTGTTGTCAACGCGGTTGTCAACATTCTCGGGCAGACCTGGAAGGGCCAGCATTCTACTTGAAATTCATGGGCAAGGGGGGATTTTTGGGGCCAGGCAGCACGCGGGTGTCCGAGGTTCCGAACGTGATTTCGCAGGGGATGCGCCGCGGTGATGGGGCAGGCCAAAGGGCGTCGATATTCCGGATGGCCATCGGGTCGGCGGAACGGCAAAATCGACCACCGTGATGTTGCATTGACCCAACAAGAGAACCCCTCATGTCCGCTGGAAATATCGCATCGAGCCCCCTCCCCGTCATCGCCATCGACGGCCCTTCCGCTTCCGGCAAGGGCACGGTGGCTGCGCTGGTCGCGTGTGAACTGGGCTTTCATTATCTCGACAGCGGCGCCATCTACCGCGCCACGGCCCATGCAGCACGGCAAGGCGGGATCGCGCTGGAGGACGAAGCCGGCCTGGTGGAACTGGCGCATCGGATCGAACTGCGTTTCGACGGCGTTGAGGTGTATCTGAATGGCGCCGCCGTCGGTGATGTGATCCGCACCGAGGAGGCCGGACGCGCGGCGTCAAGCATCGCCGCGCGTCCGGCCCTGCGCGCGGCCCTGCTGCAACGCCAGCGCGCATTCCGCCAGCCCCCCGGTCTGGTGAGCGATGGTCGCGACATGGGCTCCGTGGTTTTTCCGGATGCGACCCTGAAAGTCTACCTCACCGCGAGCGCCGAAGAGCGCGCCCAAAGGCGCTATAAGCAGTTGATTGAAAAAGGCTTCGATGCTAATCTCACCGACCTGTTGCAGGATCTGAGGGACCGGGATACGCGGGATGCGGCCCGGGCCGCGGCACCCTTGCGGCAGTCGGCGGATGCCGCCCTGCTCGACACCACGAGCCTGACCATCGCTCAAGCGGTGGCGCGGGTGTTGCGGTGGTACCGTGAGGGTCTGGATCAAGCCGCAACGTAGTTCCCCACCCGAAAGCGATTTCGGTTTTTCACTGAACCCGCCGTGGCGACACGGTTTTACTCGAGTTTCTCAATGTCCACTGCTTCCACCCAACCCGCCATGGATTCCATGGAATCGTTTGCCGCCATGTTCGAAGAAAGCATCTCCAAGCAGGAGATGCGCCATGGTGAGATCATTACCGCCGAGGTCGTTGCCATCGACGACAACTTCGTTACCGTCAACGCCGGCCTCAAGTCCGAAAGCCTGATTCCCGCAGAAGAATTCAAGAATGACCGGGGCGGGCTGGAAGTGGTTGTGGGCGATTTCGTGCAGGTCGCCATCGAATCCATTGAAGACGGTTTCGGCGCCACCAAGCTGTCGCGCGATCGCGCGCGCCGTCTCGCCGCCTGGCTGGACCTGGAAGCGGCGATGGAAGAGGGCCGCATCGTCAAGGGTCTGGTGAACGGCAAGGTCAAGGGCGGCCTCACCGTCATGATCAATGGCATCCGCGCCTTTCTGCCCGGTTCCCTGGTGGACGTGCGTCCGATCAAGGACACCACGCCTTACGAAAACAAGGAATCCGAATTCAAGGTCATCAAGCTGGACCGCAAGCGCAACAATGTCGTGGTGTCGCGCAAGGCCGTGCTTGAAGCCAGCATGGGCGCGGAACGCGACAGCCTGCTGTCGAACCTGAAGGAAGGCGCCACGGTCAAGGGCATCGTCAAGAACATCACCGAATACGGCGCCTTCGTGGATCTGGGTGGCATCGACGGCCTGCTGCACATCACCGACCTGGCTTGGCGCCGGGTCAAGCACCCCTCCGAAGTGGTCAATGTCGGCGACGAAGTCAGCGCCATGGTGCTCAAGTTCGACCAGGACAAGAACCGCGTCTCCTTGGGGCTGAAGCAGCTGGGCGAAGATCCGTGGGTGGGCCTCTCCCGCCGTTACCCCACCGGCACCCGCATGTTCGGCAAGGTGGCGAACCTTACCGACTATGGCTGCTTCGTGGAAATCGAGCCGGGCATCGAAGGTCTGGTGCACGTCTCCGAAATGGACTGGACCAACAAGAACGTCAACCCCTCCAAGGTCGTTTCCCTGGGTGACGAAGTCGAAGTCATGGTCCTGGAAATCGACGAAGACCGTCGCCGCATTTCCTTGGGGATGAAGCAGTGCAAGGCCAATCCCTGGGACGATTTTGCCGCCAGCTTCAAGAAGGGCGACAAGGTGCGTGGTCAGATCAAGTCCATCACCGACTTCGGCATCTTCATCGGCCTGCCCGGCGGTATCGACGGCCTGGTGCACCTGTCCGACCTCTCCTGGAACATGACCGGCGAGGACGCCCTGCGCAACTATCGCAAGGGCGAGGAAGTGGAAGCCTCCGTGCTGGCCATCGACGTGGAAAAGGAACGGATCTCCCTGGGCATCAAACAGATGGAGAACGACCCCTTCAACGCCTATGTGGCCACCCACGACAAGGGTAGCGTCGTCACCGGCACGGTGAAGAGCATGGATGCCAAGGGTGCCGTGGTCCTGCTGGATGGCGAGGTGGAAGGATACCTGCGCGCCTCCGAAGTCTCGCGTGACCGGGTCGAGGACATCCGTACCCATCTTAAGGACGACGAGACGGTCGAGGTCGTGATCATCAACGTCGATCGCAAGAACCGTCAGATCAACCTGTCGATCAAGGCCCGCGATGCCGCCGAGCAGTCGGAAGCCCTGCGCAAGCTGGCTTCCGAGCATTCCACCGGCACCACCAACCTGGGAGCGCTACTCAAGGCCAAGATGGATAACAAGGAATGATTGAACTGGGCGCCATGACCAAGTCGGAGCTGATCGCCCGGCTGGCGGAGCGCCATCCTCATCTGGTGGCGGCGGATGCCGAGCTCGCCGTCAAAACCATCATCGACGCCATGGTGAACACCCTGGTGGGCGGTGAGCGGATTGAAATCCGTGGTTTTGGCAGCTTCAGCCTCAATTTCCGTCCGCCCCGGTTGGGGCGCAATCCCAAGACTGGCGACAAGGTCCAGGTGGCGGGCAAGTATGTGCCGCACTTCAAGGCGGGCAAGGAATTGCGCGACCGCGTGGACTTCAAGGAATAGCCAGGACGATCTGGGAAAAGGCGCCGCTTGCGGCGCCTTTTTTTTTCCGGAACCCGGTGCCGCAGCTACAATCTGCGCTTTCCCGCATCCACCCTGAGTCCATGCGCACCCTGGCACTGTTACTCAAGATCGTCCTGTTCGTGTTGTTGCTCGGATTCGCGGTCAAGAACAGTGACGTGGTCACCCTGCACTATTTCCTCGGCTACGAATGGCAATCCCCCCTGGCGCTGGTGATCCTGCTGTCTTTCGCCAGCGGTCTGCTGGTCGGTCTCCTGGCCTGCTCCTGGCGCCTCCTGCACAATCATCGCGAATTGCGGCGTCTGCGCCGCGCGACCCTATCCAAGCCGGAGTAACACTTTGGAACTCGAAGCCTGGCAACTGCTGGTCATTCCCCTGTTTTTCGGCCTGGGCTGGATCGCCGCGCGCGTGGATATCCGCCATGTCATGCAGGAATCGCGTGCGGTGCCACGTTCCTATTTCAAGGGCCTCAATTACCTGTTGAACGAGCAGCCGGATCAGGCCATCGAGGCTTTTCTGGAGGTGGCGCGGCTCGACCCGGATACCCTGGAACTGCACTTTGCCCTGGGCGCCCTGTTCCGCCGCCGCGGTGAACTGGATCGTGCCATCCGCATCCACCAGAGCCTGGTCGATCGCGCCGATCTGCCGCAGGATCAGCGCATGAAAGCGCTCTATGGCCTGGGCGAGGATTTCTTCAAGGCCGGCCTGCTCGATCGCGCCGAGGAAGTGTTCCAGCGGCTCGAAGGCGGCGTGCATGCCGTGGATGCGCTGCGCAAGATACTGGAAATCCAGGTGCTTACCAAGGATTGGCAGCTGGCCATCGTCACCGCGCGGCGCCTGGAAAAACTCGGCTACCTCTCGCAGAATGCCGACACCGCCCACTATTATTGCGAACTCGCCGCCACGGCGATGCTGCGCGGCGAACAGGAAGACGCGCGTAATTTCCTGAAACAGGCGCTGCGCGAGAACCGTCGCTCGGCGCGTGCCTGCATCCTCCAGGGGGATCTGGACGCCCAGGCCGCGGCTCTCGATGCGGCCATCGCCTCCTGGCGGCGTATCGAGGAAATCAACCCGGCTTATCTGCCTATCGCCGCGGAGCGCCTGATCCAGGCGCATGGCCGCCTGGGCCGGACCGAACAGGCCGTGCACCTGCTGCAAAGCTACCTGGAACAACGCCCCAGCCCGGATCTGCTGCATCTTCTCTTCCAGACCGTGGCCGAGCATCAGGGTTGGGAGGCCGCACGCAAGCTGGCGGCGGACGAACTGAGAAGAAACCCCAGCCTGCGCGCCCTGGACGATTACCTGCAAGCCAGCAATGCACTTCAGCCGGAAAGCGAGGACGGCAAGGTGGAAAGCCATCTTGCTCAGGATCTGGTACATGCCCAGGTCAGCCGGGTGGCCTATTATTTGTGCGGCGATTGCGGCTTCAAGGCTCGCCAGTTCTTCTGGCAATGCCCAGCCTGCGCGCGCTGGGAAAGCCTCTCTCCGGAAAGGGTGGAACATGAGTAAACATCAGGTCATCGTCGCCCTGGACTACCCCGACGCGGCGCAGGCCCGCGCCTTCGTCGACCGGGTGCGACCGGAATCGTGCCGCCTCAAGGTGGGCAAGGAGCTGTTCGTCGCCGCGGGTCCCGCCTTCGTGGAGGAACTGGTCGCGCGCGGTTTCGCGGTGTTCCTCGATTTGAAGTTTCACGACATACCCCACACCGTGGCGCAGGCCTGCAAGGCGGCAGCGCGCATGGGGGTATGGATGCTGAACGTGCATGCGAGCGGCGGCCCGAACATGCTGCGGGCGGCGCGCGAGGCGCTGGAGGGTTTGCCCGCCGCTTCCCGTCCCCGCCTGATCGCCGTGACCGTGCTGACCAGCATGGGCGAGGAAGATCTGCGCGCCATCGGCGTCGAGGCCAATGCTCACCAGCAAGTGTTACGCCTGGCCGCCCTGGCACACGCGCACGGCATGGACGGAGTGGTGTGCTCCGCCCAGGAGGCCCCTCTTCTGCGTTCCGCATTCGGCACGGAATTTCTTCTGGTGACGCCTGGCATACGCCCGGCCGGCAGCGAGGCCGCGGACCAGACCCGCATACTCACGCCCGCGCAGGCGATGCAGGCCGGTTCGGATTACCTGGTCATCGGCCGGCCTATCACTCAGGCCGACGATCCCGTGGCGGCCTTGGACGCCATCGCGCGGGAAATCGCCGCGTTCTCTCCCTCCGGCCCTCGGCACTCATGAACCCTGATTCCATGTACAAAACCATCGAAGACTGTGTCGGCAACACGCCCCTGGTGCGCTTGAAAATACTGCCAGGAGAGACTACCAACCTCATCCTGCTCAAGCTGGAGGGCAATAATCCGGCCGGTTCCGTGAAGGACAGGCCGGCCTTGTCCATGATCCAGCGTGCCGAGGCGCGTGGCGAGATCCGGCCGGGCGACACCCTGATCGAGGCCACCAGCGGCAATACCGGCATCGCGCTGGCGATGGCGGCCGCCATCAAGGGCTACAAGATGATTTTGATCATGCCCGAACACCTCTCCATCGAACGCCGCCAGTCGATGCGCGCCTATGGCGCCGAGCTGATCCTGGTCAGCCGGGAATCCGGCATGGAAGGCGCGCGCGATCTGGCGGAGCAGTTGCAGCGGGAAGGGCGGGGCAGGATCCTCGACCAGTTTTCCAATCCGGACAATCCCAACGCGCACTACGAGGGTACCGGCCCGGAAATCTGGCGTGACACCCAGGGGCAGGTCACCCACTTCGTCTCCAGCATGGGCACGACCGGCACCATCATGGGCTGTTCGCGCTATTTGAAGGAGATGAACCCGGCTATCCAGATCGTCGGCGTGCAGCCGGAGGAGGGCGCGCAGATTCCCGGCATCCGCAAATGGCCACTCGAATACGTCCCCGCCATCTGTGATCTGGATCGGGTAGATCGCATGATCTACGTCGGCCAGAACGCCGCCGAAGAGACCACTCGCCGGCTGGCGTGCGAGGAGGGCATCTTCGCCGGTATTTCTTCTGGCGGCGCGCTCTGGGCGGCGTTGCAGTTGTCGAAGGAGGTGGAAGATGCGGTCATCGTCTCCATCGTCTGCGATCGTGGCGACCGTTATCTCTCCACCGGCGTGTTCCCGGCGTAAGGACGACCGGTCGCGCCTACGCGTGCGGCGACTTCAACAGCACCATCACCGCGCCGCCGCCGCCGTCCACTGGCCGCGCCTGGACATAGGCCAGAACCTCGTCGCGCTGTGTCAGCCAATAGCGCACATGCAGCTTCAGCACCGGTTCCCGGTTGACCGAACCCAGACCTTTGCCGTGAATGATGCGCACACAGCGTGCGCCACGGCGTTTGCACTCGTAAAGAAACTCCGCGAGTTCCCGCTTGGCTTCGGCGCGGGTCAGACCGTGGAGATCGAGTTCCGCCTGCGCGACCCAGTTACCCTGACGCAGGTTACGCAAAGTCTGGCGCGTGATGCCGGGGCGGACATAGGCGGCTTCTTCCCCGGTTTGCGTATCCGCATCCCAACGAACCGGATCGTGCAGTGATTCGTGGATGACCTCGCGTTCATCGCGGAACAAGCTCAGAGGCACGGGCGGCAGTTGCACGGGGGAGGGGAGGAAGCGGCCGTGAGGCGTGAGCGGGATGACATTGCCCAACTCCGTCAGAAACAGCTCGCGTTCCTCGGGCGGCAAGGCGTATGCGCGAGACTTCCCTACCCGACTCATGGCATTAGCAACACGGGTTTATCCTTGAATCCTCAGTTGAACACGCCCGAGTGTGCATCTGGCGAGTTGTCTGGCAAGGCGTGACGACGCGCATGGTCGCTCCCTGCAAGGAGGAGCAACGCAGCCAGGCGGTTCGCCAGACGTGCAATCGGGCGTGTAGCGGGCTCACCCAGAGGGTGAGCGTGATCGAAGGCACAAACCTCAATATCCATGGGACCTCACGAGGGAATATGAGCGGTCAACTGAGGAATCAAGGTTCAAGGTTTATTCAATCAACCAAGATAACGCTCTGCATCCAGCGCCGCCTGGCAACCGCTGGCCGCGCTGGTGATGGCCTGCTTGTAGATCTGGTCCTGCACATCGCCGGCGGCGAACACGCCCGCGACGCTGGTTTGCGAGGCGTTGCCGTGGCGGCCGCCCTGGGTGACGAGATAGCCATGATCCAACTCCAGTTGCCCGGTGAATAGATCGGTATTGGGCTTGTGGCCGATGGCGATGAAGACGCCCGTCAGCGCGATGTCACGGGTCGTGCCGTCCTGCATGCTCTTCAGGCGTATGCCGTTGACGCCGCTCTTGTCTCCCAGAACCTCGTCGAGCACCTGATTCAATTCGAGGACGATCTTGCCCTCCTTCACGAGTTCCGAGAGGTGATCGACCATGATTTTCTCCGCCTTGAACGTGTCGCGGCGATGTACCAGGGTGACCTTGGCGCAGATCTTGGCGAGATAGATGGCTTCTTCCACGGCGGTATTGCCGCCGCCGATCACCGCAACCTCCTTATTCTTGTAGAAGAAACCATCGCAGGTGGCGCAACCGGAAACGCCACGCCCCATGAATTTCTCCTCGGACGGGAGCCCCAGATACATGGCGGATGCGCCGGTGGCGATGATCAGGGCATCGCAGGTGTAGCTGCCGGCATCACCCTTGAGGGTGAAGGGTCGGTTTTGCAGGTCGACGTGGTTGATGTGGTCGAAGATGATCTCGGTGTTGAAGCGCTCGGCATGCGCCTGGAAACGCTGCATCAACTCCGGGCCCTGGACGCCATCCACATCGGCTGGCCAGTTGTCGACTTCGGTGGTGGTCATGAGTTGTCCGCCCTGACTCATGCCGGTGATCAGGACCGGATGCAGGTTGGCGCGGGCGGCGTAGACGGCGGCGGTATAACCGGCGGGACCGGAACCGAGGATGAGTAGGCGGCAATGCTTTGCGGACATGGGCTTCTCCATTGGAATCACTGGGCTATGTGAAGGTGGGACGCGAGATTGCAAGGCGGGAAGGCGGGGCGGGAAATTTTATCAGTCGGCACGGACTTGAAGGCCAGCGACCGGCAGCGATATATCTTGCCCGCGGACGACAAGCGCCGTGGCCCGTGAAAGATAAAATCGCGCCTTCAGCTCTGGAGTATCACATGGTCGCCCACGCACTCTCTCTTGCTTCCAATGACAGCGAATCCTGGCTGTTGAGCCTGGAAGCGGTGTATTCCGAGGCGCAGCGCGAGGTCTTGCGGAAAGCGCTGAACTGGTTGGCCGACCACGCGGCGGACGCGCGTGCCGACACCGGCGCCGAGCTCGCCGGGCATAGTCTGGGCACAGCGGCGATCCTGGCCGGTATGCGCTTCGACGTCGAGACCGTGGCGGCGGCACTGCTCTGCGGCTTGCCCGATGCCGCACTGACGCGCGAACCCTTGCTCCATGCGTTCGGCAAGCCTCTGGCGGCGCTGGTCGAGGGCGCGGCCAAGCTCGGTCGCATGGATCACCTGTTCACCGAACTCGCAGCCGAGGGCAGCCAGAGCGAGGCGTTGCGGCAGATGCTGCTGGCGATGGCCGACGACATCCGCGTGGTCTTGATCAAGCTGGCCGAGCGCACCCAGGCGCTGCGCGAATTGGCCTATGACGCGGCGTCTCAGGACAAGTCGCTGCGCCGCAAGATCGCCAGCGACGTGCGCGAGCTCTATGCGCCGCTCGCCAATCGCCTGGGGGTGTGGCAACTCAAGTGGGAGCTGGAAGATCTCTCCTGCCGCTACCTGGAGCCGGAAACTTACAAGCAGATCGCCAGCCTCCTGGACGAACGCCGCCTCGACCGAGAGTGGTATATCGAACAGATCATCAAGCAACTCTCCGACGCCCTGACGGCCGATGGCATCCGCGGTTTTGGTATCAGCGGTCGGCCCAAACACATCTCCAGCATACTCGCCAAGATGCGCAAGAAGCACCTCTCCTTCGACGAGGTCTACGACGTGCGCGCCTTGCGTGTGCAAGTGCAGGACGTGAAGGATTGCTTCCATGCACTGGGACTGGTGCACAGTCTCTGGCAACCGATCCCCGGCCAGTTCGACGACTACATCTCGCGCCCCAAAGGCAATGGCTACAAGAGCCTGCATACCGCGGTGGTGGGGCCGGAGAACAAGGCGCTGGAAGTGCAGTTGCGCACCTTCGACATGCACCAGGAAGCGGAACTGGGTGTGGCCGCGCACTGGCGCTACAAGGAGGGAGGCAAATCCCAGGGTGACGCCATCCAGGACAAGATCGCCTGGCTGCGCCAGATCCTGGCCTGGAAACAGGAGATAGGCGAGACGGAGGGGCACGAGGAAGTCAAGCAACTGGCGCAGCATTTCCGCAATGAATTGTTCCAGGACGAGGTATTCGTCCTCACGCCTCAGGGCAAGGTGGTAGCGCTCCCGGCCGGGGCTACGCCGCTCGATTTCGCTTATGCGGTACACACCGAACTCGGCCACCGTTGTCGCGGCGCCAAGCTGGACGGGACACTGGTGCCGTTGGACACGCCGCTTACGACCGGGCAGCGGGTGGAAATCCTCAGCGTCAAGCAAGGTGGCCCCAGCCGCGACTGGCTCAACCCGCACCAGGGGGTGCTCAAGACCACGCGCGCCCGAGCCAAGGTGCGGCAATGGTTCAAGCAGCTGGACCATAGCGCCCACGTGCAGGCGGGCCGTGAATTGCTCGATCGTGAATTGCACCGGCTCAACCCTCGATCGGGTCGGGGGCCGCTCCTGGCCAATGTCAATCTCGACAAGCTTGCCACCCGCCTCAAGTTCTCCTGTCTGGACGATCTCTGTGTCGCGCTGGGGCGCGGCGACCTGGGCAGCGGCACGCTCGAACGCGCCCTGCATGAGGTATTCGTTCCGCCCCCGGAAAAGCCGCTGGTGTCGCAGTCCAAGCGTCGACCTGAAGCCAGCGGTGTGCTATTGGAAGGCGAGCCCGGCCTGCTCACCCAGATGGCCGGGTGTTGCCGGCCGGCTCCGCCCGATGCCATCGTCGGCTACACCACTCAAGGCCACGGCGTCACCATACACCGCGCCGATTGCCCGATGCTGCTGCACATGCCGCAAGACAAGCGCGTGCGCCTGCTGGCGGCGGAATGGGGCAGGGCGGAGGGCGGGGTGTTCGCGGTGGATATCGAACTCACCGCGCATGACCGCTCCGGGTTGATCAAGGACGTGGGCGAGTTGTTCTCCCAGGAGAAGATCAACGTGGTGCGCGTCAATACCCTCTCTCAGGACGACATGGCGCGCATGGAGTTCACCCTGGAAGTAAAGGACACGGCCCAGCTTAGCCGCTTCCTCGCCCGCGCCGTTCAGGTGCGCGGCGTGCATTCGGCCAGGCGCAAGTAGGTCGTCCCTGGCGGCCTACCGGTATTTGCGCACCACGCCGACCACCACGCCGAAGATTTCCAGCGAGCCCTTCGGGCGGATCACCGGATAGGCCGGGTTGGCGGGTTGCAGCACGTATTCGCCTTTTTCCCGCGCCAGGGTCTTCAGGGTGAATTCGTCGTCCACCACGGCCACGACCAGGTCGCCCGGCTGCGCGTCATGGCGTTTTTCCACCACGGCGATGTCGCCAGGATGGATGCCGGCATCGATCATCGAATCGCCCTTGACCCGCACCAGCACCGTGCGTGAGGGTTGTTCGATGAGAAATTCGTCGATGGTCAGGACATCATGCGAACTGTCGTCGGCGGGTTGCGGCAAGCCCGCGCGCACCGAATCCGCCAGGGTGCGTTCGAAGAAGCGCGCCCCGGGCTTCATGCGCTTGTCCGGTGCGGCTTCGAGGAACCCTTCCAGGCGCAAGCGCGCGACCAGGGCGGCCACCGAGGACTTCGATTTCAGGCCGAGCTGGGCGCCGATGGTCGCGTAGGACGGCATGACCCGGTGGCGGGCGTAGTAATCCTGGAGCTGGGCTAAGTGGGCGGCATCTTGCGACATGGCGGGGCATCCGTTGGGCGGAGTCGCCACGGTAAAGAACGAACGTTCTTTTGTCAAAGGGAAACGGTGGCCGGCATCGCCGAGTCAATGCGCGTCCACACTCTGGGGTATCTTCGCAGTCTCTCGTTTCGTCGGAGTTTCTTGTGCCTACCCCACTCGTTTCGGTCGTCGCCGCGCTGGCCCGCAACCGCGTCATCGGCGTCAACAACACCCTGCCCTGGCGCCTGCCGGAAGATCTCAAACACTTCAAGGCGCTGACCCTGGGGCATCACCTCATCATGGGGCGCAAGACCTATGAATCCATAGGCCGGCCCCTGCCTGGCCGCACCACGGTGATCGTCACGCGCGATCCGGCGTATCGGGCGCAAGGGTGTTTGATGGCCACTTCCATCGACGCTGCCATCGACGCCTGTGGCGGTGACCCCGAGCTGTTCTTCGTCGGCGGCGCGCAACTGTACGCCCAGGTGCTGCCACGTGCCGACCGGCTCTACCTCACGGAAATCCAGGCCGACTTTGCCGGCGACGCCTGGTTTCCCGAGTTCGATCCGGCCTTGTGGAGGGAATGCGAACGCCAGGAAAACGTCGGCCAGGAGGGACTCGTCTATCATTTCGTGACCTATCGGAGGGCTTGACTCGGCTGTCGTCGCCGAATGGCTCTTTTGCTTCGCCCACGCCCCGGTGCGTTAGCCCGGCGCATGACGGTCTGCGCCGGCACGCCCAGGGTCTTGGGCCGCGACTGGATGGCGGTCTGGTGATGCCCCGGCTGGCTGGTCGAGGTGCGGTAGCCCATCGCCCACAGCGCCAGCGCGCGGCAGCGAGCTGCAATGCAAGGCGGTGCAGATCCTCTTCGGTTGCTTGGGCTAGGGTGTCCATGGCCGTCACGCTACGCGTCGAATTCACCCCTCGCGATCACGTCATCTCTTTGCAAGATCGTCACGCGTCACTGGCGTCAGCCGGTAAATGCCTGATGGCACGGGGGATTTCTGCGGTGACGCGTTCATTCATCTTTGCAAGCAGACGTTCTCGTCGCCAGGCATCTCGTTGTTGCTGCAAGACCCGGTTGCGCTCGACGTACTCCGGATGCGTTCGTCGGTACTCGCGCCAGTAATCCGCGTGCCGGGTAGCCCACGCGTTCTGCGCTCGAGCCTGATTCTCCAGCAAGGTAGCAAGGTAGGTAGATGCCCGACATCCCGCCTACATCCTTTGCCATAAGGAATCCTGTCGGGAAATGAGAGAAACTCCGCAGCACCAGACACAAGGCGCTACCAAGGTGAGGGAACACCCAATGCACTACCAGGGAGACCTGTTCGAGACGGCAGTCGCGCGGACGCTGCTGGATCAGCTTCTGGTCGATTCCCGCATGTTCAAGAAAAGCACCGACTACATGAACCTGCTGGACTTCGTCGTCCGCATGCGGAATTTCGCGCCATTCAATGCCCTCCTGCTCCAGATACTGAAGCCCGGCCTGAGGGTTGCGGCGTCGGCCAAGGACTGGAAAAAACGCTTTGGCCGTACCATCAAGGAGGATGCCCGTCCGCTGCTCATCCTCCTGCCGTTTGCACCTGTAGCCCTGGTCTATGACCTGCTCGATACAGAGGGGATGCCCCTGCCAGAGCATGCCTACGCCTTCCCGGCCAGAGGATGGATGACGAAGGAGGACATGGATCGGTTTTCAATGCTGATGAGCAGGAAAGGCCTGGTATCCATCTACATCGATGTCGGAGACAACCGCGCCGGCAGCATCACAGTGATCAAACGGGCCGAGACTGCCAAGGACAAGCCGTACCACGAAGTCAGGATCAACCGAAACCATGATCCCAACACCCAGTTCGCCACCATGGTGGCGTTGAAGGGGGACAAGGAGATCGGCGACAAGATCAACAAACTCGTCGGCCGGCTGGCGGACGCCAACGACAGCCTCAAGGGCGCCATCAACGTCGCCGACTTCAACGACGAGGAGAAGCTGGGCAAGGGCCGCGAAATGGTGGACCGGCTCACCAAGCTGGTGGCCATCTTCGAGGGCCTGGATTTCGGCCGCAACCGGGCGGAAGGCGACGACCTGCTGGGGGACGCCTACGAATACCTGATGCGCCACTTCGCCACCGAATCCGGCAAGAGCAAGGGCCAGTTCTACACCCCGGCGGAAGTCTCCCGCGTCATGTCCATGGTCATCGACCTGGGCAATGCGACCAACAGCGTGCAGGCCATCTACGACCCCACCTGCGGTTCCGGTTCCCTGCTGCTCAAGGCCCACGACGAGGCGAAGGGCCGCACCGGCCTCGACCTCGCCCTCTACGGCCAGGAGATGGACAACGCCACGTCCGCCCTGGCGCGCATGAACATGGTGCTGCACGACTGCCCCACGGCGGAAATCTGGCAGGGCAACACCCTGTCCAGCCCTCACTTCAAGAACGCCGACGGCGGCCTCAAGACCTGCGACTTCGTGATCGCCAATTTCCCCTTCTCCAACAAGAACTGGACCAGCGGCCTGGACCCGGCTCACGACTTCTACGGCCGCTTCGAATACGGCATCCCGCCGGCCAAGAACGGCGACTATGCCTTCCTGCTGCACATCCTCGCCAGTCTGAAAAGCACCGGCAAGGGCGCGGTCATCCTCCCCCATGGCGTGCTGTTCCGGGGCGGGGCCGAGGCCGCGATCCGCAAGAACATCGTCAGGCGCGGTTTCATCAAGGGCATCATCGGCCTGCCCGCCAACCTGTTCTACGGCACCGGCATCCCCGCCCGCATCCTGGTGCTGGACAAGGAAGGCGCGGCCGGACGCCGCGGCATCTTCATGGTCGATGGAAGCCGCGGCTTCATCAAGGACGGCAACAAGAACCGCTTGCGCGCCCAGGACATCCACCGAATCGTCGACACCTTCACCCGTCAGGTGGACATCCCCCACTGCTCGCGCATGGCTCCTCTTGCCGAAATCGAGGCCAACGACTTCAACCTCAACCTGCCGCGCTACATCGACAGCAGTGAGCCGGAAGACTTGCAGGACATCGAGGCCCACATGAAGGGCGGCATCCCCAACCGCGACATCGACGGCCTGGATGCCTACTGGCAAGTCATCCCCAGCGTGCGGGCGGCGCTGTTTACCGTAGGGGCGGGTTTGAACCCCGATGTAGGGGCGGGTTTGAAACGCGATGTAGGGGCGGGTTTGAAACCCGCCCCTACACTCGTGGAATTGAAGGTCGCCCCCGCCGAGATCAAACCCACCATCTTCGGCCACCCCGAGTTCACCGCCTTCAACACCCAGGTGACGCAACGCTTCGAGTCCTGGAAGCAGGCCAGCGCCCCGCTGCTCACCGGCATCCAGCTCGGCGACCGGCCCAAGCGCCTGATCGACGCCCTGTCGGAGAGCCTGCTGGAAACCTTCCAGGCAGCACCCCTCATCGATCCCTACGACGTCTACCAGTCCCTGATGGACTACTGGGCCGAGACGATGCAGGACGACGCCTGGATGCTGGTCAGTGACGGCTGGCAGGCGATGCAGGACGGCAAGCCCAATAGCGACCTGATCCCCGCCGAACGGGTCATCGCCCGCTACTTCGCCGCCCACCAGTTCACCATCGAGGAACTGGAAGGACAGCGGGACGCCATCACGCGCCAGATGGAGGCGATGGACGAAGAGTGTGGCAACAGCGGCGGCGGCGAGGACGGCTTGCTGGCGGAAGCCAAGACCGAGAAGAGCAAGCTCACCGCCAAGAGCGTCAAGGACCGGTTGAAGGCGATCAGGCACGACAAGGAGTTCGCCGAGGAACGCAAGGCGCTGGAAGCCTATGCCGCCCTGATCGACCAGGAAGCCGCCGCCAACAAGGGCGTGAAGGAAGGCCGGAAGGCGCTCGATGCCCTGGTGGTAGGACAAGTGGCTCGCCGCCCTGGCTGCCAGCGTGCAGGGCGAACTGGACCGGGTCAGTCAGGCCCTCACCGGCCGCATCCGGCTACTGGCGGAACGCTATGCCACGCCGCTGCCCAGGCTGGCCGAGGAAGTGGAAACCCTGGCTGCGCGCGTGGATGAACACCTGGAGAAGATGGGGTTTACATGGTAAGGGCGGGTTTGAAACCCGATGTACGGGCGGGTTTGAAACCCGCCCCTACGGCGTCGCAGACACCACGCCGACGCAATCTGCGTTTGCGGGATTACGACTACGCGCAGGCAGGATTCTATTTCGTCACGATTTGCATCCAGAATCGACAATGCCTGTTCGGCGAGATCATTGACGGAGCGATGCAATTGAATTCGGCAGGTATTCTGGTTGAGCAGGCATGGCTGGAATTGCCCAGGCATTATTCACATGTCGTGCTGGATCAATTCATAATCATGCCAAACCATTTTCATGGCATTGTCACATTGACCGACGCCGACGCCGATGCCGATTCCGTAGGGGCGGGTTTGAAACCCGATGTACGGGCGGGTTTGAAACCCGCCCCTACCAAACGTCACGGATTGCCGGAAATCATACGGGCGTTCAAAACCTTCTCCGCCCGCCACATCAACGAAATGCGGCAAACACCCGGCACATCAATCTGGCAGCGCAATTATTATGAACACGTCATCCGCAACGAAGCCGATTACGAACGGATTGCCGAATACGTCGAAAACAATCCGGCCAAATGGGCGGAAGACTCCCTGCACCCGGATAACGCGGCAATGCTGGCGCACATTGCCAATTCCGACACCCATGTAGGGGCGGGTTTCAAACCCGCCCCTACACCCGGCCGCAATGGGGATGCCGATGAATAAGCCGCCGGTGGGGTACAAGTTGAGCGAGGTGGGGGTGATTCCGGAGGAGTGGGATGTTGACTCCATCGTGAATGTTGCTGCGATCACAACAGGCGATAAGAACACGCAAGATCGCATTGTCGATGGCGATTACCCTTTCTTTGTGCGATCACAAGCAGTTGAAAGGATTAATAGTTACTCCTTTGATGGTGAAGCTGTCTTGACTGCAGGCGATGGTGTTGGCACAGGCAAGATCTTTCACTACATCAATGGCAAATTCGACATTCATCAGCGCGTTTACAAGATCAGTAATTTTGGTGATCGGCTAAACGGCTCTTTCTTCTATCGATATTTCAGCAACAATTTTTATTCGCGGATTATGCAGATGACTGCCAAGTCATCTGTGGATTCTGTTCGACGGGAAATGATTGCTGATATGTTAATTCCGCTTCCCTCGCCGGAAGAACAACGCGCCATCGCCGCCGCGCTGTCGGATGTGGATGCCCTGCTCGCCATACTCGACCAACTCATCGCCAAGAAGCGCGACCTCAAGCAGGCCGCCATGCAGCAACTCCTCACCGGCCAGACCCGATTGCCGGGGTTTGGTGCCGCCGTAGGGGCGGGTTTGAAACCCGCCCCTACCGTGCCCGAGGGGTGGGAGGTGAAGCGGTTGGGGGATGTTTGCCCATTGCAACGCGGTTTCGATTTGCTGACGACCCGACTTCGCCAAGGCAGTTACCCCGTTGTCTATTCAAATGGTGTGTTGAACTACCACCACGAATTCATGGTGAAAGGGCCGGGAGTTGTAACTGGCCGCTCCGGAACCATTGGCAATGTTCATTACGTGGAAAAAGATTTCTGGCCGCACAACACATCTCTGTGGGTTACGAGCTTCAAAGGAAATTCGCCCAAGTTCATCTTCTATCTGCTTGGAATCATTGGACTTGAGCGGTTCGGTACTGGATCTGGTGTCCCCACATTGAACCGGAATGACGTTCATGCACACAGCGTGCGGATACCGTCATCAAGCGCCGAGCAATCCGCCATCGCCACCGTCCTCTCCGACATGGACGCTGAACTCGAAGCTCTCCAGGCCCGCCGCGACAAGACCCGCGCCCTCAAGCAGGGCATGATGCAGGAACTGCTCACCTGGAGGATTCGGCTGGTATGAGACGGCCAGGATTTATTCTGTCATCGCCGTATACGACCTTATACACAGGCATAAATCCCTATAAATGAACCCAAAACGCATCTTCATCAGCAGTGTCCAGAAGGAGTTCGCCGCAGAGCGGGCGGTCCTGCGCGACTGGCTGCGCGGCGATGCGCTGATCCGCCGCTTCTTCGAGCCGTTCCTGTTCGAGGACATGCCCGCCGCCGACCGCCGCGCGGATGCGGTGTATCTGGAGGAAGTGGCGCGCTGCGACCTCTATGTCGGCCTGTTCGGTGACGAGTACGGGGTCGCGGATGCCGAGGGACTGTCGCCGACGGCGCGGGAGTTTGCCCACGCCACTGCGCTCAACAAGTACCGGCTGATCTTCGTGAAGGGCGCGGACGACGCAGGCCGCCAGCCGAAGATGCAGGCGCTGATCCGCCGCCGCTTCGTTTCCACCCCCGAGTTGATCGCCGGCCTGTATGCCGCCCTGGTGCAGTATCTGGAAGACCAGGAACTGATCCGCAACGGCCCCTTCGACGCCGCTCCCTGCCGCAACGCCACTCTGGCCGACCTGGACGAGGAGCGGATGGCGACCTTCCTGCGCCGCGCCCGCAAGGCGCGTGGCTTCCCCTTGCCGGAGGAAGCCACGCCCCAGGAGTTGCTGACCCATCTCAACCTGCTCGACGCCGGCCGCCCCACTCATGCGGCCGTGCTGCTGTTCGGCCGGCAGCCACAACGCTTCCTGATTTCCTCCGAGGTGAAGTGCGCGCATTTCCACGGCAGCGAGGTGGCGAAGCCGATCCCGTCGTATCAGGTCTACAAGGGCACTGTGTTCGATCTGGTGGATCAGGCGGTGGATTTCGTCATGTCCAAGATCAACCTGTGGGTGGGCACGCGAGAAGCCGGGCCGCAGGTGCCGGTGGCCTATGAGATTCCCCGCGAGGTGGTGGCCGAGGCCATCGTCAACGCCGTGGCGCACCGGGATTACGCCAGCAACGGCAGCGTCCAGGTGATGCTGTTCGCCGACCGCCTGGAGGTGTGGAACCCCGGCGGCCTGCCGCCCTCGCTGACCCTGGCAAAGCTGCGCCTGCCCCATGGTTCCGTGCCGGCCAACCCGCTGCTGGCCGAGCCGCTGTACCTGACCCAGTACATCGAGCGCATGGGCACCGGCACCCGCGACATGATCCGCCGCTGCCGGGAAGCGGGCCTGCCGGAGCCGGAGTTCTCGGTTTCCGATGGCTTCACGATCACGCTGCGGCGTAAGGCTGGGGAAGTCGCAGGGGAAGTGCAAAAACTCATCCTGGTTTGCCGCGATGCACTGAGTCGAAAAGCCTTGCAGGCGGCACTGTCATTGAAGGGTGAAGAGAATTTCAGGACCCTGTACCTGGTTCCGGCGTTGGCTGCCGGCTTCATCGAAATGACTTTCCCGGACAAGCCCAGGAGCAGCCGACAACAATATCGGCTGACCACAAAAGGAATGGCCTTGAGAGCCAAACTGATTCAGAAGGGAGGCACATGACCAACGTCGGCCAGATCGAGAAGCAGACCCAGGTGCGGGTGGTGGCGCTGTTCCAGGAGCGCCTGGGTTACGACTACCTGGGCAACCGGATCGACCGGGACAACCGCAATCTCGACCTGGACCTGCTGCGCGCCTGGCTGGTGAAACGCGGCGTCGAGGTGGCACTGATCAACCGGGCGCTGCATGAACTGAACAAGACGGCCACTGACACCAGCATGCACCTGTACGACCGCAACAAGGCGGTCTATGAACTGCTGCGCTACGGGGTGAAGGTGCTGCCAGCGGCCGGAGAGAACAAGGTCACGGTCTGGCTGATCGACTGGAAGCACCCTGAGGCCAACCAATTCGGCATCGCCGAGGAAGTGTCGGTGAAGGGGGTCAGTGCCAAGGCGAACGGCAAGCGGCAAGCGGCCGGATGTGGTGCTGTATGTGAATGGCATCGCCATGGGAGTGCTGGAACTGAAACGCTCCACCGTGTCGGTGGCCGAGGGCATCCGACAGAATCTGGACAACCAGAAGAAGGAATTCATCCAGCCCTTCTTCTCCACGATGCAGTGGCTGATGGCCGGCAACGACAGCGAGGGCCTGCGCTATGCCACTATCGAGACGCCGGAGAAGCATTGGTTGAGATGGGTGGAGGACGTAGGGGCGGGTTTGAAACCCGCCCGTACAACGGGTTTGAAACCCGCCCGTACAACGGGTTTGGAATCCGCCCGTACAACGGGTTTGGAATCCGCCCGTACAACGGGTTTGGAATCCGCCCGTACAACGGGTTTGAAACCCGCCCCTACGTTCATCGAGGAACTGAAAAATCTGCCACCCGGTTTCCGGGCCAAGGGCGATATCCATGTGTTCGTCGACGAGTGCCATCGCACTCAGTCCGGCGACCTGCACCGGGCGATGAAGGCGATCCTGCCCAACGCGCTGTTCATCGGCTTCACCGGCACGCCGCTGCTGAAGGCGGACAAGGCCAGGAGCATCGAGGTGTTCGGCCGCTACATCCACACCTACAAGTTCGATCAGGCGGTGCGCGAGGGCGTGGTGCTGGATCTGCGCTACGAGGCGCGGGACATCGACCAGTCGATCACATCCCAGGACAAGATCGACGTCTGGTTCGAGGCCAACACCAAAGGGCTGAACGACCTTGCCCGTGCGCAACTCAAGAAGAAGTGGGGGACGATGCAGCAGGTGCTGTCCTGCCAGTCGCGCCTGGAGAAGATTGTCGCGGACATCCTGCTCGACATGCTGATCAAGCCGCGATTGATGGACGGCCACGGCAACGCGATGCTGGAGGCGGGCAGCATCTACGAGGCATGCAAGTTCTACGAGTTGTTCGCCAAGACGGGGCTGAAGGGCAAGTGCGCCATCGTCACCAGCTACGCGCCCAGCGTGGCCGATACCAAGGGCGAGACCACCGGCGAGGGCGAGACGGATTCCCTGGTGAAGTACAAGGTGTACACCCAGATGCTGGCCGACTGGTTTGGTGAGCCGGTGGAGAAGGCCATCAACAAGGTGGAGAAGTTCGAGCAGGAAGTGAAGAAGCAGTTCATCGAGCAGCCTGGGCAGATGAAGTTGCTGATCGTGGTGGACAAGCTGCTCACCGGTTTCGACGCGCCACCGGCCACCTACCTCTACATCGACAAGAAGATGCGCGACCACGGCCTGTTCCAGGCCATCTGCCGGGTCAACCGGCTGGACGGGGACGACAAGGAATACGGCTACATCATCGACTACAAGGATTTGTTCCAGAGCCTGGAAGGTGCAGTGGCGGATTACACCAGCGGCGCCCTGGACGGCTTCGACAAGGCAGACGTGGCCGGCCTGCTGGAAAACCGGCTGGAGAAGGCGCGGGAAGACCTGGAGGAAGCGCGCGAGGCGGTGAATGCGCTGTGCGAGCCAGTGTCACCGCCCAGGGATTCGGCGGCCTATCTGCACTATTTCTGCGCCCAGAGTGTTGGCAACAACGCCGGCAACGCTGAACAACTCAAGAACAATGAACCGAAGCGGTTGAAGCTCTACAAGTTCGTCGCCACCCTGGTGCGCGCCTATGCCGCCATCGCCAATGAACTGACCGAGGCAGGCTACACACCGGAGGAGATCGAGCAGATCAAGGCCGAGGTGGATCACGCCAGCAAGGTGCGCGACGAGGTGAAGCTCGCCAGCGGCGACTACATCGACCTCAAGGCTTACGAGCCGGCCATGCGCTTCATGATCGACACCTATATCCGGGCGGAGGAGAGCGAGAAGATTTCCACCTTCGACGACATGGGCCTGATCCAGTTGATCGTGGAGCGCGGTCCCGACGCCGTGGATGCGCTCCCCAAGGGCATCCGCAAGAACGAGGAAGCCGTCGCCGAGACCATCGAGAACAACGTCCGTCGTCTGATCATCAATGAGTCGCCGGTTGATCCGGCCTACTACGAGAAGATGTCCAAGCTGCTGGATGCCTTGATCGACCTGCGCCGCAAGGGGGTGGTGAGCTACAAGGAATACCTGGACCAGATCGCCGCCCTGACCAGGGATGCGGCCCAGCCCGGTGGCGGGCCTGGGGGCTATCCGGCGGTCCTGAAAACGGGCGCGCAGCGGGCGCTGTACAACAACCTGGACGAAGACGCGGATCTGGCGCTGGCCGTGGATGCGGCGATTCAATCCAGCCGCATGGATGGCTGGCGCGACAACAGTATGAAGACCAAGCGGGTCCGCAATGCCGTCAAGGGCGTCCTCACCGCGGAACAGGCCAGAGCGAGCTATGGCTGCGAAATCGATAACTTGGCCGACCGTATCGTCGAACTCTCCCGGCATCAGGATGAGTACTGAAATCCGTCACATCACCGTCAGCGGCATCAAGGTGGAAGTGGTGCGCCGCGACATCAAGAACCTGCACCTGGGCGTCTATCCGCCCCATGGCTGGGTGCGGGTGGCGGCTCCCCTGGTGATCAATGACGAAGCGGTCCGGTTGGCGGTCATCGACAAGCTGGGGTGGATCAAGCGCCAGCGAGCCAAGTTTGCGGAACAGCCACGCCAGTCCCCTCGCGAGATGGTGAACGGTGAGAGCCACTACTTCATGGGCAAGCGGTATCGCTTGCGGGTACACGAGCAAGTAGGCCCTGCGCGAGTGGCGATACGTGGCATCGCCAGCCTTGACCTGTTCGTGCGCCCTGGCACCAGCCCGGAACAACGGGAAGCGGTGCTGTTGCACTGGCACCGGGATCAACTGAAGTCCCTGATTCCTCCGCTGCTGGAGAAGTGGCAGCCGGTCCTGGGCGTGCAGGCGGCAGCCTGGGGCATCAAGAAGATGAAGACCAAATGGGGGAGCTGCAACATCGCCGCCCGTCGGATCTGGCTGAACCTGGAACTGGCAAAGAAGCCGATGCAGTGCCTGGAGTACATCGTCGTCCACGAACTGGTGCATCTTCTGGAGAGGCACCACGACGACCGGTTTACTGCGCTGCTGGATACCCACATGCCGCAGTGGCGGCAGTACCGGGAGATGCTGAGCAAGACACCGCTGGGGTTTGAGGAGTGGGGGTACTGATCAAGGTGAATATCCCTCGAAGCAGTCAACAGAAATGGCGTAGAAGCTGATCATGCAGCCAACGGCATCCGGTACGGTATTCCGTATGGTTTCCGTACGGCCGATATTTCAACGGCCGGTCTTTGCGTAAGTGCTTGAATTAGATGGTCGGGGTGAGAGGATTCGAACCTCCGGCCTCCACGTCCCGAACGTGTCAAGCGAACTATTCAGCGCAACCTAACCCACTGATATAACTGGCCTTACTGCTATCTCAGTGTGTCTACCTGTACCGCTGGCCTTCAAGGAAAAGGCCAAGTGAAGGCCAAGTGAAGGACAAGGCCTTTACTTGGTTGCATTCATTTGGCATGAAGCGACAAGAGGAAGTCAACGGTACAAGAGGCACCAGGGCGCCCCTGTGCCCATGAAATGTTTCTATTGGTGCATTGGCATAATTAATGCACAGGGCCTTTAAGCAAGATACAGGCCAAGGGACGGGGTAGCCTTTCGCGCGAAGCCATTTCGATGGCGCCATCCAGGGGCCTGTTCCAGCGAAATCGACCTTGAAAACTTTTCGAATTCTGGTGGGAGATGCACTCTCAGGGGGCCAAGGCCGCGGCCAGGGCCTCAAGGCTCCTCAACCACGCCCTCGTAGCCTTCACCCCAAGCGAGGAATGCCCGTCGCTTAGCGCACTCCATGCACGGGGGTCTAGGTCAGGGTGGGCCTTTCGCCAGGTGGCGCGGCGCTTCGCTGCTGCGGCCGCGCGCCGGTTAATCTGCTTGGCCGTGAGGAAGGCGCAGTGCGTTCGAGTCCATTTCATCCTGGGTCACCTTGTGGAGCGCGAGTAGCGAAGCGATCAGCACCTTCTGAGCATTCAGGCCAACACCGGCCAGGGCCTGGCGCGCGGAAGCGTTCCCACCCTTGGCCGCGTCATTGAAAAATCTCAAGGCCAGGGCTTCCAGCAAGGGGAGCTGGTCGGCCAGGTGGGCGCGCACGGCCTGACTACCACCGGCCAGGGTGGCGCGGTTGCGTTCGGCCAGGGCCTGCATGTCGGCCTTCAACGCGATGTAAGGGGCCTCGCCTCTCAGCTTGGAGATAAGCGCGGCCCTGGCCTCGGCCGGGTCAGCAGCGATGGCGGCGTTGTCACGTTGGATCAGGGTTTGAAGGTTTGGGAGCATGGCCGGGGCCTCGGGTGACTTGTGGGTGACTTGTGGTGACTTGTGGATTTAACAAGTCACCGGGGTCTGTGTATTATAAATCAATGGGTTAAGTGTGTTTAGCGGCACTTTGGTGACTTGATGACTTGTGCATGCGGTCGGTGGCGGCTCCCAGCGCGTGTATGCCGGGGGGCTGGATGGGGCCAGGGGGCTGGTATATCTCTTTTCAATTTCCCTGGGTTGTAAGTAAAGTCACCAAGTCACCCAAACTGGCCTAATCCCGCTGCCATGGCGGGCTCCCAGCCGGTGACTTGTGCGGTGACTTGTGGTGACTTGTGGCCTTCAAGGTTCGACAAGTCACCCTCACGCCCCGGCCTCGCCATCGCTCCCTGCCGTCGCCGTGCTTTTGAGCGGGGCCGCGACCACGCGCCAGGGGATGCCGTACTTCGTTTTCTCCCCCTTCTCCAGTAGCTTGCCGGCCACCACGCGCCCCGCATTCCTGGCCAGCCACTGGCCAACCTTTCGGGCATTGACTTCGCCACGCTCGAAAGCGATTTCCTCAAGTATTTCCCGGATAACCCCCTCCCAACTGGCCGGGGCTGCGTGCTCAGTCCACTTCAATAGTTCTTTGAGGCTGACGGGCGCACCCATATAAGACTCACCCCAAGCCACCACCAGCCTTTCCAGCATCTCGCGGTCGGGATCGTCGCCCATGCCGGAGAGCAAGGGCGCGGCCGGGTCAGGCATTCCCAGCAGGATCAAGGGTTGACGTACCAAATCCGACCACGTCCCGAAACTCCCCACCACTGGCACCTTGGCAACTGGCCGCCCGGCTTCGATCCAGCCCTGAACGATCTTCAAAGCGAGCATTACCCAGCGCCCCCGGTTCAACGTTACTTCATTAAGCGGGTCAGAACTGAATTGTCGGCTGGCCGGGCACTCCACCCTAGCATCGAGCCGGATCGTTACCACGCGGCGGGCCAAGTCCGCAACGGCCCGAACATTGTTCCCGCCTGCCAGGATCAAGCACGCCGTGGACACTTCCACGCTTCGATGGGTGGCCATGGTGCGTTCCGCATAGGTTGGACTGGTCAGGGCCGCCGCCAGGCTTTCGGAAGCCCAGTTGTGCACCAGGTTGTCGAACAGGACTGCCGGCCGGCCTTCCAGCAAGGCGGCGAAAAGTGCCTTGGCGCATTCGTCTTCCTGCCGGGGCCAGCGGCGCAACATCGCGCCTCCTGCAAACTGGCCTATCACCTGGGCCAGGTATGTCTTGCCGCTGCCCAGGTCTGGCGCAGTCACAAGGAAGGCCGGGGCCGTGGGCAGGGCAGGGCGAAGAACTGCGGTCAGGGCCGCACCCACGGCGGCGCTTTCGTCGAGGGGCGAGGCCCAGGCGAAGCCGGCCAGCAGGGCGCGCAATTCCGCCAGGCCCTCGGCCGCCGTACCTTCGTACACTGGAAACCTGGCCGCATCGAACACGCCCAAGCGCATCGTTTCGGCGTCGTAGCCGTCGCCAACAATCCGCCCACCCTGGCCTATCGTCGGCTGGTACAGCAAGCCGGCCAAGGGTCGCACGTTGGGCCAGTAGCCGGCAGCCATCAGCGAAGCTACTACGTTTTCAGGCGGCATGCCGTCGCCCTGATCGCCGTGGCGCCAGCGGCAACCCCTCGCAAGTAAGTAAGTCAAGCGAGAAGCGGCGATGGGCTGAATCATCACGTCGCCACGGTCGGGGCGCGCGATTACCTCAACGAGTTCGCCTCCCCGCTGGTAAACCTCAGGAATGCCACCCAGCACGCGCGCAGCATCGTCCACAACCTTGGCGAAATCTGAGCGGGTCACATCCACCGAAGGCAACATTTCCCCGGCCGTGGCCGGGGCCGCTGCCCCAAGTTCGCCCTTGAGCACGCCTACCCGCACGCCGGCCGCGCGTGCCGCCGCCTACAGCAGTGATTCCTTGGCAGTGGCCGATAGCAAGCCGTCCCCGCTCATGAGCCGGCACACTTCAACAACCTGGTCAGGGCCTTCCGCCGCTTCGATTGCTTCCCGCCAGTCCGATACCTGCCGGGCGGGAGTGATTTCGCTAGAAGGTGCGTAACCGGCAATACTTTCAGCAATTACGCGAACTTCCGATTCTGAAAGGGGCGGGGCGCATCTGGTCTTGTTTTCTTCGATAAGTGCCGCATATATGGCGCCCTGGCTCATTCCTCGCTTGCGCATTGAACCAGCAATTGAAGCCAGGCCGGAATTACGCTCCCCTTGGCCAAATACAGCGGAAGCGATAGGTGAAGCCTTCTTCCCATGAATTGCCAGGTCTATAAGCCAGGGTGGGGCTGGTGGAGTCTTAACACGCCAAGGTGCATCATTCCCCCACTGATATTCCTTCCCGTTCACGATCGAAGGTGCAACAACGATATATCCGCCGGAAGATCGAATATCTAGCCCCTGGCCTATCTTCCCAGCTGAGTTAGGTACAGTAACGCCTTCCGGCAACGAAAAGACCAAGTGGTTGCCGCCGCTGGGTGTTTCTTGGTTTGGGCCTTGTTGAAGGCTTCCATACCTCTTTTCCAGTGCTTCAAGGCTGGAAAACCCATCAATGCCTGCTTTCTGGTCAATATCCAAGACCATCATGTTTTCGGGAACTGCCCAGCCAATGTTAAGGCCGGGGGTTGAGAACATGTCTTCTAGCTTAGAAGGGTCACAAGTAGCGGATTCCTGCCAGCCAGATCGTAAAGGTTTTTTTTCGCCCGGTTTGCAGGGAAATACCTTATAACCAAGTTCCGCGTATTTCAAGGCTGCTTCCAGCGTGGCGTTATACATGTTGTGCCCCTAACACGTACTTGGCCACCAGATGGCGGGCGCCGGAGCTATCCTGTTCCCATTCTTTATAACTATGGATT
>CAILNT010000003.1 GCA_903835655.1 uncultured Pseudomonadota bacterium | reverse complement strand
GCCGATGAGGGTGAGTCAAAGGCCAAGTCAACAGCCAAGTCAAAGGCAAAAACGGGGCAGCGCCGATCCGCTGCGAGTGAAGTCGAGTGCAAAGCTTAAACCAACTGCATTATTGTCTTGACTCAGGGGTCCACCATAGTCGAAGACGTAGTGAAGGTAGATGTTGGCAAGCAATGGCGATACCACCGCCCCTTGCGGCGTCCCCTCCTCACTGACACTCCATTCCCCATCTTCCAGGACGCCCGCCTTGAGCCACTTTTGCACAAGGCGAATGACACGCTCGTCGCCGATCCGATGTTCCAGGAAACGCACCAACCATTCCTGGTTGACCGCATCGAAGAAGCCACGGATGTCGGCGTCGAGAATCCAGTTCACTCGGGTACTGCCGATCGCCACGGATAATGCATCCAACGCATCGTGCTGCCCCCGTCCAGGTCGGAACCCGTAGGAGAAGCCGAGAAAATCTTCCTCGTAAATTGCGTTGAGTACCGCGACCACCGCACGCTGGACGATCTTGTCTTCCAACGCAGCAATCCCCAGCGGGCGCTGCTTATCGCTCCCCGGCTTCGGAATGAACCGTCGCCGAACAGGCTGCGCCCGATACGCGCCACGATGGACTCGTGCGTGCAGGTCGGTCAGCCTTTGTTCCAGTCCGACCTCATAATCCTGCCATGTCAGGCCGTCCACTCCGGGCGCCGCTCGGCGTTTGAGCGCCATAAACGATTCCCACAGCAACTCGACCGTCACATGGTGCAGCAACGCCGTGAACCTCTCCTTCTTCCGCTGCCTGGCAGCGTGCCGTACACGGTCCAGCCCCTGTGACACGTCGTCCCGGCGCTGCGTCCGGTTCGTGCGTGGATGGCCCGTGTTCCCCTTGGTCCCGGCCCTTTGCTCCACCCACTCCGCCGCCGCCAAAACGGCTTTGTTCGCAGGCTGCTTCGCTCGTATGGCCGAGTCTGACTTCTCGGATTCGTGCATCATCGGCTACGGCTCCTCGCCTTCCCGATGCGGGCCAGCACCTTGCGGCGACTGGTCAAATCCGAGACCTCCCGGTTCCCGCGCAAAGAGTGTGCACACATGCCAGGTTCTAAGACCACGCCAGGTCGGCCATGCGCTCGCGATAGCGCGCATAGCCGTGTTGCCTTCCGCTGTGGATAAAGCGTCGGCACCCGGGATATATCAATTTCGCGGCTCCATGGCTGGCCTATGTGTACCCCTGTCAACGCTTCGCGTCGTACCTCGCGATACGCCGCGCATGACTCGGGGACAACATGATTCGCTACTTCTTTGTTGTCAGGGACTCTCACCCTTTACTCCTTGCCGGTCTCCCGGCGCACATCCACCGAATCTACCAGCCATGCCCACCAAATTGAGCTAAGCGAAGCATCTGGGCCACGCGATCGCACACGCCCGATCTAAACCGCCTGCTCTTGCCGAAATACCAGTGTTCTATAGCGAGGCGATGCTGGCCGATGCCCACCATTTCTCGCCGAGTGCGCTGAAACCAGGTTCTGTGGTCGCTTCCTGGCAGGCCTTGGGCCTGCCCTTACGCATTG
>CAILNT010000002.1 GCA_903835655.1 uncultured Pseudomonadota bacterium | reverse complement strand
CCGGATGTCGTGTATCGGACCGCCACAGGGGGCGGGGCGATGATCCTGGACAAATTCAAAGGAACGCCGGAGGAATCACCTGTTCCGCTGCGCTCCACAGGTGATTCCTCCGCCGATGAGGGTGAGTCAAAGGCCAAGTCCACAGCCAAGTCAAAGGCAAAAACGGGGCAGCGCCGATCCGCTGCGAGTGAAGTCGAGTGCAAAGCTTAAACCAACTGCATTATTGTCTTGACTCAGGGGTCCACCATACAAGGCCTGCGCGCACTTCTCGCCCTCGACCAGAATGATCTGGTGGGCAGCAACCAGCCCCGGCTGGTGGTACAGCGGTCGTGGGTTGGGTGGTGCCATCTTGCGGCGTTTGGCATCCCAGGGCCGGAATTCCTTGCGCTGCCCGGGTGGGTCGTACCGGTACACCACGGCGATCAAGGCTCCGTTGGCGTCCAGGTAGTCCCACTTGGCAGTAGCCTGGCCAAGATCGTCCACCGGGGCTTCACGTTTGGCTTTGCGTACTGGCACAGGGCTGGCACGCCCGGCCAGATCGCCGGCGTACTGCAACACACGCGCGAAATCAGCGTGCACGTCGGCAGACATGTGCCGCGCCAGCAGATCGAAGATGTCGCCGCCGTCGCCGGTTGCACGGTCCGTCCACAGACCGGCCTTATCGCCGTCGACCACGATTTCAAGACTGTCGCCTGGGCTGCCCAAGATGTCGCCAATGTGGAACTTCCCGCGCCGGAGCTTGCCTGCGGGAAAGATGGTGGACAACACCGATTCGAGCTGCGCCAGCACGGATGCGCGGATCTCGTCGCGTTGCTGGTCGTTACCCGGGTTGCGCTGCAGACCTGCCGTGTCGTCCGCATCATTGAAGTCGATCATTCGACCTCCTTGGGGGCTTCCCGGACGGTGGCGGTTTGGGCCCATGCAGTGAGCTCGGACATGCGGTATCGGATCAGACCTCCAATCTCGTAGTGGGGAATGCGCTTGGCCTTGCGCATAGCTTGGTCGCTGAACCAGTAATACGGCAGGCGAAGCGCGAAGGAAGCTTCCCGCGCGTCGATCATTGCCTCACCGACCAGGTCGGCGGGCGGATTGTGTTTTTCATTGGTCATGGTTGTGATCTCCAGCAACGGTCTGCCCACGCGCAGAACTTGCATTCGAAATGGGTGGAATCGGTGAATGAGCGCGGCAGCAGATCACCTGCCTCACTGGCAGTGATGACGCGTGCAGCGCGGTCGGACATGCGCTGCGCCAGCGCAGCGTCAAACGGGATCAGCTCGGCGTAGATCTCCATCGTGTCGGCGTTGACAGCGGTGAACAGCGCCGGGTGTTCGTGCAAATCGAGGTAGCTCTGGTACAGCGCGATCTGCGCGGCATAGATGGGCTTGGATACCGCCAGCTTGTGTTTTTCAACATCACGCCAGGACTTGGCACCGAGACACTTGTTCTCCCACAGAGACGGATAGGCAAAGCCTTCAGGCCCGGCAATCAGCACGCCATCGACATGGCCACGCAGGCGACCGCTCGCCACAGAGAAGCCGAACTGATGGCCATTGGCGTCTTCGGTCTTGAGGTGGAAACCCGCCATGCGCAGCCAGCGAATCGCCATATCCTCGGTGCGATGGCCGCGCTCGAAGATGCGCAGCAGTCGCCCGGAGAAGCCTTTGCCATGGTCCACCGGTGCTTTGGCGTACTCATACTGCAGTTGTCGCTCGCACGCAGCTCCCAGACGCGAGGCACCCAGGTACTCGCGTGTTGGCGTCGCGTCGCGCTCGGCTTCCAGTGCCTGGTCGACCAGTTCCTGGAGTCGCCCCGAGAGACTGGCCGAAGAGTTGAAATCAATCATGGTTTCGTCTCCCAAGGCAGGTCGTCCACCATGTCGGAAAACGGGTTCTCAGACAGCGGTGGTACGGACTCGCGGATCGGGTCATTGACTGGCTTCGCGCCGGGCATGCGCACGCTCGGGTACTTGGTGCGCTCGTGCTGCGCGGCCATCTCGTCGACATAGGCGGTGACGATGGCCTCGATCACCGACAGCGCTTCCGCTTCCGAGTACGCCCCAAGGGGCTTATCGAAGCCGATCGCACTGGCCGCTTCGCCGAAGAACTTCAGGCACATGCGCATGGCAGCTTTTTCCAGAGGAGTGGCATCAACCATGGCAGCCTCCGGTGGCAGACCCTGGTCCAGCGCCCGGGTCCAGGACCCATACAGCTTGTGAAACGCCTCCTGGCAGCGGCGTGAGCAGAACACCCAGTCGATTGGGTATCGCCGGGGGTCGCCCACCCGGTGCCGGTTCTCCGAGTGCCCGAAACCGCGCGCTTGACGTGAACAGACCCAGCATTTCATGGCGGGCTTTCATTACTGTGCCCACGACGGTTTGCCGGTAGCAGACGGTTGGGCCGCACGCGCGGGTGCGGCAAATGCGGGCGTTGCCTGTGCAGGTGCGCCGGAGTTGCCGCCGCCTGCCGGACCCTTGGCCGTCCCGCCGATCAACGCCGCGTAGTCCTTGTGGTCGGGTTCGATGGCGATCTTGACTACGTTGCGGTCTTCACCCTTTGCATCTTTTTCCACATCCACCCGGGCGATGAACTCGATGCCGTCCAGATCTGCGAAGCTGTTGATCCGGCGTGCGGCCGCAGCCTGCGGCGTGTTGTCCTGAGGGTGGACATTGCGTGAGCTGTTGAGCGCAGCGCGAATGAAACTGCGACCCATCTGGCCCCAGGTCGGACCCTTCTTGGAATGCAGGCCGACGTTCGACCACATCTTGCGTTTGGCAAACGGGCCGCCGGTGACGACGAATTCGCATGCGAGGTACACCGCGCCCGTGTCAAAGGACTCGGTGGCGTAACCGCCGGTCCAACCCTGGCTGTGGTCGTCATGGCCACCGGGTTTGATGGTCATGCGCAGCGGCACGATCGTGCCCTTGGGGATCAGATCGAAGGCACCGAGCTGGGCTTCGGCGTCGTTGAAATCGTTCCAGTTGCTGGAGGTGTTGGCGTTCATGATGGATCCTTAAATTGATGGGTTTTGCTGTGCGGGCGCGACTGGGTCCTGCTTGTGGCCCAGGCACTTGGCGATGAGTTTTCCGAGGTGTGGCTCCTCGATGGCGTCCAGGCGACCGCTGCGGTCCTTGGACGGAAACCCGAACGGGTTGTCGGCGCGGGTGACAAAGCCCCGGTAGTTGGTGCCGTCGTCGGCTTTGAGAATGGCCAGCGTCACGACCTCATCAAGCACGCCTGGCAACTCCAGTGCGGTCTTGCTGCCTTCCAGTTGCAACTGGTAAAAGCGCCGGTTGAAGTCGTCGGTCTTCTCTTCCAGGATGGCGACGTAGATGACATGCTTGTCCCGGACATGCTGCAGGTGCGTCAGCGCCGTGATCATTTCCTGGCCCAACTGGCCATACGCACCCCGGTTGTCGGGCTTGCCTGTCTTCTCGCTGAAGGCCTGCGGCTGGGTCTTGCACCACGCAAAGCACAGACGCGAGAGCACGGTCAGGCTGTCAACGAAGTAAGTGTCGTACTTGGCCAGTTGCGCCGGGTCACCAAACTTGGTGCAGACATGCTCGAAGTGGGCCTGTGAGAAGGCCTGGTCAGCACTGGCGGTGGGCATGGGCCCGGCCAGGAACACCACGAGGTCGCGGAACTCCGGCCAGGTGCGCGGACGCACCGTGTCACCGGGCCAATCGCGCACGGACAGGTCGCCGGCCTCAAGATCCACAAAGAGCGTGGTGTCTGATGGCAGCGTGCGCAGTTGGGAGGTTTTGCCCACACCCGCTGGGCCGACCAATGCGACTTTGGCGCTGTGGCGCTCCTTGAGCCGTTCTTCGGCGGAGATGATTGGCAGTGCCATCACGCCACCTCGCGGATCAGATCGGTCACGGCAGGGTTCCAGAGGATCTGGTAGCCGGAATGCCCGTTGCGCGAAAACGGAAGCGCTTCTGCCCACTGCTGGCCCGCCTCAGTCAGCTCCCACTCATCGCGGTCGTTCTTGAACTGAAAGCCCAGGGACTGCAGCCGGGTGTTGATGGCGCGTGCCGACATGCCAACGCGTTCGCCGACCTGGGTGGGATTCAGACTGCAGATCGGCTCGTTGGCCGCAGGCAGCACCTTGCGCAGGGAGTCGACTGCCAGACCGGTGTTCTCGTGGATCACGGTGAGCGTTGCTGCCATGGCGATGCCTGGCTTCACGCCCGGGACACGGGCAATGGCCTCGCCGATGGACAGGATGGCGTTGACCTTGTCCTGCGTGGGCGCGGGCAATCCGGCAACTGACCCGCCTGACGCATACGACCCGGTCTTGCGGATGGATGGCAGCACCTCGTGGGTGACCCAGCGCTTGAAGCGTTTGGCCTCGGGCTTGCGGCTGCCAAGCACCAGATTGAAGAGGCCGGACTCGTTCACGACCGTCATGTCCTGCGGCCCGCCAGGGGTGTGAATTGAATTCACCCCCTTCTCGTCATCGTCAAGACGCTCCAGCGCCTTGCGGTCCAGGCTCAGGGTAGACAACACGTCGGCTGCGACAAACGTCGGTTCGCCGTTTTCACCCAGGCAGACACGGACGTTGCTGGATTCAAAGTTGAAGGCAACGAGTTGGTTCATTTCGTCACCTCCACCGCGATCTCTGCAACCGTGTCCTGGCCAAGGCAGCCGTGGTCACGAGCAAGGGTGTAGAGGCTTTCCAGCGCGCTGCGGCGGCGGTGGATGGCACTGCCCTCGGCGCTCAGGGTCTGGATGGAGAACGCCACTTCGTCCAAGGTGGCATCGAGCAGCGGCTTTTCGACGCTGTTGCCGTATTGATCCTGGTAACGCAGGGTGGTGACCAGGTGCTCGCCGGCGTAGGAGCCGAGCTTGACCTGCAGCGATTGGTGCAAGGTTGGGGTTTTCATTCGAGGTTCTCCTGTACGAGGGCGAGCTGGAAGCTGGGCTTGCCGGTCTTAACGGTGCGAGCAGACGCGAACTGCTCTTTGAGCGCAGGCGGCCAGTTGTTGAAGCGGGACTCGGAAACCGAAAAATCGATATCCATGTAGTCCTGGACGCGTTCGCCGCCGGCGACGATGCGTTCAGCAATGGCGCTGAGCTGCTTCTGGTCCCAACTGACGCGTTTGGGCAGCTCGAACTTGATTCGAAGTGGCCCGTCGGTCAGATGGATCGAACCAACATCGCGGCCGTCAGCAAGCAGTTCTTTGCGTGCCTGTTCGCCATAGCGCTGTTCAAGGGCGGCGTCGACCTTGGTCCGTGCCTTCTTGGCCCAGGCAATCAGCTGGTCAAGGTTGGTATCGACCTCGTGAAGTTGGTGATGCGGCAGACTTGCAAGCTGGCCAACCGACAACTCATTGAGGTGCGCGGGGAAAATCGTCAGATCGCTCATGATCGATTCCCTTACGCGTAGGCACGAGCGAAAGTCGAGTGACGCGAGACACGCCGCTCATAGGCTTCCACTTCAGCAATGAGGTAAGTGACACGGGCACCGAACTTGCAGAAGATCGGACCAAGCTGCTCTTGCCGCCAACGGCGCAGGGTCTTGACCGACATGCCCCAGCGGGCTGCGAGTTCGTACTCGTCAAGGGCGATGCGCGTGGCACCGTCAGGAAAGGACCGGAGAAATTTCCGGCCTGGTTGAACAGGTGGGACCTGGTTTTGCATTTGGAGCACTCCTTTCGTTGAAGTGCTCCTACTTTCTTGCAGCAGGGCTTGCGATATTTCGCAGTAATCCCGCTGAAATCACGCAGAAATTACATAGCCGTTTTTCTCACGAGATTTCGGGTTCTGCGGCGGTTGCGCCCGTACCTTCGGATGCATCCGAATGATCGGGCGTGCCGATGTTCAACTCCCATAAACGCGGCTTGTCATTGCCGTCGGCACCACGGAAGTAGGTTTGCCATTCGGGTGCGCCACGAAAGAGCTCGGCCATCGTTCGGAACGTGACTCCAGACGCCGCCTCAATCTGCAGTCGTGTCCATTTGCGACGACCAGATTCCCAGCCATTGACGAAGACCTCAACGACGTCGATCCATTCCTTTTTGGTCAGTGTCCACGAGTCTGGCCATGGGCCAACGAGCACGCCGCTGCGAGCGTCGTCTTTGATTAAACGCGGGACATCAGTCACGACGGCTGCGCTCTGGCGGCGGCGTACCTCGCCATCGACCCGCGATAGGTCAATCGAAACTTGCCCATTGACATCCTGGGCCAAGGTTTCCAGCGATACCACGATACCGGGGCCAAGGAATCGGCGCGACAAGCCTGAGGTGGACGTCAGAACAATGGTCAAACCAAGATTCGACTGCCGCAGCGCGGTATCCATCTTGTCGGCGTGCTTCGGATCCCAGAGACGAGACACCAGCACAACCGGAATGCGCTGATCACCCATCCGGTAATTTCCGAGCACGTAGGGCTCGTGCTCATCCACCATCAGTGGGATGTCGACAAGTTGCTGCTTCAGTATTTGATTCAACCGTTCTCGCAGGTAGGATTTGTCGACCGTGTAGCGGCACAGGTCTCCCTCGTTCAAATCGTAGCGCTCACCCGTGAGGTCGTCCAACGCCCATGTGTTCGTGCTATTGAAGTTCACCTTGAGGCGTCGGAAGCCGGGCTGACCATCATCATCCTCGATGGAAACGGTGATGTAGTCGCCAGGAGTCTTTCTCCTGAGCAACCCCTTGAGAACAAGATCGGTGACCGGCAAGTTGAGTGTTTTCAGCAAGTGCCCGTCGACATCATCGACCATGAGATCAAGCAGACTCACCTCAGCACTGAACAACGCAAAGTCTGCGCCAACCTTGGCAGGTTGGACACGTGTCATGACACCCAGCGAGGTCAAAATATCTTCTCCGCACCGGCGCAGCCGAGGGTCGGGAAGCGTAAGCAGATTGCAGGAGCCACGCTGACCAACCGTGATGTCGAGGGCGCGATCGTCGTCCTCACTATCAAAACGAACCACAAAGGACAGCTTGACTTCGAGCACGGATCGACAGCTTGACAACGGATTGTGCTCGCCGAATTGCTGTTCAGAAACGCCCCAGACATTGTCGTTACCACTGAGCGCCAGCGTAATGCTGTGGCGTGTATGACCCAGCGTCACCGATAGCGACGAAACCCAGGCATCCACAATTACCGCACCGGTGGCAGTGGCCGACTTCAGATTCACCACCTGCTTGAACATGGCCAGTTCATAGCTGACGGCATCTACCGGCTGTTTGGATAGAGGCTTCTCAAAACCGATGGCCGCAAACCGGTCCGCGAGGCGTTTGGCGGTGTTTTGCTTATCCGACAGCACGTGCACTTTGTTTTCGGCCGGGTCATAAACCAGCGTCGCTTCAAGCGCGGGCGTGAAAAGAAGCAGGTCGCGCCGCCGATCCTTCATCTGGCGCAGCAATTTCATCTTTCCTGGGTGATAAACGACCAGGTAGTGCAATCGCCGCTTATTGGCATCGTCGCCATCATCCATCTCGAAATGGATAACCTCGCAGCTTTTCTTGGACTCCTCGTCCAGACCGAGGATCTCTCCGACGCCCTCATGCAGTTTTTCTGCGACCTCCGGTGTCCATACAAAATCCCGCCCGTCCCCGTCTCGCACTGTGAATCCGAGAAATTTTTTATGGCCGTGAAAGTGGTGTGTGAGGTAGATGGTTTCTATCTGATCGAAGACACGCGAGGCCTTGACACGCAGCCATATCAGGCGGGTCATCGCATCCGCTTTCTGATCAAACGTGGTGATCTCAGGGTGATTCTCGAATTCGATTTGCCCAAAGGCGTGCTCCAGCATCTCCTCAGAACGGAAGCGCACTAATTGAAGGAGCCGCACAGCCTCTTGATCAGCGATGGCGATGTCTTCGAGTTTGATCGATGGCATGGACTGAAGCAGATCAGCGCGTGCCTCGTGTTCTGGTTTGGATGTTTCAACAACACCCAGGAATGCGAACTTGTCGACTTGTGCCAGCAACGAAATTGACGTCAGCGTCGCTGAATTGATCAGCTCCGCGACATGCTTACTATTTTTCTGCGAATTGTTAGCCACTCAATACTCCTTGAACAATACTGAATGGCGGTCCTCCCTTTGATGGATGCCCTCAGCGTCAGATGTCTGTCACGGGATGATTCCCAACCTGATCTTGGTCTTGATGCTGGACAGCCAGTCGTTCCGGTATTGCGTGGCAAGCGCATCTAGATTGCCCCGGCCAACGCCAGCCTTACGTGCCAGATCTTCCAGCGATGTCATGCTGTCCAGCCAACCCAGCCCATGCGACGCCACCAGCGCAGCCTTGTCCGCTGTGGTGACAACGATGACCTGAGACGGCAGCAATTTTTTGGCGAACAGCCAAGCAAAAAGATGCTTCTCACCATCGTCGAGAGTGCTGCACGATGGGTTGCTCAGAACCAAAGTGGCGAGTTCCATGCGGGTGACCGGATGTTGCGCAGCAAGACCCGCATTCAGGGCAGCTGGCGGAACCGCAACGTGGCGTGGGTCGCCAGGATTGCCGGTCAGCGTTTCCTCAACGCACTTCTCGACTGTCTCAATGGCGAGGTGATTGCTTATGGCTGTCCAGCACCCCGTGCGGAACGATTCGAGAATGACATTTGTGTCCGCGAATACCCGGATTTTTGGCATAGGCTGCTCACCTCACAGCTCGAAAGGTGCAGTGAGGTCGTACTGGGTAAACAGCTCGGTCAACCCGCCTAATCCCAGACCCATCGCCTTGGCCGCTTTACGGGCCGACAGCCTTCCGTTTTCCAGGGCCTCGTGAAGCATCTTCACGAACGTCGAGGAGAACCGCTTTGGTGGCCCCGACACCGATGACCGCTGCTTTTCTTGCGAAAGACTGCGCCGCGTGTCGTCACCAATGAGCTTGAGGTTAAACAATCTCCATGCTAGCGTGACAGGAGCAACTCGCAGCAGGGCCGCTACTTCACAGAGATGTGCGATATCGTTGATGCGATCGTGTTCAATCAATTTTTCGAGCGATGCAGTGGGCATAAGCAGTGTGGCGGCGAAGCTGTTTGCCAACTGCTCAATGCGTTTGCCCTTGCTGCGATCCTCAATGGAATTCGATTCCCGGTGCTCAGGCTTCATCGCATCCCAAGTCAACGCATGGAATAGCTCGTGAGCCAAATCAAAAAATCTACGGGCTTCGCTCTCATTTCGATTGATCAAAATGACGCCCATCTCCTCAAGGTGGCAGGTTGCGCCGGATATGGACTGGCCATCACCTGCATCGACTGTGTCGACAAACAGCACTGGAATATCCAGCTCGCGCTCAATCTTGTCGATCAGGCTTTCGGCCGGGATGACACCCAGATCAAGCTCAGCGACAAGACTCTCCGCGCGCTCCTGGGCATCCTCATACGAGGACTGGGCGGATAAGCGCAACGCGCGCTTGAGCACACTTGTCCGACTGTCCCGCTGCTCGCGCAGCCATCGAAGCAATCCGATCCACTGGCCGGCCTTCAGCTCAAACCCGTCCAGACTATCTTCTGGCACCTCGGGCGCGGTACGCCAAGAAAACTGCGCTTCACCAGCGACGGCGAATGGATCGATGAAGTACTCAATGTCACGGTCGAGCAAGTCGGACAGCGCCAGCATCTCTTCCGGCTTGAGCGCGCGCTTGCCATTTTCAATGTCTGAGACCGACTGGCGGTCGTTGAGACCTAGGCCCTGGGTCAGTTGATCCTGCGTCCAGTCCTTAGCCTCGCGCGCCGCTTTGACGCGGTAGCCGATCAGCTTTTGCGAGATTTTTTCGAGCATGACTGTGACCTCCTAAACCGGCATTGTATTCTTGCAAAAGTAAAAAAGCAAGAACATCTTGCCTTTTTGTCATTGCATGATTTCGATTTTCCCTGCATTGCCATCCTGTTCGGAGGTTCACGATCAATATCCTGACGGTTGCAATTCCCTGGATCCGTCATGACAAACCTCGAACTCCCCCCTCCGGCAGAGATGTCTGCCACCGCCCGCGCAGGCGAGATCACCGCCATCCTTGCGGCCACCGTCGTCCGCGCCGTAGTCGCAGAAGAGCCAAAACAGAGAAAAGTTGGCCTTGGCTTTATGCCCAACCAGCGCGTTCATACAACCCCCTATCAAATGGAGAAGTTGTGATGAACGAGAAACAAGCAACGGTCGCCGCGCAGATCACCGATCTGTCCTGCATGCCAATGGCAGACCTCTGGTCATTGTGGGATCGGTACTTTCCCCGCCGTCCGGACCACCCGAACCGCACCCACATTGAGTCCCGGATCGCGTACAAGCTGCAGGAAGAGGCCTTTGGTGGACTCGCGCCGGAAACGAAGCAGCGACTCGAGACCATTGGCGCAAAGCACTCCAAGATCAAGCTACGGACCAAGCCTCGGGAATTCGAATTTACGCCCGGCACGATCCTGCTGCGTGAATGGGGTGAGCGGGAACACCGAGTCACGGTTACTGCCGACGGCCTGTTCGACTACGAGGGGCGTGGCTTTAAGAGCCTGACGGCCGTGGCACGGCAGATCACCGGCACGCACTGGAGTGGCCCGATGTTCTTTGGCCTGGGTGGCAAGCGAGGTGCGAAATGAGCGAAGTCGCAACCACCAAGCCACGCAAGCGCTGCGCCGTCTACTGTCGGGTATCGTCAGACGAGCGCCTCGACCAGGAATTCAATTCAATTGACGCGCAAAAGGAGGCTGGCCACGCCTACGTCGCCAGCCAGCGCATTGAGGGGTGGATTCCGGTTGCTGACGACTATGACGATCCAGGCTTTTCCGGCGGCAACACTGAACGCCCAGGATTGAAGCGCCTGCTGGCCGACATTGAGCGCGGCCTGGTCGACATTGTTGTCGTCTACAAGATCGACCGCCTGACTCGCAGCCTTGCCGATTTCTCCAAGATGGTCGAAGTGTTCGAGCGCCAGGGTGTGTCCTTTGTGTCGGTCACCCAGCAGTTCAACACCACCACTTCGATGGGGCGTTTGATGCTGAACGTGCTGCTGTCCTTTGCCCAATTTGAGAGGGAGGTCACAGGCGAACGGATCCGCGACAAAATTGCGGCGGCCAAACGCAAGGGCATGTGGATGGGCGGCGTACCGCCTCTAGGCTATGACGTCGACAACCGCCTGCTGGTCATCAACGATGCCGAGGCGGCAGTGGTGCGCCGCATCTTCGAAGACATGCTGACCATCGGCTCACCAACCAAAATTGCCGTCAATCTGACTGCCGACAGGATCACGACCAAGGCATGGACAACCCAGGAAGGTCAAACCCGCACAGGCACTCGGATTGACAAAAAATACCTGCACAAGTTGCTGCGCAACCGCATCTACCTTGGCGAGTTGTCTCTCAAAGGGAGTTGGTTTCCGGGCGCACACCCGCCGATCATCGACCGAGTGCTTTGGGACAAGGTTCACGCCGTGCTGTCCAAGGACTCGCACGGCCGGGGCGTCGAAACCAAAATCCGCTCTCGCTCAGACGCGCTGCTGCGGGGTTTGTTGTATGCGCCATCGGGCGAGCGGATGTACCCGACCTACTCGCGCAAAAACGGGCGCAAGTACCACTACTACGTGTCCAAATCTGAAAATCGCTTTGGCGCACCAGGCAAAGGCTACGACCGGCTTCCTGCGTTGGAGATTGAGGCTGCAGTGGTCGCTCAGATCCGAACCGTCCTGACCAGCCCGGAATCGATTGCCTCGGTGGTCAGGTACATCCAGCGCAATGGGGCCCAGATCGACGAGGCCACCACCGTGATGGCGATGGGAAGGCTCAACGATGTGTGGGATCAATTGTTCCCGGTCGAGCGCCACAGGATTGCCAATCTGATGGTCGAGCGCATCGACCTTGTCGACGATGGCGAAGTGCAAGGCATCAAAGTGAAGTGGCGAGAACTGGGGTGGGATTCTTTAATCGGTGAGTTTTCGCCGGTGGGAATTGGCGCTGAACTGCTGGAGGTCGAAGGCTGATGGACGACTCCCTTGAGACATTTGTGCCGCTGGCTTTCCGCCGCCGAGGTGTGCAGCGCGTTGCGGCCGATAACCGAAACGTCCACGACGCGACCTTGTTGGAGGGCCTGGCACGTGGTTTCTACTGGCAGAACCTCGTGGACACAGGCGTGATGAAAAGTGGCTCAGACATCGCGCGAGCGGAAGGTCTGCACCCATCGGTTCCCAACGAACTCATGCGTCTGACCCTACTCGCGCCCGACATCATCGGATTGTTGATGATCGGACGGCAACCGCGCCGGATGAGCCTGATCTGGTTCCAACGCAATCCGCTGCCAGTGGACTGGGAGGCGCAGCGACGGATCGTGAAGCGATTTGAGGAGGTTGCATGAGCAAGAAGCATCGTGGCCGGACCAAGGGCGAGCTGGTCACCTATCAACTACCCACCCCGGCAGGCGGTGTCCGACTGGAGACATTCTTACCCTGGACGTTGGTAAAGCGCGGGTTCAAGAAACAGGTGATCACACCCCTCGGTGCACCACAGGAATTCCTGTCCGAAGCGGCCCGGGAGCGTGAAGCACGTGAAGCAGCACAAGACTCGGCATTGTTGCGTGCGATGGGTTTGGCATATCACTGGCAGCGACTGCTGGACGAGCAGCGGGCCGTGACACTGGCCGAGATCGCCGAGGCCGAGGGGGTCGATGTGACGCAGGTGCGCCGCTTAATGCGCTTGACCCTGTTGGCTCCAGCAGTTGTGGAGCGGCTGGTCGGCGCGCCGGACGTCGTGCTGGAGCAAGTAATGCGTCGTCCCATGCCCAGCAATTGGTGCGATCAGTTGCGCGTACTTGTGCCACCAGGGTGACGCATTGCAACCAGCGCCAGCGGCCGCCTCTGGGCGGTTTTTTTACGTCTGCTGCATTCTCAGTCGCCATCGCTATACCAATGCCCAACAACAACCCGCACCGCGATAACCCGCGCCAACACTGGAAGTTGGGTCGCGCACGCTCTCGTGACCAACAGAGAATATCTGCGACAGAGATGCCATGAAGGGCTGGAAGCAGGATGCGGGTGGTGGCCGACGCTCGCGAGACCACAGCGCTTTTCAGGGGGGAAAAGCCAAAAAAAATCCCAACCGGATAAGGGTTGGGATTAGGGTGAATGGTGGCGGCGACTACCGAATAACAGCCGGGAAGCCGCATGAATACGCGATTCGTCTCTTCGCCAGCTTCACAGTTACCCCATAAGTTACCCCTGCCAGGCTAAGGCTGCCCCATTTGGCGAAACAGATTCAGCCGTCGCCGCCCCGGCAAAAAGAGCGCGCGCGAGGCTCACCCCATGCCGGGAATCTTCAACCGCAACCGCTTTGCAATACCGGCCAGGGTCACATCGGCAAAGGCATCGTGTTCGGCTTCCAGTCGCTCGAAGGTGCGCCAGTGCATCCCCTTCGGTTTCCACCCTTTCGGATTCAGGATGCCGACATGCCAGCCCAGGCGTTCCCGGATTCGATCAGCCCGCCGCGCCGCTCGATCATCGGCGGTTTCCCGTTCGACGGGATAGGCCAGCCGGTAGCAGTGCCGACAGGCGAAGATGCCCGCGCTTCCGAGATACAGCAAGGCCACGCGCCGCCCACACCCTGCCGCCGGGCATCGGAACCACGCGCGCCGGCCGCCGTAGTTGCAGGGCGTCCAGTCCAGGAAAACCGGGTATTCCTCGCGCTTCCATTCCCCGCCGCCGCTTCGGTGCGAGTACATGAGGATTAGCCGGTCAACTTCCGTCCGCATCTGGATGGATGCCACCACTTCTCCGTTGCGCGTCCAGTTCCAGCCGAAGGCATGGCCCGGGATCAGCAGGCCATCCCGTTGAAGCCGCCGCACGTCCAGGGTGCGATAACTGTCCGTGGTGTTCTTGCCGTATCGCCGGCCGCTACCGAATCCGCCCATCAGCGTTTTCCCAAATCAATAGGTAAAAAAACAGGTGCGTACCTCGCCGATTCGCCCGGAAGCCGCGCCAGTGCAGGGGTTTCGATGGTTTTCAGTGTCGGTGGTTTTTTCATCGGTACAGCCATCATTCATCCCCTTTGTTTTCGTCCGCTTCCACCACGCGCCGCCATCCTGCCGGATCGTCCCGCGGCCCGGCCAGGGCAAGCGTCAGGTCATCGCCGGAGTAGTCCCACCTCGCCGCCATGTCCCGGATGCGCACCTCAAGATCAGCGGGAAGGATCGCCAGCCAGGCCGGGCAGGTAGCTCCCTGGTCGGGGCTGTAGACGACGACGCCCACCACGTTGGACAGGCCAGCCGCTTCCGGCTCGCCGCATCCGCCGCGCCCGGTTACACGCCCGGTTACATGGGTGCAGGTGTCGCAGGACGTGTGCGCCGGTTCCGGTGTCGCCTGGTGGATCGGTTCCGCGGCGATGGCCTCGGGGTGACGTTCCAGCATTTCCGCATGAATTGCCGGCGGGAAGCAGGCCACTTCCACCGGCTCGCGGTCGGGGAAGTGCAGCAGCCACCAGCGGGAAGCGGTCGCGGTTTCTGTTTCCGTGGGGTTTGCTACTGCTACGGTTGCTATTCTTGCTACGGTTGCCGCCAACTCTCGCGGTTGAGTAGCAGCAATAGCAGGAATAGCAGTAGCAACCTTCCCGGATTCTCTTTTTCGGATCAGTGCGGCCAGTGTCATGACGCCACCCCCAGCAGCGCCGGATTCACCTGGATGGTTCGCCGCTTGCCGTCCTTCACCAGTCTCACGCGGTCAAGTTCAACAAGCTCCCGGATAGCGGCATCCAGTGCATCGCCATTGCGAAGCGGCCCATGCTGGCGAGTGTGGTTCTTTCCGACAAAGTGTGTCCGCTCCCGTTGGCAATACTCGATCAGCCAGCTATCCAGCCGCGCCGCGTCCGCCAGTTCCGCCGGCAGGGCAAGTTCCCCGAAGAAGCGCCGCGATTCGTTCAGGTGCCAGGCTGCTATCCGGCTCGCACCCTCGAAGGCATCCAGGCCTACCGCGCCGCCCATGCCGTGCTCGAACATCTGGAACAGGGCCGCCAGCCGTACCGCGTTATCCGCGCTCTTCGATGCCACATCCCGCACGTCGTACAGCTCGCCACCGCTGGCAAGCTCGCCCTCGATGGCGTCATGGAAGGCCACCCATGCGGCCTTGGCTTCCGGTGCCAGCATCAGCAGCGCCGGGGACAGTTCGCCCTCTTCGTTCATGGGAACCGGGTTCGCCAGAAGCGCGGCAATGCGCCGATGGAATGCGGCCAGGTGCGGCCAGTTCGGCGGGGCTTCGGTGAAGGGTCGAAAGCCTTGTGTCGATTCCGGCCAGGCCACCAGAAACCGGGCAAGAAAACCCGTTCCACGCGCCAGCCCGCCGGATCGATCGAAGAAGCTGCGCAGGGTCGGTTCCTGAATCTGCAAGGCCACGGTCAGCCGCGCGCCCTTGACCGTGAAGGATTCCGAAGTCCGCCGCCCCACGGAGTGCACGCCGCCATCCCACATGACATTGAGCAAGCCCAGGTTGCGCATGACCGAATCCTTGCCCATGCCATGCGCCCCGAGTATCAGCCCGGCCTCGCTGGAAACCACGCCGGCCGATGGCCATTGCCGCGCCAGGCTCCAAGCCAGGTTTTCCGGGGTTTCGTCCCCGAGTAGCAACCTCGGCACGCGCGGGGGTTCCGGCTTGTCGTGTTGCAGTTCGGCCAGATCGGCGCGCAACTTGTTGGTGGGCTTGCCCGCTTTCCCAGCATCCTTGATCGCCGCCAGGATGCCGCCGCGTTCAGCCTCCCAGGCATCCAGTTCAGCCTTGTGGCGTTCCAGGTCCGGCTTCATCGCTTCGGCCTGGTCATCCTGGTACTGGCGGATTGCCGACACGAAGAAGCCGTCGCAAGTTGATTTCCGCTCGCCGGAATCGGCGATGGTCAGCAGGAACAGGCCCACCGGCCCCTGTAGCCGTTCCGCCCGCTTGGCGTCGATATGCGCCTGACAGGCCAGGGACAGGGCCGCCAGTGCAGAAGAGGCCACCATCGGCACGGGTGCCTTGACGAAGCCGGCCACCTCTTCCACCGCTGCCCGCAGGGTGTCGGGCAGTGCATCCACCGGGTAGGGTTCCGGTTCCGCCTTCGCAGAAAGCGGTTGCGGTTCCGGCCAGCCGCCGCCCTCAGATTCGGCCGCTGGCGGGTTCCGTTCGGGTTCTTGATGCGATGCCCCGGCCGGTGCCGCCGCGCTCGCTATGCAGCGTCCCACGGCATCCAGGCCGCACAGTTGCCCCAGGTCGTTGAAGTCCGTCATGTCGGGATCGCGGTCGGTGCCGAAGTTGGGGATGGCCACCACGCCGCCCACCGCCCGCGCCGCTTCGATGGCATGAGGATCAGGCTCGCCGGTCGCCTTCACCAGATCGCCCAGGATCACCAGCGCCGCCGCCGGGTAGCGTTCCCGTATGACCGCCGCCACCGCCGGCAGATTGCCAGCCGATAGCGCCGCAACAATGGGGTGTCCGGTTGCCTCTCGGGCGGATAGGCATGTCGCCACGCCTTCACCGATCAGCAGATTCAGCCCGGCCCCGTCGCCATCGGGCAGGAGTTGCGCCGCCCAATATCCGCCGGCCTTCGCGCCGCCGTAGATTGCCGACTTGCGCCCGGCTTCATCGATCAGTTCCGCCGTGGAAACCCTGCCGCCCACCTTCACCGGGGCCACCAGCACGCGCCCGGCCAGGGGTTCGCCTTTGGACTTGGGCAGGTAGCCCAGCAGCATTTCCAGGCGGTTGATGGGCAGTTCCCGCAAGGTCGAGACTGGTTTGACGCGCTTGCGGGCCAGGTAGGCATGATCCTCGCGCGCCGGCATCGCATCCTTCCAGATCACCGCCGCCCGGGTCGCGGCCTCGGCATGTTCGCGCGCCGTTTCGGCTTCTTCCCGCACAGCCCGTTCCGCCGCTATGCGCCGCCGCTCTGCAATCTCTTCGGGGGTCGGTGCCTGGTGCAGCCCATCATCGCGCCAGCCGGCCGCCTTCGCTTCGTGGTACAGGGTGCCGATGCTCACCCCGCCGCCGGCCTTGATGCTCTTCCAGACTTCCCGCGCCGTCGCCGGCCGGTAGGATTCGGCTTGCTGGCTCCAGGTGTCCCAAGCGTCGAAGCCTTCATGCCCGACTTCGGACTTGATCGCCATGCCCATCTTCACCCAGGTGTCGCGGTCACTGGCCGGAATGAATTGCAAGGCTTCACGGATGCGTTCCAGTTCATTCAGCATTGCCGCCCCCTTCCTCACCATCCAGGAAACCGGGATAGGGCCACTCAGGCGAACCCATGGAATAGAAAGCCGCGTTGCGCCTGGTACATCCGCGAAAGATCACCTTTCCGGCAATCCGCGTGACGATGTTGAAGCCCATACTGCGCAGGTCATGCACGCGCGCCGCGGCTTCTGGTATCGCATGGTCTGCCGTCAGCACGAAGGAAAGAACGGGTTGATGCTGGCGAATCAGGGTCAGCACTTCGGCGCATTGGCCGGTCACTTGCGGGGTTTTCATAGCCGCCCCTTGATTGCCCAGGCAATCACCAGCAGCGCCGCCACGATGGCCGGCAGATCACCGGGAACAGTGGAGAAGTAGCGCCAGGCTTTCAGCACTTCCAGCGCCGCATGGTCGAAGATCGGCAGGCCGCGCTTGTCGGTGGGGAATTCGGTATGCTCGCGGGTGTCTGAAGTGCTTTGCCCGCGCCCCTCTTGCCCAGGGGCGTTTTCTTTTGTGGTCATGATCGCCCCCTTTCAGCCGACGGACTGAATCAGGGCGCGGATGTCATCCACTCGCCAGGCCGTAGTACGCGGCCCGAGTTTTGTTGGTTTTGGGTATCGGCCTGATTTACAGCCGGCCCACCAACTAGATTTTGAAACGGGGATTAGAGCGAGAACTTGCGGGAGTCTGACGAAGCCATCAGACGGAAGTCCATTGCAGACTTCGGGGGTGTTCGATGATTGCTTTGATTTGCGGGGCGATACCTTACGTCGCTCTGGGTCGGGGTCATCATCACCGCCGCCATCATCATCAGAAGATTCGGCCGGTGCCACACTTGCCATAGATGAACCGCCAACAGACTCGCCGCCCGTCAAGTTGGATTCATTGGTAATCGTGGTACGAGCGCGCGGTTCATACACGAAAATCCGTGCCATCTGATCCAGGAAACCGCCTGTCCCTGCAAGGGGTTTAAGGAGGCTGGCTCTAGGTGTCTTCAATGTGAGCATGCTGACAATTCCAAAAAAATATGAAAAGTGCGTCCATTGACGCCCAATGCAAATTTAACACGGCCGGGGAAGTGAGCCGTATTTTGTCGCCGCGTGTTGTTGCAGTAGTCGAATCACGCCGCCCGCTGGAACGGCAACACGTCCGCGCCGGCTTTCAGTTTGTCCAGGTAATCCGCCCACGCCTGCATCATCTTCCGCCGCTCGCCCAGGTGCGCCGTCCGGTTGTAGGCGCGGCCGTTCGGGTCTTTCACGGCATGGGCCAACTGGTGTTCGATGAAGTCAGGCCGGAAGCCCAGCACTTCATCAAGGATGGTTCTGGCCATCGCCCGGAAGCCGTGCCCGCTCATTTCGTCCTTGCCGATGCCCATGCGCCGCATTGCCGCCAGGATGGCGTTATCGCTCATTGGCCGCCCGTTACTTCTCGCGCCAGGGAAGACGAAGCGCCCGGTGCCCGTCAGGGCGTGAAGCTCTCGCAGGATCGCCACCGCTTGCGATGCCAGGGGGACGATATGGTCAGAGTCGGTTTTCGTGACGTGGTAACGCCATTCCGCCGTTTCAAGATCAATGTCCGCCCATTCCGCCGTGCGCAGTTCGCCGGGGCGCACGAATACCAGCGGGGCAAGGCGTAGGGCACAAGCAACGGTCAGGGTGCCCTGGTAGCCGTCCAGTGTGCGCAGCAGTTGCGCCGCCTGTATGGGTTCGGTCACGGCCGCGAAGTGTTCGCCCTTCACCGGGGGCAGTGCGCCGCGCAGGTCGCCGGATGGATCGCGTAGCGCCCGGCCGGTTGCCACCGCATAGCGGAATACCTGCCCGCAGTTGCCAAGCGCCCGGTGCGCGGTTTCCAGTGCGCCCCGGTTTTCAATCCGTTGCACCGCCGCCAGCAGTTCGGGGGCGGTCACGTCGGCAATCGGCCGCCCACCGATCCAGGGAAAAATATCCCGCTCGAAGCGCCGGATGATGCGGTCGCCGTGGTGTTCCGCCCAGTTGGGGGCTTGCTTGGCGTACCACTCCCGCGCCACCACTTCAAAGCTGTTTGCCGCCCGTTCCTGTCTCGCCGCCTTCACCGCCTTGCGGTTCTCGCCGGGGTCAATGCCATCGGCCAGCAGCTTGCGGGCATCGTCGCGCCTGGTGCGAGCATCCTTCAAGCCGGTGTCGGGGTAGGTGCCCAGGGAGAGCAGCTTTTCCTTGCCGTCGAACTTGTAGCGCAGTCGCCACCACTTACCCCCGGCAGGGGTAACAAGCAGGAACAGGCCGCGCTCATCGAATATCTTGGCCGGCTTCTCGCCGGGCTTGGCGTTGCGGATGGCGGTATCGGTCAGGGGCATGGTGTCTCCTTCGGAATGACGGCGCGGGTTGCGTCCAGAAAGGCGCGAAGTTCGAGCGTTTCGGCAGGGGTCAGGGATAGCCGGCGGCTTGCAAGACGGAAGGAAAGCGCGCCCGCGCTATCCAGGGTGAAACGGGCCGGTGCGACGGGAACAGCTTGCATTGCCCGTTCGGCTTTGATGTGTGCGCTTGGGTTGATGCCGTTCGCCAGCATGTCGCTAAAAGCACCGCGCAACGTCCTTGCCTCTTCAATTTGGACGGCAGGAAAGACGCCACACGAAACGGAATTCTGCTTTCCGTCGTAACGGTATCTGAAGCGCCAGAACTTCCCGCCGTTGGGGTGGACTTCCAGATACAGCCCGCCACCGTCGGAAAGCCTGTAGATACGCAGCATGGGCACGGCAAGCCTTGCTGCATCAGGTGTCAGAGCGAATTTAGGGGACACAGCTTTGTCCACATCATCTGTTACCCGCATTGTTACCCCTCAAAAAACGCGGATGTTGTTGGACAATGTTACCCCGTAACGGACAAAAACCCAATAAAAAACCCGCACTTAGGCGGGTTTAAGGGGTGTTGATGGATGTCGTTGGATGGTTGGTTGGTGGAGGCGGCGGGAATCGAACCCGCGTCCGCAAATCCTCTACAGCAAGTTCTACATACTTAGTCTGGTCATTTGGTTTTAACCCGAACTACGCCGGCCAGACAGGCTGAGTTCAAGCGAGCCACCTTAATTTAACTTCGACTCAAGCGGCCCGAGTAGAAGCGAGTCCATGTGAATGACTCCACTGCAAGTTTCCCTGCCCGGCCCATGGACCAACCGGTGTGGAGTCTGACCGTCAAGCGGCCAGAGCGTAGGTTTCGTCGTTAGCGAATATAAATTCCAGCTGGATTTACGAGGGAACTGGTCCTCGGTATGCCCTTGTCTGCTTCGCGACCCACGTCGAAGCCAGGTCGCCCCCAAAGGTGATGCTTAGGTGTTTCCCACCGAAAAAAGTTCACGCGGCGGACTGGTTAATGTACGCGCCAGGGTATGGCCAGTCAAGCAAAGCAGTGTGCGGCTCGGATCCGCGTTCGGTGGGGGAATCGAGCTAGAATCCGGGCATTGGATTTTTCGGTGTCGTCATGTCTGATGAAGTGATCGGAGAAGTCGTGATCCGCGGTGTCACCACCCAGGGGCGCACCTTTCGTCCCAGCGACTGGGCCGATCGCCTGGCGGGCGTCGTCTGCCAAATGGGCCCCGACAACCGGCTGAATTATTCTCCGGATGTGCAGCCGGTCACCCGGGCGGGGGTGCGCTGCGTGGTGATCAATCGTGAACTGGCCGTGCGCGATGCCAGTACCTTCCGGTTTCTCCTGGCTTTCGCCCGTGAAAACGACCTGGAAATCGTCGATGGGCGCAAGGCTGCGCGCTGACACGACGGGCACGGCAAGACCCGCCCCAATAAAAAAGCCCGGCATGCCGGGCTTTTTTATTGGGGCGGAACCGCTCAGGCCATCGACTTGATGGCGGCGGAGAGGCGGCTCTTCTGCCGGGAAGCCTTGTTCTTGTGAACGATGTTCTTGTCGGCGAGGCTGTCCATCACACTCATGTTGCTTTGCAGTGCGTCCTGCGCGGCGGTCTTGTCGCCGGCTTCGATCGCCTTGCGGACCTTCTTCACAGCGGTCCGGTAAGCCGAGCGCTGAGCCATGTTGTGCAAACGTAGCACCGCGTTCTGGCGGGCGCGCTTCTTAGCCTGTGCGCTATTGGCCATACGAGACTCCTTGAATTCTGCGGGAAAAATGAGACGCGCATGATACGGATTCGTGGCCCGTCGAGCAAGCCAAAACTGCGTTTGCCGCTTTCGTCGTGGGATTCAATCCCAGGCTCGCAGGCTACGCTCGATGCCGGTCGCGTCGAGTCCCACGCGTGCCATGAGCAGAGCGGGGTCGCCATGCTCGACGAAGCGGTCTGGCAGCCCCAGGTGCAGCAGGGGGAGGGTGATCCCCATTTCCGCGAGCGCTTCCGCTACGGCCGCACCCGCGCCACCCATGATCGCATTTTCCTCGATCGTGACCAGGCGTGTGTGGTGTAGCGCCAGTTGTTGCAGCAGTTCCCGATCCAGCGGCTTGACGAAACGCATGTCGGCCACGCTCATGTCCAGCGCATCGGCGGCCTGCAAGGCGGCGTGCAGTGGGGCGCCGAAGACGAGGAGGGCGGTGTGGGCTCCCGTGCGGCGCAACACGCCACGGCCCATGGGGAAAGCTTCCAGCGTCGGCGACAGGGCGGCGCCTGGCCCCATGCCACGCGGGTAGCGGACGGCACTGGGGCCGTCGTGGCGGTATGCGGTGGTGAGCAGGCAACGGCATTCGTTCTCGTCCGAGGGCGTCGCGATCAGCATGTTGGGAATGCAGCGCAGGAAGGAGAGGTCGAAGGCGCCCGCGTGCGTCGGGCCGTCGGCGCCGACCAGGCCGGCTCGGTCGATGGCCAGTAGCACCGGAAGGTTTTGCAGGGCGACATCGTGGATCAGTTGGTCGTATGCGCGTTGCAGGAAGGTGGAATAGATCGCCACGACCGGTTTTTGCCCCTCGCAGGCCAGTCCAGCGGCGAAGGTGAGCGCGTGTTGTTCGGCGATGCCGACATCGAAATAGCGTTCTGGAAAACGTTTGCTGAATTCGATCAGCCCGGAGCCCTCACTCATTGCCGGGGTGATTCCGACCAGGCGCGTGTCCGCCTCGGCCATATCGCACAGCCATTGCCCGAAGACTTCCGTGTAGGTGGGACGCACCGATGCCTTGGGCATGACGCCTTTTTCCACCTCGAATTTCCCGACCCCGTGGTACAGGCAGGGATTGGCTTCGGCGAGATCGTAGCCCTTGCCCTTGCGTGTGACCACGTGCAGGAATTGCGGGCCCTGCAAGGCGCGGATGTTGCTGAGCGTGGGGATCAGGGCGTCGAGGTCATGGCCGTCGATGGGGCCCAGGTAATTGAAACCGAATTCCTCGAACAGGGTGCCCGGGGTGACCATACCCTTCAAATGTTCTTCCGCGCGCTTCGCCAGTTCGTGGATGGGGGGGAGGGTGGCCAGGATCTTCTCGCCGCGGCTACGCAGGTTGTTGTAGAACCGCCCGGAGAGCAGCTTGGTGAGATAGCTGTTGAGGGCGCCGACGTTGGCGCTGATCGACATGTCGTTGTCGTTGAGGATGACCAGCAGGTTGGCGTCCATCGCCCCGGCATTGTTGAGAGCCTCGAAGGCCATGCCAGCCGTCATGGCGCCATCGCCGATCACCGCCACCACGCGCCGCTCCTCGCCCTTGAGCCGGGCTGCAACCGCCATCCCGAGGGCGGCGGAAATCGAAGTGCTGGAGTGGCCGGCGACGAATGCGTCGTAAGGACTTTCCTCGCGTTTGGGAAAGCCGGAGAGGCCATCGGTCTGGCGCAGGCTGTGCATGCGTTCGCGGCGGCCGGTGAGGATCTTGTGGGCATAGGTCTGATGGCCGACGTCCCAGACGATGCGATCTTCCGGTGTGTCGAAAACGCGATGCAGCGCCACGGTGAGCTCCACCACGCCCAGGTTGGAAGCGAGGTGGCCGCCAGTCCGCGCGACACTTTCCAGGATGTACTGGCGCAACTCGTCGGCCACTTCCTTGAGTTGCGTCCGGCTCAGGGTCTTGAGGTCGGAGGGAGAGGCGATGTTTTCTAACAAGGACATGGTCAATAGCTGCGTTCGACGATGAAACGGGCGATCTGTGCCAGGCGCAAACCACGCTCACCGAGAGGCCCGATGGCCTCGATGGCGTCGTTCAGGAGTTCATGAGAATAGGTGCGGGCTTCCTTCACCGTCATCAGGCTGAGATAAGTGGCCTTGCCCTGGGCCGCGTCCTTGCCGGCGGTCTTGCCCAGGGTGGCGGTGTCGAACTCGGCATCGAGCACATCGTCCATTACCTGAAAGGCCAGGCCGATGCAGCGCGCATAACGCTCCAGGCGCTCCCGGGTCGCCGCCTCCAGCGCCCCGGTGGCGAGCGCGCCGAGGAGAACGGCGGCCTGGATCAGGGCGCCGGTCTTGTGGATGTGCATGAATTCCAGTTCGGCCAGATCCGGGGTGCGGCCCGTCGCCGCCAGATCCACGGCCTGGCCGCCGGCCATGCCGCGCGAACCGGCGGCGCGCGCCAGCAGGCACAGCATCTCCACCTGGGTGGCGGCGTCTGTGGCGGCGTCGGGATGCGCTAGTGCCTCGAAGGCCAGGCTTTGCAGGGCGTCCCCCACCAGGAGCGCGGTCGCCTCGTCGTAGGCCACGTGGCAGGTGGGCTTGCCACGGCGCAGATCGTCGTCGTCCATGCACGGCAGGTCGTCGTGGGTGAGCGAATAGACGTGGATCAATTCGACGGCCGCTGCGGCGCGGTCCACCCGCGCGGGATCCGCGCCCATCGCTTCACCGGCCGCGTGAGCCAGCATGGGCCGTACCCGCTTGCCTCCGCCCAGTGTGGCGTAGCGCATGGCGTCATGGAGCTGCTCCGGGGCGATGGCTCCGCCCGGCAGCAAGGCGGCCAGGACGGTTTCGGTGCGGGCCTGGATGAGGCGCGACCAGGCGGCGAAATCAGTCATCGTCTTCCTCCAGGGGCAGGTCTTTGAGCAGGCCGCCATCGAGCACCTTCACCTGCTGGTCGGCCGCATCCAGAGTCTTCTGGCAGTAGGCTGTCAGTTCGCTGCCACGCTTGTATGCGGCCAGGGCGGCTTCCAGGTTGAGGCGACCGGATTCCATCTCGGAAACCAGGGCTTCCAGTTCCTGGATGGCGCTTTCGAAATCCTTGGGTAGCGTGTGTTTGTCGGTTCTGGCCATGGCGGGAAAGAGTAATCGGCGGCCTCGGCACGGAGCCGGGCGCCGGATGCTGGGGGGTGAGGCAAGCGGAGCGGCTACAGGGTCGCGAATTATAGCTGAGGACACCCATGCCGCCGGAGAGTTACTGCCGGTTGGGTCGCTCTGGAGGATGGTGCAGTGACACCTCGATGCGGAAGCGGGTGCCCCGCCCAGGCGCGCTGTCGCAGTCTATCTTGCCCTGTAGCCGGTGGGTGACGATGTCGTGGCAGACGTACAGGCCCAATCCTGTGCCGCCCTGATTGCGGCGGGTGGTGTTGAATGGCTCGAAGGCATGCGCCGCGATTTCCTCCGCCATGCCCATACCATCGTCGGCGAAAACCAGGCGCAGGCGATCATCATCCAGCCGGGTCACCTCGATGCGGATCGTGCCGGCGCGGCTGCCCTCGCCATAGGCGTGGATCACGCTGTTCAGAATCAGGTTGGTCAGCACCTGTTCGTAGAGGCCGGGTACGCCCTCCAGGCGCAGGTCGGCGGGGCAGTCGACCTCGATCCGGATCGGCAGGTGTTTGAGTTTGCCGTGCAAAGTGAATAGCGTGTCCTGGATCATCTCGCCGAACACGAACACATGTGGCTGTTCGGATACCTGATCGATCGAGGCGCGTTTGAAACCGCCGGTGAGCCTGGCCGCGCGTTGCAGATTGGATAGCGCTAGCCGGCTCGATTCCTGGAGCATGTCGAGTGCCGCACGTAGATCGGCCTCGCTGACTTCTTCACGCGAGAGCATGGCGAGGATCTCGGAGACGGTCTGATCGGCCTGTGAGACTGCGCCGACCGCGATGCCAACCGGCGTGTTGATCTCGTGGGCAAAACCGGCCGCCAGCTGGCCCACGGCCGCGAGACGTTCCGTTTGCATGCGCCGTGCCTGCTCTTCCTGCAAGCGCAGGTTGGATGCGCTCAATTCGGCGGTGCGCAGAGCGACGCGCCGCTCCAGGTCGGCGTTGGCTTGTGCCAGTGCGGCGTGCGCCGCATCCAGTTGGGCATTGCTGCCAAGCAGCGCCTGATTGCGCGCCAGCAGGCTTTCATAGAGCCGCTCCAGGGAATGCAGCAGGATATCGGTGCGTGGATCGGCACTCCGCGGGTCTTCGCCCGGCGCCGTCCCGGGCGATGCTTCGGCTACGCGCAGTTGCCGGCTGAGCTCCTGATCTTCGCCCAGAATATGGAACACCAGCCAGTTGCTGAGATAGTTCAGCATCTCTTGCAAGGACAACTGCCCGGCGGCGTCGCGCATCGCCAGCCAGGACTGCACCTGGGCGATGAAATTCTGGTGCGCGCGCCGGTGGTGTTCGCGATGCTCGCCCGTTACATTCTCGCCGGTCATCAGCCCTTCCTCGCTCTGGAAGTGGTAGACGGTGTATTCGGTCAGCGCGGCCAGGGCTGCATCGATATGCGCCGGCATGGCGCTCTCGACGTTTCCGGCCAGTTCGTTGAGCAGACCGACCAGGCGCTGGTGTTGCGCGTCGATGATCGCCACACCCGTCTCGAAATAGCGGTTCCAGTGGAAAGCTTCGATCATCTCCCTGCCCCTTGGTGAGTCGCGGCGGTGAGCACGCAGGACTGCAAGCGCTCTAGCAGCGCATCGCGTAGCGCATGGAGTTCGACCAGCTTGGTCAGCGCCTCCGGCTTGCGCCCCTGGAGGCATAGGTCGTGCAGCTCGCACCCCAGTTCATGTACCCGCCGGTGTAGATCGTCGATGGCATGGAACGCCGGCAGCGAGCGTATCGTACCCTCGCGGTCGAGCCAGACGCCGAAGCGGCAATGGTGCTGATCCAGCGTGGGCGGGGCGCTGCGTTCGTTCTGAAGATAGGCCTCGACGCCCGTGATCCAGGCGCGATGTTCCACACTGGCGAAGAGCAGCGGCAGGTCATCGCGGCTGATCGCCGGCAGATTGGACCAGGCCGGTTCGGTCTTCCAGGCGCGCACCCAGGCGGGCAAGTCCACGGCCGGCATGGGATGGGCGATCCCGTAGCCCTGAGCCAACTCGCAGCCCAGCTGCAACAGCATGACGCCATGCGCCACGGTCTCCACGCCTTCGGCGATGACCTGGCGGCGGAAGGCGCTGGCCAGTCCCAGGACACCTTCGAGGATCGCCAGATCCTCGGGGCCCTCCAGCATGTCGCGCACGAAACTCTGGTCGATCTTGAGTTGCGCAGCCGGGAGACGGCGCAGATAGGTCAGCGAGGAATAGCCGGTGCCGAAATCATCCAGGGCAAACTTCACCCCGATCTCGAGGCAGGCGTGCATTACCTTCGAGATATGGACGATGTCTTCGAGCGCGCTGGTCTCCAGCACTTCCAGTTCCAGACTCTCGGGCCGGATACGCGGGTGGGCAGCCAGGAGGACTTGTAGGCGTGCGCTGAAATCCGGCTGCTGCAACTGGCGCGCGCTGACATTCACACTCACGGACAGTTCCAGGCCGGCGTCCAGCCAGGTCTCCATCTGCGCCAGGGCGGTGGCGATGACCCACTCCCCCACGCCGATGGCCAGCGCATGTTCCTCGATCGTCGGCAGGAACCGCGCTGGCGGTAGCAAACCCAGCTCCGGGTGTTGCCAGCGGATCAACGCCTCGACGCCGATGATGCGGCCGCTGCGCATATTCACCTTGGGTTGATAGTAAAGCGTGAACTCCGACGCGGCCAGGGCCTGGCGGATGCGTTCCAGGCTTTCGTGGTGGCCGCGGACGTTGCGATCCTGGTCTGCATCGAAGATGTGGTAGCGATTCTTGCCGGCCAGCTTGGCCTGATACATGGCCAAGTCGGCCTGACGCAACATCTGGTCGGCATCCATTTCTTCCCCTTGCGGGTAGAAGCTCACGCCTATGCTGGCGGACACCTGGAGTACCCGCTCGCCGATGTGTACGGGCTCCAGGGCGGCTGTCAGCAAGCGGGTGAGCATGATCGCGCTGGCTTCGATGCTCGCGAGGTCGGCCATCACCGCGACGAATTCGTCTCCGCCCAAGCGGGCGAAGGTGTCGCCTTCGCGCAGGGCCTGCTGCAATCGATTGGCCAGGACGATGAGCAGCTGGTCGCCGATGGCGTGGCCGTGATGGTCGTTGACAGCCTTGAAACCATCGAGGTCGAGGTAGGCCACGGCCAGATGCCGCGTGTGGCGGCGCGCTTGCGCCATCGCCTGGTGCAGGCGGTCGGCCAGGAGCACGCGGTTGGGCAAACCCGTCAGGGCGTCGTAGTGGGCGATATGTTCGAGCTGGCGTTCGTGTTCCTTCTGCAAGGTGATGTCGGAGAACAGCGACACATACTGCTGGGCGCGGCCCTGGTCGTCGAGCACGGCGCTGATGGTCTGCATCACGGCGAATACCGAACCATCCTTGCGCCGGTTCCAGGTTTCTCCGTACCAGTATCCCTTCTCGATCAGATCGCGCCACATGGCCTCGAAGAAAGTCGGGTCGTGGTGCCCGGAATTGAGCAGGCGTGGATTACGCCCGAGAACCTCGTCGCGGGTATAGCCCGTGATTTCGCTGAAGGCGGCGTTGACCTCGATGATGTCGCCATCCGCCGCGGTGATCAGGATACCCTCACGGGCGTGGCTGAAGACGCTGGCGGCAAGCTGGAGCTTGGCCTCGGCGGCTTTGCGGTCGCTGACGTCGACGAATCCCCAAAGGGATACACCGTGTTCGCGATCCAGGATGGTGCCGCGGATTTCCACCCAGATGAGCTGGCCATCCTTGCGCACATGCTCGATCCGCGCGCGGTAAACCTCTCCGGCGGACAGCACGGGGTACGCGGCAGCGCCAAATGCCTCATAGGCGGCTTCGCTGGGGTAGTACTGGCGGGTAGATGTCCCGATGAGTTCCCCGGGCGCGTAGCCCAGCATCGATTCGAAAGCGGGGTTGGCCCATACGACCGTGCGTTCACAGACCTTGACGATGCCGATCAACTCGTTTTCCAGCATCAATTTCTGTTCGGCCAGGAGGCGTTCCATGTGCGCCTGATTCTCGGCCAGGGTCAGATAGGCCCGCTGCCTGGCATCCATTGAGCGTCGCAGGGAACGCGACAGGAGCGTCAGCAGCGTGACTAGCAGCGCCAGGAAGGCCGCCGTGATCCAGGCCTGGCCGTACCAGGGGGCCAGGTAGTCCGCTTCCGCCAGGCCGACCATGAGATACAGGGGATAGTCGCCTACCTGGCGATAGCTGTAGGTGCGCCAGAAGCCGTCGGTGGTGCTGCGTCCCTGGTAAGTCGCCGCGCGGATGCCCTGATTCCAGAGCGCCTTGAACTGGGGCGAGCCGATGCGCAGTCCGAGCGCACCGCCCGGACCCTTCGCCTCAGGCTGGCGGATGAAGATATTGCGTTGGGTGTCGAAGAGGAGGATCGCCGCGTGCGGTCCGGTCCGCAGCGTCGAGAACAACCCGGTGAAATGGGTGACCAGGATGTTGGTATAGACGACCCCGGCGAAGCTGCCGTCACGGCCTTCCAGGCGCCGGGTGAGCGGCAGCACCCAGTGTCCGCTCATGCGCGCGACGATAGGCGCCGTGATGGCTAGGTCTGGGCTGGCCACGGCGGCCTTGAAGCGCTCGCGATCCGCGATGCGCACCGGCTTGTTCGGGTCGATGCCCTCGCCATAGCGGATCTGCCCACTCGCATCGGTCGCGCGCAAACTGAGGATGCTGGGCAGGTAGCCGTGCAGGGTTTCGAGATAGGCGGAATAAGCGGCTTCACGCGCGTGGCCGTGGGTCTCTTCACGGCGATACTCTTGCGCCGCCACCAGTAAGGCCAGGTCGGCCTCGTGGATCGAGGTAAAGACGGATCGTTCGAGCAGTCGGGCCAGGCTGGCTGCATCGTTTTCCGCTTCGCGTTGTAGGCTAACTCGGCTATGCCAGAGGGAATAGCCGGCGAGCGCGAGGATCAAGGCGATCGCGATGCCCATGCCTAGCAGCAGACGGCCCGACGTGGCCTGGATCTGCTCCGTGCGCATTCCGTCCGGGCGGCTCATGTCATGCAACTGGGATCTCGGTGAGCGGAAAGTGAACATGGATCATAGCCATTTCCTACCCAGGGGCGAAGGCCTTGAGTATGTCTAAAGATATATATCCGTGGTCAGGGCTGTGCCGTGGCGCCGTGGGTGGCTGGCGGGCAGCGATATAATCCCCGGTTCCACCCGTGTGATCCCGACCGTGACTACAGAACCCCAAGCCGACCGCACCGCCTTCAAGGTATTGGGCGCCATCAGTTTTTCCCATTTTCTCAACGACACCATGCAGTCGTTGATGATTGCCATCTATCCCATGTTCAAGGCGCAGTTCCATCTCGATTTCGGGCAGATCGGCATGATTACCCTGGCCTTCCAGTTCACCGCCTCGCTGTTACAGCCGCTGGTCGGCTTCTACACCGACCGGCGCCCCATGCCTTTTTCCCTCTCCCTGGGGATGGGCTGCACCCTGCTCGGCCTGCTCACCCTGTCGCAGGCAGCGAGCTTCCCCATGTTGCTGGTCGCCGCTGCGTTAGTGGGCACCGGCTCGGCCATCTTTCATCCGGAATCCTCGCGCGTGGCACGCATGGCCTCGGGCGGGCGCCACGGTCTGGCGCAATCCATCTTCCAGGTAGGCGGCAATGCCGGCGCCGCCTTCGGCCCACTGCTGGCGGCCTGGGTCGTGCTGCCGCACGGACAGCGCAGCATCGCCTTGTTCTCCCTGATCGCCCTCCTGGCGATGATCGTGCTCGCCGGGGTGGGCGTGTGGTACGGCCACCAGAACCGGAGGCCGAAACGGCAAGCCGCCACGGAATTGCATGCCTTGCCCAGGCGCAGCGTCCTGACCACGTTGGGTGTGCTGTTGGCGCTGATCTTCTCCAAGTTCTTCTACCTGGCCAGCATCAACAGCTTCCTCATCTTCTACCTGATGCACCATTACCAGATCGGCACCCAGGCGGCGCAGTACCACTTGTTCTATTTTCTCTTCGCCGTGGCAGCCGGCACGCTGTTGGGCGGGCCGATCGGCGACCGTATCGGCCGCAAGCAGGTGATCTGGATGTCCATCCTGGGCGTGGCCCCCTTCACCCTGGCTCTGCCTTATGTCGGTCTGGAAGCCTCGGTAGCGCTGACCATGATCATCGGCTTCATGCTGGCCTCGGCCTTCCCAGCCATGATCGTCTACGCGCAGGAACTCATTCCCGGTCGGGTCGGGACGATCTCCGGTCTGTTTTTCGGCCTCGCCTTCGGCCTGGCCGGCGTAGGTGCCGCCGTGCTCGGTCAGGTTGCCGACCGCTGGGGCATCGACGTGGTCTATCACGTCTGTTCTTTCCTGCCGCTCCTGGGCCTGCTGGCGGTGTTCCTGCCGGACTTGCGTATGGTGCCGGTCGCGCCCGTCATCGCCGCACATCGATAGTGTGTGGGAGGCCCGATTTCGGGCCGACAGAGCAGACGCAAGTGCCCACGTCCGGTCGCTTCACCGCCCGGTGGCGTTTGCCTACCGGGCTTCCTGGCGCGGCGCTCTCTGCCTGAAATACTCGATGACTCCGGGCAGGATGGACAGGCCCACAATCAGCAGGAGGACGGCGCTGAGGTTGTTCTTGACCACGGTCAGATTGCCGAAGAAATAGCCGGCCGAAAGCAGTAGCCCGACCCAGAGCAGGGCGCCCAGCACGGAAAAGCCGAGGAAACGGAGGTAGGTCAGGCGGCCCAGGCCACTGACGAAGGGGACGAAGGTCCGCACCACCGGGACGAAGCGGGCGATGACGATGGCCTTGGGGCCGTGTCTTTCCATGAAGGCATGGGTGCGGTCGAGATTTTCCTGCTTCAGCCAGCCCTTGTAGCGAAACAACCTGGGCCCGAGGAAGCGGCCGATCCAGTAGTTCACGTTGTCGCCGCACAGCGCCGCCGCGATCAGGATGGCGCCCAGGAGCACGGGGTCCATGCCTCCGGCGGCGGCCACGGCCCCCGCCACGAACAGCAGGGAGTCACCCGGCAGGAAGGGCGTCACCACGAGGCCGGTTTCCATGAAGACGATGGCGAACAGGATCGCGTAGACCAGGACGCCATACTGTTCCACCAGCAGCGCGAGATGCCGGTCCAGATGCAGGACGAAGTCGAGAAGTTCCATGAACGGTGGGCGCCGAGTGCGCTATCCGGGTCTCGGCACTTCGATCAGACCACCGCGCCAGATTCGGTCTTCACGGGTTTGATGAAGTCTTCGCGCGAGACGCCCAGCCACATGACTATGGGGCTGGCGACAAGGATCGAGGAATAGGTGCCGATGACGATACCGATGGTCAGGGCCAGGGCGAAGTAGAACAGCACCTCACCCCCCAGGAAGAGCATGGCGAAAACCATCAACTGGGTGGTGATGTGGGTGATGACGGTCCGAGACAGGGTCGCGGTGATGGCGTTGTCGATGATGCCGGGGACGTCGCTGGAGCGGGTCTTCTTGAAGTTCTCGCGGATCCGGTCGAACACCACCACGGTGTCGTTCACCGAGTACCCCAGGATGGCCAGCACCGCCGCCAGCACGGTGAGGTTGAATTCCCAGCGGAACAGGGCGAACAGGCCGAGGATGATGACCACGTCGTGCGCAGTGGCGGCGATGGCGCCGACCGCGAAACGCCACTCGAAGCGCAGCGCCAGGTAGAGGACGATGCCGATGGACACCACCAGCAAGGCGAGTGCGCCATCCTCCAGCAATTCCTTGCCGACCTGCGGGCCGACGAACTCCACTCGCTTGAGCGTGACCGCGGCATCGCCCTGTTTCAGCAAGGCCATCGCCTGTTCGCTGAGGTGCACGGAGGTCACGCCGTGCTTCATGGGCAGGCGAATGAGGACATCGTGGGCGGTGCCGAAGTTCTGCACCTGGGCATCGGCGAAACCGCCCCGGGCCAGAGTCATGCGCACACCGTGGATATCGGCCGGTTGTGCGTAGCTCACTTCCATCACCGTGCCACCGGTGAAATCCACGCCCAGGTTGAGGCCCTGGAGCACCAGGAAGAGGATGGCGGCGACGAAGGTGGCCGCCGACAGCAGCGCGGTGGGCACCGCGTGGCGCATGAAGGGGATGTCTTTCTTGATCTTGAAGAGTTCCATGCTGATTCCTTAGATGGAAACGTGAGTCAGGCGTTTGACTCGGCCGAAGGTGAGGTTGACGACGGCGCGAGAAACGGTCACGGCGCTGAACATCGAGGTCAGAATGCCCAGGCAAAGCACGACGGCAAAGCCGCGCACGGGGCCGGAACCCAGCCAGAACATGGCCATGCCGGCGATCAGTGTGGTGACGTTGGAGTCCAGGATGGTGTCCCAGGCGCGCGCGTAACCGGCGTCGATTGCGGCTTGCGGCGAATTGCCATTGCGCAGTTCCTCGCGGATGCGCTCGTTGATGAGGACATTGGCGTCGATCGACATGCCCAGGGTCAGGGCAATGCCGGCGATGCCCGGCAGGGTCAGGGTGGCCTGCATCATGGACAGGATGGCCACGAGGAACAGCAGGTTCATGATCAGGGCCGAGGTCGAGATCACGCCGAACCAGCGGTAGTAGACGATCATGAACAGGGCGATGGCGGCGAATCCGACCAGGGTGGAGTTGAGGCCGCGGGCGATGTTGTCCGCGCCCAGGGAAGGGCCGACCGTGCGTTCCTCGACGATTTCCATGGGGGCGGCCAGCGCGCCGGCACGCAGCAGCAGGGAGACGTCGGAAGCTTCCTGGGGAGAATCCATGCCGGTGATCTGCACCCGGCCGCCGCCGATTTCCTCGCGGATCACGGGGGCGGTGACCACTTCGGTCTTGCCCTTCTCGATCAGGAGGATGGCCATGCGTTTGCCCACGTTCTCGCGGGTGACGTTCTTGAAGATGCGTGCACCCCGTCCATCCAGGTTGACGTGTACCGCGGCCTGCGAAGTCTGGTTGTCGAAGCCGGGTTGGGCATCGGTGATGTAGTCGCCGGTCAGCACCACGGTCTTCTTCACCAGCACCGGGCGGCCGTCGCGCTCGTAATAGAGCTCGGTGCCGAACGGGGCCTGCCCCGTGGTCGCGGCCCGAACCACGTTGGCATCCTGCATCCGTTCCTCGTCCACCATGCGGATTTCCAGGGTGGCTGTGCGGCCGAGGATTTCCTTGGCGCGCGCGGTGTCCTGCACGCCGGGCAACTGCACCACGACGCGGTCCACGCCCTGCTGCTGGATTACCGGCTCGGCCACACCGAGTTCGTTGACCCGGTTGCGCAGCGTGGTCAGGTTCTGTTGCAGCGCGTATTCCTGGGTCTTCACCTGCGCCTGCAGCTTCAGGGCCGCGGTGAGTACATATTCCTCGCCGCCGCCGCTGTCGGTCAACTGCAACTCCGTGTAGGCGTTCTCGATCGCCTTTCTCGCGGCGCCGCGCTGCACGGCATCGTGGAATTTGATGGTCACCTGTGCGCCCACGCGCTCGATGCCGCTATAACGCACCTTGGCTTCGCGCAACAGGGTGCGGATGTCGCCCTGGTAGCGCTCCGCGGCCTTCTCCAGCGCGCGGGGCATGTCCACTTGCAGGAGGAAGTGCACGCCACCGCGCAGGTCCAGGCCGAGATTCATGGGCAAGGCGCCGATCCCGGTCAGCCAGCGAGGTGAGGCGGGCAGCAGGTTCAGCGCCACCGTATAGCCCGGGCCCAAGGCGCTCTGGACGATGTCCTTGGCCTTGATCTGGATATCGGTGCTGGTGAAACGCGCCTTGATGCTGTGCTCGTCCAGCGTCACCCCGGTCGTAGCGATGCCCGCCGCTTTCAGGGCGGATTCGACCTGTTGCAGCAGCGCCGTGTCCACCTTGACGGTGGTGCGCACCGGGATCACCTGCACCGCTGGCACTTCGCCGAAGAAGTTGGGCAAGGTGTAGAGAAACGAAACCAGCACAGCCAGGCTGATGACGATGTATTTCCAGAGTGGGTAGCGGTTCATAGAAGCGGTGTCGAGTTACTGGTTATGAGTTTGGAGCTGGGGCCGGGCGGTTGCGAGCAACGACTCGCAACGCATAACTGACAACTCACAGATCCTTGATCGTCCCCTTGGGCAGGACAGTCTGGACCGTGCCGCGCTGGAAGTGGGATTCCACGCCGCCGCCGATATCCAGGGTGAGGTATTGTTCGGACACCTTCACCACGCGGCCGACCTGGCCACCGGCGGTGATGACCTCGTCGCCCTTGGCGATGGTTTCCTGCATCGATTTCTGATCCTTGGCACGCTTCATCTGCGGGCGAATGATCATGAAGTAGAACAGGGCGAAGAGGACAATCAGTGGCAGAAAAGTCATGATCGGGTCGGGCTGACCAGGTGCCGCGGCGAAAGCGGAAGGAATCAGAGAGGACATGGTAAGCGGGAGCGAGAAGGAAAACCGGCGGATTCTAACACTGCGGTCATGACGATCAGTCGGGCCCGTTGCCGCGTCGGCGCTGAAAATCCATGATCCATTGTGGAAACCGCGCCTGTTCCAGCGCGCCGCGCATGCTCGCGGTGAAATCCTGATAGAAATGCAGATTGTGGATCGAGTTGAGGCGCGCGCCCAGCATCTCGCCCGAGCGCTGTAGGTGATGCAGGTAGGCGCGGGTGAAATTCCGGCAGGTGTAGCAGCCGCACTCCGGGTCGATCGGGCCGGTGTCCGCCTTGAACCGGGCGTTCCTGATGCGCAGGTCGCCGGACCAGGTGAACAGCAGGCCATGGCGGGCGTTGCGGGTGGGCATGACGCAATCGAATAGATCGATGCCGCGGGCAACCGCATAGACGATGTCCTCCGGCGTGCCCACGCCCATGAGATAGCGCGGCCTGTCCTCGGGCAGGCGCGGGCCCATGTGTTCGAGGATGCGTTCCATGTCCTCCTTCGGTTCGCCCACCGAGAGGCCGCCCAGGGCATAGCCGTCGAAGCCGATCTCGACCAGGCGTTCCAGGGAGCGTTCGCGCAGGTCTTCGTACATGCCGCCCTGGACGATGGCGAACAGGGCATTGGGATTGCCACCATGCGCATTCTTCGAGCGTTCCGCCCAACGCAGCGACAGTTCCATGGATAAGGACGCGGTTTCCCGGTCCGCCGGATAGGGCGTGCATTCGTCGAAAATCATGACGATGTCCGAATTCAACGCTTTTTGGATCTGCATGCTCTTCTCGGGGGAGAGCATCAGGCGCTGGCCATCCAGAGGCGAGGCGAATTTCACGCCCTGTTCGGTGATCTTGCGCAAATGCGTGAGACTCCATACCTGGAAACCGCCGGAGTCGGTGAGGATCGGCCCGTTCCAGGCCATGAAGCCGTGCAGGCCGCCATGCGCCTCGATGACCTCGACGCCAGGGCGCAGCCAGAGGTGGAAGGTGTTGCCGAGCACGATCTGCGCGCCCAGGTCGACCAGTTCATGGGGGCTGACCCCCTTGACCGTGCCGACGGTGCCCACCGGCATGAAAACCGGGGTCTGGATGCGGCCGTGGGCGGTTTCCAATACGCCACGACGCGCGTGGCCACTGCGGTGAGTTACCTGAAATTGCATGAGGGGGAGGATGCGAGTCTGGAAAAAGTGCGCCAGTTTACTGCTTCTGGTCTGCGGCACGGCGCGGGCCGCCGAGCCTTGTTCTGCGGACATGCAGGTGGAAATCGGCGCCCAGCGATTTCAGGTGGAACTGGCAGCCACCCATGAGGCGCGGGAACAGGGTCTGTCCGGACGCGATCGACTCCTGGCCGATGCCGGCATGTGGTTCGAACTGGCTCCAGCCGGGATGTCGGGCTTCTGGATGCGCGGCATGCGCTTTCCCATCGACCTGATCTGGGTGAGTCCGGGAAATCGGGTGGTCGGGGTGCTCACCTTGCCGGTTTGCGAGCGGGATCCCTGCCCCATCCACTATCCGCCGCAGGCGGTCGCCCATGTCCTTGAAATCGCCGCCGGCCGCTTCAGCGGCCGGACGGGAGATCGGGTGGAATGGGGGTGCAGCCGCGGCCAGAAGGCCGCGGGTAGCCAACTCGGTGGATGACTACACCCTCCGGGTCGAAACGGCTCCTACCGACTTACCAGCTCTGACGGCCGCGCGGCTTGGCGGCCGCGGGGCGTGTGTCCTCGCCGCGCGCGCTCTTGAAGGCCGGACGCGTGTCGGACTTGTTTACCCAGGCCTTGGTTACGTGCGCGCCTTCCGGCTTGGTCCAGGTGTTGCCGTCTCGGGCGGGGCGCGCCTGCGGGCTGGCTGCGCCGTAGTTGATGGAGTTGCCGCGGTTATCATCGTCATGGCGCGGCGCGGGAACATCCCGTTGGCCGTATGCGCGGGGAGCGCCTTCGCCGCGCGGCCGGTCAGCGGGCTTGTCGGCCCATTTCTTCTCGCCCCAGGGACGATCGCTCGCGGGTTTTTCGCCGAACTTGCGCTCTCCCCAGGGTTTCGGGCTGGCGCCGGCCTTGTTGTATCCGCCAACGCCGTAGCCGCTCTTGCCGCCACGCGATTTGTCGAAACTGCGCTCGGGACGGGCCGAGGGCTCCAGGCCGGCGATGATGTCGACGCGCACGCTCTTGCCGATATAGCGCTCGATTTCGCGCACCAGATGGCGTTCCTTACTGTTCACCATGGTGATGGCGATGCCGGTACGGCCGGCGCGGCCGGTACGGCCGATGCGGTGTACGTAATCTTCGGCCTGGCGCGGCGCGTCGAAGTTGATGACATGGCTGATGCCGGCGACATCGATGCCGCGCGCGGCGACGTCGGTGGCCACGAGAAAGCGCACCTGGCCGTCACGCAGACGTTGCAGGGTGCGGGTGCGCTTGTGTTGCGGCATGTCGCCATGCAGGGCCGCGGCGGAATGGCCCTGTTCCAGCAGGGTCTCCGACAATTCCTCGGCGCTACGTTTGGTGGCGGTGAAGATCAGTGCCTGTGTCAGGTCCAGATCGCGCAGCAGCACGTCGAGCAGGCGATGTTTGTGGCCGATGTCGTCGGAGAATAGGATGCGCTGGTCGATATTGGCCTTGTGCTCTTCCTTGATTTCCACGGATATGCGCAGCGGGTTGTTGGTCATTTCCGCGGCGATCTTGCCCACCATGCCATCCAGGGTGGCGGAGAACAGCAGGGTCTGGCGCGACGCCGGAGTACGCGAGACGACATGCTCGATGTCCTCGATGAAACCCATGTCCAGCATGCGGTCGGCCTCGTCCAGCACCAGCACTTCGAGGCGCGAGAAGTCGATGCGGCCGCGTTCCAGGTGGTCGATCAGGCGGCCGGGCGTGGCGATCATCACTTCAGGGTTCACCTTCAGCGCCTGGAACTGCGGGCCGAACGGCGCGCCGCCGACCAGGCAGACGGTGCGCAAGCGGCGCATGCCGGCGCCGTAGATCATCGCCTGCTTTTGCACCTGCATGGCGAGTTCACGGGTGGGGCAAAGCACCAGCAGGCGTGGGCCCGTGCCGGGAAGGGTGGAAGGTTCAGCAAGTCGATGCAGGCTGGGCAGGAGGAAGGCCGCAGTCTTGCCGCTGCCGGTGTGGCTGGAGACCAGCAGGTCGCGTCCTTCCAGCGCGGCGGGCACCGCCTGACGCTGCACCTCGGTGGGGACGGTGTAGCCAGTGGTTTCCAGGCATTTCAGGACAACGGGGTTGAGGCCTAACGTAGTAAAAGTCATATCGATCCTTTCAGCGCTCCGCCCGCCATTCGTTTGGCACAGGCAAAGAGCAACGGCGCCCGACAATGGGGCGCAAACAGAAACGCTCTCGTCATGGCGACAAAGCCATAGCGGTCGATTCTCGCGAAACATCGGCGCCAACCGAATGCCGCGAAGCCGAATCGACGGAGGTTTCCGTGAAAGGATCAGGTGAGGTCGGGACGATGGGGCTGTGAAAACAGTCCCGTGGGCTTGCGTACCCGGCCTATGGAGATGGAGCGGGAAGCCAACTACTGTGTTACACAACGCCGCTCATCATATACCAGGCAGCGCGCGGAAGCCATTGATTTTTTTGGGTACGCACGAAATCAGGCGTGGTTCTCGCTACGGCTGCCGTTACGATGAACCTTGAATCCTCAGTTGAACACGCCCGAGTGCGCGTCTGGCGAGTTGTCTGGCAAGGGCGCGGAGTCGTAGCGCTTGAGCGCGTACGAATCCGGCCTACCCCTTGCGGGTGCGCGACGACGCGCATGGTCGCTCCCTGCAAGGAGGAGCAGCGGAGTCGTTGGTGGCTTTGCCGCCTTACGAATCCGGCGTGCCCCATGTGGGTGCAACGCAGCCAGACGTCGCCTGCCGTGCAATCGGGCGCGTAGCGGGTTCACCCAGAGGGTGAGCGTGATCGAAGGCGCAATCCTCAATGTTCATCGG
>CAILNT010000001.1 GCA_903835655.1 uncultured Pseudomonadota bacterium | reverse complement strand
TTAAATACAACGATTCGGAGGTTTGCAAAATCCCAGGAAAACCACCGAAAATCACCCCGTCCGGAACTCGAAAAACCACACCTTTTACTGGCTCCATTAAGCCGCGATTCGGTGGCTCCAATGGGGCGCGATTTGCCACTCGGGAAGCACGAGCCTGTATTCCTCATGCCATGGGCGTAGGGTTCTTGCTGACTCCCGGATGGAATTGCGGATTCTGTCCATGTCCTCTGGGTGCTGATACGCGAATATACTCGTTGCCTCGATGGCCTCCTCGTTTACCGCCAATCCGTACAGTTGATGGAACCGCTTGTTCACGAAAGAAAATCTGGCTCTGCCGTCCGGTGCCATTCGCAATTGGAATAATGCGCCGGGGACTTGGTCAGCAAGTTCCTTCAGCAGGGTTGCACTTATTTCGCGTTGACGGGTGGTACGCAGCAGGACCAGCGTACCGATCAGCAAGGCCAATGTCGTGCCTGTCGAACTCACTGCAACCAGCTTGGCCACGTGCCGCCAGTTGGCGAGAAATAACGCTTCGGTGACGGTCAGGTTGAGGATCATCGGATAGCGTGGAAGCACACGCACGGCGCCCAGACGGGCAACCTGCGCGTTGGCTTCGAAAAATCGGGGGCCGGCGCTATAGATCACATCGTCATTTTTCTTCTTCACCTCGACGACCTGATGCGTTGTGCCGGTGAGATTCTGTTTGCCTATCACGGCTTCGTTGCGCGGCCAGCGAGTCAGGATCGAGAAATCCCTTCGATATAGCGTGATCGACGCGCCTTCCCCCAGGTTCTTGGCCAAACGAGCATAGAACTCGGTAAATTGATCGATTGAGATGCCGACCAGCACCAAGCCCATGAAATGCCCGTTGGCGTAATTCAGGCGTCGACTTAGATAAAATACCCACTTACCGTTTCCCTTGTTGCGTACGGCCTTGCTCACAAATATACCTGGCGTAGGATCGTTACGGCGAACCTGGTAATAATCGCGGTCAGACAAGTTGATTGCAGGCGCGGGGTAGGTGCGCGTGAAGTTGATGACATCCCCGTTGGCGGCGACGATGCTTGCGACGTCCACCTGTGGCAAGCCCGTGATCTTGTCACGCATGACTAGATGCATTGCCTCGCTACCGGCCTTTGCGCGCAGTTCCGCATCACTTTGTATGCCCATAGCCTCGATCCGTTCGGCTATTCCATCCATCGAAAGCTGGGCAGACGACATCGTCTGGAAGGTTTGCTCGGCCAGGACCAGCGTCAGGTCTGCCAGTCGTTGGCGCCAGAGTTCAATTTCCTGTTCACGGAGCCAGGCGACCGACGCCAAGGATGTCCCAATGATGGCGAGGATCAGAGTACAAGCGGCCACCCAAATTAGCCGTCCTGCCGGGAGACCCTTCAACAGCATTATTCGGACCCCTCGCACCCAGTGCATTTCTCACGCAGATTCATTACATCAAGCGTCCGCTGACTTTCTGGTAGAGGTTGTTCGTATCCACCGCACTGACGCTGTCCAGTTTGCTCCTGTTCGGCTGCGCGATGGATTCATGTGCACATAGTATCCTGATTTGTGGAACAGGCATTGTCGGTGCTTCGGGAGGCGGGATGGCCCGCCCCAGAGGATCCCCTTCCTGACGCGGAGGAACAGGCGGGACTGGACAGCTAGCCAGGAGGTCAAGCCAGAGCAGATCACCGAGATCAGCATGGACATGTCGCCTTCCTTCATCGCGGGGGCGGGCAAGGCCTTTCCCAAGGCACGGATCACCTTTGACCGCTTTCATGTGGTGAAACTGCTCAATGAGGCCATGGATACCGTGCGCCGCCTGGAGCGGAAGGAGGGAATCACCTTGAAGGGACACAAGTACACCTTCCTCAAGGACTGGGATCGTTTGACCGACAAACGCCGCCTGGAGTTGGTCAGTCTCATGGATGAGTACCCCACGCTGGGCGAAGCCTACCG